>NZ_JAEBEI010000011.1:0-295175 GCF_046548775.1 Amycolatopsis sp. cmx-4-61 | reverse complement strand
TCAACAACCCCCCATGCGAGAAGTTGTGATATCCGGTATTAGACCTCGTTTCCAAGGCTTATCCCAGAGTGCAGGGCAGATTACCCACGTGTTACTCACCCGTTCGCCACTCATCACCACCCGAAAGCGGATCAGCGTTCGACTTGCATGTGTTAAGCACGCCGCCAGCGTTCGTCCTGAGCCAGGATCAAACTCTCCAACAATGTCTTCGAATTCAATCGAGGCAATTTAATGCTCTCAAAGGAACCTCATACGAGGTTCAATACATAAGCTCTACTGGCTTAGTTCACTAGCACACTGTTGAGTTCTCAAGCAACACACCCCGAGTCGCACCGCCGTCAAGCGGCCTTACTCGAAGCGAGTTATTCCTAGCAGTTTTTGTGGGCCACCCACTCAATCGCGATCCGCGAGAGCTTGGTTCGTGTCCCTGTCGCTCGGTTTCCCTGGCGACTTGGAGAACTTTACATGCCCCGAAAGGGCCCGAAACAGGGGGGTCCCTTAACAAGATCGGCGCAGGTCAAACCCCTGACGAAGCCCGCCCGAGCCCCAGTCTGCCCCCTGCCGGCCCCGAGCGCCACCGAAAGACGACGGAAAGAATATTGCTCCGACTACATTGCACCATATTGCTCCGGACCAAAGCTCCGCCTAGCGTCGGCGGCATGAACCTCGCCTACGACGACTTCGGGAGCGGCCGCCCCGTCCTGCTGGTCCACGGCCACCCCTTCGACCGCTCGATGTGGCGGCCCCAGGCCGAGCACCTCACCCGCACCGGCTGCCGGGTCATCACCCCCGACATCCGCGGTTACGGCGACTCGCCCTCCCAAGACGAGAAGACCGGCCTCGACGTCTTCGCGCGGGACCTCATCGACCTCGCCGACCACCTGCAGCTGGCGAGCTTCGTCCTCGGCGGCCTCTCCATGGGCGGCCAGATCGTCATGCAGCTGGCGAAGGACCACCCGGACCGCGTCGAAGCCCTGCTCCTGGCCGACACCTTCGCCGGCCTGGACACCCCGGAGGCCAAACAGGCCCGTTACGACACAGCCGACCGCATCACCGAGGAGGGCATGGAGCGCTACGCCGAGGAGCTCCTCCCGAAGATGATCTCGAAGCAGACCCGCGCCACCAGCCCGGACGTGGAAGCGCACGTCCGCCGGATGATGCGCAACGCCCCCGCAGCGGGAGCCGCCGCCGCGCTACGGGGACGCGCCGAACGCCCGGACTACACCGACACCCTGAAGGACATCGAAGTCCCCACCCTGTTCGTCGTGGGCAGCGAGGACGAGTTCACCCCGGTCGGCGACGCCGAGCTCATCCACCGGGAAATCGGGAACTCGACCCTGGTGGTGATCGAGGGTGCGGGCCACCTCCCTAACCTGGAGCGCGAGACGGAGTTCAACGAGGCACTCAGCACCTTCCTGACGACGAGCAAGAGCAGCGGAGCAACCCCATGACCCAGCAGACCGTGTTCGTGACCGGCGCGAGCGCCGGCTTCGGTGACGCCATCGCGCGCCGGTTCGCCGCCGAGGGCGCCCGGGTGATCGCCGTCGCCCGCAGCGAGGACAAGCTCGAGAAGCTGGCCGGCGAGCTCGGCGACGCCGTCCTCCCGGTGAAACTCGACGTCAGCGACCCCGAGGCGGTCAAAACCACCGTCGAGAACCTCCCGGAGGGCTGGCAGGACGTCGACGTCCTGGTCAACAACGCCGGCCTGGCCAAGGGCCTCGAGCCCGCGCAGAAGGCCGACCTCGACGACTGGGACCAGATGATCGCGACCAACGTCCGCGGCCTCGCGCACGTCACGCGCGCGCTGCTGCCGGGCATGGTCGAGCGCGGCCGCGGGCACGTCATCAACATCGGCTCCATCGCCGGCACCTACCCCTACCCCGGCGGGAACGTCTACGGCGCGACCAAGGCGTTCGTCCACCAGTTCAGCCTCAACCTGCGCAGCGACCTGCACGGCACCGGCGTCCGGGTCACGAACATCGAGCCCGGCATGGTCGGCGGCACGGACTTCTCGAAGGTCCGCTTCGCCGGCGACGAGGCGAAGGCCGGCAAGGTGTACGAAGGCACGACCCCGCTGACGGCCGACGACGTCGCCGAGTCGGTGTACTGGGCCGCGAGCCAGCCGAAGCACGTGAACATCAACGTCATCGAGCTGATGCCGGTGGTCCAGAGCTTCTCGGCGCTGCAGATCTACCGCGAGAGCTGAAACAGGGAGGACAGCGCCTGCTGCTCCGGCTCCAGCGAGGTGAGCAGGCGCTTCACCCGCGGCCGCCCGCCGGTGGACGGGTACCGCAGCACCAGCTCGCCGATGCCCGCGAGCTGGTCCAGCAGCTCCCGCACCGACAGGTTCATCCCCGCCCGGTCGGCCTCGCGCCGCATCAGGTGCGTCACCGTCGCGGCGAGCACCGAGACCAGGCCGTGGGCCGCGATCCGCTGCCGGGTCCACTCCCAGCGCGGGGTCGGGCCGGTGACGGCGGGCCCGGTCAGCCAGCGGAACGTCGATTCGAGGTGGGTGCGGGCCCGGTAGGCGGTGACGACCTCGGCGACCGGCCAGTCCCGGTCGGTGACCAGCACCTGCTTGCCGAAGAACTCCTCGTCCAGCCGGGCCAGCGCGGCGGCGTCGATCCGCCGTTCCACCCGGATCTCGCCGGGCCGGTTCCCGCTCAGGACGGCGGTGAGCACGCGTTCGATGCGCCGGCCGCGGGTCACGCGGCCGATCTCGGCGTGCACCTGGGCCCGGTCGCCGCGGTGGGTGCCCGCCGCCAGGGCTTCGGCGAGGCCGTCGAGCTCGCGGGTGGCGGTGGCCAGCTCGTCGGCGAACGCGCGGGACTGCGCCGCGTGCAGCGTCGCCGAGTGGGTCAGGATCACCCGCCGCCGGACGCCGTCGACGACCGCGTGCGTGTCCAGCGCCGTCAGCCCCGCGAACCGCTCGGGGTCGACGCGCTTGCGCGCGGACGCGGGCTGGGTCAGCAGCTCCGGGTGGTCGGTCAGCGGGAGGGACCCGACGAATCCGCTGCGTGACCCCAGGTCCAGCTGGGCCGCCTGACCCGCGTGGAAGACGAGCGTCGCGGGCCCCAGCCCGGCCATGACCGAGGCGAACGTCGGCGCGGTGCCGTCGTCACGCCGGTAGAGCCGCGACGCCAGCGGGATCGCGCCGTCGCGGGTCACCCTCAGCCCGGCCCCGGCGAGCACGCCCTGGCACGCCGACGGCAGGGTGCAGTCGGCGGGGGCGAACGCGGCGAACTGCGGGACGTCGACGGCCAGCGCCGCGTGGTCGTCGAGCGTCTCCAGCACGGCGGCGGCCACGGTCTCCTCGATGCCCGCGATGCGTTCCGGGGTAAGACGTTCCAGCGCCCGCCACAGACCATCCACTGTGGACAAGCGGGGCCGGGCCAGGTCGGCGGCCGCGCTCGTTTCCCACCACGTCCCGATCGGCGTCTCGGGGGCGGTCGCGCGGTGCAGCACCGCGACGGCGAGGGTCGGTCCCAGCGACGGCTTGGCGCGCACGACGTCGTCGACGCGGGCGACGAAGTCCAGCCGGGACAGCGTCGCCCACACCGCGGCGACGTCGCCGTACGTCCGGTACGACGCCGACTCCGGCTCGCCGCCCGGGACGGCCCGCGCGATCTCGTCGGCCGTGCCGAGGTAACGCTGGGTCACCACCCGCGGCTTGCCGTCCACCCGGGCCGACTCCGCCAGGTAGTAGTACGTCCGTCCGCCGATCTTCTTGCCGACCACCGATGCCACCCTTTAGGTAATACACGGCGACGCGCTGGTCGACAACTACGAGGGCCCGTTGACCTGCGGGGACACCGCGAAGAACCGATCGGGTGAACCGGGTGCGGAACACACCCTGGCTGGTCCCGCGAGGACGGTCCTAGCGTGGGCGGAATGGGACCCGAACCCGACGCCACCACCCCGACCGCCTCCGCGATGCGCCGCGCGCTCGCCCGGGCGCGTGACGGGAAGACACTCGACGTAGCCGAAGCGAGCGTCCTGCTGCACGCCCGCGGTGACGACCTCACGAAGCTGTCCGAGTACGCCTCCCGAATCCGGGACGCGGGCCTGGCCGAGGCCGGGCGCGCCGGCGTCATCACCTACAGCCGCAAGGTGTTCATCCCGCTGACCCGCCTGTGCCGCGACCGCTGCGGCTACTGCACGTTCGTCACCGTGCCGGGCCGGCTCGAATCGCCGTTCCTGTCCCCGGACGAGGTCCTCGACATCGCCCGCAAGGGTGCCGAGATGGGCTGCAAGGAAGCCCTCTTCACCCTCGGCGACCGGCCCGAGGACCGCTGGAAGGCCGCCCGCGACTGGCTCGACGCCCACGGCTACGACGACACGCTGTCCTACGTCCGCGCGATGGCGATCCGCGTCCTCGAAGAGACCGGCCTGCTGCCCCACCTCAACCCGGGCGTGCTGACCTGGCAGGACTTCCAGCGGCTCAAGCCGGTCGCGCCGTCGATGGGCATGATGCTGGAGACCACGGCGACCCGGCTGTGGAGCGAGAAGGGCGGCCCGCACTATGGCTCGCCGGACAAGGACCCCGCGGTCCGGCTGCGCGTCCTGGAAGACGCCGGGCGCAGCAGTGTCCCGTTCACCACCGGTGTCCTGATCGGGATCGGCGAGACGTTCGAGGAGCGCGCGGACGCGCTGTTCGAGATCCGCAAGGTCGCCAGGACCTACGGCGGCATCCAGGAAGTGATCGTGCAGAACTTCCGGGCCAAGCCGGACACGAAGATGCGCGCCACGCCGGACGCCGACCTCGAAGAACTCGCCGCGAACATCGCCGTCGCGCGGCTGGTGCTCGGGCCCAAGATGCGCATCCAGGCGCCGCCGAACCTGATCGGCAACCAGTACGACCTGATGATCCGCGCCGGCATCGACGACTGGGGCGGCGTCTCCCCGCTGACCCCGGACCACGTCAATCCCGAGCGCGCTTGGCCGCAGATCGACGAGCTCGCCCGCCGCACCGAGAAGGCCGGCTTCGAGCTGAAGGAACGGCTGACGATCTACCCGGAGTACGTCAAGGCCGGCGAGCCGTGGCTGGACCCGCGGATCACCCGGCACGTCGCCGCGCTCGTCGACTACGACACGGGGATGGCCCGCGAAGGCGCGATGCCGGTCGGCATCCCGTGGCAGGAGCCGGACGGCGGCTGGCAGGAGTCCGGCCGCACGGACCTGCACACCGAGATCGACACGAGCGGCCGCACCGAAGACCGGCGCAGCGACTTCGACTCCGTCTACGGGGACTGGAAGGAGATCGGCGACCGGATCAAGACCGGGCCCGCCAAGTTCGACACGGACATCCTGGAAGCGTTGCGCAGCGCGGAAAAGGACCCCGCCGGCCTGTCCGACGACGCCGCGTTGGCCCTCCTGCACGCCGACGGCAAGGAGCTCGACGCGTTCACCCGGATCGCCGACGACCTGCGGTGCGAGACGGTCGGCGACGACATCACCTTCGTCGTCACGCGGAACATCAACTTCACCAACGTCTGCTACACGGGTTGCCGCTTCTGCGCCTTCGCACAGCGTCGCACCGACGCTGACGCGTACACGCTCTCGCTCGAGCAGGTCGGCGACCGCGTCGACGAGGCGTGGGCCGCGGGCGCGACCGAGATCTGCATGCAGGGCGGCATCCACCCCGACCTGCCGGGCACCGCGTACTTCGACCTCGCGGCCGAGGTCAAGCGCCGTCAGCCGGAGATCCACCTGCACTCCTACAGCCCGATGGAGGTCGTGAACGGCGCTTCGCGGACGAACCTGTCGCTTCGCGATTGGCTCATCAAGGCGAAAGAGGCCGGTGTGGACTCCCTGCCGGGCACCGCGGCGGAGATCCTCGACGACGACGTCCGCTGGGTCCTCACCAAGGGCAAGCTGCCGACGTCGGAGTGGATCAAGGTCGTCACGACCGCGCACGAGGTCGGGCTGCCGACGACGTCCACGATGATGTACGGCCACGTCGACACCCCGGCGCACTGGGTCGCGCACCTGAAGCTGCTGGCGCGCCTGCAGCGCGAAGGCCTCGAGAAGCACGGCCGCCGCGGGTTCACCGAGTTCGTGCTGCTGCCGTTCATCCACCAGAGCGCCCCGATCTACCTGGCCGGCCTCGCCCGCCCGGGCACGACGCTGCGCGAGAACCGCGCGGTGCACGCGCTGGCCCGGCTGCTGCTGCACGGCATGATCGACAACATCCAGAGCTCCTGGGTGAAGCTCGGCGAAGAGGGCAGCCGCGCGGTGCTGCAGGGCGGGGTCAACGACATCGGCGGCACGCTGATGGAGGAGACGATCAGCCGGATGGCGGGGGCGTCCAACGGGTCGTACAAGACGATCAGCGACATGCGGGCGATGGTGGAGCCGCTGGGCCGCCCGCTGGTCCAGCGGACGACGGGCTACGGCAGGCCGAGCGCCGAGCGGATCGCCGCGGCGGAGGCGTCGGACGGCGTCGCGACCGCCGTGCGCAAGCCGCTCCTGCCGCTGCTGACGCCGTGAAAGGCGGTTCGGGGGTTCCGGGTGGCGGAGCCCCCGGCCCGGGGCGACGCCCCGGTTGACCCAGTCGGGCGGGCGCCTTCCGAGGCGCCCGCTACCCTTCCGCCGCATGGGGGTTTTCCGCGTCGCACCACTTTTCGTCGTAGCTCTTCTCGCGGGTTGCGCTACTCCGCCGCCACCACCGACGCCGACGGCCGCACCGAGCCCGACGTACGCGCCGCCGCCCTCGACCGGCCTGTCGCTTTCGGTCGGTCAGGTCGAAGCCGGACTCGGTCACCGGGCCAGCGTGCTGACGCTGACCAACCGGGACACCGTGCCGCGCAAGGTCACCGGCTACCCGGACGTGAAGATCCTGGCCGGCGACGGCACTCCGCTCGACGTCGAAGTCCGCCATGAGACGTCCTATTTCGCGCCCGATCCGGGCCCGCAGGACCTGACGCTCCAGCCGGGCGAGAAGGCGTTGTCGGTGCTCGCTTGGTCGGCCACCGTCACCAGCGGTGACAAGCACACCGGCGCCGCGGTTTCGGTGGTCCCGATCCCGGGCGAGCCCGCGCAGGAGCAGCCGCTGGAGACCGACCTGGGCACCACCGACACCGTCGAGCTCAGCGCGTGGGCCAGCAGAATCGGGAATTGACGACCGTGTGTCACCGCTCACAAACCCCCGGTTGACCAGCGGGCTCCTGTGCTACCTCTGTTCCTTCACCCGCCGGAAGGGACCTCGACGATGAGCACCTCCGTAGCGCCACTGGAAATGGTCGACACCGACCGCTACCCGCTCACCGCACCGGACAGCCCTGCCTGGCGCGAGACGGTCGGGCGCACCCGCGCCGAGCTCGCCGACGTCGGCTGCAGCGTCCTCGCCGACTTCATCCGCCCCGGGCTCCACGACGTCCTCCGCGAAGAGTGCGCCGCGCTCGAACCGCACGCGTACACCAAGGTCGAGCAGGTCAACGCCTACAACACCGCCGTCGACGAGCCGCTGCCCGACGGCCACCCCGGCCGGACGATCATGGAACGCGGCAACGCCTTCGTCGCCCGCGACCGCATCCCGGCGTCATCGATCATCAGCCGGCTCTACACGAGCCCGGTGTTCCGCCGGTTCGTCGCGGACTGCTTCGGGCGGCCGGAACTGCACGAACTCGCCGACCCCCTGTCCGGGCTGACGCTCAACGTGATCGCGCCCGGGCGCGCGCACCCGTGGCACTTCGACACCAACACCCACACCGTCAGCATGCTGACCCAGGCCGCCGAGGAAGGCGGCACCTTCGAGTACTGCCCGGGCATCCGGTCGGCCGAGGACGAGAACTTCGACGGCGTCCGCGCGGTCCTGGCCGGCGACACCCGGCCGGTCCGGCGCCTGGACGTGCGGCCCGGCGATCTGCAGCTGTTCAAGGGACGCTTCGCGCTGCACCGGGTCAGTACCGTGGCGGGCCCGGTCGCGCGGCATTCCGCGATCTTCGCCTACAGCGAGCGCCCGGGGGTCATCGGCAGCGCGGAGCGGACCCGCCAGCTGTTCGGCCGCGTCCTGCCCGCCCACCTCGCGGAGCGCACCGCCCGCGGCGACGAGCTGCTCGACTGATCAGGAGCCTGGCCCATGCCGTTCGACTCCACCGGAAAGATTTCGTTCGACCACATCTACACCGCACCCGACCCGCGGCCGTTCTTCGGCACGCTCGAGCGCGTCGGCTACCACATCCCGCAGCTGGCGAAGCCGTACTTCGCGAAGCTGGTCGCGGCGCACCCCGCCGAGCGCCCGACCGTGCTCGACGTCGGCTGCTCGTACGGCGTCAACGCGGCCCTGCAGCGCTGCGAAGCGACGATGGACGACCTCTACGCCCACTACACGGCCCCGGCCGTGCGCGCCCTGGACCACGCGGCGCTGGTCGAGGCCGACCGCAAGCGCGTCCACCCGGGCGGACCGCGGTTCTACGGCCTGGACAGCTCGGCCCCGGCGCTGGAGTACGCGCTTTCCGCCGGTTTCCTCGACGAGGCGATCCACGCCGACCTCGAGCGCGACGACCCCGACAGCACCCAGCAGAAGCTCCTGGACGACGTGGACCTCGTCATCTCGACCGGTTGCGTCGGGTACGTCACCGAGAAGACGCTGTCCCGGGTCGCCCGCGGCTCGCGGCCGTGGATGGCGCACTTCGTGCTGCGGATGTTCTCCTACGAACCGATCGCCGAGAGCCTGGCCGAACTGGGCTACGAGACCGTGCGCGCCGGCGGGGTCTTCCGGCAGCGGCAGTTCGCCTCCGCCGAGGAGCAGACGCAGATCCTGGACACGCTGAGCGCGGCCGGCGTCGACCCGGCCGGGCTGGAGTCCGACGGGTGGCTCTACGCGCGGCTGTATGTTTCCCGTCCTGAAGGCTCGGCCACGCTGTGACATCCGGGGTTTCGCCCCGAGCCGGGGGCTCCGCCACCCGGACCCCGAAAGACTTCGAACTCCCCGACGGAGAAGGATGATCGTGAGCAGTCCGGAATGGTCCACCCGCACGTTCGGCAACGAGGACCGGCTCCCCCGCGTCCCCCTCCCCACGCTGGCGGACAGCGGCCGCCGGTTCCTCGAGTGGTGCGCCCCGCTGCTGACGCCGGCCGAGCTGGCGGAGACCGAAGCGGCGGTCGCGGAGTTCCTCGCGGGCCCCGGGCCGGAACTGCAGGCGCGGCTCGAGGAGTACGACCGCTCGCCCGGTGTGCGCAGCTGGCTCGACACGTTCTGGCCGTACCGCTACCTCGGCCGCCGCGACCGGATCGCGCTCAACGCCAACTTCTTCTTCCTGTTCTCCGAGTCCCCGCTCGGTCAGGTGGAGCGCGCGGCCGAGCTGACCGCGGCCGCCGTGGACTACAAGCTGAAGCTCGACGACGAACTCGTGCCGCCCGTGCTCCTGCGCGGCACGCCGCAGTCGATGGTGCAGCACAAGTTCCTGTTCTCGGCGACGCGCATCCCGGGCGAGGTGCTCGACACCGCGCGCACGCAGTTCCCTTCACCCGAGCGGCACATCGTGGTGTTCCTGAAGGGCACGCCGTTCCGGCTGGACGTCCTCGCCGAAGACGGCCGCCCGTATTCGGCGGCCCAGCTGGCGGAGGCGCTGCGGGCGATCCTCAAGGACGAGCACCGCACCGACGTCCCGGCCGGCCACTTCACGACGAAGGCCCGCGCCGAGTGGGCGGCTTCGCGAGCCGCGCTCCTCGAAGCCGGGAACGCCGACGCGCTCGAAGCCATCGAGACCGCGTTGTTCTGCCTGTGCCTGGACGACTTCACGCCGTCGAACGCCTTGGAGGCGGGTGAACGGCTGCTGTACGGCGACAACCGCTGGTACGACAAGGCCGTGTCGCTCATCGTGTTCGAGGACGGTACCGCGGGGATCAACGTCGAGCACTGCGAACTCGACGGCACCACGATCCTCGGCTTCACCGACGCCCTGCTGAGCGGCTCGCGCGAGCCGCGGGAGGCGGCCGACGGCGTGCCGGGCTTCGAGACGATCGAGTTCACGCTGACCGACGAACTCCGCGAGGACGCTCTCGCCGCCGGAGCCGCGTACCGGGCGTACGGGGAGGCGACCGCGACGCAGACGGTGTCGTTCGACTTCGGCGCGAACCGGGCGAAGGAGCTCGGGATGTCCCCGGACGCCTTCGCGCAGATGGCGTACCAGCTGGCCCACCGCCGCGCGAAGGGCCTGACCGGCGCAACGTACGAGTCGATCGCCACCCGGCAGTTCCGGAACGGCCGGACCGAGGCCATGCGGGTCGTCACGCCCGAGGTCGTGCGGTTCGCCGACGTCATGACTTCGCCGAGCGCCTCCGCGGACGAGAAGCGCGAAGCGTTCCGCGCGGCCGCCGCCAAGCACGTGGCACGGGCCAAGGAGTGCCAGGCCGGGGACGCGCCCGAGCAGCACCTGTGGGAGCTGCAGCTGATCGGGAAACGCCGTGGCGACACTTCGGAGCCGGCGCTGTACTCCGCACCGGGCTGGCTGAAGATGCGCGACGACTACCTCAGCACCAGCTCGGCGCCGTCGGTGAACATCCGGTACTTCGGGTTCGGCTCGACCAGCCCGCAGTGCATCGGCATCGCGTACGTGCTGTTGCCGGACCGCTGGAACATCTACCTGAGCACGCCGAAGCACGTCTCGGCGGAGATGTACCGCTTCGCCGACGAACTCGCTGTCGCGGTACAGGAGCTGCAGGAGCTGCTGGCCGGGTAGTCACGCCGTGGGGGTCGAAACCACCAACACCAGGGAGCCGTCGAAGGTCGGCTGGTCGCGGAGCCTGCCGTAGCGGCGTTCCCACGTCCCGTCGTCGAGGTCGTGCTGGAGTTCCGCGGCGAAGCGGTGGTGCACGCGGTCGTCGACGAAGCTCCACGCCGAGCACGACAGCCGCGCGCCCGGGTCCAGCAGGCGTTCGGGGCGGGCGTAGTAGGCCTCGTTGAAGCCGTCGGTGCAGTCGATCGGGATGGGCACGCCGATCACCTCGGTGTGGCCGCCGAGGCCGTCGGCGATGTCGTCGACCGACGGGTAGCGCCGGGCCTCGGTCTCGATCACTTCGGGCGCGTAGTCGAGCAGCCAGAAGCGGCGCAGCCGGTCCGGGTCGCACGTCAGGATGGCGATCGGGCCGCGGGTGACGCGGCGCATCTCCTCCAGGCCGGTCCAGAGGTCGTTCCACTGGTGGACGCTGAACGTGCTCATCGCGCCCTCGAACGCCCGGTCGCCGAACGGCAGCTTCTCGGCCACGGCGTCGACGGCGGGCGGCAGGCCCGCCGGACGCTGCGCCCGCATCGACGCCGACGGCTCGACCGCGGTCACTTCGCGGTCTTCGGGTTCGTACGCGCCCGCCCCCGCGCCGACGTTCAGCACGGTCCGTGCGTCACCCAGTGCGTCGAGGATGTACTGCCCGATGCGGGGATCCGGCTTGCGGTAGTCGGTGTAGACCCCGCCGATCGCGCCGTAGTCGGCGTCCCCGGCGCTGCCGTCCGCGCGTCGCTGGCTCATCCCTGGAAAATATCAGCGCGGGCCGCCGGCCGAGGCGTTGCTCCGCCGGGCGTAAGCGAACGCCGGGCATCCGGGCCAGTCGTCAATTCCTGTCGCAAACTTGCGTAAGTTCGTCCAAGTATTGCGATTTCCTGTCCGTGATTCGTATGATCCGGATCACAGAGGTCCCCACCTGCTGCGGAAAGGCCAGTGCCGTCCATGTCTCCCAGCTCTGTGTTCAGCGCGCCCAAATTCCGTTATGGCGCCCTCGCCGCGGCGGTGATCGTCGCCGCGGGCGCCACCATCGCCGCGGCGCCGGCCCACGCCCTCGCCGCGGCCCGCGGCGCGTCCGTGCCCTTCCTCGAACAGGAAGCCGAAAACGCCGCGACGAACGGTTCGGTCATCGGCCCGAACCGCGCCGCGGGCACCCTCGCCGGTGAAGCCTCCGGCCGGAAGGCGGTGACGCTGTCCGGCCAAGGCCAGTACGTCGAGTTCACGCTCACCGCGCCGGCGAACTCGATCGACTTCCGGTACAGCCTCCCCGATTCCGTCAACGGCACGATTTCCCTGTACGTCGGCGGTGCGCACAACCGGGACATCGCCCTGACGTCGAAGTGGGCCTGGTACTACGGCTCGTACCCGTTCACCAACAACCCGGGTGACGGGCACGCGCACCACTTCTACGACGAGACCCGCGCCCTGCTCGGCACGTCGTACCCGGCGGGCACGAAGATCAAGCTGCAGGTCGACGCGGGCGACGTCACGCCGGTCACCGTCGACCTCGCCGACTTCGAGCAGGTCGGCGCGGCTGCCGCGCGGCCCGCGAACTCGGTGTCCGTCACCGACTACGGCGCCACCGCGAACGACACGACCGACGACGCGGGCGCGTTCGACGCCGCCGTGGCCGCGGCCCGCGGTCAAGGCAAGGAGGTCTGGATCCCGTCCGGCACCTTCACCCTCGGCCACCACATCACCGTCGACCAGGTGACGATCCGCGGCGCCGGGCCCTGGTACTCGGTGCTGACCGGACTGCGCGCCGGGATCTTCGGCAAGGGCGAACCGGAAAGCTGCGGGACGCCGGCGTACCCCGGCAACCCGGCCGTGCCCGGCACCAGCAGCGCGGTCAAGCTGTACGACTTCGCGATCATCGGCCAGGTCGACGCCCGCGTCGACTGCGACCAGTCCAACGCCGTCGGCGGCGCGCTCGGCGGCGGCTCGGTCGTGCAGAACCTGTGGCTCCAGCACACGAAGGTCGGGCTGTGGCTCGACGGGCCGTTCGACGGGCTCACCGTGTCCGGCAACCGGATCCTCGACCAGACCGCCGACGGGCTGAACCTGCACCAGGGCATCAGCAACGTCACGGTGACGAACAACTTCCTGCGCAACACCGGCGACGACGGCCTGGCCATGTGGTCCGAGCACGAAGCCGACCACCACAACACGTTCTCCTTCAACACCGTGCTGCTGCCGATCCTCGCCAACAACATCGCCGTCTACGGCGGGCACGACAACACCGTGTCCGACAACGTCGTGGCCGACAACCAGGACCAGGGCGGCGGCCTGCACATCGCGAACCGGTTCAGCGCGGTGCCGCTGTCGGGCACCACGACGGTCGCGCGCAACACCGCGATCCGCACCGGCGTGCTCGACTCGAACTGGCAGTTCGGCGTCGGCGCCCTGTGGTTCGACGGCCGCGACTCGGCCATCACCGGCCGGATCGACGTCACGGACAACGACCTGGTGGACAACAACTACGAGGCGATCCAGTTCATCGACGGCGCCACCACGGACGTGCACTTCGACGGCGTCCGGATCACCGGCGCCGGCACGTTCGCCTGGCAGCTGCAGTCGAAGCCGTCGGGGTCGGTGAAGAACGTCGTCGCGACCGGCGTCGGCCGCGCCGGCGTCTACAACTGCATGGGCCCGGACGCCATGGCCGGGCTCGCCGACCAGGGCGGCAACTCCGGCTGGACGACGACGTACTGCGGCTCGTGGCCGTCGCCGGTCTACGGCTCCGACAACGGCGGCACGACGACCACCCCGCCGACCACCACGCCGACCCAGCCGTCCGGGAACCTGGCGCTGCACAAGAGCATCAGCGCGTCCGGCTCCCAGGGTGGCTTCCCGCCGGGCAACGCCGTCGACGGCGACGCGAACTCCTACTGGGAGAGCGCGAACAACGCGTTCCCGCAGTCGCTGACCGTCGACTTCGGCAGCACGGTCACCGTCTCGCGGCTGGTGCTGAAACTGCCGCCGTCCTCGGCGTGGGGCACCCGCACCGAGACGATCTCGGTCGACGGCGTCAAGGCCGCGGCCGGCTACACCTTCAACCCGGCGTCCGGCAACACCGCGACCGTCACGTTCCCGGCGACGTCGGCGCGCACCCTGCGGCTCACCTTCACCGGCAACACCGGCTGGCCCGCCGGGCAGCTGTCCGAACTCGAAGCCTATTCCTCCTGATCCCCGCGAGAAAGGTGACGATGATGTCCCCCACTCCCCGGCGTCGCGCGGCCCTGCTGGCCGCCGCGCTCGCCGCCTCCGGCTTCACCGTGCTGGCCGGCGCGACCCCGGCCGCCGCGGCCACCTGCCCCACCACGGCGTCCGGCGGGGCGAGCGTGCCGTTCCGGACCGTCGAGGCCGAGTGCTCGGCCACGAACGGCTCGGCCGTCGGCCCCGACTACACCCAGGCGTCGATCGCCTCCGAGGCCTCCGGTCGCCAGGCCGTGCGGATCACGACCGGCCAGTACGTCGAGTTCACGCTGCCCGCGGCGGCGAACTCGATCAACGTCCACTACAACCTGCCGGACGGGTCTTCGGGCCGCCTTTCGGTGTACGTCAACGGGACCAAGCTCGGCAGCGGGCTGTCGGTGACGTCGCGGTATTCCTATGTGGACACCAGCTGGATCCCCGGCGCGAAGACCCACCACTTCTTCGACGACGCCCGGCTGTTGTTCGGCCAGAACGCGGCCGCCGGGGCGAAGGTGCGGGTGGCCGCCGACTCCGGTGACGTCGGCCAGGCGACCATCGACCTGGCCGACTTCGAGCAGGTCGGCGGGGCGGGCACGAAACCGGCGAACGCGCTGTCGGTGACCGACTACGGTGCCACCGCGAACGACTCGTCGGACGACTCGCAGGCGTTCCGCAACGCGCTGTCGGCGGCGCGTTCGCAGGGCCGCGAGGTGTGGGTGCCGCAGGGCCGGTTCGAGATCTCCTCGGCCCTGCAGATCGACCAGACGACCGTCCGCGGCGCGGGCCAGTGGTACACCGTGCTGCACGGCAACAACATCTTCAACAACGGCAGCGCGTCCGGGAACATCAAGCTGTACGACTTCGCGGTGTTCGGCGACGTCACCGAACGCAACGACGGTAGCCCGGACAACGCGTTCCACGGCGTCCTCGGCAACGGCTCGGTCGTGTCCGGCCTGTGGATCCAGGACACGAAGTGCGGGCTGTGGCTGATGAACGGCGCGTCGTCGAACCTCACCATCGAGAACAACCGCATCCTCGACACCCAGGCCGACGGCGTCAACTTCGACGGCGCGGTCACGAACTCGACACTGCGCAACAACTACCTGCGCAACAACGGCGACGACGGGCTCGCGCTGTGGTCCAACGGCCAGGCCGACTCCGGCAACTCGCTGGTCAACAACACGGTCGTGCAGCCGAACCTGGCCAACGGCATCGCGCTGTACGGCGGCTCGAACAACACGGTGAGCGGCAACCTCGTCCAGGACACCAACGCCCTCGGCGGCGGCTACCTGGTGGCGAACCGGTTCAACTCGGTGCCCCTGTCCGGCACGGTGACGCTCTCGAACAACACCGCGCTGCGGGCCGGGGCACTCGACCCGAACTGGCAGTTCGGCGTCGGCGCGCTGTGGTTCGACGCGCGTGACCAGGCGATCACCGGCGTGACGATCCGGGTCACCGGGTTCACCGCCATCCAGAGCCCGTACGAGGCCATCCAGTTCATCGACGGCAACGGCGCGGGCAAGCCGATCCAGGGCATCACGATCGACGGCGTCTCGGTGCAGGGCGTCGGCACGTTCGTGGCGCAGTCCCAGACGCAGGGTGCGGTGTCGATCAGCAACCTGACGGCATCCGGCGTCGGCGTGACGGGGACGTACAACTGCCCCTACCCGACGTCGATCCCCCGCATGACGTTCAGCGGGTCGGGCAACAGCGGCTGGACCGGCACCTGGAGCGACTGCTCGACCTGGCCCGCACCGAACTCCGGGCCGCCGCAGCCATCCCAGCCGGGCACCAACCTCGCCCGTGGAAAGGCGATCACGGCGTCCGGGTCCCAGGGCGGCTTCCCGCCGTCGAACGCCAACGACGGTGACGCGAACTCCTACTGGGAAAGCGCGAACAACGCCTTCCCGCAGACGCTGACGGTGGACCTGGGCGCGGCGGCGTCGATCAACAAGGTGACGCTGAAGCTGCCGCCGTCCTCGGCGTGGGGCACGCGCACCCAGACGGTGACGATCTCCGCCAGCCCCGACGGCGGCTCGTACACGACGCTGGTCGGTTCGCGCGGTTACACGTTCGACCCGGCGTCGGGCAACACGGCGTCGGTCTCGTTCACGGCGACGTCCCAGCGTTTCGTGCGGCTGACGTTCACCGGCAACACCGGCTGGCCGGCCGGACAGGTGTCCGAGTTCGAAGTGGCGGCTTCGTAACCTCGGCTCCCGGCAAGCCCGTACCGGTCACGGTGACCGGTACGGGCTTGTCATGCTTTTGCACCCAGTTGCTGTAAAGTTTCAGCCATGACGCGTCGTCTTGCCGAAGTCGCCCGCCAGGTCGGGGTCAGCGAAGCCACGGTCAGCCGGGTGCTCAACGGCCGGTCCGGGGTGTCCGCCAGCACCCGCGCCGCCGTGCTCACCGCGCTGGACGTGATGGGGTACGAGCGGCCCACCCAGCTGCGGGGCGAGCGCGCCCGCCTGGTCGGGCTGGTGCTGCCGGAGCTGCAGAACCCGATCTTCCCGGCGCTGGCCGAGATCATGGGCAACGCCCTCGCCCAGCAGGGGTTCACGCCGGTGCTCTGCACGCGGACCGCGGGCGGGGTGTCCGAGGCGGAGTACGTCGAGCTGCTCCTGCAGCAGCAGGTGTCGGGCGTGGTGTTCGCGGGCGGGCTGTACGCGCAGGCGGACGCGGTCCACTCGCACTACCACCACCTCGTCGAGCGCCGGCTGCCGACGGTCCTGATCAACGCGGCGGTCGACCACCTCGGGCTCCCCCAGGTGTCGTGCGACGACGCGGTGGCGGTCGAGCAGGTCGTCGGGCACCTCAGCTCGCTCGGGCACGAGAAGATCGGGCTGGTCCTCGGCCCGTCGGACCACGTGCCGTCCCAGCGGAAGCTCGAGGCGTTCCGCTCCTACGCGGCGAAGCTGGGCCTGCCGGTGCTGGACGAACTGGTCGAGCACGGCATGTTTTCGATCGAGGGCGGCCACGCGGCGGCGGCCCGCCTGTACCCCCGCGGCGCGACGGCGGTGCTGTGCGCGAGCGACCTGCTGGCCCTGGGCGCGGTCCGCGCGGCCCGGCGGCAGGGCCTGTCGGTGCCGGAGGACATTTCGGTGGTCGGCTACGACGACTCGGCGCTGATGAACTGCACGGACCCGCCGCTGACGACGACCCGCCAGCCGATCGAGGCGATGGGTCGTGCCGTGGTGGAGCTGCTGGTGAAGCGGATCAACGGCGGGGAGGTGGCGGCGGAGGAGCTGCTGTTCGCCCCGGAGCTGGTGGTTCGGGGGTCCACGGCGCGCCGGATGGCTTGAGTTCTGTCTTGTGGGGTCGGGTCGGCCCTTTTGCGCTCTCGGTGAGCCCGGGGGCGTGCGCCGGACAGCGCTGCCCCGGGGCTGGTTCCGGCGGAGTCGGCGCGTTTCGTTGACTCTCCACCCCGAAGCCTGATTGTGACTACGGACGGTGGTACCGCGTCAAGGCGGGAAAGCGTGCCTTGACCCGGCACCACCGTCCGTGTTTTCGGCTTCGTATCGGGGTGGGCGGGGAGGTCTGGGCGGGGGGCGCCGGTCGTGCTTTCGCGCGCCGGTTGCGCTGGCCAGGATGCTGGAACGTAGCGATACGAGTCTGCCGGGGCGTCGGCCTCCGGCGAGCGCTGCTGCTCTGCCGGCTTCCGTCCGTCAGGACCACCGGCGTCGCCGCGACCCGGCCGCCCGGGGCTAGGGCCGCATTCGCCAGCTTCGCCGACCAGCCGGGCCGCCTGCTCCCGCGCCGAAGCGGCCGCTACGACTCTGCCGGATTTCACCGCCAGAGCCGGGACCACCGACTCCGCCGCACCCCCAGCTGCCCAGCACCCGGGGAGTGCGCCCGCCGTGGACCACGAGCCGCCCGAAAACACCCCCGCCCTCCCTGGGGGGCGTGCCCTTGTCCAGCCTATCGGCACCCCCCGACGAAAACCCGCGAAAGACCTCCCCACGGGCACACCTGTCCACATCACGGCCCTCCTGTGGACAGTCTGCTGCCTGTTCGTAACTTGCAACTTCTCGTCGTCTTATTGCGCCGATCCGGTCCACCACTTTAGAGTGACCGCAATCACGTGACAGCGCCCCGAGAAGAGGCTTGAGATGAGCAGTCCCTGGTCCCCCACCCTCGCCCGCCGGACGTTGTGCCTGTTGGCCGCCGGTGGTCTTGCCCTGTCCCTGGCCGCCTGCGGTGATGGGGATACCGCCGCCCAGTCCGGTGGGAAGGTGAAGATCACCGTCACCGGCCAGCCGCCGACCAGCCAGCCGTTCGAACGCAGCGTCTTCGACGCCGATGTCAAGGAGTTCGAGGCGTCGCACCCGAACATCGACATCGATCCGCACGAAGGCTTCATGGACCCGAAGACCTTCTCCGCGAAGCTCGCCGGCGGACAGCTGGAGGACGTCTACTACGTCTACTTCACCGATCCGGCGCAGATCATCGCGCGGCACCAGGCCGCCGACATCACGGAAGCCGCGAAGAGCCTTCCGCACATCAACGACATCAAGCCGGAACTCCTGGACAACTTCCGCGACGCGAACGGCAAGCTCTACGGCCTGCCGACCATGAACTACACCATGGGCCTGCTTTACAGCCGCCCGCTGTTCCAGAAGGCCGGGCTCGACCCGGACAAGCCGCCGCAGACCTGGGACGAGGTCCGCGAAGCCGCGAAGAAGATCTCCGCCCTTGGCAACGGTGTCGTCGGGTACGCCGACTACAGCAAGAACAACCAGGGCGGCTGGCACATGACCGGCTGGCTGTACTCGATGGGCGGCGACATCGCCCGCAAGGACGGCGACAAGTGGGTCGCCGACTTCGCCAACGAAAAGGGCAAGCAGGCCCTGCAGTACCTGCACGACATGCGCTGGACCGACAACTCCATGGGCGCGAAGCAGCTCCTCGAAGCCCAGGACGTCCAGCGCATGATGGGCGCCGGCCAGCTCGGCATGTACATGGCCGCCCCGGACAACGTGCCGGTGCTCGTCAAGCAGTTCAACGGCAAGTACGAGGACTACGGCATCGCTGGCATGCCCGGCGGCCAGGGCACCCTGCTCGGCGGCGAGGGCTACATGGTCAACCCGAAGGCGTCGCCGGAGAAGGTCAAGGCCGGCCTCGAGTGGATCCAGTGGAAGTACCTCAACCCGGACCGCTTCGAGAAGCACATCCAGCAGTACGTCGACGGCAAGCAGCCGGTCGGCCTGCCCGCCGAGCCGACCCCGGACGTCTGGCAGGGCGCCGTGCGCGAGCAGCAGCTGGCCCTGAAGGTCAAGTACGCCAACGTCCCCGCGAAGAACTTCCAGTCCTACGTGGACACCACGAGCAAGATCAAGGGCAGCATCGAGCCGCCGAACGCGCAGCAGATCTACGCCGCGCTCGACAGCGTCATGCAGGCCGTGCTGACCGACCAGAACGCGAACATCGACCAGCAGCTGAGCTCCGCCGCGTCGAAGGTCAACAGTGTCCTCGCCCAGGTCAAGTAGCGTGCTCGCCTGGCCCGCGGCGAAACCGTCGCGGGCCGGGCGCCCGGCCGCCACGCAGGCCAACCGCACGAAGATCCGCCGCAAGCTCAAGGAGAACCTCACCGCGTACGGCCTGCTCTGCGCCGCGCTCGTGGTGTTCGCGCTGTTCTCCTGGTACCCGATCGTGCGCGGGGTGCTGCTGAGCTTCCAGCAGGTCGACTTCGTGAACGCGCCCACCTGGGTCGGCTTCGACAACTTCGCGAAGCTGTTCGACGACCCGCTCTTCGGCGTCGCCTGGCGCAACACGCTGCTGTTCACCGGGCTCGCGCTGGTCTTCGGGTTCGCCGTCCCGTTCTTCACCGCGGTGCTGCTGAACGAACTCCGCCACGCCAAGGCGTTCTTCCGGCTCGCCGTCTACCTGCCGGTGATGCTGCCGCCGGTGGTCACGGCCCTGATGTGGAAGTGGTTCTACGACCCGGGTCCCGGCCTGTTCAACTCCGCGCTCGGCGCGGTCGGCCTCCCCGGCGGTCAGTGGCTGGATTCGTCCACGACGGCGATGCTGTCCCTGGTCTTCGTCTCGACGTGGGCCAACATGGGCAGCACGACGCTCATCTACCTAGCCGCGCTCGGCACCATCCCCGGCGAGCTGTACGAAGCCGCGGAACTCGACGGCGCCGGGCTGTGGAAACGGCTGCGGCACGTGACGTTCCCGCAGACCCGGTTCGTCCTGCTGGTGCTCCTGCTGCTGCAGATCGTCGCGACCATGCAGGTGTTCACCGAGCCGTACGTGATGACCGGCGGCGGCCCGGACGACTCGACGGTGACCGTGCTCCTGCTCCTGTACCGCTACGCCTTCGTCTACAACGACTTCGGCTCGGCGAGCGCGATGAGCCTGCTGCTGTTCGTGGCGCTCGGCGTGTTCTCGGCGTGGTACGTCCGGCTGACGCGGAAGGCGGACCAGTCATGAGGACCCTCGTCTCGCCCGGCGCGCTGCGCAGCCCGCGTGGCAAGGTCGTCTACGGCGTCGTCTTCGCCGGCACGCTCGCGGTGTTCGTCCTGGCCTTCATGTTCCCGCTCTACTGGGTCGTCACGGGCGCGATGAAGTCCCCGCAGGAACTGGCGCAGACACCGGCGACCCTCGTCCCGCACGAGTGGCACCCGGAAACCTTCGCCGACGCCTGGGACCAGCTCAGTCTCGGCAAGTACTTCCTCAACACGCTCGTCGTCGCCGGTGGCGCGTGGCTGGCGCAGCTGGCCATCGACGTCCCGGCCGCGTTCGCGCTCTCGAAACTGCGGCCGAAGTTCGGCAACGTCGTGCTCGGCCTGATGCTGGCCACGCTGATGCTGCCGGCCACGGCGTTGCTGGTGCCGACGTACGTGACCGTGACGGACCTGCCGCTGCTGCACCTGAACCTGATCAACTCGCCGACGGCGGTCTGGCTGCCCGCGGCGGCGAACGCGTTCAACATCTACCTGCTGAAGCGGTTCTTCGACCAGATCCCCGACGAGCTCATCGAAGCGGCGCGCCTCGACGGCGCCGGGCCGGTGCGCACGCTCTGGAAGATCATCCTGCCGATTTCGCGGCCGATCCTGGCCGTGGTGTCGATCCTCGCGGTGGTCACCGCGTGGAAGGACTTCATCTGGCCGCTGCTGGTGTTCCCGGACACCGAAAAGCAGACGCTCTCGGTGATGCTGCAGCGGGTGGCGATCGACATGCCGCTCAACGTGCTCGTCGCCGGGATGGTGCTGGCCAGCCTGCCGATGGTGGCGCTGTTCCTCGCCTTCCAGCGGCAGATCCTCGCCGGGCTGACCGCCGGCAGCCTCAAGGGCTGAGGCCAACCACAACGACCAGGAGGGGCACTTTCGTGACCGACAAGACCGGCTGGTGGCGGAGCGCGGCGATCTACCAGGTGTACATCCGCAGCTTCGCGGACGGCAACGGCGACGGCGTCGGCGACCTCGCCGGCGTCCGCGCCCGGCTGGACCACCTGGCCGACCTGGGGATCGACGCGATCTGGTTCACCCCGTGGTACCCGTCCCCGATGGACGACGGCGGCTACGACGTCGCCGACTTCCGCGACATCGAGCCGCTGTTCGGCACCCTCGCCGAGGCGGAGGAGCTGATCGCCGAGGCCCACGCCCGGAACATCCGGGTGATCATCGACATCGTGCCCAACCACTGTTCCGACGAGCACCGCTGGTTCCAGGCGGCACTGGCCGCGGGCCCGGGATCGCCGGAGCGGCAGCGGTTCTGGTTCCGGCCCGGCCGCGGCCCGGACGGGTCCGAGCCGCCGAACAACTGGAAGTCCCGCTTCGGCGGGTCCGCGTGGACGCGCGTACCGGACGGCGAGTGGTACCTGCACCTCTACAGCTCCCGCCAGCCCGACTTCAACTGGGACAACCCGGAGATCCGCACGGAGTTCGAAGACGTGCTGCGCTTCTGGTTCGACCGCGGCGTCGACGGCTTCCGCATCGACGTCGCCGACGGCCTGGTCAAGGACCCGCACCTGCCCGACGTCGACGACGGCGACGAGACGCCGTTCTCCGACCAGGAAGGGCTGCACGAGATCTACCGGTCGTGGCGCAAGATCGCCGACAGCTACGGCGGCGA
Organism: Amycolatopsis sp. cmx-4-61; assembly: GCF_046548775.1. NCBI lineage: Bacteria > Bacillati > Actinomycetota > Actinomycetes > Pseudonocardiales > Pseudonocardiaceae > Amycolatopsis > Amycolatopsis sp. cmx-4-61. Next base: position 273,183 of record NZ_JAEBEI010000011.1, on the reverse strand, counting down.
GCGCGTGCTCGTCGGCGAGATGTGGCTGCCGGACATGTCGCGGGCCGCGCGCTACCTGCGCCGCGACGAGCTGCACTCGGCGTTCAACTTCGACTTCCTGGTCTGCCCGTGGGACAGCGGGCGCTTCCGGGACGTCATCACGCGCACGCTGCGCGCGCACGACGAAGTCGGTGCCCCCGCGGCCTGGGTGCTGTCGAACCACGACGTCACCCGGCACGTCACGCGCTACGGCCGCCAGGGCGACACGGGTTTCTCGTTCGCGAACCGCCTGCACGAGCTGCCGGTGGATCGCTCACTCGGCACCCGGCGCGCGCGGGCGGCGGCGCTGCTGACGCTGGCCCTGCCCGGCGGGCTGTACGTCTACCAGGGCGAGGAGCTGGGGCTCTGGGAGGTCCTGGACATCCCCGACGAGCTGCGCCAGGACCCGGTGTGGGCCCGCACGAACGGCACCGACCCCGGCCGCGACGGCTGCCGCGTGCCGATCCCGTGGTCCGGCGCCGAGCCGCCGTTCGGGTTCGGCTCCGGCGGGTCCTGGCTGCCGCAGCCCGCGGAGTGGAAGGCGTACACGGCCGAGGCGGAGGCCGCGGACCCGGCGTCGATGCTGTCGCTGTACCGGGACGGTCTGCGGCTCCGGCGGGAACTCCCTCCCGGCCCGCTGGAGTGGCTGTCACTCGGCGAGGGCGTGCTGGCGTTCCGGACGGGGTTCACGTTCGCGCTGAACTTCTCGTCCTCGCCGGTGCCGCTCCCGCCCGGCGAGGTCCTGCTGGCCAGCGGCCCGGTGGACGATGAGCTGCCGACGGACACGGCGGTGTGGCTGCGTTCCTGAAGGGTTTCCGGAGGCCGCCCGCCCGGCGGCCTCCGGAAATCCCCTTGCCCGTGCCGCGCTTATCGGTGATGGTCGGGCGATGTCCTTGGTCGTCCCCGGCGAGAGCTACCACGAGTCGTTCCTCGCCGCGTTGCACGAGTTCCACGAAGAGGGCGAGCTCCTCGACGTCCGGTTGGCGGACGTCACCGAGCCGGCGGCATTCCGGGACTGGCTCGAGCACCTGCGCCGGGACGGCCTGCGCGGTACGGCCGTCACCGCCCGGGACCGGACGGCCCACCGCGTCTACTGGTGGGTCGAGGACAGGCAGTTCCTCGGCCGGGCCCGGCTCGACCTCCGGCTCACCCCGGAACTGACCGAGTTCGGCGGCCACATCGGCTACGACATCCGCCCCACGGCGCGCGGCCGGGGCCACGCGACCGCGCTGCTGCGAGCGGTGCTCGGCATGGCGCACGAAGCGGGCCTGGACCGCGCTCTGCTGACGTGCGCGCCGGACAACCACGCCTCGCGCCGCGTGATCGAACGCAACGGCGGCGTGCTCATGGACACCAGCGCCGCCGGGCGCCTGCGCTACTGGTGCCCGACTGTGCCACCCGGGGCTGCGCCCCGAGCCGGGGGCCCCGCTACCCGGAGCCCCCGAAAGACCGGCGGGGCTACCTCGTGAGCTGCAGGATGTCCACGCCGCGGGTGTTGTCGGCCACGTAGACGTACTTCCCGTGCCAGTACGGCGCCCATGCGCTCGCGTCGCCCGGGCGGTAGTAGGCGATCTGCCGCGGGTTCGTCGGGTCGCTGACGTCGAGGAACCGGGTCCCCTGCGCGTAGAACGACTGCACCAGGATCTTGCCGCGGACGTCGAAGTAGTGCGCGGAGCAGTCGTCCGACGCCGGGTCGCTGCCCTCCTGGCCGTTGACGCTCCACGTGCCCACGCTCTGCAGGCGGAACGGCTTCTCCGGCGTCGAACGCCAGCCTTCGCCGTGGTAGGAGCCGGCCAGGGACGAGATCGTCAGGACGCCGTCGCCCGCGCAGCCGTCGACGAAGTTCTCCTCCGTCGCGTAGATCAGGTCCTGGCCGCGCCAGGCACCGTCGCCGATGCGGTGGCCGGCCGGGTGGAAGCTGTTGTGCATGAACCGCGACGGCGCTGCCGTCTCGGCGATGCCGCCGCCGGCGTACGGGACCGGTTCGTGCGCGGTCGCGCGGCGGATCCGCCCGGACAGCGGGTCGCGGTGGATGCCGGAAGTCCAGTAGCCGCGGACGCCGCCGCGCCCGGACACCCAGGCCACGCCGTCGGCGTCCACCTGCACGTCGTGCACGTAGTCGGTCTTGCCGTCGTTGCGGGCCAGCTCGATCGGCTGCGGGTTCACCTTCGGGTGCTTCGGGTCGCGGACGTCGGTGACCCAGATCGGCCGCCCGCCCCAGTCGGCCGGCTGGTTGTCGGCCTTCGCCGGGCCGCCGGTCCACAGGTAGCGGCAGCCGTCGACGCAGCTGGTGGTGTGGCCGGCCGGCACCTGGACGTAGCTGAGGATCGCCGGGGCCTCGGGCTTCGCGACGTCGACGACGTAGATGCCCGACTCGCCGGTGTGCGTGGTGCCGCCGTACGCGCGCGGGTCGCGCGAGAGGAAGACCAGCTTGCGGTTCTGGTCGACCTCGGTGTCCTCGGTCTCCCACAGCCCCGGCAGGCTGACCTGCCCGACCAGCTTCGGCGCGGCCGGGTTCTTCGTCAGGTCGTACACCTTGAGCCCGAACTCGCCGGACACGACCATGACGTCCCGGCGGCCGTAGTCGAGGAAGTTGACCGAGATGGCGCCGGCGGCGTCGGGCACGTTGCCGACGGCCTTGACGTTCTTGATCGCCCCCGGGTCGCCCAGCGTCCGGGCGGCCGGGACCGCGGGTTTGTCGTCCTCGCCACAGGCCGCGGCCGGCAACCCGGTCGCGACCAGCGTGGCGCTGACGGTGACGGCGGCGAAGCACGACCGCAACCAGGTGCGCACGCGAAACCTCCCAGAACGCCGGCGAGCGTGACCACCCGAACGGTACGACGGAGATCAACCGGACACAACCGTCTTTCGTTGCCTTCCGACTGGTAGGACTGGCACATGCGTCTGTTCGCCCTGTTCGCCGCGCTGGCCCTCGCCGTCACCGGCTGTTCCGGTTCCGATCCCGCGCGGCCCGGCGTCCTGTCCGTCGGCCTCCGCGAGCCCGCGACGCTGCTGCCGGCCGACCTCGCCGACCAGGCGGGCCGCCTGGTGACGGGCGCGCTGTGGACCCCGCTGGCCGACTACGACGCCGCGTCCGGGAAGGTCACGCCGCGCGCGGCGGCGTCGATCGAGAGCACCGACCGGGTGCACTGGACGGTGAAGCTGCGGCCCGGCACGTTCCACGACGGCACGCCGGTCACCGCCCAGTCCTATGTGGACACCTGGCGGGCGGTCGCCGCGGCGCACTGGGTGTCCTCGCCGGTGCTGACGAAGCTCCTGCGCGCCCGGGAGATCAAGGCGACGGCGCCGGACACGATCAATTTGACGCTGGACCGGCCGTCCGGCCAGGTCCCCGCGCTGCTCTCGGCGCCGGGCCTGGTCCCGCTGCCGCCGTCGGTGCTCGCGTCCCGCGACTGGGACGGCTTCGCGAAGGCGCCGGTCGGCAACGGCCCGTACCGCCTCGACGGCGGCTGGAAGCCGGGTTCGGGCGGCACGCTCAAGCGCGTCGGCGCCGGGAAGGCGGAGGAGATCGAGTTGCGGGTCGGCGAGCCGGCCACCCAGTACGACGCGGTCAAGGCGGGCACGCTGGACCTCGCGACGGAGGTCCCCGGCGAGCGGCACGAGGCCGTGCCCGGCGACTTCGCGGACCGCCACGCGTCCTGGGCGCTGCCCGAAGCGGGCTACCTGGCGTTCCCGGTGACGAACCCGCGGTTCGCCGACCCGACGGTCCGCCACGGCTTCGCGCTGGGCGTGGACCGCGCGGCGCTGGAGGCCGGACCGCTGGCCCACCAGGTCGACCCGGCCAAGGCGCTGTTGCCGCCGTCGGACGCACCGGGCGAGCGCACGGGGACCTGCCGCCCGTGCAGCTTCGACGCGGCGGCGGGCAAGGCCCTGCTGAAGCAGGCGGCCTTCCCCGGCGGCGCCACCGTCTACTTCGGACCAGGCGCCGAGTCCTGGACGCGGACCCTGGTGGTCGGGCTGCACAAGGCGCTGGACGTATCCGTGACGGCGCAGGCGGTGCCGAAGACCGGCCCGCTGGACGGACCGTCCACCGTGGACGTCAAGCTGGCGACGGGCAGCCCGTACGAGCTGCTGTCGCTGCTGGCTTCGGAGTCGGGGTACACGGACGAGGTCTTCCGCCAGAACCTGTCGTTGGCCGACGCGGCGGCCACCCCGGAGGAGGCGGGCGAGCTGTACCGGCTGGCGGAGAACCAGCTGTTGCGCGACCTCCCGGCTGCCCCGCTGTGGTCGGGCCACGGCCACGCGGTGTGGGGCTCCCGGGTCCACGACGTCACGACGACGCCGTTCACCGGGCCGGTGCTGGCGGGCATCGGCGTCTCGTGAGCTGGGAGCCCGTCCCGCTACCCGAGGTGGCCGCGCTGTTCGCGCACGTCCGTGCGCCGTGGTGGATCGCCGGCGGGTACGCCGTCGAGCTCGCCGTCGGCCGGGCGTTCCGCGAGCACGCCGACGTGGACGTCCTGCTGCTCCGCCGCGATCAGCTCGCGGTCCAGGAGGCGCTGCCGACGTGGGAGTGGTGGGCCGCGGACCCACCCGGCACCTTGCGGCCCTGGGGCCGCGGCGAGCTGCTGGGCGACGGCGTCGACGACGTCTGGTGCCGACCGTCGGCGTCCGCGCCGTGGCGGCTCCAGATCATGCTCGACCCGGCGGCGGGTGACGAGTGGGTCTCCCGCCGGAATCCCGCGGTGCGCCGGGAAATCGCGCTGCTGGGCGGGGTTTCGGCCGAGGGGCTGCCGTATCTGGCGCCGGAGGTGCAGTTGTTCGCCAAGGCCCACGGCACCCGCCCCAAGGACGAAGAGGACTTCGCCGCCGCGCTCCCGGTGCTGGACGCGGCGCAGCGGCGTTGGCTCGCGGAGGCGCTCGGCAGAACCTATGGCGCGCACCCCTGGCTCGGCCGCCTCTGAACGCTCGCGTGCTCCACCAGGGTGTCGATGAACGCCCTGGTCAGCGGATCCGGATCCGCCCGGGTGTAGGCCGCCAGCGTCCGGCGGACCGGCACGCTCGGGCGCAGCACCCGCCCGTCGAAGCGGACCGGGAGGACGTTCGCCGGGACCAACGCCGGGCCCAGGCCCGCCGCCGCCAGGATCGGGGCCGCCGCCGTCTGCTCGGTGCGGACCGCCGGCCGGGGACGGAAGCCCGCCGCCGCGCAGGTCGCGTCGACCAGCTCGGCCAGGCCGTTGCCCGGCGCGTAGTGCACCCACGCGCAGTCCGCCAAGGTCGACAGGTCGACCTCGCCGGTGCCGTCGTCCTCGCCGGCGCCGTCCGCGGGCAGGACCACGACGAACTCCTCCACCCCGAGCTCCCGCACCGGTCCCGCCCAGTCGCCGGGCCGCGGGCCGAGCGCGACGTCGGCCTCGCCCGCGGCCATCGCCTCCCGCAGCTCGTCGGCGTGCCGGAACTCGATCAGCCGGACGTCGACCTCCGGCCGGGCGCGCCGCCACACGCGCAACGCCGGCGGCAGCACACCCAGGCTCACCGAGTACACGGTGGCGACCTGCAGCTCGCCCGCCGTCGTCCCGGACGCCAGCCGGGCCGCGCAGCGCGCGCGTTCGGCGTCGGCCAGCGCCGCCCGCGCGTGCGGCAGCATCGCCCGGCCCATCGGCGTCAGCCGGACCGCGCGGGGCAGCCGCTCCAGCAGCGGGCCGCCGAGGCTGCGTTCGAGGGCCCGCATCTGATGCGACAACGCCGGCTGCGTCACGTGCAGCTGCTCGGCGGCCCGGGTGAACGAGCCGGTGTCGACCACCGTGACCAGGTACTCGAGCTGCCGCAGACTTGTCATGAACGCAGCTTATCGATTTGGTGACAACCAAGCCTTGGACTTATGACTGCCCCGCGCCCAGTGTGGAGCTCATGGAACGCAAGACAGCAGTGGTCGCCGGGTCGAACGGGATCATCGGCAGGAACCTCGTCGAGCACCTCCGGGCGGCGGGCGGCTGGGACGTCGTCGGCCTCTCCCGCCGCGGCGGCCCGGGCTCCATCGCCGTCGACCTCCTCGACGCGGCGGACACCCGCGCGAAGCTCGCCCCCCTGACCGCGACGACGCACCTCTTCTACGCCGCCTACCAGGACAAACCGACGTGGGCGGAGCTCGTCCCGCCGAACCTGGCGATGCTGACGAACCTCGTCGACGCCGTCGAAGCGGCGGCCCCCGGTCTCGAGCACGTGAGCCTGATGCAGGGCTACAAGGTCTACGGCGCGCACCTCGGCCCGTTCAAGACCCCGGCGCGCGAGACCGACGCCGGGCACATGCCGCCGGAGTTCAACGTCGACCAGCAGCAGTTCCTCGAACGGCGGGCGGGACCCTGGACGTGGTCGGCGCTGCGGCCGTCGGTGGTCGGCGGCACCACGCTGGGCAACCCGATGAACCTCGCGCTGGTGATCGCGGTCTACGCGTCGATCTCGAAGGAGCTCGGGCTGCCGCTGCGGTTCCCCGGCAAGCCCGGCGCGTACGACAGCCTGCTGGAGATGACCGACGCGGGCCTCCTGGCCTCGGCGACGGTCTGGGCGACCGGGCAGCAGGGCGCCTTCAACATCGCGAACGGCGACCTGTTCCGCTGGCGCGAGCTGTGGCCGAAACTGGCGGCGTACTTCGGCCTCGACGTCGCCCCGCCGCTGCGGATGTCCCTTGTGGACGTCATGGCGGACAAGGGTCCACTCTGGACCGAGATGGCCGCGCGGCACGGCTTGTCGGCGTCCTACGCGGACGTTTCGGCCTCGTGGGCGTTCGGCGACTTCGTGTTCGGGTGGGACTACGACGTGTTCGCGGACACGTCGAAGTCCCGCCGCGCGGGCTTCGGCGAACACGTCGAGACGGAACAGATGTTCTACCGGCTCTTCGACGAGTTCCGGAAGGCCCGGGTGATCCCCTAGCCGCGGCCGATGAAGGGCATGGTCGTCGCGGTGACGGTGAGGAACTGGACGTTCGCGTCGAGCGGCAGCCCGGCCATGTACCGCACCGCGTCGGCCACGTGGCGGACGTCGAACGTCGGCTCGGCGACGACCCGGCCGTCGGGCTGCGGGATGCCGGCCGCCATCCGCTCGGTCATCTCGGTGGCCGCGTTGCCGATGTCGATCTGGCCGCAGGCGACGTTCCAGGCCCGGCCGTCCAGCGAGATCGACCGGGTCAGGCCGGTGACCGCGTGCTTGGTCGCGGTGTAGGCGACGCTGGCCGGCCGCGGCACGTGCGCGGAGATCGAGCCGTTGTTGACGATCCGGCCGCCCCGCGGCTCCTGCCCCTTCATCAGCCGCACGGCCTGCCGCGCGCAGAGGAACATCCCGGTGAGGTTGACGTCGACGGTCCGCTTCCAGTCCTCGACGGACAGGTCGGCGACCGTGCCGCCGACCGAGATCCCGGCGTTGTTGAAGAGCAGGTCGAGCCGTCCCCACCGGTCGCGCACGGTTTCGAAGAGGGCTTCGACCGAGTCCTCACCGGAAACGTCGGTGGGCACGGCGAGCGCGTTCTCGAAGCCCGCGGCGGTTTCCTCGAGCGCGGAAGCGCGCCGCCCGGCCAAGGCGACGCGGTAGCCGTCTTCCAGGAGCGCCCGGGCCACCGCCCGCCCGATGCCCGACCCCGCCCCGGTGACCACCGCCGTCTTCGCCATCGTTCCTCCTAGACTGCCCGCATGGGACTTCGCGAGCGCTTCCAGGCCGGGCTGGCCCGGCAACTCGGTCACCCTAACGGCCTGCGGGGCCGGATCGTCGGCGCGATGCTCAACCGCCGAAACCGGGCGGCGGTCGTGCGGGCGGTCGCCGGGCTGCGAACCGGCGGCACCGAAACGGCCCTGGACATCGGCTTCGGCGGCGGACTGGGCCTGTCCCTGCTGCTGCGGGAAGCCGGCGAAGTCCACGGCGTGGACGTCTCCCTGACGATGCTCGAGCGCGCCCGCAGGACGTTCCGCCGGGAGATCGCCGCGGGCCGGCTGGTGGTGCACGAAGGCTCGATGACGGCGCTCCCCCTGGCCGCCGCGTCGGTCGACGCGATCGTCTCCACGAACACCATCTACTTCATCGACGACCTCGACGCCGCCCTCACCGAGGTCGCCCGGGTGCTGCGACCGGGCGGCCGGTTCGTGCTCGGCATCGGCGATCCGGACGCGATGAACCGCGCCGAGATGCTGACCCGCAACGGTTTCCGGATTCGTCCCCTGGACCACGTCGAAGCCGCGCTGGTTCGCGCCGGGCTGGAGGTGCGGGCCCACGAACGCCTCGCCGGCGGCGGCCTCGGCTTCCACCTCCTGGTCACCGGGCGCCCCTGACGGAACCGGCCCGGCGAGCGCGCTGCTCGCCGGGCCGTCCGGTGCGGGGGACGTTACTTGGGCTGGACACCCAGCGCGGCCAGGGCCGGGCCGGCCATGATCACGCCGGTGCCGGTCACCGTGTCGAACCCGGGCACGCCCAGGTCGATCGCCGAGGACACCAGGGCCGTGCGGATCTGGGCCGGGGTCGCGGTCGGCTTGCCCGACAGCAGCAGCGCCGCGATGGCCGCCGCGTGCGGGCCGCCGCCGACGTGCCGAAGAACGGCTGGAAGCCCGTCACCGAGGTGGCGACGCCGTCGGCCGCGGTGATGTCCGGCTTGTTCCGGACCGTGCCGCCGGTCGAGGACACGTTGCCCGGCGTGACCGCGGTGCCGTCGGCGGCGTAGAACACGCGGCGCTTGCCGTCGGAGGAGAACCGCTCCCACTTGCTCGACGCGGAGAACTGGCCGGGGTACGGGCCCGCCGGGTTCGCCGGGTCACCGGTTTCCAGGGGACGGCCGAACGCGGCGGCCGCCGGCGCCGCCGCCACGCTGAACGCGTTGACCGCCGCCGAGTGGCCGTTCGTGACACCGTTGGTGCTGAACGCCTTGAGCGAGCCCGAAGCGACGAACCGGCCGCGGATCACGTTGAGGGCGATGAACCGGTCGGCGCCGCTGTACTTGACGACCGCGACCTTGTAGCCCGAGCCGGTGGACGGCACGTTCGCGATCTCGTACGGGTTCTGCGAGCCGGACTGCGCGTTCTCGCTCGAGGCCACGACGCTGCCCGAGGAGTTCAGGACGAACAGGTCGTAGTCGTTGGCGGACCGGCCCCACGGGTCGGACCAGAACAGCGTCACCGGCTTGCCGAGCGAGCCGGCGGACAGGGCGTCGAAGTTCTGCGTGGTGCTGCTCGGGTCGAAGTCGTGCGGGGTGCCGGTGACGCCGCTGATCTTCGACGAGGACGCGCGGAAGTCGCCCTCGTAGTAGCCACTGGTGCCGTCGGTCGCGTTGCCCGAGTTGCCGGCCGAGGAGAAGTACAGCGCGCCGGCCGCCGTCACGTCGTTGACCGCCTGCGCGACCTGCGTGTCCTGGAACGGCGACTCGTCGAAGTAGGAGACGTCGTCGACGATGATCTGGCACTTGCCGGTGCTGCGCAGCGCGCGGATGTTCGCGGCGAAGCTCGCCTCGCTGGTGAACGCGGTCGCGAAGCCGAGGGTCGCGTTCGGCGCGAGGTCGTGGACGATCTCGAGCATCGCGGTGCCCTCGTCGCCGCTGCCCTTCTGGCCGGACAGCACGTCGACCGCGGGCAGCTCGCCGGCGGCCTGCGACTTCGCCAGGGAATCGACGCCGTCGGAGAGCACGCAGACCTTCACGCCGGAGCCGCTGACGCCGTAGGTGGTGCGGGCGGTGTCGGCGCCGTGCGCCTTGTCGCCTTCGGACACCTGCGTCGCGGCGGCCACCGCCGTGCGGAAGTCGCGGTTGCCCGCCTCGCTCCAGGTGGTGGCCTGTGCGGCGGGCTTGACCTCGGTGACGTCGGCACGGCCGGCGATCGCGTCCAGCGCGGACAGCGGCAGGTCGGCGCGGACGGCGCCGTCCGGGGAGACGTACCGGACCGCGCCGCCCGCCGCCTTGACGGCGTTCGCGACGGAGTTGCCCTGGGTGGCTATGTCGACCGAAACGGTGCCGGCGGTGCTCACGCCGACGCCGGAGCGGTATTCCGGCAGCTTCGCGGCCAGCGACCGGTCGGCCCGCAACCGCTTCTCGACGACCAGCTGGCTCGATTGCTTGCGTTCCGCGGGGCTCAGGCTCTTCTTGATGCTCTGCAGTGCGCTGATGCCCGCTTCGGTGCGCGCGGCCGCGGCGTCCACGGTGGACGGCTGCGCCACCGAGACCCCCGTCGTCAGCAGCAGCGCGCCCACCGTCAGCGGAACCGCGTGCGCGGCGACCCGGCTGAATCTCACCATCGATGTCTCCCTGTGCTACTCGGCCACTCGACCGAATGACACCCGACTGGGTGTAATGGGAAGAATCTAAGGAGTGACCGGCCGGGATTCCAGCGACCAAAGTCGGGAACGCCCACTGGTCCACATGCTGGAACGACCAAGCGGCTCAAGGAAACGTGAGAACTATTTTTCCCCGGCCGTGTCCGGTCTCGATTTCCCGGTGTGCGGCGACGGCCTCGGTGTACGGGTAGGCCCGGCGCACGGTGAAGCGCAGGTCGCCCTTGGCGTAGAGCGCGGCCAGCTCGGCGAGGCGGGCGGCGGAGCGTCCGGACTTCGAGACGAGCACCGCGAGTTCCGCGGCCCGGTGGTGGTCGACCAGGGTGAGGATCCGGTGCCGATCTCTCACCAGTTCGAGTGAGAGATCGAGTGCTTCGCCGCCGGCGCCGTCGAGCACCACGTCGACGCCTTGCGGTGCGGCCGCCAGAACCCGGCCCTTCAGGCCTTCGCCGTAGACGACGGGGACCGCGCCGAGCCCGCGCAGGTAGTCCTGGTTGGCTTCGCTCGCGGTGCCGATCACCCGGGCGCCGGCCAGTTTCGCGAGCTGCACGGCGACGGTCCCGACCGATCCGGCGGCGCCGTGGGCGAGCAGCGTCTCCCCGGCCCGCAGTCCCAGTGCTTCCAGGGCGATGGAGGCGGTCTGCGCACCGGCGGTGAACCCGCCGGCCACCTCCCACGGCATATCCGGCGGCTTCGGCGTGACATCGGAAACGGGGACGACGACGTATTCGGCGGCGGCCTGCACGGCGGTGAAGCCGAGAACTTCGGTACCGGCCTCGAGATCGCCTTCGTCGACCACCCCGGCGAACTCGTTCCCGGGCACCCGCGGCCAGGAGAGCGCGAGCCCGGGCGGTTCCCACCCGCTCCGCACGGCGGCATCGTAGGGCTGCACCCCGGCGGCCCTGACCCGGACACGCACCTCCCCCGGCCCGGCGTGCGGCTCGGGCAGATCGAGGACGCGAAGGACTTCGGGGCCACCGAATTCGGTGAACGCAACAGCTTTCATGGTGATTCCTCCAGCCGGTGATCGGTTCCACCATCCTGGAACTTCAAGCACGCTGGAGGTCAACCGGAACTGTCGGTGCCCTGCCGTACGGTCGGCGGCATGGCAGAAATCGAGATCGTCCGCGCCACGCCGGACCAGGCCGGCGCCTTGACCGCCTTGATGCACGCTTCTTCGGCCTACCAAGGCGACTACGCGTCCATCTTGGACGGTTACGCGGTCACACCGGAGTACGTCGAGGCGAACCCGGCCCACACCGCCACCCGAGGGGGCGAGGTGCTCGGCTTCTACGCGCTCGTCGGAGCGGAACTGGACCTGCTCTTCGTGGCGGACGCGGCCCAGGGTCTCGGCATCGGCGCCCGCCTGATCGCCCACATGCTCGCCGAAGCCCGCGGACGCGGGCTGGCGAGCGTGCGCGTCGTTTCCCACCCGCCCGCGTCGGCGTTCTACCTCCGGATGGGCGCGCGGCGCACCGGCACGGTCCCGGCGAAGCCGCCGAAGATCCGCTGGGACCGGCCGGAGTTCCGCTTCGACGTCCCTACATGTTGATCATGTGACCCGCGAGGCTTGTCGGCGCCGCCTTGGTCGTGGTCCCGGGCGGTTTCACAGCGGCGGTTCTTCGGTGCGCCGATACCAGGAGACCCCGTTGAACACGACCAGTCCATGCTCGGCGGTGAGAGCACGCTCGTGCGGACGCCCTCCGCCTCGAAAGCTCACCTTCGCGGAGTCCGGAAGCCGGACTCCGCCGAAGACAAACTCCTGGCCGACCGGAGATTCACCCTCTCGGCAGCACGCAGCCTGGACACCATGCGCCTCCCCGTTCCGGCCGCGGACCACTTCGCCCGAGCTCCTACATGTTGATCATGTGACCCGCGAGGCCGTGGAGGGCTTCCTTCACCGCTTCGCCGAGCGTCGGGTGGGCGTGGACGTTGCGCGCCACCTCGTGGACCGTCAGGTCCCACTGCTGGGCCAGCGTCAGCTCCGGCAGCAGCTCCGTCACGTCCGGGCCGATCAGGTGGCCGCCGATGAGCTCGCCGTACTTCGCGTCGCTGATCAGCTTCACGAAGCCGCCCGCGTCGCCGAGGCCCTGGGCCTTGCCGTTGGCCGTGAAGGGGAACTTCGCCACCTGGACGTCGAAGCCCTTCTCGCGGGCCTGCTCCTCCGTCCAGCCGAAGCTGGCGATCTGGGGCTGGCAGTACGTCGCGCGCGGGATCATCGGGAAGTCGAGCTCCATCGTCTCCGCGCCCGCGATCGTCTCCGCCGCCACCACGCCCATCGACTCCGACGCGTGCGCCAGCATCAGCTTCGCCGTCACGTCGCCGATCGCGAAGATGTGGTCGACGTTCGTGCGGCCGCGGCCGTCCACCGCGATCGCGCCGCGGTCGGTCAGGGCCACGCCCGTCTTCTCGAGGCCGTAGCCCTCCACGCGCGGCTGGAAGCCGATCGCCTGCATGACCTTGTCCGCGGAAAGGACCTGCTGCCCGTTCTTTTCCGAAGACACCGTCACCTGCACCGAGGAACCCGAGTCGTCGATCGACTCGACGCGGGTCGACGTCAGCACCTTGATGCCCAGCTTGCGGTAGCGCCGCGCGAGTTCCGCCGACACCTCGGCGTCTTCCAGCGGCACCATCCGGTCGAGGAACTCGACGATCGTGACGTCGACGCCGTAGTTGTGCAGCACGTAGGCGAACTCGACGCCGATCGCGCCCGCGCCGGCGATCACGATGCTCGACGGCAGCTCGCTCGAGAGGATCTGCTCTTCGTACGTCACCACGCGCTCGCTGCGCGAAGTGCCCGGCAGCAGCCGCGTCTTCGCGCCGGTCGCGATGATGCAGTGGTCGAACGTGATCTGCGAGCCGTTCACCTCGAGGGTGTGGTCGTCGACGAACGTGCCGTGCCCGTCGAACTCGGTGATCTTGTTCTTCTTCATCAGGAAGTGCACGCCCTTGACGCGCCCGTCGGCGACCTTCCGGCTCCGCTCGTACGCGGCCGTGTAGTCGACCTTGATCGGGCTGTCGGAGGAGATGCCGAAGGCCTTCGCTTCCTGCGTGACGACGTGCGCCAGCTCGGCGTTGCGCAGCAGCGCCTTCGACGGGATGCACCCGACGTTCAGGCAGACCCCACCCCAGTACTTCTCCTCGACCACCGCGGCGCTCAGCCCCAGCTGGGACGCGCGGATCGCCGCGACGTAGCCGCCCACCCCGGCCCCCAGCACGACGACATCAAAGTGTTGTGCACTCATACCTCGAAACTACCCTTCCGGGCGCGGTGAGGCGGGGTGACCCGGGCCTCACGCGGCGAGCAGTTCGCGCAGCGCCACCACGACCTCCGCCGGCCGCTCCTGGGGCCGGAAGTGGCCGCAGTCCGGCACGTGCGTCCGCAGGCCGGGCGCCCACGCGCCCCACACCGCCGCCGGGTCGAGGGCAGTTCGCCGACCGGACGCTGCCACAGCGCGCGGCCACCGGCATCGCCAGCCGCCGCGCGGCCGCGCGGTCGCGCGGCGTCGTGCTCCGCGTCCACCGACTCCCCCAGGTTCACCGCCGGGATGACGTCGAGCACCGCCAGGTGACGCACCGCCGCGGGGTGGTCGAGCGCGGCGCGGAACGCCACCGGCGGCCCGTCGCCGCCCCGCGCGACGCCGAGGTGCACGTCCCCGACCGGAATCCGCTCGTGGGAGAACCGGGGAATGGTCATGCGGGCAGGTTCTCACCCACCACCGACGGTTTTCAGGCAGCGACCGACGGCGTCTCGCCGCGGATCGACACGAGCAGTTCCGTGATCGCGGCCATGATCCGCGCCGTCGCCTCCTCCAGGACCGCGCGGGTCAGCTCGCGGCCGACGAGGTCCGAAAGGTCGACCGGCGGCCCGGCCACCAGGTCGACGGTCTTGCGCGGCAGCACGTGCGGGAACTTCGCCGTCGACGGCAGCAGGTGGTGGGTGCCCCAGTTGGCCACCGGGATGACCGGGGCGCCCGTCTCCAGCGCCGCCCGCACGACGCCGGTCTTGCCGCGCATCGGCCAGCCGTCCGGGTCGTTCGAGAACGTGCCTTCCGGGAAGATCGCGACGCATTCGCCCGCGCGCACGGACGCCACCAGGTCGCGGTAGGCCTCCGCGGCCGTCGCCGCGCCGCGGTAGACCGGGATGTGCCGCCCCGACCGCATCACGCGGCCGACCACCGGCAGCTGCCAGAGCGACGCCTTCGCCAGGTACCGCGGCACGCGGCCCGCGGCGAGGCAGAACGCCGTCAGCGTCGTCGGGTCGGCGAACGACAGGTGGTTCGAGGCCACCAGCACGCCGCCGGACTTCGGGATGTTCCGCGCGCCCCGCACGCGGAACCGGGTGGTCTGGGCGAGGAACTGCCAGACCACCTCGATGGCGAAGCTGTACCAGGCACCACGGCCGGCGCGGGCGAAGCGCCGGCCGTAGGCGATCATCTGGCGTCGGGTGAGCAGCTCACCTTCGGTGTCCAGGGCGGTCCAGCGGTCCATGAGAGCTATTCGTAGCCCACGACCGGCCGGATCGGCCCGTACCCGCGCCGAACGCGGCGCAGATCACAGCGGGGAACGTCACTGCCGCTCGAGCACCACGACCGGGATCTCGCGGTCGGTCTTCTTGGCGTACTCGTTGTAGTCCGGCCAGACGGCGGCCAGCTTCTCCCACAGCTTCGCGCGCTCCTCGCCGGCCGCGGTGCGAGCGCGGGCCGTGAACTTGTCGGCCTTGATCTGCACGCCGACCTCGGGGTGCTCCAGGAGGTTGAAGTACCAGCCGGGGTGGTTCGGCGCGCCGCCCTTGGAGGCCACGATCACCGGGTTCCCGTCGACTTCCTGGTAGATCAGGGCGAACTTGCGCTCCTGCCCGGTCTTGCGGCCCTTCGTGGTCAGCACGAGCGTGGGCACGCCCTCCTGCCAGTCGTGGCCGACCTCGCCGTCGGTCTCCTCGTAGCGGCGGACGTGTTCGTCACCGAACAGCATGCGTGGTTCCTTTCGCGTCGATCGGCAGTGGCGGGCTCACCACTTGCGACTTCTCCTGGTGTGCAACACACATCCGGCGTCCGATCTTCCCGGCGGTTTTCACTCGTTCGGGGGAGGTCCCCCGAGCAGCGGCTTCTCCGGACACACCCCCCTCCCAGAAGATTGCACCGACCGAGCACGCCGAGACACTCGAGACCGATCTTGGAGGAGCCAGCCATGAAGGCCCGGCCGCACGTGACACTGGAAGACGTGGCACGCAGCGCGAACGTCTCGCTCGCGACGGCGTCGCGGGTGCTCAACGGCACCGCGTCCGTCCGTGCCGACCTGCGGGAGCGGGTGTCCGCCGCCGCGGCCGAGCTGGCCTACGCCCCCAACGCGCACGCACAGGCCCTCGCCGGTGGGACCCACCGCACGGTCGGCGTGATCTGCCACGACGTCAGCGACCCGTACTTCGCCGCGATCGCGGGCGGGGTGATGCGGGTGGCCACCGACAACGGCCTGCTCGTGATGCTCGCCGGCACCTTCCGCGACCCGGACCGCGAAGTCGCCTACGTCTCGACGCTGCGCGCGCAGCGGGCCGCGGCCATCCTGCTCATCGGCTCGGCGTTCGAAGACCGCGCCTGGGAACGCGCGATGGCCGCCGAGCTCGAGCCCTACCGCCGCGGTGGCGGCCAGGTCGCGGCGGTCAGCAGGCACCGCGGGCTCAAGATCGACACGGTGCAGCCGGACAACAAGGGCGGGGCCGCGGCGCTGGCGAAGGAGCTGATCGGCCTCGGCCACAAGCGGTTCGCCGTGCTGGCCGGGCCGCGGCGGCTGAGCACGGTGATCGACCGGCTGGCCGGGTTCTCCGGCGAGCTGGCCGCGCACGGCATCGAACTGCGCGAAGACGACGTCGTCGAGGCCGCGTTCAGCCGCGACGGCGGTTACGAGGCAACCAAACGGCTGCTCGCCGGCCGCAGGCGCAAGCTGCCGACCTGCCTGTTCGCCGTCACGGACGTGATGGCGATCGGCGCGCTGACGGCGTTGCGCGAAGAAGGCCTGTCCGTGCCCGGCGACATCTCGGTGGCCGGCTTCGACGACATCCCGGTGGTCCGCGACCTCGCCCCGGCGCTGACGACCGTGCGGCTGCCGCTGGAGGAACTCGGCGAACGCGCGATGGACCTGGCGATCAAGGGCTCCGAGGGTACCCGGCCGCGGACGGTCCGGCTCTCCGGTGAAGTCGTCCTGCGCGAAAGCACCGGACGGCCCAAGCGCTGACCCCACCGGGCCTTGCCGCGGGCGCGGCCCAGGCCCTACCGTGGGTTGAGAAAGCGCTTTCTGACCCTTTCGGAGGTCCTCGATGCTCGTGCTCCCGGCCCCCGGCGGCGAGCTGCTGAACTGGTCGCCGTCCGGGCCACGGCCCCCCGAGCCCCCGAAGACATCACTGTCGCCGCCGAAGTCGCGCATCGCCTACGCCGCCGCGCACGTCGTCGCCGACGCGCGGGCCGACGAGCCCTACGCCGTCGACTGGGACACGACGCTCGCCTTCCGCGAGCACCTCTGGTCGTGCGGGCTCGGGGTCGCGGAGGCGATGGACACCGCGCAGCGCGGCATGGGCCTCGACTGGCCGGCGACGCGGGAGCTGGTGACCCGCACCGGCGCGGTCGCGGCCGGGCGGCGCTGGTGCGCCGGGGTGGGCACCGACCAGCTGCCGCCGGGCCCGGCGGCCGTGACGTCCATTGTGGACGCCTGGCGGGAGCAGCTCGATCTGGTGGCCGGCGCGGGCGCGGTCCCGGTCGTGATGGCCAGCCGGGCACTGGCCGCCGCCGCCGGGAGCCCGGCCGACTACCACGCGGCGTACGGGAAGCTGCTGTCCGAGGCGGGCGCCCCCGTCCTGCTGCACTGGCTGGGCGAGCAGTTCGACCCGGCGCTGGCCGGCTACTGGGGCCACGACGACGTCCGCGCCGCCGCACGCGAACTGGTGGCGCTGTGCACCGAGCACGCGCCCGCGATCGCCGGGGTGAAGGTGTCGGTGCTCGACGCCGAGGTCGAGGTCGAGTTCCGCCGGGCGCTCCCGGACGGCGTCGCCTGCTACACCGGCGACGACTTCAACTACCCCGGGCTGATCGCCGGGGACGCCGAAGGCCACAGCGAGGCGCTGCTCGGCATCTTCGACCCGATCGCCCCGGTCGCCGCGGCGGGACTGCGTCGGCTGGACGAGGGCGACGCACCCGGGTTCCGCGCCCTGCTCGACCCCACGGTGGCCCTGTCCCGCGAGATCTTCCGCGCGCCGACCCGGCACTACAAGACCGGCGTCGTCTTCCTCGCCCACCTCAACGGCCACCAGGACCACTTCCGGATGATCGCCGGCCAGGAGTCCGCCCGTACGATCACCCACCTGGCCACGCTGCTGCGGCTGGCCGACGAGGCGGGCGTGCTGGCCGATCCGGACCTGGCCGAGGCCCGGATGCGGCCGCTGCTGCAGGTCGCGGGGGTCGCGTGATGGACCCCCGGCTGAGCCTCAACCAGATCACCACGAAGTCCTGGTCGCTGCCCGAAGCGGTGGCCGGCTGCGCCGAGGCGGGCGTCGGCTGGATCGGGCTGTGGCGCGACAAGGTCGCCGAGACCGGCGTCGACGAGGCCGCCCGGCTGCTGAAGGAGCACGGTGTGCGGGTCTCGTCGCTGTGCCGCGGCGGGTTCTTCACCGGCGTGACCCCCGAAGGGTCCCCTGTGGACGGTGTGGCGCGGACCCGCGAGGCGATCGACGAAGCCGCCGCGCTCGGGGCCGGCGTGCTCGTGCTGGTCGTGGGCGGAATCGCGGGCAACGACCTCACCGCGTCCCGGCAGCGGGTCGCCGACGCCGTCGGCGAGCTGGCGCCGTACGCCGGGGAACGCGGGGTCCGGCTCGGCCTGGAGCCGCTGCACCCGATGCAGTGCGCGGAGCGGTCGGTGCTGTCCACTGTGGACCAGGCGCTGGCGATCGCCGTCGAGCACCCGGCCGAGCAGGTCGGGGTGGTCGTGGACGAGTTCCACGTCTGGTGGGACCCGCGGATCGAGGAGTCGATCGCCGCGGCCGCCGGCCGGCTCGCCGGGTTCCACGTCTGCGACGTCCTCGTGCCGCTGCCCGACCCGCTGCTGGGCCGCGCCCTGCCCGGCGACGGCCCGATCGACCACCGCCGGCTGCGCGCGGCCGTCGAAGCCGCGGGCTACACCGGGCCGATCGAGGTCGAGGTGTTCAACGCGGACCTGTGGGCCCGGCCGGGCGCCGACGTGCTCGCCGAGACCGTTACGGCGTTCGAGCGACACGTTGCTTGATCCGGTCCGCCTGGCGGTACGCTGAGTCCACCAGGCGGACGGGAGTCACGCATGAAGGCGGCCGACGACGGCTCGGTGCGGAGCGTGCTCCGGGCGTTCGACCTGCTCGCCCTCTTCACCGAACACCGCCGGACCTGGGCGGTCAAGGACCTCACGGCGGCCAGCGGCCTGGCGAAGACGACGGTGCTGCGGCTGGTCGCCACCTGCGAGCAGCGCGGCCTGCTCTGGACGCGGCCGGACGGGCGGATCACCGTCGGGCCCGGGATGCTGCGGTGGGCCCACCTGGCGAACACGGCGTGGCAGCTGCCCGAGCCGGTCCGCCAGGTGCTGCGCGAGCTGGCCCGGGAGTGCCGGGAGACGGTGAACGTCTACGTGCGCAGCACGTCCGTGCTGGTCTGCGTGGCCCAGCAGGAGGGACCGCTGGCCATCCGGCACGTGGGCCGCGTCGGCGACGAGCTGCCGCTCGGGTTCGGGGCCGCCGGGCGCGTGCTGAACGGCACCGTCGGCAGCGGCGGCACTGTCGGCACCGGCGGCACTGTCGGCACCGGCGGCGCCGCGGTCAGCCACGACGAGCCGGAGCCGGGCGCGTCCAGCGTCGCCGCGCCGGTGCACGACGGCGACGGACGGCTGCTGGCCGCACTGGCGATCACCGGGCCGAGCAGCCGGTTCGGGCCCGGCGAAGTCGCTGCGTTCACCGAAGCGCTGACCGCCGCTTCGATGCGGATATCGCAGATCGGCCTCGCGACGCGGGCGGAATAGGCCACAGCAGTCCGGGATCCGGCCCTTCGCCGGTTACGCTTCCGGCATGCCGAACCTGCTGGTGGTGGAAGACGACGCGGCGATCGGCAGCGTGCTCGAATCGACCCTGCGGCTGCACGGGCACCAGGTGTGCTGGCGCCGCGACGGGCGGACCGCCCTGCAGGCGGCCGAACCCGGCGATTTCGACCTCGTGCTGCTCGACCTGGGCCTGCCCGACCTCGACGGCGTCGAGGTCTGCCGCCGCCTGCGGGCCGCGCTGCCGTCCGCCGTGCTGGTCATCCTCACCGCCCGGCAGGAGGAGATGGACGTCGTCGTCGGCCTCGACGCCGGCGCGGACGACTACCTCACCAAGCCGATCCGGCTGGGCGAACTGCTGGCCAGGGTGCGGGCGCACCTGCGGCGCGGCGCGCCGGCCGGGGCGCGGCCGCCGGTCACCATCGGCGGGCTGACCGTCGACATCGCCGGCCGCCGCGCCACCCTGGGCGGGCGCGAAGTGGTCCTGCGCGCGAAGGAGTTCGACCTGCTGGCCCGGCTCGCCGAGCAGCCCGGCGTGGCGGTGAGCCGGGAGACGCTGATGTCCGAGGTCTGGGACGCGCACTGGTACGGCTCGACGAAGACCCTGGACGTGCACATCGCGGCGGTGCGCCGCAAGCTCTCGGCGGCCGCCGGGCCCGACGACGAGGTGCCGCGGATCGCCACCCTGCGCGGGCACGGCTACCGGCTGGAAGACCCCACCCGGACCGCGGCCGAAGGGTAGCCGTGCGCCGCCGGATCACGTCGCTGACGGTGCTGGCCGCACTCGTCGCCACCCTGCTGTTCGCGCTGCCGCTGGCCTTCGCGGTGTGGCAGTACTACCACGACGACGCGAAGGGCGACCTGGAACGGGCCGCGGACACCGCCGCCCTCGCCGTGTCGCACGAGCTGGACGCCGGCCTGAGGCCCGAGGTGCCGCCGTCGGAGGCGGGCGAAGACGAAGCCGTCGTCGCGATCTACCTCCCGGACGGGCAGCTGCTCGCCGGGCACGGGCCCGCCGTCGGCGGCCCGGTCGAGCGGCAGGCCGCCCGGGCCACGGTGGACGTCGTCATCGGCCGCGAAGGCGACGAACTCGCGCTGGCGGTGCCGGTGGTCAGCGGCTCCCGGCTGACCGGTGTGGTCCGCGCCGCGATGCCCATGTCCGATCTGCGGCAGCGGATCATCCTGACCTGGCTCGGCATGGCCGGGCTCGCGGTCGCGACGACCGGGGCGAGCTGGCTGCTGGCCCGGCGGTTCACGAAGCGGCTCGTCCGGCCCCTGGAGGAGCTGGCCGCGGCGGCCGACCGGCTCGGCGACGGCGACTTCACGGCCCGGTCCCCGCGCGCGGGCATCCCCGAGATCGACCAGGTCGGCGAAACACTGGACGCCACGGCGGCCCGGATCGGCTCGACGCTGGAGCGCGAGCGGGCGTTCTCCGCGGAGGCGTCCCACCAGCTGCGCACCCCGCTGACCGGGCTGCGCCTGCAGCTCGAAGCCGCGCTGGAGACACCGGCGGCGGACCCGTACGCGGCCATCCGCGCCGGGATCGCGTCCGCCGACCGGCTGGAACGGACGATCGAGGACCTCCTGGCCCTGGGCCGCGAACGCCGGGCACCGCGGGCCGAGCTGGCCCTCGACGCGCTGCTCGAAGAGGTCCGCCAGGCCGGCGAAGCCCTGCTCGGCCCCCAGGGCCGGGCGTTGCGGATCCTCCGGGAGGACCCGCCGCCGGCGCACGTGGCCGCCGCGGCGGTCCGCCAGGTCCTCGGCGTGCTCCTGGACAACGCGGTGACGCACGGGCGCGGCACGGTCACGGTGCTGGCCCGCGACGCCGGTGACGCGCTCGCCATCGACGTCGCCGACGAAGGCCCGGACCTCGGCGAAACGGACCCGTTCGCGACGGCCCCCAGCGGCCACGGCATCGGCCTGCGCCTGGCCCGCGGCCTCGCCGAGGCCGAGGGCGGCCGCCTCCGGCTCAGCCGCCCGTCCCCCCCGACGTTCACGGTCCTCCTGCCCGCCGCAGAACCCACCCCACCAGCGTGACCAGAGGGTCAACACGCGTGATTGGAGAGTCAACTCGCGTGATTGGGAGGTCGACACGAAGGCGGGCCGTGTCGACCCTTCAATCACGCGTGTCGACCCTCTGATCACGCGTGTCGACCTCCCAATCACGGGTGATGACCCTCTGAACACGGGTGATGGCTCGGGAAGCTCGGGTCACATCGGGAAGGTGGCTCGGAAGGTCTTCGAGATCGGTTCGAGGTCGGCGACGAGGTGGTCGAGCTCGGTGGGGGTCAGGGCGTGGTACGGGGCCTCCGCGAGGCGGTCGGTCAGGGCCTCGACGCGGTCCTTGGTGGCCCGGCCCTCGGTGGTGAGCCAGCCGTCGGAGCCGACGAGACCGCGGGCGCGCATGCCGTCGATGACCGCGTCCAGCTGCGCGGCCGGGAGGTGCCAGACGCGGCCGAAGTCCTGCGGGCGCATGCCGGCGGAAAGGGCGTGGAGCACGTGGGCCTCCGTTCCGCCGATGCCCTCGGCCACCAGGGCGACGATGTGGCCGTCGCCGCGGTGCTCGCGCAGCAGGGTCGCGGCGTGCCACAGCCGGGCCACCGGCTCCTGCGGGACCGGCAGCGCGCGCAACGCGGCGTAGAGCGCGCGTCCCTCGACCGGCGCGCTGGTCGCCGCCTTCAGCAGCAGGTGGCCGGCCCGCGCGACGGCGGGGTCGTCGGCGAGGTCGCCGAGGATCCGGCGCATCCCCGCGACGCAGCCCCGCTCGCGGGCCGCCAGCGCCGCCTCGGGCGTGGTCAGCTCCCACACCCGCGGGAGGTGGCGGGCCACCTCGCCGGGGGCGAAGTTGTAGAAGATCGCGTGGACGACCTCCGCCGGCACCCCGCGGCCCAGCGGCGCGGCCCGCCCGGCGAAGTAGGCGTCCCAAACGTTGCGCAGGCCCAGCGCCATCAGGGCTTCGTCCGACTCGTCGGCGAAGTAGGGCACGAGGCCGATCGGCTCGACCAGGTCGTACATGCGGTGGGCGACGGGCTCCGGGTGCGACATCTCAGTCCCCTTGGCGGTTCCGGCGGCGCCCTCGTGACGGCCGCTCACCCCCTCCACGAACGGCACACCGGCGATCCGACATCGTCCGGCCACCGAAAATCGAACTCGGAACGAATCGCCAGGATTCGACGTCGATGTGCAATGAATCACCTGTGATTCATCTGTACGCGCAACGTCCTCGTGTTTTGCCCGCCCGAAACGGCCGTTACCGTCGTCGGCATGACTTTGCGAGCCGCGACGGTGCGGCGGAAACCGGTCGCCGACCTGGTCGCCAAAGGTGATCATGGCACGCTGAAGCGGTCGCTCGGCCTCGGCCAGCTCACCATGCTCAGCATCGGGGCGACGCTCGGCAGCGGCATCTTCGTCGTGCTCGGCGAAGCCGTCCCGGTGGCCGGCCCGGCGGTGGTCCTTTCGTTCGTGCTCGCCGGCGTCACGGCGTTGTTCTCGGCGCTGTCCTACGCCGAGCTCGCCGGGATGATCCCGCTGTCCGGTTCGTCCTACTCCTACACCTACGCCACGCTCGGCGAGCTCGTCGCCTGGGTCTGCGGGTGGTGCCTGGTGCTCGAATACGGCGTCTCGGTGGCGTCGGTCGCCGTCGGCTGGGGCCAGTACCTGAACGAACTGCTGCGGCTGGCCTTCGGCTTCGCCATCCCGGACGCGCTCAGCCAGCCGCCCGGCTCGGGCGGCGTGGTCAACGTGCCCGCCATCCTCGTCGTGGTCCTCGCGATGGTGCTGCTGCTGTCCGGGGCGAAGGAGAGCGCGCGGGCCAACGTGGTCATGGTCGTGGTGAAGATCGGCACGCTGGTGCTCTTCTGCGCGATCGCCTTCAGCGCGGTGCAGGCGAAGAACTTCACGCCGTTCCTGCCGCTGGGGCTGGCCGGGCTGAGCGCCGGTGGGGCCAAGCTGTTCTTCTCCTACATCGGCTTCGACGCGGCCTCGACCGCCGGCGAGGAGGCGAAGAACCCGCAGCGCGACCTACCGCGGGCGATCCTGCTCTCCCTCGGCATCGTCACCGTGCTGTACTGCCTGGTCGCCGTGGCCGCCGTCGGCGCACTGCCGTGGCAGCAGTTCGACGGCCAGGAAGCCGCGCTCTCGCATGTGCTCGACGTCGTCTCGGACAACCCGTTCTGGGCCGGGCTGCTGGCCGTCGGCGCGATCGTGGCCATCTCCAGCGTCGTGCTGACCGTCCTCTACGGGCAGACGCGCATCCTGTTCGCCATGTCCCGCAACGGACTCGTCCCGGCCGCCTTATCCAAAGTGGACGCCAAGACCGGCTCCCCGCGGATCAACACCCTAGTGGTCTCCGCCTTCGTCGCCGCACTGGCCGCGTTCATCCCGCTGGGGAAGCTGGCCGACGCCACCAGCATCGGGACGCTGTTCGCGTTCGGGCTGGTCAACGTGGCCGTCCTGCTGCTGCGCAGGCGCCAGCCCGACCGCCCGCGCTCGTTCCGCGTCCCGCTTTCGCCGGTGACGCCGATCCTGGGCGTGCTCTGCTGCGCGTACATGATGCTCAGCCTCGACGGCGCCACCTGGCTGGTCTTCGGCGCCTGGATGGTCCTCGGCCTGCTGTTCTACTTCGGCTACGGGATCCGGAAGTCGAGGCTGGCGTGAGGGTCGCGATCCACCAGGGCCCGCTCGGCGACCTGCGCGGAACCGACGCCGGCCTCGTCGTCACCGCGGAGATGAGCACCACCGGCTACCACATCGGCGCGCGCACGCACGAGCTCGCCGAGCCCGCCGACGGTCCCACCGCCACCCGGATGGCCGAGCTGGCCCGGCGCCTGGGCGCCGCACTGGCGTACGGCTACCCGGAAACCGACGGCGAGCACGTCTACAACAGCGTCCAGCTCGTCGACGCGACCGGGCGGCGGCTGGCCAACTACCGCAAGACGCACCTCTTCGGCGACCTCGACCGGGCGTGGTTCACCCCCGGCGACGAAGCCGTGGTGCAGGCCGACCTCGGCGGCGTCCGGGTCGGGCTGCTGATCTGCTACGACGTCGAGTTCCCGGAACTGGTCCGCGCGCACGCGCTCGCCGGCACCGAGCTGCTGGTCGTGCCGACCGCGCTGATGCACCCGTACGAGCTGGTCGCCGACACGCTCGTGCCCGCGCGGGCCTACGAGAGCCAGTTGTTCGTCGCCTACGCGAACCGCTGCGACACCGAGCAGGAGCTGACCTACTGCGGGCGGTCCTGCGTCGTGGCCCCGACCGGCGAGGTGCTGGCCCGCGCCGGTGCCGGGCCCGGGGTGATCGCCGCCGACGTCACGCGGGCCGCCCTGACCGCGTCCCGCCTGGAGAACACCCACCTGGCCGACCGACGGCCCGAACTGTACCGAGGAACCACCGCATGACCTCCGCCGTCCCGACCGCGATCCACCACGACGAACCGGCGGGCCGCCCGATCACCATGTTCGGCCCGGACTTCCCGTTCGCCTACGACGACTACCTCGCCCACCCCGCCGGCCTCGGCTCGCTGCCCGCCGACCGGCACGGCACCGAGGTGGCGGTGATCGGCGGCGGCCTCTCGGGCATCGTCACCGCGTACGAACTGATGAAGCTGGGCCTGCGGCCGGTGGTGTACGAGATCGCCGAGCTCGGCGGCCGGCTGCGGACCGTGCGGTTCCCGGGCTGCCCGGACGACGTCGTCGCCGAGATGGGCGCGATGCGCTTCCCGCCCGCGTCGACCGCGCTCTTCCACTACATCGACAAGGTCGGGCTGGCGACCACGCCGTTCCCGAACCCGCTGGCGCCGGGGACGCCGAGCACCGTCGTGGACCTGAAGGGACAGAGCCACTACGCGCGCACCCCGGAGGAGCTGCCCGCCGTCTTCCGAGAGGTCGCCGCGGCCTGGGACCGGACACTGGCCGAGCACGCCTCCTTCGCCGAGATGCAGACGGCGATCCGCGACCGCGACGCGAAGACGATCAAGCGGCTCTGGAACGAGCTCGTCCCGCGGCTGGACAACCAGACGTTCTACGGCTTCCTCTGCGACTCCCCCGAATTCGCCTCCTTCCGCCACCGCGAGATCTTCGGCCAGGTGGGCTTCGGCACCGGCGGCTGGGACACCGACTTCCCGAACTCCATCCTGGAGATCCTGCGGGTGGTCTACACCGGAGCCGACGACGAGCACCGCAGCATCACCGGCGGCAGCAGGCAGCTGCCGCTGCGGCTGTGGGAGCACGCGCCGGAAGACATCGCGTTCTGGCCGGTGGGCACCAGCCTCAGCACGCTGCACGGCGGACGGCCGCGGCCCGGTGTCGCGCGGCTGCACCGCACGGCACCGGCCAACATCACCGTGACGGACGCGTGCGGCCACATCCGGACGTTCCCGGCCGCGGTGTTCACCGCGCAGAGCTGGATGCTGCTGTCCAACATCGAGTGCGACGAAGCGCTGTTCCCCATCGACCACTGGACGGCGATCGAGCGCACGCACTACATGGCGTCGTCGAAGGTGTTCGTGCCGGTCGACCGGCCGTTCTGGCTGGACCGCGACCCGGCCACCGGCCGCGACGCGATGAGCATGACGCTCACCGACCGGATGCCGCGCGGCACGTACCTGCTCGGCGACGACCCGGCGAAGCCCGCGGTGATCTGCCTGTCGTACACGTGGGCCGACGACTCGCTGAAGTGGCTGCCGCTGCCGGTGGGCGAGCGCGTCGAGGTCATGCTGCAGTCGCTGCGCGAGATCTACCCGGGCGTCGACGTCCGGCGGCACATCATCGGCGACCCGGTGACGGTGTCGTGGGAGGCCGAGCCGCACTTCATGGGCGCGTTCAAGGCGAACCTGCCCGGCCACTACCGTTACCAGCAGCGGCTGTTCACCCACTTCGTGCAGGACGACCTGGAACCGCGGTACCGCGGCCTGTTCCTGGCCGGCGACGACATCTCGTGGACGGCGGGGTGGGCCGAGGGCGCGGTGCAGACCGCGCTGAACGCCGTGTGGGGCGTGCTGCACCACTTCGGCGGGGCGACCGATCCGGCGAACCCGGGCCCGGGTGACGGCTTCGCGGACATCGCCCCGATCACGCTGCCGGACTGACCGTGCCCCGATAGTGGGATCGGGGTGGCGGCACATCCGACATCGTGCTGACTACCCTGCTCGGCGCAACGGCCCGTGCGACGATGGGCGGATGAACACCGAGCCGGCGCCGAGATGGCGAAGACTGGAACCGGACGAACGGAAGGAACAGATCTACGCCTGTGCCGCGCGGCTGTTCGGTGAGCGTCCCTATTCCGCAGTGTCCACTTCGGACATAGCTGCGGCGGCCGGGGTCGCGCGGGGGCTGATCAACCACTACTTCGGCACCAAACGCGAGCTGTACCTGGAGATCATCCGCCGCGCGCTGACCGTGCCGCGGCTGGCCGTCGAGATCCTCCCCGACGGGCCGCTCGAACTGCGCGCCGACGTCGCCATCGAGTGGTTCCTCGACATGGTCACCAGCCAGGAGCGGATGTGGCTGGCCGCGATCGCGCCCGAGGGCATCGGCCGGGACCTCGAGGTGGAGCGCATCCTCGAAGAAGCGGACCGCGAATCCGCCGACCGCGTGCTGGAGGCCGTCGGGCTGTCCCGGACGAGCGAGCACGGGCCCGAGCTCAACGCGCTGGTGCGCGCGTTCGGCGGGATGGTGAAGTCCGCGGGCCGGGAGTGGCTCGTGCGCCGGTCACTGACCCGCGACCAGGTGCACCTGCTGCTGTCGAAGTCGCTCGTGACCCTCGTCGGCGAGATCTTCCCGGCCATCCAGGCGGAGCCGCCGGCCCCACGGCACGGCGAGTAGACCGAAGCCCCCGGCGCCACGAGGGGGAGGAGGGCGCCAGGGGCTCCGGGTCAGTGGGCGAACCACCGACGCAGGGCCACGGTACGCCGCGGCGCTGTCAAGTCGCTGTCAGCCTTCGCCGCCCGATTCGCGAAGTTCGTCCAAGCGGTGCGCGAGCCCGTCGAGGCACCGCCGGACCGCGTAGTCGTAGAGCTGCGCGTAGTACCCCGACGCGAGGTCCGGGTCACCCATCAGGTCGTGCATCGCCGCGCCCAGTTCGGCCATCCCCGGCAGGTCGGCCCGCTCGCGGTAGGTCGCGTACTCCTCGGTGTTGTCGATCCGCAGGGCGAGCGCGCCGTCGCGGTCGTCCTCCATGGCGACGAACTGGCAGGCGGTCATCAGCAGGAGGTTGTAGGCCAGCACGCTTTCGCGGCCGAACCCGGCGTCCAGCAGCACGCCGATGCCCGCGTCGATGGTGCGGGTGGCCGCCTTGACGGACGGGCCGAACAGCGCCAGCCGCCGCGCGCAGCCCGGGTAGGTACGCAGCACCGCGCGCAGACCGGCCAGCAGCTCGGTGAACCACTCCTGCCACGGCAGCCGCTCCGCCGGCAGCTCGATCAGCCCGACGACCCGGTCGACGACGGCGTTGACCACCGCGTCCCGGTCGCCGACGTGGTGGTAGATCACCGCCGGGTAGGCCTCGACCGCGCGGGCGAGCTCCCGCAGCGTCCAGTTGTCCAGGCCGCGCTGGGCGGTGAGGGCGGTGGCCGCGCTGACGATGGAGTCGGCCGTCAGCGCCGGCAGCCCGGCCGCGGCCCGCGACCGGGGCCGCTGTCCGGTGCCCGAAGATGAGGGAGGCATGGGGAGTAACCGTAACGGCACCGCCCGGCCGGGTGCCAGCTCCGCACGGGTACGGCAGGATCGGGGCATGGCACGCGCACAGGCCAACGGTCTCGAGCTCGAGTACGACACTTTCGGCGATCCGGCGGCCCCGCCGCTGGTCCTGGTGATGGGCCTCGGCGCCCAGATGATCACCTGGGAGGAGGACTTCTGCGAGCTGCTCGCCGGCCGCGGGTTCTTCGTCGTGCGCTACGACAACCGGGACGTCGGGCTCTCGACGTGGCTCGACCACCTGCCCCCGCCGGACCTGGCCGCGCTGGCCGCGGGCGATCTGTCGAGTGCGCCGTACACGCTTTCGGACATGGCGGACGACGCCGTCGGGCTCTTCGACGCGCTGGGCATTTCCCGCGCGCACGTGGTGGGGGCGTCGATGGGCGGGATGATCGTGCAGCAGCTGGCCATCGACCACCCGGACCGGCTGCTGTCGGTCACATCGATCATGTCGACGACCGGCGATCCGTCGGTCGGGCGGGCCGAGCCGTGGGCGCTGGCGCTGCTGACGCGTCCCCCGGCGTCGACCCGCGAACAAGCGCTCGCCGACAGCGTCGAGGGCTACCGGCGGCTGGGCTCCCCCGGCTACCCGGACGACGAGGCGTTCCTGCTGGCCAAGGCGGCGGTGCACTACGACCGCGCCCGCCACCCGGTGGGCACGCTGCGCCACGCGGCGGCGGTGGTGGCATCGGGCGACCGCACCGCCCGCCTTCGGGACGTCCGGCTGCCGGCCCTGGTCGTCCACGGCGACGCGGACCCGCTGATCAACGTGAGCGGCGGCAAGGCGACGGCGGAGGCGATCCCGGGCGCGGAGCTGGTGGTGATCCCGGGCATGGGCCACAACCTGCCGCGCGCGGTCTGGCCCCAGCTCGCCGACGCGATCGCGGGTGTGGCAGGTCAGTAGGGCGTAACGAACCGAGGGCCAGGGCGTAGGTGCCGTGTCCTGGCTCACGCTGGTGCCCCGTCACCGGAGCTTTGGCCCACGCCGTGTCGACCCTCCAATCACGCGAGTCGACCCTCCAATCACGTGAGTCGACTCTCCGATCACGCGAGTCGACTCTCTAATCACGTGAGTCGACTCTCCGATCACGGGTACTGACCGTCCGGGTACGCGAGTTCGCCGGCCGAGTGCTCCGAGTTCCGTGAGGCAGGCCGCCCACCCCTTGCGAACCGACCTCCCGGGCGCGCCGGTTCGCCGACCGGTGCCCGGCGCCCGTGATCGAAAGGTCGACACGCGTGATCAGGAGGTCGACACGCGTGATTGGAGGGTCGACACGCGTGATTGGAGGGTCGACACGCGTGCTTGGAGGCGGAACTCGCGTGACTGGGTGGGCATCTCGCGTGTCTGGAGGGGCGTCTCGGGTGGGGGCGGGTCAGGGGTGGGTGGCGCGGCGGGCGGCGGAGGCCGCGAGGATGCGGGGCAAGCCCGCCGGGTGGAGGGGGTCGATGCCCGTGAGGTCGCGGATGCGGCGGAGGCGGTAGTCCACCGTGTTGGGGTGGACGTGGAGCCGGGCCGCCGTGCGGCGGCGGTTCGTCTCCAGCCGCAGGTACGCGTCCAGCGTTTCCACCAGCTCCGGGTGGGCGTCCAGCGGGTCGAGCGCCGCCGCGAGGCGGTCGCGGGCCGCGCCCGGGCGGGTCAGCTGGTACTCCACCAGGACGTCGTCGAGGTGGTACAGGCCCGGCGGCCGGCCGAACCACCGCAGCACGTCCAGCACCTCGCCGGTCTGCGCCGCCACCGCCCGGACCTCCGGCGGCGCCGCCGTTTCCGCCGCCGCCAGCACGGTGACGCCCGCCGCGCGCCCGGCCGCGTCGAGCACGGCGTGCCAGTCCGGCGCGCGGCCCGCCACCGGCAGCAGCACCAGCCCGCCCGGGCCGTCCAGGGACGCCAGCACCCCGTCGCCGCAGAACCGTTCGAACGCCGCGAGGAACCGCCGGAGCTTGCGGCGGACCGCGATCTCGGCGTCCACCTCCGGCGACTCCTCGTCCGCGTGCGGCCCGAGTTCGACGCTCAGCACGAGGTACCGCGCGGGCAGGGTGATCCCCGCGCTGCGGGCGACGACATCGACCGGGCCGCCGTCGACGAGCACCGACAGCAAACTCCGGCGCGCGGTGTGCTCCTGCCCGACCTTCGTGCGCAGCTCCTCCAGGTACCCGCGGGTGACCGCGCCGGTGACCGTGCCGACGAACGCCAGCACGCGGTCCGCGACCTCGAGGAGATCGGCGACGTCCGCACGGCCCGACGCAGCGGACCCGACGGCGAAGATCTCCCGCGCGCCGACGTGGTAGGCGGTCAGCACGGCCTCCAGCGGGAACCCCTCCTCGGCCCGCCGGACCGCGGACGCGCCGACCTGCCGCAGCTCGGCCGCGTTCAGGCCGCGGTCCTCGCGCAGGCTGCGCGCGAACGCCCGCACCGCCTGCCGCGTGATGCCCGCGATGTCACCGGCCAGTTCCTCGACCGGGAGCCGCCGGTAGTCGGCGACCTCGGCCTGGATCCGCGCGAGCACGCGGGATATCAGCTCGGGCTCCTCCCGGGCGAGCCGCTCGTGCACGCGCTGCCCGCCGAGGGTCAGGTCCCCGCCGCGTTTGTGCTCGGTCACAACCGATCCCCTCGTTCTCTGCCCGGATTCCCAGTCAATCCGGCCACGATCGGTGCCGATGGTGTCACGGAAACCAACAGCCGGCACAACGTCAAGGAGGACGGCGTGCGAGTGAGGACGACGGCGTTCATCGCGATCATGGTCACCGCGCTCACGAGCGCGACAGCGGGCACGGCGGGCACAGCCGGGGCGGAAACCGCCGGCGAGTACGTGGCACTGGGGGACTCCGCGGCGGCCGGGCCGCTGATCCCGCCGTGGGACCTCTCCTCCCCCGGCTGCCTCCGGTCGCTGCTGGACTACCCGCACGTCGCCGCGAAAGCCCTCGGCGTGCCGTTGAAGGACGTCACCTGCTCCGGCGCGACGACGGCGGACATGACCGCACCGCAGCAGACGCCGGCCGGCCCGGTGCCGCCGCAGCTGGACGCGTTGAGCGAGCAGACCCGCACGGTGACCGTGACCATCGGCGGCAACGACATCGGCCTGGTGGGGGCGGCGACGAGCTGCATCAACCTGCTGCCCGGCAGCAAGCCCGACTGCGTCGACCGGTACACCGCCGGCGGCCACGACCAGCTGGCCGAGAAGATCGCCGCGTTCGAGCCGGTGTGGGGTGCTCTGCTGGACGCGATCCACGCCAAGGCACCGAACGCCGGCGTTCACGTGGTCGGCTACGGCACCTACCTGCCGCCCGACGGCTGCTGGCCGATCGCGCCGCTGACCCCGCGCGACGCGAACTACATCCAGGGCAGCATCGACAGGACCAACGCCGCCCTGGCCCGCCAGGCCGCCGCGCACGGCGCGCACTACGTCGACGTGCGGACGGCCTCGATCGGCCACGACGTCTGCAAGCTGCCCGGCGTCAAGTGGTTCGAGAGTCTCGTCCCGACGTCGGTCGCCGCGCCGCTGCACCCGAACGTCGACGGCATGGTGGCCATCGGCGGGCTCGTCGCCTCGGCGGTCAGCGGGTGAAGTCCCAGCGGGTGGCGCCGTGGGGCGCGGCGGTGGCGACGCCGAAGGCCCGGTGCAGCGTGAGCCGGTACAGGTGCCAGGGCGCCGGGCCGGCGCTCGCCGCCATGAAAGGGGCGGTGAACCCCTCGTCCACCACCGTCGCGGGCCAGCCGCCCGATCGGTAGACGGCCGCCACGCGCTCGAGGGTGCCCGGCTCGGTGAGGCGGTGGGCCTCTCCTTCCATCGTGACGTCGATCCCGCGCAGCCGCACCGACACGGTGCACGCCGGGTTCACCGCCAGGTTGCGGGCCCGGCGGGTGCCGGGCCCGCTCACGAAGTACAGGGCGTCGTCCACCCAGATGGCCCCGACGCCGGCGACATGCGGCCGTCCGTCGGGGCGGACGGTCCCGACGAAGAACGTCAGGTCCTCCGCGGGGGTCTGGGTGGCGAGGAGGTCGCGCGCCCTGCTCCACGGCAGCGCCGCGGACCCGGATCGGTCGAGGTTCTGGGTTGCGTTGGGTTCGGTCATGCCCACGCGTCGAACGGGACGGCCGCGGATCGACACGCGGCGAGGGTCTTTTCGCCACCGGGGTCGTCGTCGCCGGTCGCGGGCACGATGGCCAGCTCGTCGAGCCCGGCCGCCGCGTATTCGGCGACCTTCGCGGCGATCTCGTCGCGGGTGCCGAAAAGCCCGACCGCGGCGACGGCTTCGGCAGGCACCGCGGCCAGGAGCTCACGCGGGTGCGGCCGGGTGCGCGCGAAGTCGACGAGGTCACCGAAGCCTTCCGCGCGGAACATGTCCGCGTAGCCGGGCGCGGCGAGGTAGCCGACCACGCCCCGGCGGAGCTGTTCGAGCTCGGCCGGTCCCGGGTCGGCCGCGGCGACCACCCACGCGGCCACCGGCGGCGGGGCGGTCCCGGCGCGCTGGGCGGCGGCACGCAGCCCGCGCACCAGCGTCGCCGCGGCCGCGGGGCTGACGAGGTTGACGACCATCCGGTCGGCGTGCCGCGCGGCGACCTCGAGCGCACGCGGCCCGAAGGCGGCGATCGTCAGCCGGGAGTGCGGGGCGGGCAACCGCAGCCGGTAGCCCCGCGAGCCGACGACCCGGCCGTCCACCGCGGACTTCTCGCCGGCCAGCAGCTGCCGGACCGCGACGGCGGACTCCGCCAGCGCCGTGGCCGGGTGGTCGCGGGAGCGGCCGTGCCAGCCGCGCACGACGACGTCACTCGACGTCCCGAGCGCGACGCCGGTCGTGCGGCCGGTCAGCGCGGCCACCGAGGCGACCCCCATGGCGATCGTCGCCGGGTCCCGCACGGTCACCGCCAACGGCCCGAAGGTCAGGGAAATCCGGGAGGTGGCCGCGCCGATCGCCGTGCCGAGCGCGAAGGCGTCCCACGTGGCCATCTCGCCGATCCACAGCTCCGGGTAGCCGGCGGCCTCGGCCGCGCGGGCGGTGTCCAGCGCCTCCTCGGGCGGCCGGTCCTGCCAGAGCCCCAGCGACACCGAAAGCTTCACGCCCACCCTCCCGACTCGAGTGCGGCCGGCCGGTTCGTCGTCCCCGGGGACGACGGACCGGCGCCCAGCCCAAGGCCGCCCCGGCGAGCGGTGCTCGCCGTACCCGGTCGCGGGTGGCACCCCCGGTGCCCGGCAGCACACCATACGGGGTGACGACCGGGTCACGCCGTCTGCTCGCACCCCTCCGGCGAGCAGAAGAGGTCGGCGTCCTGCGCACCGGGACGCGAAGACCCGCACGGACGCCCGCGACTACCGCCTGACGGCGAAGGGGCTGGCGTTCATCGCGGAGTGGTCTCGCGGGTTCGGGGTGGCGGATCAGGAACCGGACATCACGCTGCACCACGTCGAATGCGGCGAGCGCCTGCGCCCGATGCTGCTGTGCGACCACGGCGGCCGGCCGCTGACCCGCAAGTCCGTCCGGTTCGGCGGCGTGCCGTCGCCCAAACGCCGAAGGGTGACGAGAATCGGCTCGCCATCGGGTGGGAGTGATGCCAGGCTGGGGCGGTCACACGTCGTCGTTTTCGGAGGTAAGCATGAGTGAGCCGGACCCGTCGCCCAGCGGCGAGGAGGACGACGTCAAGCGCAAGTTCCGCGAGGCACTGGAGCGCAAGCAGGCGCACGCGCGCTCGGGAGCGTCGCACGAGAACGGCGGCGGCAAGAACCAGCACGCCCACGGGCCGGCGGCGAACAAGCGGACGTTCCGCCGCAAGAGCGGCTAGCGGTCAGGACCCGGGAGACACCCCCGCCCTTCCCTGGGGGGCGTCCCCGGGTCCAGTCTATCGCCCCGCGCCGACAAAGCCGCCCGAAAACGCTTCGGGCGGCTTGCTTGTCCACATCACGGCGTGGCTGTGGACAAGGCACTACGGCGTGAACTCGCCGAGGTGGTCCAGCACCACGAACCCGCTTTCCGGGCTCGCCGCCGCCACCGCTTTGCGCAGCACCTCCAGTCCCCCGTTCGGGTCATGTGCCTGTCCCAGCGGCAAGTCGAAATCGTCCCAGTGCGTCGCCGCCACCCAGCGTGGGTTTCCCAGTGTTCGCAGCAGCCGCGGGACGTAGTCCGTCACCTTCGCGCCGCCGGGTGGCAGCAGCACCACGTCCGGCCGCAGGCCCGCCAGCTCGGACTCGACGTAGTTCGAGCCGCCGAAATCGAGGACGCTCGCCCCGCCGCCGGACACCACGTACGCCAGTGTGCCGCCCTCCAGCAGGTCCGAGATCACCCGCGGGCGGTCGCGGCGGGACAGCGGCCGCGTGCCCGGGAACGCCACCTGCGCCCGGGTGCCCGTTGCCGAGTGCAGGGACCGCAGCACCCGGATCGAGTAGCCCTCGAAAGTCAGGTTCTCGCCGCCGGTCGCGATGGCCAGCTGGTCCTCCGGCGCACCCAGCGCCGCCATGAGACTCAAATGCGTCTCGGTGCCGATCACCGTGGCTCCGGTGCGCTGGGCGAGGTACGGGACGTCCGTGAGGTGGTCGTAGTGGCCGTGCGTCACCAGGATGTGGTCGGCGCGCAGATACCCGCGGTCCAGGTAGCCGTCGATCAGCCCGTGGTTCACCGAGAGCGGCGTGCGCGGGTCGGCGCCCTCCTTGGTGTACGTCCCCGTCTTGAACCGGGTCAGCCACGGGTCGATGAGGACGGTCTTCGGTCCGATGCGGACTTCCCAGCCGTTGTTGCCCCACCAGCGCAACGTCAGCCCGGAGCCCGAAGTCGCGCGGGCGGTGGCCGGGGCGCCCGCGAGGACGGCGGCCGCCGCCGCACCCACGCCGAACAGCCCGCGTCTGCTCAATCCCTTG
The DNA here is from genome assembly GCF_046548775.1 of Amycolatopsis sp. cmx-4-61. Taxonomy (NCBI): domain Bacteria; kingdom Bacillati; phylum Actinomycetota; class Actinomycetes; order Pseudonocardiales; family Pseudonocardiaceae; genus Amycolatopsis; species Amycolatopsis sp. cmx-4-61. The sequence goes on along the minus strand of NZ_JAEBEI010000011.1, from coordinate 238,334 downwards.
TCCATACCGGAGACCCGACCACGACCCGCGGCCCGCTGTCCAAGATCGCGACGACGGCATGTCGATAGGTGAACGGCTATCGTCACAGCGTGGACCACCTCCGTTCGCTGCGGTACTTCCTCGTCGTCGCCGACGAACTGCACTTCGGCCGGGCCGCCGACCGGCTCGGGATCGCCCAGCCGCCGTTGAGCCAGCGCATCAAGCGGCTCGAAGCCGAGTTGGACGCGAAGCTGTTCGACCGCGGCCGCCGCGTCACGCTCACCGAAGCCGGCGAAGTGCTGCGCGCCGAAGCCCGCGACCTGCTCTCCCGCTGGGACCGCATGACGGCCCTGGTCGCGAAGGCCGAACGCGGGGAGCTGGACAGCCTGCGCGCGGGCGTGCCACCGGACCTGCCCGGCCGCGTGCTGGCCGCGATCCTGACGAAGTTCGCCGACACCTTCCCGGCCGTCCGGCTGGACCTGCAGGAGCTCACCACCGCCGAGCAGGCGCGGCTCCTGGCCGACCGCGAACTCGACGCCGGGCTGCTGCACGTGCCGGTGGACGTGGTCGGGCTCGACCTCGGGCCGGTCGTCGACACCCCGCTCGGCGTGGTCCTGCCCCGTGACTCGCCGCTCGCCCGCCGGGCCACGCTCTCCCTCGCCGACCTGGCCGGGGAAGGCCTGGTCCACACCCCGCGCGCCGCCGCGCCGGGCAGTTACGACGCGCTGCTGCGCACCTGCTGGGAACACGGGTTCCGGCCGGCGTCGGTCCGCCACGCCCGCAACCCCGAATTCGCCCTCGGTCTGGTGCTGGCCGGGCACGGCGTCGCCTTCGAGCCGAACGTCCGCAGGGAACCGCGGGTGGTCTGGCGGCCGCTCGAAGGCGAGGTGCTGCGGACCCGGCTGGCGTTCGCGTGGCCGTCGATCAGCCCGCACCCGCAGGCGGCGAAGCTGGGCGAAATCGCGGCCGGAATCCTGCAGGACGACGGCGTTTCGCGGATCGTGCCGCCGCCGCACGGCCCGCGGCCGTGGGACGTCTTCTACGACCGCAGCTGATCGACCGCGGTGCGGGCCGCATCGCCGATCGCACGGTCGATGTCCGGGCGCCGCAACGTCTCCGCCCCGCCGACGGTGAACACCGCGACCGCGTAGGCGGCGCCGTCCGGATAGGTCGCGACGCCGATTTCGTTGCGGATCCCCGGCATCGTGCCCGTCTTGCCCGCCACGGCCACTTCCGGCGGGAAGCCCGCGGTCAGCCGGTGCCAGCTGACCTGGGCGGACATCCACTCGCGGACGGGCGCGCCGGCGTCGTCGGCCCAGATCGCCGCCAGCAGCGTCGTCATCTCGCGGGGCGTGGTCGCGGACGTCCGCAGGGGATCCAGCGCCCGCACCGGGTGACCCGCCGACGTGTCCTCGACGATCGTGCGCAGCACGTCCCGCGGCGAACCGATCACCGTCGTGCGCGTCAGGCCGAGCTCGGCCAGCAACGACCGGACGTTGTCCACGCCGACGCGGTCGAACAGCAGGTCCGCGGCGGTGTTGTCGGACACCGAAAGGGCCAGCAGTGCCGCGTCCCGCAGGCTGTACGAAACGTCGTCGGCGAACCCCGCCGAACCGGTGCCGCCCAGGCGGTCCGCCGCCGACGCGCGCACCCGGTCGGTCGGGTCCAGCAGCCCGGCCGCGACCTGCCGGGCGAATTCGTACGCGAGCGCCACCTTCACCACCGACGCCAGGACGACCGGCGAGTCTTCGTCCAGCCCCACCGAATCCGAACCGCCGAGGCGGCGGGCGTGCAGGAAGCCCCGCACGCCCGCCGCCGCGAAGATCTCTTCGGGAGTCACCCCGTCATGATGGACCGCAGCCGCCCGACTTCCGCCATCCGCCGCTCCGCGAGCCGGTCGGCCGCCGTCGCCGGGGGCACGCCCTCGGTGTCCGCCAGCGCGAACACGGCCTTCGTCGTGTCGTAGATGGCCGTGGTCTTGCGCTTCGCGCGCTCGAAGTCGAAGCCGTGGCGCTCGTCGTCGACCTGGATCACGCCGCCCGCGTTGACCAGGTAGTCCGGGGCGTACAGGACACCGCGGTCGGCGAGCTGCTTGTCGATGCCCGCGTGCGCGAGCTGGTTGTTCGCCGCGCCGCAGACGATCCGGGCGCCCAGGACCGGCACGGTCTCGTCGTTCAGCACCCCGCCCAGCGCGCACGGGGCGAAGACGTCGAGCTCCGCACGCAGCAAGGTGTCCACATCGGACGCGACCTGCACGTCCGGGTGGCTCGAGCGGGTGCGCTCGATCGCCGGTTGGTGGACGTCGGTGATCGTGACCTGCGCCCCCGCCGCCACGAGGTGCCCGACGAGGATGTGGCCGACCTTGCCGACGCCGGCCACGCCGACGCGCTTGCCTGCCAGGTCCGGGCTGCCCCAAAGGTGCTCGGCCGAAGCCCGCATGCCCTGGAAGACGCCGAACGCGGTGAGCACGGACGAGTCGCCCGCGCCGCCGTCCTCGGGCGAGCGGCCGGTGACGTACTGGGACTCGCGGGCCACGACGTCCATGTCCTGCACGTACGTGCCCACGTCGCACGCCGTGATGTAGCGGCCGCCCAGGGACTGCACGAAGCGCCCGTACGCGCGCAGCAGCGCTTCGGACTTGAGCGTCTTCGGGTCGCCGATGATGACGGCCTTGCCGCCGCCGAGGTCGAGCCCCGCCAGCGCGTTCTTGTACGCCATGCCCTTGGACAGCGCGAGCACGTCGTCGAGTGCGGCCGCTTCGGTGGCGTAGGGGTAGAAGCGCGTCCCGCCGAGTGCGGGCCCGAGCGCGGTGGAGTAGATGCCGATGATGGCCTTGAGGCCACTGGCCTGGTCGTGGCAGTACACGACCTGTTCGTGCCCGGTGCCCCGGGCGAACACTCCTTCGGTCACGGTGGTGACTCCTTTGTCATCCGCGCCCGGTTTCGTGGCCGGGACGCGCGCTTGAAGGGTGGGCGGGAACCCGTGCGGAGGTCGTCCGCTCGGGCGCCCGGCACCAACCTAGATCGCCTTCGTCCGCCGGACCAGTGCAGGTCCCGCGATACGGACCGGTAGCCCGGGAGCAGGGCCCCCCGGATCAGCCGCGCACCACCGTGCCCAGCGTGCCCATCGCCGTCTCGAGCTGGGTGTCGGAGAGGTACGGCGCCGGGCCGAAGCGGAGGTAGGAGCCCCGGCTGTCGGTGCGGACGCCGTGCGCGGCCAGCGCCGCCTGCAGCCCGGCGGCGTCGGCGCAGCGCAGCGAGAGGAACCCGCCGAGCTTCGCGAGCGGCGTCTCGCGGTCGCGGGTGACCACGTCCTCCGGCAGGGCGAGCTTGTCGAACACCTCCGCGAGCAGGCCCACCTGGTGCTGCGACACCTCGCGCAGGAACTCCGGCGTGAGCCCGTGCTCGGCGAAGAACCGCTGCACCCGGACGCCGCGGTAGTGGCCGGCCGGGTCGTAGGTGGCGCCGGCGAACCGGTCGCCGCCGATGGCGTAGGGCACCTGGCCGGGGTGGCGCTCGTCGGCGAGCGCCCCGAACTCGGCGTACCAGCCGGTGATCACCGGCCGCAGCTCCTGGGCGTGCGCGGGCAGCCGCAGGAAGCAGTTGCCCTCGCCCAGCTGCAGGTACTTGTAACCGCCGCCGAGCACCCAGGCGTTGGTGAGCCCGAGGTCGTGCAGCGGGAACGGCACGACGCCGAGCGCGTGGTAGGCGTCGACGACGAGTTCGATCGAGCGGCCGCGGCAGACGTCGGCGAGGTGCGCCAGCCCGGGCACCAGCCTCGACGTCTCGAAGAGGACCGCGGAGACCAGCACGGCCGCGGTGTCGTCGTTCACCTCGCCGGCGACGCGCTCGGCGAGCGTCGTGACCGGGTCGAGCGGCACGCGGACCACCTCGACCCCCTCCTCTTCGAGGCGGGCGAGCTGACGGCGGAGGGTGTGGAACTCGCCGTCGGTGGTCACCAGGCGCGGCCGGCGCGGCAGCTCCATCGCCGACAGGAAGCGCAGCACGAGGTCGTGCGTGCTCGCGCCGAGCGCGTACTCGCCGTGCGGGTCCCCGAGCAGCACGCGGAAACCCGCGCGCAGCTCGTCCGCCTTGGCGAAGGCGCGCTCCCACTTGCCGTCGACATCGCGGGCGGCGTCCGCGAAGGACTCGAGGAGGCCCTCCTCGGCGACGTCCGGCCAGGCCTGGTGCGAGTGCCCGGAAAGCAGGAGGCGGTCGGCCACCGCGAACCGGGTGTAGTGCGCGGCGAGGCGGTTGGCGTCCGCGCGCAGGTCGTCCAAAGTGGTCACAGTCGGCTCCGTACGGCCCAGAGATCCGGGAACATCGGCTGGAAAAGCGTGGTACGCAGGTAGGTGGCGCCGGATGATCCTCCCGTCCCGGTCTTGTCGCCGATGGTGCGTTCGACCATCTTCACGTGCCGGTAGCGCCACTCCTGCATCCCTTCGTCGAGATCGACCAGACACTCCGCGACGACCGAGGGTCCCCCGTCGTCGCTGTACACGTCCAGCAATATCGTCTGCAGGGCCGGGGACGGCTCCACCGAGCGAGTGACGTCTCGGTCACACTCGACCGCGTAGCCAGAAACCTTGAGATACGTGAGAAAAGAGTCGAACAACGACGGGCGCGCCATGGCTTCGGCAATGCGTTTCCGCTGCTCGCCGCCCTCGGGGTAGTGGGCGAACACCCGCTCGTCACGGCGTCCGAGCACGGCTTCGAGCTCGCGGAACTGGGCCGACTGGAAGCCGCTCGAAGCGTCCAAACGGGCGCGGAAACTGGTGAACTGGCTGGGCGTCATGGTTTCCAGCACGTCGATCTGCGCCACCGCGACCTTCAGGATCGTCAGGATGCGGCGCAATGTCCGGATCGAATGCGCGGTGTTGCCCTTTTCGAGATTCTGCTGGAGGAACGCGGCTTCGTGCAGGATCTGCTTGAACCACAGCTCGTACACCTGGTGGATCACGATGAACAGCAGCTCGTCGTGTTCGTCGGAGCGCAGGCGCTGCGCGTTCAGCACGTCGTCGAGCCCGAGGTACGAGGTGTAGCTCAGGGCTTCCTGGGTGGCTTGGCTGGGTTCGGTCATCCTCGGGTCACCTCGTCGAAATGGCGTTGCGCGGGTTGCGCGAGCGCGGTGTACAAGTCGTGGAACAGCTCGACGGCCGCCGCCCGGCAGTCCGGCGCCCGCACCAGGTCGGCGGGCAGTTCCGGGTCGAGCGACGGGAACATGCGGAAGGTGTGCACCAGGCGGGTGCGCACCTCGAACGCCTCGGCGTCCGGCGGCTCCCGTCCCGCGTACCCGCCGAACTGGGCGACGAACGCGGCGTACCGCGCGGCCAGGTCGTCGAGGTCCCACGCCCGGCCGGCGAACCGGCGGACGTCCAGCGCGGCCGACGGCCGGCCGAGCAGCAGCCCGGCGTGCTCGGTGACGTCCAGCTCGCCGAGCAGGGCGACGACCTCGGCCTCGCGGTCGTGCGGGGCGATCCAGGTGCCGTCCTGGTAAGGCCCGAAGCCGAGGAACCGCAGCCGCCGGACCAGGCGTTCCCTGGCTTGGCGGCGGCTCTCCGGGATGCTCTGCCACAGCACCGTCCACTCGCCCGCGGCGCGCTCGCGGCGGCCGAGGGAGAAGATCCGGTGGTCACCGTCGGCCAGCAGGGTGATGGTCCGCCGGGTCAGCGAGTAGTGCACGGTCCGGCCTTCGCGGTGGCGCTGCAGCAGGCCGCGGCGCACCAGGCGGGTGAGCGCGATCCGGGCGGCGCCGTCGGAAAAGCCCAGCTCGGCGAGTACCGCGACCAGGCCGCCCGACCACACCCGGCGGGTCTCGCGCGGGTGCACGTAGCTGCCCAGCAACGTCATGACCAGCTCTTGCGGGCTGGCTTCGAAGGCGTCTCCGGGCATGGGCGCAACTCTATACACCCCAGGCCGCTGCGGTGTAGCTTGATTTGCGTGACGTACTTCGCGGACCTCAGCTCGCGGCAGGTGGCCGCCCTCGCGGACGGCCCGCGCGTCCCGGTGCTGCTGCTGCCGCTGGGGGCGATCGAGCCCCACGGTCCGCACGCGCCGCTGGGCACGGACCCGCTGATTTCGCGCGGGATGTGCGAGCGGGCGGCTTCTCGCTTGGCCGCGGACGACGACGTCCACGTTCTGGTCCTGCCCGAGGTGCCCTACGGCGTGACGCGGTTCGCGGCCGGGTTCGCCGGCGGGATCCACGTCGGCGAGGAGACGCTGCACTCGCTGCTCGTCGACATCGGCGCGGCGCTGATCGGCCAGCGCCTGCGCCGGATCCTGCTGGTCAACAACCACTTCGAGCCCGCGCACCTGGTGACGCTGCGGCGCGCGGCCGAGACGCTGAACTTCGCCTACGACGGCCGCGTCGCCCTGCTCGACCTGGTCCGGCGGCGGCACGCGCAGCGGCTGACCGAGGAGTTCCGGTCCGGCGAGTGCCACGCGGGGCGGTACGAGACGTCGCTGGTGCTGGCCGACCGGCCGGAACTGGTGGATCAGCCCCTGATGCGGACCTTGCCGCACGTCCCGGTCAGCCTGGCGTCGGCCCCCGCCGACGGCGGCTTCCTCGCGATGGGGATGACCGACGCGTACTGCGGCACCCCGGCCGAGGCGACCGCGGCCGAAGGCGAAGAAACGTTCTCGACGTTGACCGACCTGCTGGTGGAAACGATCCGGGAGCTGGCCCGTGAGTGAGCCGTTCAACCTCGCCACGCACTTCCTCGACCGGCACGTGGCGGCGGGCCGGGGTGAGCGCACCGCGCTGCACGTCGGGGACCGGGCGATCAGCTACGCGTCGCTCGCGGCGTTGGCGAACCGGGTGGGGAACGTGCTGCTCGACGCCGGTGTCCGAAAAGGACAGCGGGTGCTGCTGGCGTTGAGCGACGGCGACGAGTTCGTCGCGGCCTGGTACGGCGCCCAGAAGATCGGCGCCGTCACCGCCGAGGTCTACCCGTTCCTGCAACCCAAGGACTACGCGTACTACCTCGGGTACACCGAGGCCGTGGTGGTGCTCGCGGACGCCGTCACCCTGCCCGCGCTGCGCGCGGCGGGCGCGACCGGCTTGCTCGTGACCGGCGTGCCCGAAGCCGACCTGCGGCCCGGCGAGCGTCCGTTCCGGACGTTGGTCGACGCCGCCCCGGACACCTTGACCGCCGCACCGACCACTGTGGACGACGTCGGCATCTGGAAGTTCACCACCGGCAGCACGGGCGCCCCCAAGGCGTGCGTGCACCCCCTGCGCAGTCCGCTGGAGAGCTTCGAGCGCTACGCCGTCCAGGTGCTCGGGCTGCGCGCGGACGACCGGGTCCTGGCCGTGCCCAAGCTGTTCTTCGGCTACGCACGGGATCTGGTGGCGCTGTTCCCGTTCGGGGTCGGTGCCGCCGGGATCGCGTTCGGCGAACGCAGCACGGCGGACCTGATGTTCGAGCTGATCGCCCGCCACCGGCCGACCGTCCTGGTCAACGTGCCGACGATGATGAGCGCGATGGTGGCGCACCCGGCCGCGGCGGAGCAGGACCTGAGCTGCCTGCGGATGACGACGTCGGCGGGCGAAGCGCTGCCGCCGGAGCTGCACCGCAGGTGGGACGCGGCCTTCGGGGTGCCGGTGGTGGACGGGATCGGCTCGTCCGAGGCGTACCACATCTACCTGTCGAACCGCCCCGGTGCCGCCCGCGTCGGCACGCTGGGCACGCCCGTGCCCGGGTACACCGCCGAGGTGGTCGACGAGCTCGGGAACCCGCTGCCGGACGGGGAAATCGGGCCGCTGCGGGTGACCGGGCCGACGATCGCGCTGGAGTACTTCGGCGATCCGGAGAAGTCGGCGCGGACGTTCGACGGCGACACGCTGACCTCGGGGGACCTGTTCAGCCGTTCGTCCGACGGGTACTTCCGCCACCACGGCCGCGCCGACGCGCTGCTCAAGGTGGGCGGTGTGTTCGTCGCGCCGGGTGAGATCGAGGACTGCCTGCTCGGCCACGCCGCCGTGGTGGACTGCGCGGTGGTCGGCCACGAGGTCGACGGCCTGGTCTTGCCGCGCGCGTACGTCGTGGTGCGGCCGGGTTCGGCGGTCACGGCCGACGAGCTGAAGGACCACGCGAAAGCCCACCTGGCCAAGCACAAGTACCCCCGCGAGGTGGTCTTCATGACGGAACTGCCCCGCACGGCCAACGGGAAGCTCGACCGCCGGGCCTTGGCGGCCCGCTCGTGAGCCGCCTGGTGGTGGTGACGGGCGGCACCCGCGGCATCGGCGCGGCGATCGCGGACCGTTTCCGGTCCTCCGGCGACACGGTGCTGGCGCCGGGCCGCGCGGAATGCGACGTGACCGACGAGGAAGCGGTGGCGGCGTATTTCGCTGCGGCGGGCCCGGTGGACGTCCTGGTGAACAACGCCGGGATCTCCTCGAGCGCGCCGGTTTCCCGGACATCCCTGGATGATTGGCGGGGCCAGTTCGAGGTGAACGCGACCGGCGCGTTCCTGTGCACGCGCGCGGTGCTGGAAGGCATGCGCTCGCGCAACAGCGGCCGGATCGTCACGGTGGCCTCGACGGCCTCGCACGTCGGCTACCGCTACACGGCGGGGTACACGGCGTCGAAGCACGCGGCGGTGGGCTTGATGCGCGCGGTGGCGGCGGAGCTGGCCGGCACCGGCGTGACGGCGAACGCGGTCTGCCCGGCGTTCGTCCGCACGGACATGACGGCGACCTCGGTGGCGCGGATCGTGTCCCGATCGGGCCGCTCCTCTTCGGACGCGGAAGCGGCCTTGGCGTCGGCGTCCCCGCTCGGCCGGCTGTTGGAGCCGGCCGAAGTGGCCTTCGCGGTGTCCTTCCTGGCGGCCCCGGAGGCCGCCGCGATCAACGGCCAGACCCTCGTACTCGACGGCGGAGGAATCCAGTCATGAGCCCGTTCCGCGCCACTGCCCCGCTGACTCGCGAATGGGAGCACTTCGGCTTCGACGTGTCCGACGGGGTGGCCACGGTGACGTTCACCCGCCCGGCGAAGCTGAACGCGCTGACCTTCGACGTGTACGCGGACCTGCGTGACCTGGTGATCGAGCTCCCGCAGCACGAGGACGTGCGGGTGCTGGTGATCACGGGCGAGGGCCGCGGGTTCTGTTCGGGCGGCGACGTCGAGGAGATCATCGGCGAGCTGCAGAAGTTCGAGACGGCGGAGCTGCTGGAGTTCACCCGCATGACGGGCGCGGTGGTGAAGGCCCTGCGCGAGTGCCCGCTCCCGGTGATCGCGGCGGTCAACGGCGTGGCGGCGGGCGCGGGTTCGGTGATCGCACTGGCGAGCGACTTCCGGTTGCTGGCGGAGTCGGCGAAGTTCGCGTTCCTGTTCACGAAGGTGGGCCTGGCGGGCGCGGACATGGGCTCGGCGTACCTGCTGCCGCGGCTGGTCGGCCTGGGCCGCGCAACAGAGTTGCTGATCCTCGGGGACAAGGTGACGGCTGCGCGGGCTGCGGAGATCGGGCTGGCGACCCAGGTGGTCCCCGACGCGTCGCTGGCTTCCACGGCCGACGCGCTCGCCCGGCGGCTGGCGGACGGCCCGGCACTCGCGTACGCGACGACGAAGGTGCTGCTGACGCGCGAGCTCGACATGGACCTGGGCAGCGCGATCGAGCTCGAGGCGATCACGCAGGCACTGCTGATGACGGCGAAGGACCACAAGGAGTTCTACGCGGCCTGGTCGGCGGGCCGGGAGCCGCGCTGGACGGGCCGCTGAGCCCGGTCCGGGCCGGTCAGGGCACCACTTCCGCCAACCCGAGCAGGTTGCCCTCGCTGTCCCGGAACCAGGCGGCCCGCTCGCCGCTGCCCTTGCTCGGGTAGTTGCCCCGGATCTCCATGATCCCGCCCCGCATCCCCTCGTACTCCTCGAACACAACACCGCGCGAGCGCAGCACCGCAACCGTCGATTCGAGGTCGTCCACGTAGAAGCCGGCCTGGGTGAAGGACCCGTCGGAGACGCCTGAAGAGGCGTACAGGCAGAAGACCCCCGACGCACCTTCGTACCGCAAGCCGCCTTCGCGCTCCTCGACCGCTTCGAGTCCGAGCTTCTCCGCGTACCAGCGCCGAGCTCGGGCGAGGTCCTGGGTGGGGATGCGCGCTTCGATCCGGACGTTGTTCAGCATCACCCGATGGTAGGCGTCACCGCGATCGCCGACTCCTCCAAAGAGCCGAAATACAGCCGTCCGCGCCACTCGCGGACGCCCACCAGCATGTGGAAGCCGTCGATCTCCCCGCGGAACGAACGCACCACCCGGCCGTCCGCCGCGACGCCCAGCACACCGACCTCACGCCCCGGGCCGGGCTGCAACGACGTCGGCAGCCGGCGGACGCCTGCCCGCAGGACCGCGGGCAACCGCCGGACGACGTCGAGCGCCGCTACCTTCGGCGACGCCTGCGTGATCCAGATCAGGCCGTCCGTGCCCGTCGAGATGTTGTCCGGGAAGCCCCACAGGCCGTCGACGAAGACGTCCGAGCGACCGTCGGAAAGCCACACCCGCGACACCCGGCACGCGCCGGTCTCCGCCACCGCCACGAACGACTCGTCCGGGGCCAGTGCGACGCCGTTCGCGAACTGGAGGCCGTCGAGGAGCAGGTCGATCGTGCCGTCCGGGGAGCGGCGCAGCAGGCGGCCGCCCGCCGTCTGCTCGATCAGGTCGTCGCGCCAGTTGTCGATGCCGAAGCGGCGGGAGGAATCCGTGAAGTAGATGGTCCCGTCCGACGCCACGGCGGCGTTGTTGCAGAAGACGAAGTCCAGCCCCAGCGCCGAAGTGGCCAGCGTCGAAGGAGAGCCACCCGAGAGCGGGACCACCAGCAGCCCGGCCCGCGCGTCGCAGACCAGCAGCTCGTCTTCGCCGTGCAGCTCCAGCCCGAGCGGGCGGCCACCGGTGTCCGCGATGACGTCGATGCGCTGCCCGTCCGGGGACAGGCGCAGGATCCGGCCGTCGTCGACGCCCGTGTAGATCCGGCCTTCGCCGTCGACGACGACGTCCTCCGGGCCGTGGCCGTTCACCGGGTACAGGGTGACTTCGCCGAACCGCATCGGACCTCCTACCGGTAGGTGAGCAGCGAAGCCGCGTCGGCCTCGAAGTGCGGGTGCTCGTTGAACGACAGCAGTGTGACGCCCCCGCGTCCGGACACCAGCTTGGTGATCCCGCCGTTGACCGTGACGCGGTTGAGCTTGAGCAGGCCGGTCTCGGGGGTGCCTATGAGCAGGCCGCAGACGGTGGCGATCACGCCGCCGGAGGTGAACACGACCGCGTGCTCGCCCTTGCCGAGCGACGCGACGACGTCGGCGAGGGCGTCCCGGCAGCGCGCGAGGAACGCCGGCCACGTCTCGGCGCACGGCCCGTCCGCCCCGGCCGACGTCCACGCCGTCAGGGCCGCGTCGAGCACGCCCTGGTACGCGCGCGAGTCCTCCTGCGGCGCCCCGCCGGCGTGGTGGCGCGCGATGTCGACGTGGTCGTACTCGTTCCAGCGCGGGTCTTCGACCACCGGGGTGTCGCTGCCGAGCGCCTTCAGCGCCGTGGCCGCGGTGTCGCGCTGCCGGGCCAGCGAACCCGAGCGGACCTGGTTGAAGAGCACCCCGCGCCGCAGCAGTTCCGCACCGACCACAGTGGACTGTTCGAAACCGCGTGGGGACAGGGCGTCGTAGTCCGAAGCGCCGAAGGACGCCTGGCCGTGCCGGACCAGGTAGATCGCGCCCACTACACGCTCCCCTTCGCGATGATCTCGCGGCAGCGCCAGTCGAGGTACCCGACGAACTGCCAGAAGTCCTTGAACGCCGGGTTGCGCGTCGCGCCGTCGTGGTAGCGCCGGTACAGCTGCTGCAGGACCGCGGCGAGCCGGAACAGGCCGTAGACCTCGTAGAACCGCCAGTCACCGACGGAAAGCCCGGTCTTTTCGGCGTAGCGCGCGACGAACTCCTCGCGGGTGAACATGCCGGGCAGGTGGGTCGGCTGGCGGCGGCTCGTGTGCATGACGTCGTCGTCCCCGGCCTCGACCCAGTACGCGAGCATGCTGCCCAGCTCCATCAGCGGGTCGCCGAGCGTGGCCATTTCCCAGTCGAGCACGCCGGTGATGTTCAGCGTCGACGGGCCGTCCAGGACGAGGTTGTCGAGCCGGTAGTCGTTGTGGATCAAGCAGATCTCGACGTCGGCGGGCTGGTTCGCCGCCAGCCACGCGCGTACCTCGGCGAAGTCGCCGACGTTGTCCGTGCGCGCGGCGACGTACCGCTCCGACCAGCCGCGGATCTGCCGCTCGACGTACCCGGCGCCCTTGCCGAGGTCGGCGAGCCCCGCCTTTCCGACGTCGACGGCGTGCAGGTCCACCAGCCGGTCGACGACCTTGCCGGACAGCTCGCGGGCCTGCTCCGGGGTCAGCGTCATGCCGGGCGGCAGGTCGCCGCGCAGGATCAGGCCGTCGAGCTTTTCCATGACGTAGAAGTCGCCGCCGAGCACGGCCGGGTCGTCGCCGAACGCGACCATGCGCGGCACGTACGGGAACACCGGCTTCAGCGCGTGCTGGACGCGGTACTCGCGCCGCATGTCGTGCGCGGACGCCGCTTTGCGCCCGGCGGGCGGCCGGCGCAGGATCAGCTCGCGGTCCGGGTAGGTGAGCAGGTAGGTCAGGTTGGACGCGCCGCCGGGGAACTGCCGGACGTGCGGTGGCTCGGCCCCGAGGCCCTCGACCTTCCCGCGGAGCCAGGCGTGCACCGCGCCCGCGTCGAAGGCGTCCTCCGCGCGGACCTCGACCGGGGCGTTCACGCGAACCTCCGCAGCAGCGCGGCCGGCACCACGCGCATGACGACGCTCAGCGGCACCCACGGCCACGCCGGGACGTAGGCGCGGCGCGGCTCGGCCTCGATCGCCCTGGCCAGGGCCCGGGCCCCGGTCTCGGCCTTGACCAGCAAGGGGTTGCGGCCGATCCGGTCGTTCATCTCCGACTCGATGTAGCCGGGCCGGACGTCGGTGACGGCGATGCCGTGGCGCTTGAGCTCGATCCGGGTGCCGTCGACGAACGCCGAGATCCCGGCCTTCGAAGCGGCGTACGCGGTGAGGTTGCCCGGGAACGGGCGGAGCGCGCTGAACGAGGAAATGACCGCGAGGTGGCCGGCGCCCTGCTCGCGGAAGATCCCGGCGGCGGCCTCGATCTGGGCGGCCGCCGCGACGAAGTTGACCTCCAGGGTCTGGCGGTTGGCGTCGAACCGGCCGGTGCCGACCCGCTGCCCCTTCCCGAGGCCGGCGTTCACAATCACCCGGTCGAGGGACCCGAGCTCGGCGCGGAACTCCTCGAAGACGGCGAAGACGCGGTCGTGGTCGGTGACGTCGAGGGTGCGCGTGACGACCGCGATCCCCGGGTGGGCCGCGGTCAGCTCGGCGGCCAGCTTCTCGAGCCGCTCGGTGCGGCGTGCGCACAGCGCGAGGTTGCGACCCTTCGCCGCGAACCGGCGGGCCATGCCTTCGCCCAACCCGCTGCTGGCGCCGGTGATGAGGATGTTCCTGCGGACGACCATGGGTGGAGCCTACCCGCTGGTAACAAGACCGGTGGCCCGGCGCTGGGGGCGTCGCCGGGCCACCGGTCATCGCGCGGCCACGCCGGCCGGTCGCACAACTCGGCCGGGTGAACCGGAGCCGGAACCGCTCGCGCGGCCGGTCACACCTGCGCCCGGGTGGGCCGTGAGGGGGAGGCGGTGCCACCGGCGCAGGCAAGTCATGAAAGCGCGTCCGCACTGGCCGGGGCAATGGTTCACAGTTGCCAGTACTAGCCCGTTCGCCCGAGTGGCCGTCCCGGCGCCGCGACGGAAGAGGGGGCGGAGACCGCGGCGAAAACTGCTAACGTGCTCCGTGTCGGGGATCGTCGGGGGACGGCACGGGGCGGGTCGGGATTTCAGCAATGGCGGGCAGCGCGGCGGGTGACGGCCAGGAGAGCGGCCGCACCGAATTCGCCATCCGGTTGCGGGCGGCCATCGCCACCAGCGGGCTGTCGCTCGACCGGATCCAGGCGCGGCTGCGGGCCCGCGGCGTGGTCGTCAGCGTCACCGCGCTCAGCTACTGGCAGTCGGGCAAGCGGCAGCCGGAGCGGCAGAGCTCGCTGTCGGCCGTCCGCACGCTCGAAGAGATCCTCGACGTCCCCGCCGGGTCCCTGCTCGGGCTGCTGCCCCCGCCCCGGCCCCGCGGCGGCGCCGGGAAGCGCCAGGCCGGCGGCGAGCCGATGTCGTTCCCGCGCGAAGTGCTGCAGCCGCTGCTGGAGAAGGTCGGGGCGCCGCACGCGCTCGACCGCCAGCAGCCGCTGAAGATGGTCGGACTGCACGACCTGTGCGAGATCGCCGCGGACGGCGGCCAGCGGGCGGTGACCGCGCGGGCGGTGTTCCAGGCCGTCGCGGACGGGCAGGACCGCTGGCTGCTGGTCTACACCCAGGACGACCCGGCGGCGGGCGTCCCGGAGCTGCACGCCGTGCGCAACTGCCGGGTCGGCCGCGCCGAGATCGACGAGTCGCACGGCCTGCTGGTCAGCGAGCTGCTCTTCGATCAGCCGATCAACCGGGGCGAGACGCACCTGATCGAGTACACGCTGACCAACAGCGGGCCGCCGTACCCGGAGTGCCGCAACACGCACTACCGCGAGTTCCGCCGCCCGGTGCGGGAGTACCTGCTGGAGGTCCGGTTCGCGCCGGACACCGCACCGGGCCGCTGCTGGCAGTACTCGCGCAACGGCGCGAACGGCACGCTGGCCCGGCGGCCGCTGAAGCTCGACGGCGCCGACGGCGTCCACGCGGTGGCGTTCGACTTCGGGCCGGGCGTCTTCGGCATCGACTGGGACTGACCGTCAGGGGTCCCGCGCGGCTCACGAGAGCTTGGTGCGCAGCACCTTCCCCGTGGCGTTGCGCGGCAGCTCGTCCAGGAACTCGACGTCCCGCGGCACCTTGTAGCGGGCCAGGTTCGCCTTGACGTAGTCGCGGATCTCGTCGGCGTCGAGATCGGCCCCTTCGGCCGGGACCACGAACGCCTTCAGCCGTTGCCCGAACTCCGGGTCCTGGACGCCGATCACCGCCGCCTCGATCACGTCCTCGCGCTCGACCAGGAGGTTCTCCACCTCGATCGGGAACACGTTCTCGCCGCCGGAGACGATCATCTCGTCGTCGCGGCCGTCGATGAACAGCAGGCCGTCCTCGTCGAAGTGGCCGACGTCGCCGCTGGAGAGCAGGCCGTCGATGATCTCCTTGTGGCGGCCGTCGGTGTAGCCGCCGAAGCTGAGGCCGCTGCCGACGAAGACGCGCCCGGTCACGTTCGGCTCGGTGATCTTCCGGCCCTTTTCGTCGTACAGCGCCACCTTGCAGCCGACCGGCGCGCGGCCGACCGTGCCCGGGGCCTTCGCCCAGTCCTCCGGCGTCGCGACCGTCGCCACGGCGACCTCGGTGGAGCCGTAGAGGTTGTGCACGACGGGCCCGAACGCCTCGTTCGCCCGGTTGCCCAGGTCCGGCGAGAGGGCCGAGCCCGCGACGAAGATGATCCGCAGCGCGGACGTGTCGTACTTCTCGCGGACCTCCTTGGGGAGGTCGACGATGCGCTGCAGCATGGTCGGGACCAGCACGAGGGCGGTGCACCGGTGCTCGGCGACCCCGCGCAGGGCCTCTTCGGGGTGGAACTTGCGCCGCATGACGACCTTCGAGCCGAGCGCGAAGGACAGGATGAACTGCGACAGGCCGGTGCCGTGGAACAGCGGCGCGCCCATGTACGTGGCCTCGTTCGACCGGAGCGGGATCCGGTCGAGGAACTGCGCCGACGCCAGCGCGGAGGTGTGCGGGCGCGGCGCGCCCTTCGGCGTGCCGGTGGTGCCGCTGGTCAGCAGCACGAAGCCGCCCGGCTTGGCCGGCGCGGGCCACGGCCGGTCGTCGGTGCCGGCGATGATCTCGTCGAGCACCGGGACGGTCCGGTCGGTCAGGTCCGAGCCCGGGTCCACCCAGGCGAGGTAGCGGTCGACGCCGTCGGGGATCGCGTCGAGCAGGCCGGTGAACTCCTGGTCGTAGACGAGCGCGGTGACGCCTTCGCGCTTGGCCACGTCGGCCAGCTGCGGCTTCGCGAACCCGGTGTTCATCAGCAGGAGGCGGACGCCGAGCTTGCCCGACGCGGCCATCGTGATGACCAGGCCGCGGTGGTCGCGGCACAGCGCGGCGACGACCTGGCCGGGCCGGATGCCGCGCTCGGACCAGGCCCTGGCCAGCGCGTTCGACTGGTCGTCGAGCTGCTTGTAGGTGAGCGGGCCGAGCTCGTCGACGATGCCGACGGCGGCCGGGTCGCGGCGGGCGGAGATGTGGTTGGCGCCGGCGAACGGGCCGAACTTCCGCAGCGCGACCAGCGAGCGCACACCTTCGTCGAGCCGGGGGAACGGGACGAGGCCCGCCCGCCGCATCACGTCGACGCTGCGCACCGTCTCGGTCACCTTGTCCGCCACCGTGGTGGCGAGCGCGACCAGGCTCATCCAGGCACCTCCGTTGCTGCGGGGGACGAGAGCCCACGCCGACGGCGGGCGTACCGGCGGTATGGGAGCTACTGGAGAGTAAACCAAGGGTACGCCGAACGCACCAGCCCGCGAGCGAGCGGAAACGGGCAGTGGCCGCCGAGGCGGGAACTCCCCCGTCCGCGCCCCCGCGCCACCGGAAAACTGTCGGTGGTGGCCGTCATGATGTCCGGGTGCAGGTGATCGCGGGACGGGAGGAGGACGGCAGCTTCACCGTGCACACCCCTTCGGACACGGTGTCCGGCCTGGACGAGGCGGCTTTCGCGGGGCTGGCGCGGGAGCTGGAGGGGTCGCTGGCGCCGCGGTGGGTGTTCCCGTCGGTCGAGCGGACGTACCCGGTGCTGATGGCGGCCGGGCTGCGCGTCCGGCGCTGTTACGACCTCGAACTGGCCGAGGGACTGCTGCTCGCGTACGAGGGCGCGGAGACGCAGTCGCGGAGCCTGCGCGCGGCCTGGGCCAGGGCGAACGGCGAGGAGCCGCCGTCCGAGCAGTCCGCCGTCGAGCTCGCGCAGCCGACGCTGTTCGAGACGAGGGTGCCGACGCTGCCCGAGGGCGTGACGGTCGTCACGGCGGTGCGGCGCGTCCTCGCGGAGCAGGAGCGCCGGGTGGCGGCGACGGAGCACCCGGACCGGATGCGGCTGCTGCTGGCCGCGGAGTCGGCGAGCGCGCTGGCCGCCGCCGAGATGTCGGCCGACGGCCTGCCGTGGCGCGCCGACGTGCACGAGGAGCTGCTGGCTTCGCGGCTGGGGCCGCGGGTGCCCGCCGGGCAGCGGCCGAAGGCGCTGGTGGAGCTGGCGGCGAAGATCAGCGAGGCGTTCGGCGGGCGGCCGGTGAACCCGGACTCGCCGCCGAGCGTGGTCCGGGCGCTGGCACGCGAGGGCATCGAGGTGCCGGCGGCGCGGAAGTACCTGCTTCGCGGGATCGACCACCCGGCGGTCGGGCCGCTGCTGGAGTACAAGGAGCTGTCGCGGCTGTACACCGCGAACGGCTGGGCGTGGCTCGACGAATGGGTCAGCGACGGCCGGTTCCGGCCGCACTACGTCGTCGGCGGAGTGGTGTCGGGCCGGTGGGCCAGCCGTGGCGGCGGGGCCCTGCAGATCCCGAAGGTGCTGCGGACGTGCGTGCGCGCGGACCCGGGCTGGAAGCTCGTGGTGGCCGATGCGGCGCAGCTCGAGCCCCGGGTGCTCACGGCGTTGTCGGGCGACCGTCGGCTGGCCGACGTCGCCGCGGCGACGGACCTGTACGCGCGGCTGGGCGAGGCGCTGTTCTCCGGCGCCCGCTGGGTACCGGCCGCGAACGACGACCGCGACGACCGGACCCGGGCGAAGATCGCGATGCTTTCGGCGATGTACGGCGGCACGTCCGGCGAAGCGGGGCCGCTGCTGGGGTTGCTGCGGCAGCGGTTCCCGGACGCGGTGTCCTATGTGGAGCGTGCGGCGCAGGCGGGCGAGCGCGGCGAGCGGGTCCGCTCCCGGCTGGGCCGGACGTCCCCGGCCCCCTCGGCGGCGTGGCGCGCGCTGACGGGCGGCTTGGCGTCGGACGAAGCAGCGGAGCTGAAGGCCCGCCGGGCGTCGCGCGGCTGGGGCCGGTTCACCCGCAACTTCGTGGTCCAGGCGAGCGCGGCGGACATGACGGCGGTGATGCTCGCAACCTTGCGCACCCGCTTGCCGTCACCTGCCCACCTGGTGTTCTTCCAGCACGACGAGGTGATCGTCCACACCCCGGCACCCCTGGCCGCCGCGGTCGCCACCGCGATCACGGACGCGGTCACCGAGGCGGCCCGCATGCTGTTCGGCCCGGCCTGCCCGGTCCGCTTCCCGATGCAAACCGCGGCCGTCGACACCTACGCCGACGCAAAGTAACCCGTGTCGCCCTTCCAATCACACGTGATGCCCTTCCAATCACGCGTGATGCCCCCTCAATCACGCGAATCGCGCCCCGGATCACGCGAACCGACTCCCTGGGCACGCGAGTCCGCAGCCTGGGTACGCCGGGGCGGCCGCTGCCCTGGTCGCAACGGCCGCCCGGCTCACCTCGCTGTGGAGCTACGGAGCTACGGGAACATCGGCAGCGTCTGCGTCCCGACGTCCTGGTTCGGCAACGTCCGGCCCGGGTTGCCGCGGAAGTCGGTCCACGCCGGGTGCAGGCGGAGGTCCGCGCCGACCGCCGCGGCCGTGTAGTCGCCGATGAACACGCCCTGGAGTTCCTTGCCGGTCACCGCGCCCGTCGAAACGAACTGGACCTGCGGGTTCGCCGTCTGGGTCGTGATCCGGCGGAGCGGGGACAGGCGGTCGCCCCACCCGGTCGCGTAGGCGTAGTCCAGGCCGATGCCGTTCGGGTCGTACGCGCGCGTGTACGTCGTCACCGCGACCCGGCCGGCGAACGCCGCCACCGCCGGGAACACCTCGTCGGCGCCCGTGCCGACCTTCACCGGCTTGGACCAGCCGTGCCGTCCGTCGGACCCGCTGAGGAAGGCGTCACCGTTCGTCTTCACCGATTCGCCGTCGCGGTACGTGCCGTTGCGGTCGTCGGCCCAGGTCACCCACAGGTGGTCGGTCAGCCGGTCGTAAGTCAGCTGCGGGAAGCTGTTGACCCGGAAGTTCTCGCCGGTCAGGGCGTTGTTGGCGACGTCTTCGTTCACCGGGAAGTCGAAGTCGAGCCCCACCTCCGTGTGCCGGAACGTCCGGCCGCCGTCGCGGGAGGTCGCCACGACGACCGCGTCGTGGTCGGCGGGCTGGTCGCACGCGGCCGTCGCGCACACCGACGTCTCGTAGGCGACCTGGAGTGTCCCGTCGCGGGTGACCACCGGGTTCGAGCCGCTGCCGAACGGCGTGATCCCGCCGGGGAACCCGGTCAGCGACGGCGAAATCCGGCGCATCGGCGACCACGTCCGGCCGAAGTCGCGGGACTTCGACAGCACGATCGGCGACTCGACGAACGCGCCGGTCGCGTCGTAGGTGAACTGCGTCCAGGTGACGTAGACGTCGCCGGAGACGGGGTCGGCGGCGATCCACTCCTTGTCGTTGAAGATGTTCGTGGGTGTCGGCGTCCCCGCCGGGGTCACGCCGTCGAGGTGCAGGATCGCCGGGTCGCCGAAGCTGCGGCCGCCGTCGTGGGACACCGACACCGCGATGCCGCTGGCGAGCTGCTGGTCGTCGGGCACGGCCGCGCGGCTGAACACCAGCGTCGCGTAGTACACGGTGTTGTGCGGCCCGAAGGCGATGGCCGGGTCGCCGGCCGCGTCCATATAGGACAGTGGGGCGGCCGCCCCGGTCGGGAAGTCGAGGTGCGGCAGCTGGACGTTCGCCCAGGTCCGCCCGCCGTCGAACGAGGTGTAGGCGAAGCCGCCGGAGTCGTTGCGGCTCTCGCGCGTGTTGTACAACCGGTAGTCGTTCGCGCCGGCGACGATGTTGCGCGGGTTCTCCGGGTTGACGGCGATGGTGGTCTCGTTCTGGGCCGTGCTGCAGCCGGTCTGGCTGCCGGTCGGCACGATGGTGTCGCCGTCGATGACGTCGGTGTTCGGCGCGAGCGGCCGGTACGGGTTCGGCTTGCCGATGTAGGTCTGGCAGAGCGCGGACAGCGCCGGGTTGTCGCCGTCTTCCTCTTCCTCCTCGGCGAACTGCTCCTTGAGCAGCGGATTCGGGACGTCGTGCCGAGCGTCCTCGGCAAGTTTGTGCTTGCCGGCGTGCGCGTGCGGGCTCACCGGCAGCGGCGATCCCCCGGCGGCGGCTTGCGCGGGGTGCGCGAGAGCCAGCGGCAACAGCAGCGCGGCGCAGGCGGCGACGATTCTCCGCTTGGCGGACGAAACACCCAAGGACATCGGAAAGTCCTTTCCAGGAAGGTCTCCAGCCGCCCCAGGCTTGACGTCAGCGCGAGCAGGGTCAACCGACGGAAGTCGGAAGCCGGACATTCCGGTTTTCCGGTAATTTCAAACAATGATCGACTGCGGCCTCGACCTGTCCGCGGGGTGGACGATCGCCCATCAGGTCCGTCAGGCGAGCGCGTCGTCGATGGCCTTCGTGATCCGCTTGAGCGAAACCGGGTGCGCCGTCCCGAGCGTCTGGGCGAAGAACGACACCCGCAGCTCCTCGATCATCCAGCGCACCTCGGTCAACGCCGGTGACGACGTCCCCGGCGGCAGTGCGGCCACCGCGTCGGCGTACTCGGCCTGGATCCACGCGATGTCCGCCGTCCGCTGCAGGTCACGCGTCGGCTCGGTCGGGAGCTTCTCCAGCCGCCGTAAAATCCCCTGCAGGTAGCGGACGACGTGCCGCAACCGGGACGCGCCGGTCGCCGTCACGAAGCCCGGGTAGACCAAGCCGGTCAGCTGGGCGCGGATGTCGGCCAGCGATTCCGCCGGGCCGCGTGCCGACGACAACGCCACCTCGACGTCGTTCGCCGCGCGCAGGATCTTCTCCACGTCGGCCAACACCGCCAGCACCTCCGGGTGCAGACCGGCCCGGACCTTCTCCAGCAGCACCTTGAAGCCGGTTTCGTCGAAGACCGGGCCGCCGCCCGCGGTCATCAGGGCGTCCACCGCGCAGTCGACGCAGTCCTCGAGCAGGGCCGCCACACTGCCGTGCGGGTTGCGGTTCAGCACCAGCTTCGACGAGTTGGACAGCGACCGGGTGATGAACTTCATCGGCGAGCTCAGGTTCAGCCGCAGCATCCGCCGGGTGCCCGCCCACATCGCGTGCCGCTGCTGGGCCGGTGTGTCCAGCAGCCGCACGGCCACCGACGCGCCCTCGTCCACCAGCGCCGGGTACGCCTTGACGTCGTGACCGCGCTGCGTCGACTCGAAGACCGGCGGCAACGACCCGAACGACGGCTTGGTCAAGCCCGCCTTCTCCAGGCTGTTGGCCGCCTTCGAGATCGTGGCCCGGACCTTCGGGGCCAGCCGCCGCTGCAGCTCCTCGACGTCCTTGCCTTCGGCGACCTTCTTGCCGCGCTCGTCCACCACCCGGAAGGTCATCTTCAGGTGCTCCGGCACGGAAGCGACGTCCCAGTCCGCATACGGCACCGTGATCCCGCGCAGCGCACGCAGCTCGCGGCCGAGCACCTCCAGCAGCGGACCGTCCGAAGGCGACACTCGCGAAAGGACTTCCCGCGCGGTGTCCGGCGCCGGGACGAAGTTGCGGCGCACGGCTTTCGGCAACGACTTGATCAGCTGCGTCACCAGCTCCGCACGCAGGCCGGGGACCTGCCAGTCGAACCCGTCCGGCGTCACCTGGTTCAGCACCGGCAGCGGGATGTGCACGGTGACGCCGTCGGCGTCCGCGCCCGGCTCGAACTGGTACGTCAGCTTGAAGACCTGCGTGCCCTGGGTCCACGAGTCCGGGTAGTCGCCCTCGCGGACGCTGCCCGCGGCCTCGTTGATGAGCATGGACTTTTCGAACGAGAGCAGGTCGGGGTCGGTGTGCCGCGCCTTCTTCCACCAGCTGTCGAAGTGGCGCACCGAAACGACGTCTTCGGGCACCCGCGCGTCGTAGAACTCGTACAGCGTCTGGTCGTCGACCAGGATGTCCCGCCGCCGGGCCCGGTTTTCGAGGTCCTCGACCTCTTCCAGCAGGGCCCGGTTCTCCGCGAAGAAGTGGTGGCGCGTCTGCCAGTCGCCCTCGACCAGCGCGTGCCGGATGAACATCGCGCGCGACAGCTCCGGGTCGATCCGGCCGTAGTTGACGCGGCGGTCGGCGATCAGCGGGACGCCGTACAGCGTCACCTTCTCGGTGGCCATCACCGCGCCCTGCTTGCGTTCCCAGTGCGGCTCGGAGTACGACCGCTTGACGACGTGCTGGGCCAGCGGCTCGACCCATTCGGGCTCGATGCGCGCGTTGACCCGCGCCCACAGCCGGGACGTCTCGACCAGCTCCGCCGACATCACCCAGCGCGGCTGCTTCTTGAACAGCGCCGACCCCGGGAACACGCCGAAGCGGGCGCCGCGCGCGCCGAGGTAGTCGCCCTTGGCGGGGTCCTTGAGCCCGATGTGCGAGAGCAGCCCGGCGATGAGCGACGTGTGCACGCGCTGCGGGTCGGCCGGGGTCGTGTTGAGCGAGATGCCGAGCGGCTTGGCCAGCTGGCGCAGCTGGCCGAAGATGTCCTGCCACTCGCGCAACCGCAGGTAGTTCAGGTATTCGGTGCGGCACATGCGGCGGAACTGGTTGCCGGACAACGCCTTCTGCTGCTCCGAGACGTACTCCCAGAGGTTGAGGTAGGCGAGGAAGTCCGACGTCGGGTCGGCGAACCGCGCGTGCTGGGCGTCCGCCGCCTGCTGCTTCTCGGCCGGCCGCTCGCGCGGATCCTGGATGGACAGCGCCGCCGCGATGATCATCACTTCGCGGACGCAGCCGTTCTTCGCCGCCTCCAGCACCATCCGGCCCATCCGCGGGTCGACCGGCAGCTGCGCGAGCTTGCGGCCGACTTCGGTCAGGTCGCGGTCGGACCCGGTCGCGGAGAACGCGCCCAGCTCCTGCAGCAGGCCGATGCCGTCGCTGACCTGGCGGCGGTCCGGCGGTTCGACGAACGGGAACGCGGCGATGTCGCCGAGGCCCAGCGACGTCATCTGCAGGATGACCGAGGCGAGGTTGGTCCGCAGGATCTCGGGATCGGTGAACTCGGGCCGGCTCTCGAAGTCCGCTTCGGAGTACAGGCGGATGCAGATGCCGTCGGACGTCCGGCCGCAGCGGCCCTTGCGCTGGTTCGCCGACGCCTGCGACACCGGCTCGATCGGCAGCCGCTGCACCTTCGTCCGGTGGCTGTAGCGCGAGATCCGCGCGGTGCCCGGGTCGACGACGTACTTGATGCCCGGCACGGTCAGCGACGTCTCGGCGACGTTCGTCGCGAGCACCACCCGACGCCCGGTGTGGGACTGGAAGATGCGCTGCTGCTCGGCCGACGACAGCCGCGCGTACAGCGGCAGCACCTCCGTGTTGCGCAGGTTCGCCCGGTTCAGCACGTCCGCGGTGTCGCGGATCTCGCGCTCGCCGGAGAGGAACACCAGGATGTCGCCGGGGCCTTCGGCGCACAGCTCCTCGACGGCGTCGAGGATGCCCTGGGTCTGGTCGCGCTCGTCGTCCCCTTCGGGGTCGTCCGGGTCGACGAGCGGCCGGTAGCGCACCTCGACCGGGTACGTCCGGCCGGAGACCTCGACGATCGGGGCGTCGTCGAAGTGCTTCGAGAACCGCTCCGGGTCGATGGTCGCCGAGGTGATGATGACCTTGAGGTCGGGGCGGCGCGGCAGCAGCTGCTTGAGGTAGCCGAGGATGAAGTCGATGTTGAGGCTGCGCTCGTGGGCCTCGTCGATGATCAGCGTGTCGTACTGGCGCAGCGACCGGTCGGTCTGGATCTCGGCGAGCAGGATGCCGTCGGTCATCAGCTTGACCAGCGTGTCCTGCCCGGACTGGTCGGTGAACCGCACCTTGTAGCCGACGGTCTCGCCGAGCTCGGTCTTCAGCTCGCTCGCGATCCGGTCGGCGACCGTGCGGGCGGCCAGCCGCCGGGGCTGGGTGTGCCCGATCTGGCCGCGGATGCCGCGGCCGAGCTCGAGGCAGATCTTCGGCAGCTGGGTGGTCTTGCCCGAGCCGGTCTCCCCCGCGACGATCACGACCTGGTGCCGGTCGATCGCGGCGGCGATCTCGTCCTTGAGCTTGCTGACCGGCAGCTCTTCGGGGTACTCGATCTTGGGCACGCTCTCGCGCCGCGACTGGACGCGCAGCTCGGCCTGGTCGATGTCGGCGGCGATCTGCGCGAGCACGGAGTCGCGGTTGCGGGCTTTGCGGGCGCCTTCGAGCCGGCGACGCAGCCGCTGCTCGTCGCGCGGCATCAGCTCGGGCAGGCGCGCACGCAGCGCGTGGAAGGGGGATGGCTCGGACATTCTCGGTCCAAGGATAGCCGTGCGTGATGAACCGGGCCTGCGAATATCCCCGGGGCGTGACGGGGCGCACGTCCGCCGGCCCCGAACGCCCCAATGTGGCCTTCGGTGCGTCAGACGCAACCAAGGCGGCCTTCGGTGCGTCAGACGCAACCAAGGCCGCCTTGGGGCGCTTGGGTCAGCCGGGCTGGCCGGGCTGCGGCGGCTGGACCGGCTGGACCGCGGCCGGCTGCTGCGGCGCGCTCTTGGCCCGGTTCATCGCCACCGAACCACCGATCAGCGCCAGGCCGACCAGGCCCAGGACGATGCCGAAGAACGGCTGCATGTCGCTGGCCCAGGACAGGATCCGGAACTCGTAGTCGAACTGCTCGAGGACGATGGTGCCGAAGCCGAGCACGGCGAAGAGCACGCCGATCCGCATCATGATCGAAGACATGGGAAACCCCTCGTGAAAAGGAACGATGAAAACCACCGGTCCGTCCCCGAGCGGCCGTGGTGAGGCAGAACCGTAGCGGCCGCCGTCCCCGCTGTCTCCGGAATTCCCGATTCGTTACCTCACGTCCGCTGCAGCGAGTCCGGGCCCAGGTCGGCGAGGGTGCGGTGGCCGGACAGCCCCATGGTCAGGTCGAAGTCCGCCAGCAGGCTCCGCAGGACGTGCCGGACGCCGGCCTCGCCCGCGTGGGCCAGGCCGTACACCCACGGGCGTCCCACCAGCACCGCCCGGGCGCCCAGCGCCAGCGCCTTGAGCACGTCGGCGCCGGTGCGGACGCCCGAGTCGAACAGCACCTCCACGCGGTCGCCGACCGCCGCGACGATGCCGGGGAGCGCCTCCAGCGCGCCGAGCGCGCCGTCGACCTGGCGGCCGCCGTGGTTCGACACGACGATGCCGTCCATGCCCGCCTCCGCCGCGCGGCGGGCGTCGGCGACGTGCTGGATGCCCTTGAGCACGATCGGGCCGTCCCAGTGCTCGCGCAGGAACGGCAGCTGGTCCCACGTCCGGTCGGTGCCGGTGAGCATGCCGATCCAGCGCAGGATCGCCATGTTCGGGTCCTCTTCCGGCGTCTTCTCCAGCAGGCCGCGGAAGACCGGGTCGGTGAACGGGACCGCGCAGCCCTCGCCCTTGAGGAACGGCAGGTACGCCTGGTCCAGATCGGACGGTCGCCAGGCCAACGTCCACGTGTCGAGGGTGACGACCAGCGCCGTGTAGCCCGCGTTCTTCGCCCGGGTCAGCAGGCTCGCGCAGACGTCGTTGTCGCCGGGCCAGTACAGCTGGAACCAGCGCGGGCCGTCGCCGTTGGCCGCGGCGACGTCCTCGATGCCGGTCGAAGACGCCGTGGACAGGATGAACGGCAGGCCGACCGACGCGGCCGCGCGAGCGGTCGCCGACTCGGCGTCCGGGTGGACGATCGACTGGACGCCGACCGGGGCGACGGCCACCGGCGCGGGCAGCCGGGTGCCCAGCACCGTCGTGGCCAGCTCGCGGTCGGTGGCGCCGGTCAGCATCCGCGGGACGACGCGCCAGCGGTCGAACGCCTCGCGGTTGGCGCGGGCGGTCGCGCCGGAACCGGCCGCGCCCGCGACGTAGGAGAACGGGCCGGGCGCCATGACCTCGCGGGCCGACGCCTCGAGCTTCGTCGCGTCGGTCGAGCACGGCGGCAGCTGACCACCGAGTCCCTGCAGGTAGATCTCGTTCTGGTAGCTGCCGAAGCGTTCGGTCAAGGTTGCCTCCTCGCGTTCGAGTGGGCACTGTACTCGCCGGTAGTTCACCCGGCGCCGGGAACTGACCGGCGGGTAACCTGAGGCCCGCCGACGTCTGCGGAGGAGAAGAGATGCGCGGGTACGACGTGGTCCTGTTCGGCGCCACCGGGTTCACCGGCGGCCTGACCGCCGAGTACCTGGCCCGCCACGCGCCGGCGGACCTGCGGTGGGCACTGGCCGGGCGCAACCGCGGCAAGCTCGAGGCCGGCCGGGCGCTGCTCGCGGAGATCGACGACCGGTTCGGCACGCTCGACCTGCTCGTCGCCGACTCCGGCGATCCCGCGTCGCTGCGGGCCGTGGCCGAATCGGCGAAAGTGGTGATCACCACCGTCGGGCCGTACCTGGAGCACGGCGAGCCGCTGGTCGCGGCCTGCGCCGACGCCGGGACCGACTACGTCGACCTCACCGGCGAGCCCGAGTTCGTCGACCGGATGTACCTCGCGCACGACCGGCGAGCCCGGGAGACCGGCGCGCGGCTGGTGCACGCGTGCGGGTTCGACTCCGTCCCGCACGACCTCGGCGCGTGGTTCACCGTGCAGCAGCTGCCCGAAGGCGTGCCGTTGCAGGTCGACGGCTACGTCCGGGCCGGCGGGATGCCCTCGGGCGGCACGGTCCTCAGTGCACTGACCGTCATGTCCCGGCTGCCGGCCGGGGCACGGGTGGCGCGCGAGCGGGCGGCGGCCGAGCCGCGGCCGGCCGGGCGGTTCGCGCGCGCCCCGCTCGGGCGCCCGCACCGGGTCGCCGAGGCGGGCTGGTGGGCGGTGCCGCTGCCGACGATCGACCCGGACGTCGTCCGCCGGTCGGCGGCCGCGTCCGAACGCTACGGGCCCGACTTCACCTACCGGCATTTCGCCGCGGTCAAGCACCTGCCGGTGCTGGCCGGCGGCGTCGCCGGGGCGGGTGCGCTGCTCGCGGCGGCGCAGGTTCCGCCGGCCCGGCGGGCGCTGTCCCGGCTGCTCGCGCCCGGCAACGGCCCGAGCCCCCAGCGGCGCGCGCGGTCGTGGTTCTCGGTGCGGTTCATCGGCGAGGGCGGCGGCAAGCGGGTCGTCACCGAGGTCTCCGGCGGCGACCCGGGCTACGACGAGACGGCGAAGATGCTCGCGGAATCGGCGTTGTGCCTGGCGACCGACGAGCTCCCGGTAACGGCGGGCCAGGTGACCACGGCGACCGCGATGGGCGGCGCGCTCGTGGAGCGGCTCACCAAGGCGGGCATCCGCTTCACCACGCTCTGACGTTTCACGCTTTCACAGCGCGGCAGCGTGAAATTCCGCTGCTGTGATGGAACTTCTGCCGCTCCGGGGCCGCGGTTAGCGTCGATCGGGTTCTCCTTTCCCCATCGCGTTTTCCCAAGGAGCGTCATGAGATTGCCCCAACGGTTCGCCGCGCTCGGTGGAGCGACGGCGGCGGGCATGGTGGTGGTCGGCATCGCCGTCGCCGCCCCCGCCCGGCCCGCCCCCGAGCCCCCGCCGTCGGCCGCGCAGGCCCAGGCCCAGGCCAACGCCACCGGTGCCGCCGCGAGCCTGGTCGGCGCCCGGCCCGCCGCGCTGCTGTCCGGGAAGCACGACCGGTTCGTCCAGCGGGACGTCCGGTCGGCGGCCGGGCTGTCGTACGTCGTCTACGACCGCACCTACGACGGCCTGCCGGTGATCGGCGGTGACCTCGTCATCGCGACCGACGCCGCCGGCACGGTGAAGACCACCTCCGTCGCGCAGCAGCAGGCCCTCGGCGACCTCGACGTCCACGGCGCGAAGCTGTCGGCTGCGCAGGCCGATGCCGTGGCCCGAGGGCAGGTCCGCGGGCCGAAGAGCCTGCCGGGCGGCAAGCTCGTCGTGGTCGCCGACGGCGCCGGACGGCTCGCGTACGAGAGCAACGTCGAAGGCACCGACTCCCACGGCGAACCGAGCAGCCTGAGCGTCTACGTCGACGCCGTCGACGGGCACGTGCTGCGGACCGTCCAGCACGTGGCCGCGGGTACCGGCACGGGCAAGTGGAACGGGCCGTCGCCGCTGCCGCTGAACACGACGAAGTCCGGCAGCACGTACGCGATGGCCGACCCGAACACGCCGAACCTCGACTGCCGCGACTACAGCAGCGACTCCGTCCTCACCGGAGGAGACGACAGCTGGGGCAACGGCACCGGCACGAACATCGAAACCGGCTGCGCGGACGCGCTGTTCGTCGCCCAGACCGAGAAGAAGATGCTGTCGGAATGGGTGGGCCGCAACGGCTTCACCGGCAACGGCGGCGCGTGGAAGATCCGCGTCGGCCTCGACGACGAAAACGCCTACTACTACAACTCGCGCCCGGCGTACGTGAACCTCGGCCACAACCCGAGCGGTGAATGGGTCGGCTCGCTCGACATCCTCGGCCACGAAATGGGCCACGGCATCGACGACTACTCGGGCTCCGGCGGGTTCTCCGGCGGTGGCACGCAGGAGTTCATCGCGGACACGTTCGGCACCGCGACGGAGTTCTACGCGAACGAGCCGGCGCAGTACGACCCGCCGGACTACGCGATCGGCGAGGAGGTCAACCTGGTCGGCACGGGCGCGATCCGGTACATGTACGACCCGTCGAAGGTCGGCGACCCGAACTGCTACTCCAGCTCGACGCCGAACGCGGAGGTGCACAAGGCGGCCGGGCCCGGCGACCACTGGTTCTACCTGCTCGCCGAAGGCAGCAACCCGGCCGACGGCCAGCCCGCGAGCTCGACGTGCAACGGCAGCACGGTGGCCGGCATCGGCATCCGCAAGGCGATCAACATCATGCACGGCGCGGTGCAGCTGAAGACGTCGGGCAGCTCGTACCTGCGTTACCGGACATGGACGCTGCAGGCGGCGAAGAACCTCTACCCGGACAGCTGCGCCGAGTTCGACGCCGTGAAGGCGGCCTGGAACGCGGTGAGCGTCCCGGCGCAGTCCGGGGACCCGACGTGCACGGGAACGCCGACGACCACCCCGACCACTCCGACCACCCCGACCACTCCGCCGACGTCCACCACTCCCCCCGGCGGGTGCAGCGGGCAGCTGGTGCAGAACCCGGGCTTCGAGTCCGGCCAGGCGTCCTGGTCCGACCCGAACACGACCATCGGCCAGTGGGGCGGCCAGGCGCCGGCGCGCTCGGGCAGCTACGACTCCTGGCTCGGCGGCTGGGGCTCGGCGCACACGGACACGCTCACGCAATCGGTCACCATCCCGGCCGGCTGCAAGGCGAGCCTGACGTTCTGGCTGCGCGTGTGGACGGCGGAGACCGAGAACGTCGCCTACGACAAGCTGGTCGTGTCCGCGGGCCCGACCACGCTGGCGACGTACTCGAACCTCGACCGCAACTCCGCCTACGTCCAGAAGACGCTCGACCTGTCCGCCTACGCGGGCCGGACGGTCACGCTGACGTTCGCCGGAACTGAGGACCAGTCGCTGCAGACGTCGTTCGCCGTCGACGACACCGGGCTCGCGTTGAGCTGACCCGGCGGGGCCTGCCACCTACTTTGGTGGCAGGCCCTCGTTGCGCCCGCCGCGTCCGGTATTCATGCTTACCCGGATGGAGGCGTTATCCGCGTCGGCCCCGTTCGCCGAGGCCTTCGACCTGGCGATCCGGCAGCGCGGCCTGAGCCTGGAGGCCCTGCAGCGGCGGATGGCGATCCGCGGTGCCCAGGTCAGCCTGGCGACGCTGAGCTACTGGCGCCGGGGCCGCCGTCACCCGGAGGGCCACCGATCCCTGCACGCGGTGGGCGTCGCCGAAAGCTGCCTCGGCCTGCCGGCGGACGCGCTGACCAGCCTGGTGACGCGGCCGCGGGTGCGCCGCGCGGAGCCGTGGCCGGGCGGGGTCAGCCTGGCCAGCGCGCTCGGCGGCGAACCGGCGGACCTGGCCGCGTGCGACGGCATCGACCTCGACGGCAACGCCCGGCTGGCGCTGGTGTCGGTGCACCAGCGGGCGACGCTGGGTCCGGACCGCACCGAGCGGTCGGTGCGCACGGAGCTGGTGGTGACCAGCCGCGCGGACGGCGTCGACCGGTGGGTGTCGTTCTTCCGGCCCCAGACCGGCGGCGGTCACCAGCCGGTGCTGCGGTCGGCGCACTGCTGCCGCCCGGGCCGGGTCCGCCGGGACACGGGGTCCGAGCTCCTGGCGGTGGAGCTGCGGTTCGACTACCCGCTGCGGGCGGGCGAGACGTACGTGTTCGACTTCGAGTTCGCCTACGACGGGACCCCGCCGGAGACGAGCTACCTGCAGTTCGGCGTGCGGGCCCCGGCCCGGCAGATCGTGCTGCAGGCGTGCTTCGACCCGGCGGCGGTGCCGGTGCGGTGCTACCGGTACGCCGGAGAGGCGGCTTCCCGGCCGGAACTGCCGGTGGGGCCGAGCGGCACCAGCCACATCGCGGTGCTGGACGCCCGGCCGGGGGTCTACGGGATGTGCTGGGAGTGGGACTGACGGATCTCGTAGTCCCGCTCGTCGAACGAACCCACCCGTGACTGCAGCCGTCCCGTCGAGAAGGGCCAGCTGAAACTGTTGCGCCCGTTGGCGTCCTGGTAGTAGCTCGAGCAGCCACCCGACTGGTACACCGTCCCGGGGAGGGCCGCCTGGACCCGGTCGTTGAACGCGTCCTGCACCGATGGCCGGACCGACAGCGATGTCCCTTCCGCGCTCAGCGTCCGGGTCACCGCCGCCACCGTGTGCCGCAGCTGGGCCTCCAGGATCGTGAACGCCGAGGAGTGCCCGGTGCCCAGGCTCGGGCCCAGCAACAGGTAGAGGTTCGGGAACCCGGCCACCGTCGTCCCCGCGTACGCCTGCGGGCTGCCCTTCCAGTGGTCGTCGAGGCTGCGGCCGTCGGCGTCGAACACCCGCGAGGACACCGGCATGTCGAGGATGTGGAACCCGGTGCCGAAGATGATCGCGTCGACCTCGGCGCTCGAACCGTCCGCACCGTGGACCCGGTTGCCGGCGACGGAACGCACGGCCGTCGGGTGAACGTCCACATGGGACCGCGTCAGCGCCCGGTAGTACGTGTTGGACATGAGCAGGCGCTTGCAACCCAGCGTGTAGTCCGGGGTCAGCGCCCGGCGCAAAGCGGGGTCCCGCACCGCGATACGCAGGTGCGCCAGCCCGATCTTCTGCACCTGCCGCAGCAGCCACGGGTGCCGGAAGCCGAAGCCGAGCGTCTCCAGCACGCCGTACTCCGCACCGCGCAGGGCCCGCTGCAGCGCCGGGAACCGCCGCAGGAGGAACCGCTCGACCGCGGGGACGTAGTGGTCCGGCTTCGGCAGGACCCACTGCGCGGTGCGCTGGAACAGGTGCAGCCGGCCCACGCGGGGCACGATCTCCGGGACGAACTGGACCGCCGACGCGCCCGTGCCGATCACCGCGACCCGCTTGCCAATCAGGTCGTAGCCGTGGTTCCAGCGCGCGGAGTGGAAGACCTCGCCCGGGAACTCCGCGAGCCCCGGCAGGTCCGGGATCAGCGGCTCGTGCCAGGGGCCGGTGCCCGCGACCAGGACCCGCGCGCGGTACGGCCCCCGGGTCGTCTCCAGTTCCCAACTGGACTCCCGGGCGTTCCACTGCGCCCGCGTCACCTCGACGCCGTAGCGGATCTTCGCCGTGACGCCGAAGCGCTCGGCCGTGTCGGCCAGGTAGGCGCGGATCTCGGCCTGGCCGGCGAACGCGCGCGTCCACCCCGGGTTGGGGGCGAAGGAGTACGAGTACAGCGCGGACGGGACGTCGCACGCGCAGCCGGGGTAGGTGTTGTCGCGCCAGGTGCCGCCGAGCGCGCCGGCCTTCTCCAGCACGGCGAGGTCGCCGACGCCGGCCTGGGACAGGCGGATGGCGGCACCGAGCCCGGACGCCCCGGCACCGACGACGAGGACCGCGAAGTGGCGTTGATCCATTTCCGGAGACTAGCAGTATCCGGAAACCAGCGGTACCCCAATCCCGCGGTTCGCTAGAGTGCCCGCATGGCCCGACTCACCCGCGCGGAAAGCCAGGCGCGCACGCGCGAGCAGCTGGTCGAGACGGCCAAGCTGCTCTTCCTGCGCGACGGCTACTCGGTGACGTCGCTGGAGAAGGTCGCCGACGAGGCCGGGTACTCGAAGGGCGCGGTGTACTCGAACTTCCGCAGCAAGGACGAGCTCTGCCTCACCGTCCTCGACCGGATCCACGACGAGCAGGTCGCCCTGATCGCCGAGGCGCTGGCCGGCGCCGACGGGATGGAGGGCCTGCTGGCGGCGTTCCAGACCTGGGCCGAGCGCAGCATCGGCGACGAGGCCTGGACGGCGCTGGAGGTCGAATTCGCCACGAACGCGCGGCGCGACCCGCACGTGCGCGCCGAGCTCGCCGCGCGGGACAAGGCCATCCGCGACACCATCGCCGGCCTGCTCACCGGGTACGCCGAGCGGTTCGGGATCACGCTCCCGATGTCGGCCGACGACGCGGCGACGGCGCTGCTGTCCCTGGGCATCGGGCTCGGCGTCCAGCGCGCGATCGACCCGACGATCCCGGTGAACGTGCTGCCCGACGTCATCCGCCTCTTCGCCGGGGCGCGCTGACCGTCCTATCCGGACTTCCCGCGGTGGTCTGGACCGTTCACGAACATGAACGAAATCCACCTCTTGTGGAGCTCGCTGACTCTTCGCTACCGTGTCGCTACGCCGCAGCTCCACCCGCACCACCCGTACCCGCCGTGCTCTACGGCGCATCCCGCGGAAAGGGTCCCCTCCCCATGAGCAAGAAGTTGCGGCCGGTTCTCATCGGCACGCTCGGCGCCGCGTCCGTCGCGGCCCTCGTGATCACCACGCCCGCGCTCTCCTCGGCCGCACCCGCGCCGGTCGCCGGCGTTTCGGTGCTCGCCACCGGCGACCTCTCGGCGCCGGCCAAGAAGGAAATCGCGATGAAGCTGGTCTCCAGCGCGGAGAACTCCTCCCTGGACTGGAAAGCGCAGTACAAGTACATCGAGGACATCGGCGACGGCCGCGGCTACACCGCGGGCATCATCGGGTTCTGCTCGGGCACCGGCGACATGCTGGAACTCGTCGAGGCGTACACGAATTCGGTCCCGGACAACCCGCTGGCGAAGTTCCTCCCCGCGCTGCGCAAGGTGAACGGCACGGACTCGCACGCGGGCCTCGGCTCGGCGTTCGAAAGCGCCTGGAAGCAGGCCGCCGCCACGAC
Source organism: Amycolatopsis sp. cmx-4-61 (assembly GCF_046548775.1). Classification (NCBI taxonomy): domain Bacteria; kingdom Bacillati; phylum Actinomycetota; class Actinomycetes; order Pseudonocardiales; family Pseudonocardiaceae; genus Amycolatopsis; species Amycolatopsis sp. cmx-4-61. The sequence continues at coordinate 205,054 of NZ_JAEBEI010000011.1, read as the reverse complement.
GGCGTTCCAGACGGCGCAGAACAACGAGCGCGACCGCGTGTACTTCAACCCGGCGGTGAACCAGGGCAAGTCGGACGGCCTGAGCAACCTGGGCCAGTTCGCCTACTACGACGCCATCGTCATGCACGGCCCCGGCGACAGCTCCGACAGCTTCGGCGGCATCCGCAAGGCCGCGATGAAGAAGGCGAAGACCCCCGCCCAGGGCGGCGACGAAGCCACGTACCTCAAGGCGTTCTTCGCGGCCCGCAAGGTCATCATGAAGCAGGAGGAGGCGCACGCCGACACCTCCCGCGTCGACACCGAGCAGGCGAAGTTCCTGAGCGAAGGCAACTTCGACCTGCACACCCCGCTGAAGTGGAAGGTGTACGGCGACCCGTACACGATCAACTGACCAGCGCCCCAAGGCGGCCTTGGTTGCGTCTCACGCACCGAAGGCCGCCTTGGGTGCGTCTCACGCACCGAAGGCCACATTGGGGCGCTTGGGGCCGGGTCAGCGGGTCAGGAGCGTATCCGCGGTGCGGGTGTTCAGGATGCGCTCCGGCCCGATTCCCGCCTTGATCGCGCGCTCGCAGCCGTAGCCCAGCCAGTCCAGCTGCCCCGGCGCGTGCGCGTCGCTGTCGATCGTGAAGTCGCACCCGATCTCCGCCGCCAGGCGCAGCAGCCGCATCGGGGGGTCCAGCCGCTCCGGGCGGGAGTTGATCTCCACCGCGACGCCGTTCTCCCGGCACGCCGTGAACACCTTCTCCGCGTCGAACTCCGACTCCGGACGCCCGCGCCCCACCACCAGCCGGCCGGTGCAGTGGCCCAGGACCCGCACGTGCGGGTTGCGGACCGCCGCCACCATCCGGCGGGTCATGTCCCGGGACGGCATCCGCAGCTTCGAATGCACGCTCGCCACCACGAAGTCCAGCTGCCCCAGCAGCTCCTCCTCCTGGTCGAGGGAGCCGTCGTCGAGGATGTCGACCTCGATGCCGTGCAGCAGGCGGAACGGCGCCATCAGCTCGTTGGCCTTCGCCACGATCTGCATCTGCGTCCGCAGGCGGTCCGGGGACAGCCCGTTCGCGACCGTCAGCCGCGGCGAATGATCCGTCAGGACCATGTACTCGTGGCCCAGGTCGCGGCCCGCGACCGCCATCTCGCCGATCGAACTTCCCCCGTCCGACCAGTCCGAATGGGTGTGGCAGTCGCCGCGCAGCGCGGAGCGCAGCGGCTCGCCGTCGGGCAGTTCCCTGGCGACGATCTTGCCCCGGTAGGCCGGGTCACGGCCGGCCAGCGCGTCCTCGATGACCCCGGCGGTGGCCTTGCCGATGCCGGGCAACGACGTCAGCGTGCCGTTCTCCGCCAGCTGCGCCAGCTTCTCGGCCCCGGTCTTATCGACCGTGGCCGCCGCGTTGCGGAACGCCCGGACGCGGTAGGTCGGCTCCCCCGCGCGTTCGAGCTGGAACGCGATCTCCCGCAACGCCCATGCCGGATCCATGGGACCTGTCTACCCCCTCCGGGGCAGTTGATGCAGCTCGACGTCCACCAAGGCACCGTCGCGCACCGAAGCCGTCTGGTACGTGCAGTACGGCTGGCGGCGGCGATCGGTGGGCGAACCGGGGTTGAGCAGCCGCAGCCCGGACGGCGCCACCGTGTCCCACGGGATGTGGCTGTGGCCGAAGACCAGCACGTCGGTGTCCGGGAACTGCGCGGCGCACCGCTGCTCGCGGCCCTGCTTGGCTCCGGTCTCGTGGATGACGGCCAGGCGCACGCCGTCGAGGTCGGCCCGCGCGATCTCCGGCAGCCGCGCCCGCAGCACCGGGCCGTCGTTGTTGCCGTACACGCCGATCAGCCGCTTGCTGCGCTCCTCGAGCTCGTCCAGCAGGGCGACGTCGACCCAGTCGCCCGCGTGCACGACGACGTCCGCGGCCGCGACCTCCTCCCAGACCCGCGCCGGCAGCTCGCGCGCCCGGGCGGGCAGGTGCGTGTCCGAGATCAGCAGCAGCCTCATCCGATGGCCTTCAGCACCCGGTCCAGGAACCCGCCGATGTGGTCGCGCAGCAGCTCCGCGGCCCCTTCGGCGTCCCCCTTCTTCGCCGCGGCCAGCACCGCCCGGTGCTCGGTCCACTCCTTCTTCCAGCTGGGGTTGGCCTCCCAGCCCACGACGCTGATCAGCGCCGCGCGGTCCTTGAGGTCGTCGAGGATGCTGACCAGCAGCGGGTTGCCGCAGCCCGAGTAGAGGGCGCGGTGGAAGCGGCGGTTCAGCAGGCTCAGCGCGGCCTGGTCCTTGTCCGCGATGGCCGTCGACGCTTCCTTGAGCGCCTCGGCCGCGTCTTCCAGCAGCTCCGGGTCGCGCCGCCCGACGGTCCGCCGGACGGCCTCGGGTTCGAGCACCATCCGCACGTCGTAGACGGACTTCGCGAGCTCTGCGTCGACCGTGATCACCGACGCGCCCTTGTACGGGCTGAACGTCACCAGGCCGGAGTTCGAAAGCACCTTGAGCGCCTCGCGCACCGGGGTCTTCGACACGCCGAGCCGCGCGGCCAGCTCCGCCTCGACGAGCGGCTGGCCGGGCACCAGCTCCCGGGTCAGGATGCCGCGGCGGATCTCCTCCAGGACCACTTCGGTCCGGGAAGCGGGCAGGCTGAACGTCCCGGTCATGGCGCGCTCCTATGGTCGTGTCGGCACCCATTCAACCAGGCCCGCCAGATCATATATCAGATGCCATACTGGACTCATGAAGCAACCCGAGGAGCTCCGCAGCCACCGGTGGTTCGGCGGCGGCGAACTGCGCAACTTCAGCCACCGCGCCCGCAGCCGCCAGCTCGGCTACAACCCCGAAGAGCACCTCGGCAAACCGGTCATCGGCATCCTCAACACGTGGTCGGACATCAACCCGTGCCACATGCACCTGCGCGAACGCGCCGAGCAGGTCAAACGCGGTGTCTGGCAGGCCGGCGGCTTCCCGCTGGAGTTCCCGGTCGCGACGCTGTCGGAGACCTACCAGAAGCCGACCCCCATGCTCTACCGCAACCTGCTGGCCATGGAGACCGAGGAGATCCTCCGGTCCTACCCGATCGACGGCGCCGTCCTGATGGGCGGCTGCGACAAGACCACGCCCGCGCTGCTGATGGGTGCGGCCAGCGCGGGCCTGCCCGCCATCTTCGTCCCGGCCGGGCCGATGCTGCGCGGGCACTGGCGCGACGAGGTGCTCGGCAGCGGCACCGACATGTGGAAGTACTGGGACGACAAGCGCGCCGGGCTGATCGGCGACGCCGAGCTGTCCGAACTGGAACGCGGGCTGGCCCGCTCGCCGGGGCACTGCATGACGATGGGGACGGCCTCGACCATGACCTCGGCCGCCGAGGTGCTCGGCGTGACCCTGCCGGGCGCCGCGTCGATCCCCGCCGTCGACTCGGCGCACCACCGGATGGCCGCGGCCAGCGGCGCCCGGATCGTCGACATGGTGTGGGAAGACCTGACCATCACGCAGGTGCTGGACAAGCGCGCCTACGCGGACGCGATCACCACCGTGCTCGCCCTCGGCGGCTCGACCAACGCCGTGATCCACCTGATCGCGATGGCCGGCCGCAGCGGGATCCCGGTGTCGCTCGCGGACTTCGACGCGATCGCCCGGCGCGTGCCGGTGCTCGCCAACATCCGCCCCGGCGGCGACTGGCTGATGGAGGACTTCTACTACGCGGGCGGCCTGCCCGGGCTGCTGTCGCGCCTGACCGACCTGCTGCACCCCGAGCGCCTCACCGTCACCGGCCGCACCCTCGGCGAAAACCTCGCCCAGGCGCAGGTGCACAACGACGACGTGATCCGGACGCGGGACAACCCGGTCGCCGCCGAGGGCGGGGTCGCCGTGCTGCACGGGAACCTGGCGCCCTCGGGCGCGGTCATCAAGCACATCGCGGCCGAGAAGCACCTGCTCACGCACACCGGCCCGGCCGTGGTGTTCGAGGACTACCCGGACCTCAAGAAGCGGATCGACGACCCGTCGATCACCGCGGATTCGGTGCTGGTGCTGCGCGGGTCCGGCCCGCTCGGCGGCCCCGGCATGCCCGAGTACGGGATGCTGCCGATCCCCGCGCACCTGCTCGAGCAGGGCGTCCGGGACATGGTCCGGATCTCCGACGCGCGGATGAGCGGCACGAGCTACGGCGCCTGCGTCCTGCACGTGGCGCCCGAGTCGCACGTCGGCGGCCCGCTGGCCCTGGTCCGGGACGGCGACCTGATCACCTTGGACGTCCCGTCCCGCACGCTGCGGCTCGAGGTGTCCGATGCGGAACTGGCACGACGGCGTGCCGAGTGGACGCCGCCGGCCCCCCGCTTCGAACGCGGCTACGGCGCGCTCTACAGCGAACACATCACCCAGGCCGACGAGGGCTGCGACTTCGACTTCCTGGCCCGCGCGGGCCACAACCCGGAACCGGACGCCCGCTGAGACCCGGGCCGGTGACCGGTTCATCCCCCGTTAGGGCGAGTCGTACGGCTTGTCCGGGTGCCCCGTACCCTGGTCCCGTCACCGGCGCGACCCGGCGCCGCGTTGAAGGGGTGGAGAGTTGCCGCACGAACCGCACTGGCCCGACTCACACGGCGAGCTGACCGATGTCCTGCCGGTGGTCCGGCCCGAGCCGGAACCGGCCGCGGCCCCCGCGAAGCGCTCCCTCCGCACGGCCGGCTGGATCGCGGGCGGGGTGTTCGGCCTGCTCGTCGCGGTCTACGGCGTCGACCTGCTGGTCAGCCAGGGCAGCGTGCCGCGCGGGGTCACCGTCGCCGGCGTCGACGTCGGCGGGATGGACCGCGAGGCGGCCGAGCAGGAACTGCGCGGCAAGATCGAGCCGCGGCTGACGCGCCCGCTCGCCGTCACGGCCGGCGAGTTCCAGGGCACGCTGTCGCCGACGCTCGCCGGGCTGAAGCTCGACTGGCCGCAGACCCTCGACCAGGCGGGCGAGCAGCCGCTGAACCCCTTCACGCGGCTGTCGTCGCTGTTCTCCAGCCGCGAGGTCGGCGTCGTCAGCCACGCCGACGACACGAAGCTCACCGCCGCGCTCGAGACGCTGCGCGGCCAGGTCGACCGCGAACCGGTCGAGGGCACCGTGAAGTTCGAGGGCGTCGAGCCCGTCGCCGTGCCGCCGAAGGCCGGGCAGAAACTCGACGTGCCGGCCGCGACCGCCGCCGTCGTCGAGAAGTGGGCGCGCGGGGAAACCGTGGCGCTGCCGGTGACCGGCACGCCGGTGCGCACCACGCCCGAAGGCGTCCAGGCGGCGCTCGACGGCTTCGCGCGCCCCGCCGTCTCCGGGCCGCTGGTGGTCAAGGGCGACGGCAAGAACGCCACGGTGAAGCCGGAGGCGATCGCCGCGGCCATCACGTTCGAACCGGCCGAGGGCGGCGGGCTGACGCCGAAGATCGACAACGCGAAGATCGCCGAAGCCGCCGGGCCGCAGCTGAAGTCCACCGAGAAGGAGGGCAAGGACGCGACCGTCGTCTTCGAGGGCGGCAAGCCCACCGTCGACCCCTCCACCGACGGCCGGACCGTCGACTGGGACCCCAGCCTCAAGCCGCTGCCCGACGTGCTGAAGAAGACCGACGGCCGCGAAGTCCCGGCCGTCTACAAGGACAGCCCGGCGAAGGTCACCACCGAGCAGGCGAACCAGCTGGGCATCAAGGAAGTCGTCGGCGAGTTCACGACCCAGAAGTTCGCCGCGGACTCCGGCGTCAACATCCGGGTCGTCGCCCAGAAGGTGAACGGCGCCATCGTCAAGCCCGGGGAAACCTTCAGCCTCAACGGGTTCACCGGCCCGCGCGGCACGGCCCAGGGCTACGTCGAGGCCGGCGTGATCAAAGACGGCGCGCCCGGGCGCGAGGTCGGCGGCGGCATCTCGCAGTTCGCGACCACGCTGTACAACGCGGCCTACTTCGCGGGACTGAAGGACGCGGGTCACAAGGAACACAGCTACTACATCAGCCGCTACCCCGCGGCGCGTGAAGCAACGGTGTTCCAGAACCCCAACGGGTCCAGCGTCATCGACCTCAAGTTCACCAACGACGCGCCGACCGGCATCGCGATCCAGACGATCTGGACGCCCTCGGCGATCACCGTGAAGCTGTGGGGCACCAAGCGCTACACGGTCGAGTCGATCCCCGGCGCGCAGACCAACCAGAGCGACCCGCAGCCCAAGCCGGGGCCGGCGGAGAACTGCCACGCCTCGAACGGCGCGCCGGGGTTCACCACCACCGACACGCGCGTGCTCAGGGACGCCGCCACCGGCCGCGAAGTGAGCCGCTCGACCCGGACCGTCCACTACAACCCGCAGCCGAAAATCGTCTGCGGCGGGGGCCAGTGACCTCCTAACGGACGTTCACGCTCGGCGTCCACGGCGGTACCGTGAGTGCCCATGAACAGCCGCGCGGCAGGCTTCCGGGACGTCCTCGCCGTGACCGAGTTCCGGGCGCTGTTCTCCGCCCAGCTCGTCTCGGTCACCGGTGACCAGCTGGCGCGGGTCGCGCTGTCGATCCTGGTGTACGACCGGACGAACTCGCCGGGCTGGGCCGCGCTGACCTACGCGCTGACGTTCCTGCCGGACCTCGTCGGCGGGCCGCTGCTGTCGGGGCTGGCCGACCGGTACCCGCCGCGGACGGTGATGCTCTGCTCGGACGTCCTGCGGGCGCTCGCGGTGGCCGTGATGGCGGTGCCCGGCCTCCCGCTGCCGACGGTGGCCGCGCTGCTGGTCGGCGTCCAGCTGTTCAACCCGGTCTGGAATTCGGCGCGCGCCGCGCTGCTGCCGCAGGTCCTGCCGGGCGAGACGTTCGTCCCCGGGATGGGGCTGCTGATGATGCTGGTGCAGGCGGGCCAGGTCGCCGGGTTCGCGCTCGGCGGGCTGCTCGTGGCGGCCATCGGCACCGGCGGCGCCCTCCTGGCGGACGCGGCGAGCTTCGCGGTGTCGGCCCTGTTCCTGGTCGCCGGGGTGCGGCCGCGGCCGCCGCGGGAAACCTCCGGCGTCCGGTGGTGGCGGCACGTCCGGGCGGGCTGGACGGTGGTCGTCGGCGACCGGCGCCGGCTCGCCCTGGTGGCGCTGGGATGCGTGTCCGGGATCTACATCGCGGGCGAAGCGATCGCCGCGCCGTACGCCGCCGAGCTCGGCGGCGGCGCGGTCGTGGTCGGGCTGCTGCTCGGGGCGTACGCGCTGGGGAACGTGATCGGCATGGCGGCGCTGTCCCGGATCCCGCCCGACCGGCGCGGCCGGCTCCTGGGGCCGCTGGCGGTGCTGGCGTGCGCGGCCCTGCTGGGCTGCGCGCTGCACCCGGACGTGGTGGCCACGTTGGCGCTGTTCACGCTGTCCGGAGTGGCCAGTTCGTACAACTTGATCGCGAACACGACGTTCGTGCAGCTCACGCCGGACGCCCAGCGCGCGCAGGCGTTCGGCTTCGCGCTGACCGCGCTGCGGGTGTCGCAGGGCCTGGGTGTGGTGCTGGCGGGGCTGGCGGCGGAACGGGTGGCTCCGCACGGGGTCGTGGCCGGCGCGGGGGCACTGGGCGTGCTGGCGGCCCTCGGTGCGGCGTGGTTGTGGCAGCGAGCGCAACCGGAGCCCCGGTGACCGGCAGGCGCCGGTCACCGGGCACCGGTCAGCGCCGCGTCCAGTCGGTCGGGATCCGGCGGGGGGTCCAGTCGGTGGGGCACTCCGCTGGCGAGACGCCGGGGCGCGTCCAATCGGTGGGCAGCTCGCGGGCGGTCCAGTCGGTGGGCAGTTCGCGGGCGGTCCAGTCGGTCGGCAGCTGCCGCGGGGTCCAGTCGGTCGGGATCGCGCGGGTCCAGTCGGTGGGGAGCTGCCGGGTCCAGTCGGTCGGCCGCTGCGCGCGCCGGCGGGACGGGACGATGTTGGCGTTGGGCGTGAAGTGCGACATGATTTCTCCTGGGTTGTGAGGAAACTGCACGGTGCGTGACCGAGCGGTAGCCCGACCAGCCTAGTGACACACCGCGTTCATTCGATTACAGTCACAAATTCTGCGAAGAGTTCCATCCTGAGCAGAAGGGCGTTTCGTGGGATTGTCCGGGTCCCCAGGGCGAAAGCCCAGCTCAGAACGTCCACGATCAGGTATCCGAACGTGGGCGATGTGGAAGCTGGCCACTCCGGTGTTCGGCTACGTCCTCATCGTCGACGCCTTGGCGTTGGTCGCGGTCCTCTCGACGGCCGCCTTGGTGCCGATCACCACGCAGTCGCTGCTGTGGTGCGGCCTGGTCCTCGCCGGCGAGATCGTGCACCTCGAAGCGGCGCAACGCATCGAGCGCATCCGCGAGCTCGCCGCCGACGGCCGTCCGCACATGCACCTGCAGTCGATCTGGATCTTCGCCGGGCTGCTCCTGCTCCCTCCGCCGTTGGCCACCCTGGTCATCGTCGTGAGCTATGCCCATTCCTGGTTCCGCGTCTACAAGCGCCGCGGGGTGATTCACCGGAAAGTGTTCTCCGGCGCGACGGTGATCCTCGCCTGCACCGCCGCGGGGGCCGTGCTGTGGGCGGGCACCGGGCACCTGGCGCCGTACGTGCCCTACCTGGACGGGTTCGGCGGGATGACGGCGCTGCTGACGTCCGGGATCGTCTACTTCGGCCTCAACTACGTGCTGGTGATCCTCGCGATCCTGATGAGCAACCCGGGCAAGCCGCCGCGGCAGGCGTTCGGCAACCCCTCCGACGTGCTGATCGTGCTGGCCGCGGTCGGCGTCGGCTGCGGCATCGCCCTGGTGATGACGGTCCGGCCGTGGCTGCTGCCGGTGCTCATGGTGACGCCGGTGGCGCTCCACATCGGCCTGCTGCTGCCCCAGTTCCAGGCGGCCGCGCGCACGGATTCCAAGACCGCGCTGCTCGCCCCGGAGTTCTGGGTCCAGCTGGCGCGCAACGAACTGGCCCGCGCGGCGGAGCTGTCCTCGACCGCGGGCGTGCTGATGATCGACATCGACCACTTCAAGGCCATCGACGACGGCAACGGCCACCTGGCGGGCGACGAGGTCCTGCGCGCGGTGGCGGCGGCGATCCAGGCCTCCGTCCGCGGCGGCGACTACGTGGGCCGCTTCGGCGGCGACGAGTTCGTGGTGCTGCTCCCGGGCACGACGAGCGCGGAGATCGCCTCGGTGGCGGACCGCATCCGCACGGCGATCGCCCGCATCGAGGTCCCGGTCCCGGTGGTCCGCCCGGGCAAGCCGGAGGTGATCACCGGCCTGACGGCCTCGATCGGCGCGGCGGTGTATCCGGAAACGGCCACGGAGTACACGATCCTGCTGCAGGCCGCGGACGACGCGGTGTTCGAAGCGAAGGCGGCCGGCCGTGACCGCGTGGTTCTGGCGACCGCACGCACCGAACTCACGCGCCCGGAAATCCCCGACGCCCTCTGACCGCCCCAAGCGCCCCAATGAGGATTTCTCAATAGCGTCCGTGGTGTTCGTGGTGGGTGAGGACGAGGGCGGCTTGGACAGTGGTGCCGATGGGTTTGGGGCAGCGGATGACTCGTCGTAGGACTGACCAGCGGGTTTTGAGGATGACTGCGGCGCGTTCGCCGAGGGCGCGGGCTCAGGCGTGAAGCAGGTTGTAGATCCGCTGGCGGAGGTCGAGGGGCGGCTGGCCTGCGTTTTTCTTGAACAGTGTGCGGATCCCGCAGCCGGCTGAGTGCTAGGCCTTGTCCGCCAGCGTCGGCAGCCCGGTGCCTGCGGCGGCAGTCAACGCGCCTGTGATGCCGAGCTCGCGGGCGGCGGAGAGGTCGTTACGGGAGCCGGGCAGCACCGCGGAGACCCAAAGCGGGAATCCCTCGGCGCTGGTCAGGAACTGGATGTTGCCGCCGGAGCTGCGGTGCTTGCCGATGCACCGTGGCCCGGTTGCGGCCCTTGATCTTTACGGTTGTCGCTGCCACGCGGGTGGTGGGGATCAGGGTGCCGTCGAGGATGACGTGCGTGTCGCCCTGAGTGTGTCGTTCGCGCAGGACTTGGTGCAGGTCGGGGGGTGCTGGCGGCGAGGGTGGTGATGGCTTCGTGCAGGTAGCGGTAGGCGGTGGCCAGGCTGATGTGGTGGTCGGCGGCGAGCGGTGGAGGCGGGTGGCGTCGCGGAACCAGCGCAGCATCAGGACCGCGTGCCGGTAGGGGGTCAGTGCCCGCCGGTCCCGGCGGGTGCCACGCCGCCTGCGCTCCACCCGCAGAAGACGGGCAACGAACCAAACCAGCTCGCGCGCCACGTCGAGCGTGGCACCATATTTGCGGCGCGAAGCGCCCTCCATGAAGGGTGGCGGGGGCATGGATTGGAGCAACCAAGGCGGCCTTCGGTGCGTCAGACGCAACCAAGGCCGCCTTGGGGCGTTCGAGTCAGGGCAGCGTCGCCAGCGACGCCTCGAGGGTCGCTTCGGACAGGTCGTCGTCCACCATGTTCCCGGCCAGGTACGCGCCGTAAGCGGGCAGGTCCAGGTGGGCGTGCCCGCACAGGGCCGTGAGGATCACCTTCTCCTCCCCGGTTTCCTTGCACCGCAACGCTTCCTGGATGCACGCCGCGAGCGCGTGCGTCGGCTCGGGTGCCGGGATGATGCCCTCGGACCGCGCGAACCGGACGCCCGCCGCGAAGCACTCCTGCTGGCCGATCGCCAGGGCCTCGATCAGGCCCAGTTCGTAGATGTGCGAGATCAGCGGGGACATCCCGTGGTAGCGCAGGCCGCCGGCGTGGATCGGGTCCGGGATGAAGTCGTGGCCGAGCGTGTGCATCTTGAGCAACGGCGTGAGCCCGGCCGTGTCACCGAAGTCGTAGGCGTACTTCCCCCGCGTCAGCGACGGGCACGCGGCCGGCTCGACCGCGCGGATCACCGGGTTCATCCGCCCGGCCAGCTTTTCGCGCAGGAACGGGAAAGCCAGCCCGCCGAAGTTGGAGCCGCCGCCGGTGCAGCCGACCAGGACGTCCGGGGTGTCGCCGGCCAGCTCGAACTGCTTCAGCGCTTCCTCGCCGATCACCGTCTGGTGCAGCAGGACGTGGTTGAGCACGCTGCCGAGGGCGTACCGCGCGTTCGGGTCCTGCGCCGCCTGCTCGACCGCCTCGCTGATCGCGATGCCGAGGCTGCCGGTCGAATCCGGGTGCTGCTTGAGGATCGCGCGGCCGGATTCGGTGAGCTCGGACGGGCTCGGGTGGACCGTCGCACCGAACGTCTCCATCATCAGCTTGCGGTAGGGCTTCTGGTCGTAGGAGGCCCGGACCTGCCAGACCTCGCACTCGAGGCCGTACTGGGCGCAGGCGAAGGCCAGCGCGCTCCCCCACTGGCCGGCGCCGGTCTCCGTCGTCAGCCGCGTGACACCCTCGGCCGCGTTGTAGAACGCCTGCGGCACGGCGGTGTTCGGCTTGTGCGAGCCGACCGGGCTGACGCCCTCGTACTTGTAGTAGATGCGCGCCGGGGTGCCCAGCGCCTTCTCCAGCCGCCGCGCGCGGAACAGCGGCGAGGGCCGCCACAGCCGGTAGACCTCCCGGACCTCCTCTGGGATGTCGACATAGCGATCAGTCGTCACTTCCTGGGCGATGAGCGCCTGCGGGAACAGCGGCGCGAGGTCGTCCGGGCCGACGGGCTCGCGGGTGCCGGGGTGCAGTGGCGGCGGTGGCGGCTCGGGCAGGTCCGGGATGACGTTGTACCACTGGGTCGGGAGATCGGCTTCGTCCAGGACGTATTTGGTCTGTTCAGCCATCACGCCTCCTTGGTCGGCACTCCAACTTAGGACGCTCCCGGCCGGTGAGCCAGTACGGTGTTCGGGTGAGGAACCCGGTCCTGATCGACGCTCCGTCCAATCTGGGCCTGCGCCCGCCGGCCGAAGGTGCGGTGCCCGGCTGTTACAAGACTCCAGGGGTGCTGCGCGACCTGGGCATCCTGAGCCGGCTGGGCGCGGCCGACGGCGGGGTGGTGACGCCCGGCCGGTACATCGGCACCTGGCAGCCGGGTGACGGCGTCCGCAACGCGGCGGCGCTGGCCGCCTACACGCGCGCGCTGGCGGAGCGAGTGGCCGCGGTCCGGTCCGCCGGCGGCTTCCCGGTGGTCCTCGGTGGCGACTGCTCGATCGCGCTGGGCGCGATGCTCGCGCTGCGCCGCGCGGGCCGGTACGGCATCGCCTACCTCGACGGCCACGCCGACTTCCGCCACCTGGGCATCGCGGACCACGTCGGCGCGGCGGCGGGTGAAGACCTGGCGATCATGACCGGCCGGGGCGACGGCGACCTGGCCGACATCGACGGCCTGCGCCCGTACGTCCGCGACGAAGACGTCCTCGTGCTCGGGGTGCGCTCGGCCGAGGCCGCGTACCTGCGGGACGCGGGGATCGCCCACGTCACGTCGGAGGAGATCATGGCTTCCGGTGTCACGCTTTCGTCGCCGTTCGAGGGCTTGGCCGGCTTCTGGATCCACGTGGACATCGACGTGCTGGACCCGGCGTACGTGTCCGCTGTGGACAGTCCCGACCCCGGCGGTCTCGATCCGGACACCCTGGTTTCGGTGCTGCGGCAGCTGGTGTCCCTGCCGGGCGCGGCCGGCTTCGAGCTGACGGTGTTCGACCCCGACCTCGACCCGGACGGCCGGCAGGCCGCCCTGGTCGCCGGCATCCTGGAAAGGGCGTTGCGATGACCGACCTCCCGATGTGGCACCCGCCGTCCGGCCGCGGGCCGGGCCTGGTGCTGATCCAGGAGATCTTCGGCCTGGACGACTACCTGCGCTCGGTCGCGGCGGACCTGGCCGCGGCGGGGTACGTGGTCGCGGTCCCGGAGCTGTTCCGGCGGATCGCCCCGGGCTGGTCGTCGACGCACGACGAAGCGGGGGTCGCGGCTTCGGCGGCGGTGGCGGCGAACTTCGACCCGGCGTTGGGCCTGTCGGACGTCCTGGACGCGGTGGCCCACCTCCGGTCCCGGCCCGAGGTGACGGGCGGAGTGGGCGTCCTGGGGTTCTGCCTGGGCGGCTCGCTGGCGTTCGCGGCGGCGGCCGAAGGCGATCCCGACGTGGCCGTGTCGTTCTACGGTTCGCGGGTCGCGGAGCAGATCGACGCGCTGTCCCGAATCGAGTGCCCGATCCAGTTCCACTTCGGCGGGCAGGACCCGTACATCCCGCGGTCGGACGTGGCGGTGGTCGAGGCCGCGGTGGCGGCCCACCCGGGTGCGGAAATCCACGTCCAGGAAGAGGCGGGACACGCGTTCCACAACAACGTCGCGCCGATGTTCCACCACCCGGAAGCGGCGGCCCGGGCGTGGGAACTGACCACGGAGTTCCTGCGGCGGAACCTGCCGGCGTGAGAACAGCGCTCCTCCGCGCCGCCGGGGAACTGGCGTTCCTGCTGCTGTGGTTCTGGCTCTTCACGCGGCTGGACGCCGTTGTGGGCACGGACTTCGCGGCCGCCAACGCCGACGCGTCGGCTCTTCAGGCCATCGAGCACGCGATCCACCTCGACGTCGAGCGGAGCGTCAACGACTGGCTGGCCGGGCACCCGGTCCTCGGTCACCTGGCGGTGTACGTGTACCGGCTGTACTACGTGGTGGTCGCCGGCGTGCTGGTGTGGGTGTTCGCCCGGCGCGCCGCCGTCTACCGCGCGGTCCGCCGGACGATGGTGGCGATGACGGCCCTCGTCCTGCTGGTCTACTGGGCGGTGCCGATGGCCCCGCCGCGCTCCGCCCTCCCGGGCGCGGTGGACATCGTGGCCAGGTACGACATCCTGGGCGAGGCGGGCCGGGCGAGCTGGACGCACCCCACCCACTACACGGCGATGCCCAGCATGCACGTGGGCTGGTCGCTGTGGTGCGCGTACGCGGTGTGGACCGCGCTCCAGAGCACCCACCCACGCGCGGCGTGGGCGGCGTGGGCGTTCCCGGCGCTGATGGTGGCGGTGGTGCTGGGGACGGGGAACCACTACGTCCTGGACGTCGCGGGCAGCGTCGCGCTGCTGGCGGTGTCGATCGGCGTCGCTTCGCTGTGGGGCCGCTTTGTCGCAAGGCCGGCGTCGGGCTTTCTGCACTCCCCACGCCGTGGGCCGTGGCGGGGTGCCGTTCGCTGACGAGCAGGCCGGTCGAGACCCGCACCGGCCGCCGGGACGTGGCCGGCCTCTGCGCTACGCCCCCGGCACCGGCGGCCAGGGCGGTTCCGTCAGCACGTCCGGGTCGCGGGCGCCCGTCCACCAGCCGGCCGCGACGACCACCGGGAGGCAGGCCGCGGCGAGGAGCAGGCCGAGGACGACCGTCGGGGCGTGCTCCTGCGGGTAGCCCACCGTCCAGCCCAGTGCGGGTGCCGTGAAGGCCAGTCCGGTCAGGACGGCCGCCGCGCCGATGGCCGGGGTGCGGGGGCGGCGCAGGCGCGGTTGCGTCACCACGAGCGCCGTTCCGATGCCGACCAGGCACGACGTCGTGACCGACCAGAGCGTCGTCGACATCACGGCGTTCTCGCCGAAGAACGCGACCGCGCCGCTGATCGGGACGGCCAGGAAGAGGAACAGGGCGATGGGCGCCGCCGCGGTGAGGCCGCGGCCGAGCCGGGCGCGGACCCGGGCGGCCGCCACCGTCGTCCCGATCAGCAGCGCGAGCAGGGCGAGCAGCCCGGCCGTGCTGACGGCGTCCCCGATCACCCGGCCGAATCCCGTGAACGGCACCGGCCGGATGTCCAGCCCGGTTCCGGCGTCCACGACCGGGACGCGGCGCCAGTCCCCGGCGGCCCCGCGGACCGCCAGACCTTCCACCCCGTTGGCCACGAACACCTCGTGCCCACCCGGGACAGCGCGGACGAGAACCTCCGTACTGGCCAGTTTGGACAGCCGGAGCACCGCCGCGGGGAACGGGTGCTGCCGCTGGACGAACTCCCACCGGGCCGCGGGCACTTCCCAGGCGGTGTGCCAGGTCCGGCCGCCGTCGGTCGTCTCGTCCACGCCGAACAGGCGGCCGCCGCGCCGGTCGCCGGAGTCGAAGACGCCGTCGCCGTGCACCCGGTAGCAGTGCGCGGCGGCTTCCGGCGCACAGGCCTGGGCCTGCGGCCGGCGCGGCGGCTCGGACGGCGCGGGCGCATCGGACAGGAACTTCCAGCCGTCGACGCCCGAGGCGGACCCGTAGATGCGCCCGGCCGCCTGGATCACCACCTGCGAACCCTCGCCGCGCACGGATTCGACCGCCTGGGTGGTGTCCATGGGCGCCGAAGTCGCGGTGATCGCCAGCACGGCGAACGGCATCACGACCACCACCCGCCAGCGGATCGCGAGGCCGTCCGGCACGGGCGGGACCGCCCGCACCCGGCGCCAGGCCCACCAGGACAGGCCCAGCGCAGGCAAGGCGACGAGGTCGGTGGGATCGGCCAGGACGGCCGAGGGCCCGTTGACCACCGACCATACGGCGGAGGCGGCGCCGGCCGCGCCCAGCTTGACCACCGCGAACCCGGCTCCGGTCACCAGCACCGCCGTCACGGCGGCCACCCGGGCGGCGAGGACCGGCCCCAGCAGCAACCCGAGCAGCGGCGGCGCCACCACCAGCCCGGCGACGTCGCTGAGCTTGCCGGTGACCAGGCCCGGCCACGCCGGTTTGAAGACGTGGTCGTTGAGCAGCAGCAGCGCGATGGCGCCGGCCGTCAGCGGATGCGCCGCCCAGCGCAGGAAGACCCCGGTTCGCATCTGGTACAGCCTGGAGTGCGGTGATCACGGCCGTGACACGGCTCGGCCCCGGATCGAGTCAGGTGTGCAGCACGGCCGCGAGACCCTTTTGCAGATCCTTCACGAAGTACCCGGGGACTTCCAGCGACGGGAAGTGTCCCCCGCGCGCGGGGGCGTTCCACCGGACGATGTTCCGGTACCGTTCCTGCGCCCACGCACGCGGGGTTTTCTCGATGTCCCGCGGGTACATGGTGATCGCCGCCGGGACATCGACCCGCAGCTGAGGGTCGAGTGAATTGTGGCTTTCGTAGTAGATGCGGGCCGCCGAAGCACCGGACCGCGTCAGCCAGTACAGGGTGACGTCGTCGAGGATCCGGTCCCGGGAAATCGTCTCGAACGGGCTGGCTTCGGTGTCGGACCATTCGGCGAACTTGTCGAGGATCCACGCGAGCAGCCCGACCGGTGAGTCGACGAGCGAGTACCCGATGGTCTGCGGCCGGGTCGCCTGCTGCTTCGCGTACGCCGCGCGGTGGCGCCAGAAGTGGCGGGTTTCCTCGGCCCACCGGCGCTCGACCGGCGTCAGGCCGTCCATCGGCAGCCCCGGCGGCCCCGCCGCGAACGTCGAGTGGATGCCCAGGACGTGCGCCGGGAACCGGCCGCCGAGGACCGTGGTGATGTTGCCGCCCCAATCACCGCCGTGGGCGGCGAACCGGTCGTACCCGAGCCGGTGCATCAGCACCACCCAGGCGGCCGCGATCTTTTCGGTGCCCCACCCGGTGGTGGCCGGTTTGCCGCTGTACCCGAAGCCCGGCAGCGACGGAACGACGACGTGGAACGCCGGCGCGTCGCCGTCCGCCGGATCCGCCAGTTCGTCCACCACGTCGACGAACTCGGCGACGCTGCCCGGCCAGCCGTGCGTGAGGATCAGCGGAGTGGCCTCCGCGCGGGGCGACCGGCGGTGCAGGAAGTGGATGTCCAGACCCTCGACGGTCGTGCGGAACTGGCCGATCTCGTCGAGCCGGGCTTCGAACGACCGCCAGTCGTACCCGGTGCGCCAGTAGGCCACGACGTCGGCGAGGTCCGCGAGCGGAACGCCCTGGTCCCACCGGCCTCGCACGGTTTCGGCTTCCGGTAGCCGCGCCGCGGCCAGCCGCGCGCGCAGATCGGCCAGGTCGGCGTCGGACGCGCGGGCTTCGAACGGGTGCACGTCGCTGGGCATGAGACCTCCTGAGCGTCGGCGGAACCAGCAATGACGGTTCTAACACGGCGTCGCGGCGACCCGCAACCGGCTAAGCTGGTTCCATGCGCGCTGAGTTCCCCGAATTCCGCCTCGGCACCGTGCTGGCGACGAGCTTCACGGCGACGCTGACGGAGCGTCGCGGCGACTCCGTGGAGCGGATCCCGACGCCGCAGCGGCTCCTCGACTGGCTGGCGGTGAGCGGCCTCGCCGTGGACTCGTGCACCGCCGCCCAGCTGGAGCTCGCCCGCGAACTGAGGGAGTCGATCCACGCCGCCGCGACGGCGGCCGCGAGCGGGGAGGCGCTGCCCGCAGCCGCGGTCCGGGTGATCAACGACCGCAGCAGCGCCGGCCGAGCGGCGGCGATCTTGACACCCGAAGGCCGGCGGCGCTGGCAGCTCGCCCGCGTGGAAGACGCCCTCGGCGTGATCGCCGCCGACGCGATCGCCATCGTCGCCGGCGAGCGGGACGGAAGGTTGGCCCTGTGCGCGTCCCCGACCTGCCGGGCGGCGTTCTTCGACACCAGCCGAAGCCGCACCCGCCGGTGGTGCGACATGAACACGTGCGGGAACCGGGAGAAGAAGGCGCGGTTCATCGCCAACCAGCGGAAGAACGGCGGATCGGAATGACCGGCGTGTCCGCACCGCAGGCAGGGCAAGGTGCCTCCGCCACGTTAGATCAGCGGCGGCGGCCGTGAGTTCCGCCGCGGGAGGGAGAGTGGTGCGCGAGTTCCCGCCGCTGCCGGCCGGGGAGGCCGACCTCTGGTCGGCGAAGCCCGGCGCCTCGCGCGCGCTCTACCTCGTCCGCAGCGTCGTCGCCTCGGGGCTGATCTGTGCTTGGGGCGACGACGAGGACACCGCGGTGATGGCGGATTCCGAGGGCCGCGTGGTCGTGCCGGTGTGGCCGCACCCGGAGTTCGCGATCCGCGAGTTCGGGCCGGTGACGCCGGACGAGAAGCCGGTTCCCGCGGACCTCGACCGGTTCCTCGAGGTGTGGCTGCCCGGGCTCACGGAGGACGGGTACGGCGTCGCCGTGTTCCCGGTGGATGACCGGATCGCCGTGACGTGGACGCCCGCGCAGTTCGCGTCCAAGGTGCGGGCCCAGCGTGCCAAGCCTCGGTGATCGCGTGGAAGGGGCGACCATCCTGCCCGTACCGCCGCCCGGCCGCGCCTTGCGGTTGCGGCCGTGGCGACCGGACGACCTACCGGCCTTGCTCGCCGAACACCGCGATCCGGTCCTCCGCCGCCGGCCGCGGCCCTTCCCTGTCGTCGGGCACCGGCACGTGCGCGCGGCTGGGAGCAAAACCCCGAGCCGGCTGATTTCCGCGGAGAGCAAGTGACCACGCTCGGCGTGGACCCACCGCACCAGGCCCGTCGTCGCCGTGGACTACCGCGCGCAACATCGCGAAGGCGGGACTCGCGCCCACACTCGGCCAGCCTTCGCCCCTCCAGGGCACCTTCCTGCGGGCCTGACGCGCCCGCTACCCCAGCTGGTCCCGCCGCCGGATCAAGTACGCCGTCTCGGCGGTGTTGCCCGCCAGCTCGATCGCCCGGTCGTACGCCGCTCGGGAGTCCTCGCCGCGGCCCAGGCGGCGCAGCAGGTCGGCGCGCGTCACGTGGAACGCGTGGTAGCCCGCCAGCTGGTCCCCGAGGCGGTCGACCGCCGCCAGTGCCACCTCCGGGCCGTCCAGCTCCGCGACCGCGATCGCCCGGTTCATCGCGATGACCGGCGACGCGTCCAGGCGGACCAGCTGGTCGTAGAGGGCGACGACCTGGGACCAGTCCGTGTCGCGGATGTCGCGGGCCGACGTGTGCACGGCGTTGATCGCCGCCAGGATCTGGTAGCGGCCCGGGGCGACGCCGGCGGCGAGGCGCTCGCGCACCAGTGCGTGCCCCTCGGCGATCAGTGCCGCGTCCCACGCGCCGCGGTCCTGCTCGTCGAGCGCGACCAGCTCGCCCGCCGCCACCCGGGCCGGGCGGCGGGCCTCGATCAGCAGCATCAGCGCCAGCAGCCCGGTCACCTCGCCGTCGTCCGGGAGGAGGGCCCGGACGAGCCGGGTGAGCCGGATCGCCTCGGCGGTCAGCTCGGCCCGGATCGGGTCGGTGCCGGGGCCGGTCGCCAGGTAGCCCTCGTTGAACACGAGGAAGAGGACCGTGAGCACGCCGGCCACCCGCGCCGGGAGGTCCTCGGCGGACGGCACGCGGTAGGGGATGCCGGCCGCCTTGATCTTGGCCTTCGCGCGGGTGATCCGCTGCTCCAGCGTCGTCTCGCGGACCAGGAACGCGCGGGCGATCTCGGGCACCGTCAGCCCGCCGACCAGGCGCAGCGTCAGCGCCACCCGGGCCGGCGTCGCCAGCGCCGGGTGGCAGCACGTGAAGATCAGCCGGAGCCGGTCGTCGTCGATGGCGCCCGGCGGCTCGGGCGGGTCGTCGTCGTGGACCATCCGGGCCTCCTGGTGCTTGTCGTCGCGCTTGCTCTCGCGCCGGATGCGGTCGATGGCCTTGCGGACGGCGGTGGTGGTCAGCCAGGCGCCGGGGTTCGGGGGCACGCCGTCGGCCCGCCAGCGTTCGACGGCGGTCGCGAACGCCTCGGCCGCCCCCTCCTCCGCGATGTCGAGGTCACCGAACCGCCTGGTCAGCGCGGCCACCACCCGGGCCCACTCCGCGCGGTGCACCCGGGTGACCGCCTCTTCGACGTCGCTCACCGGAACGGCCGCACCTCGATCTTCCGGTCACAGACCTTCGACGCTTCGGCGGCGAGCTTCAGCGCGACGTCCAGGTCGGGCACGTCCCACACCCAGACGCCGGCCAGGTACTCCTTCGACTCCACGAACGGCCCGTCGCTGAGCACCGCCTGCTCGCCCCGGTTGTCGACGACGGTGGCCGCGTCGGTGTCCGCGAGGCCGCCCGCGAAGACCCAGTAGCCCTCGGCGACCAGCCGCTCGTTGAACTCGCTGATGGCCGGCTGCCGGTCCGTGCTGCCGGGATTGCTCTTGTCGTCGATGACGGAAACCAGGTACTGCATTGCGGGATCCTCTCCGGTGGGTCCGGCGGCCGGGTGCGCCGGGCGACTTCACCCTTGCTACGAACACTCTCACCCCGATCCGACACCCGGCCCGGAGATTCTTCCGGATCGCCGTCCGGACGCGTGAGGGCCTAGGCTGAGTCCGGTCCGGACAGACACGGAGGATCGCCATGCCCCACACCGTCGCCTTCGACACCGTATCCACCGCCGGCCTGGAGTCGTCGCCGGTCGCGGACGCGCTGGCCGGGCTGCGGGCGAACGAGGCCCGGTACTTCAAGAACAAGTACGACCACGACTTCACCGTCGAGCCCGCGAGCGACGCCCAGCCGGTCATCGACCGGGTGCACCGCATCCTGGCGGAGGAACGCGGCATCGTCATCGCCGCGCGCCCGCTCGAGGCGACCGCGTTCCAGGTCGAGAACATCCGGTGGAGCTACGTCTTCTACGAGAACGGCCTGTCGATCAACGTCCTGTACACGGTGGACGAAGGCGGGAAGCGGGCGGTCGGGTTCAAGCTCTCCGACGGGATGGAGGTCCCGGAGGAACTGTCGTCGTTCAAGTTCGCCCGCCAGAAGTCCAAGCTGGCCGGCACCATCCGCGGCTCCTACTTCGTCATCAAGAAGGAGTACTGACGCCGGGGAACGGCCGTCGCCGGGGGTCCGGCGACGGCCGTTCGCTACTACGTCCGGTAGCGGAACAGGATCCGGCCGCGGTTGAGGTCATACGGGCTCAGTTCCACCAGGACCCGGTCGAACGGCAGGATCTTGATGAAGTTCTTCCGGATCTTGCCGCTGATGTGCGCGAGCACCTTGTGCCCGTTCTCCAGCTCCACCCGGAACGTCGCGTTGCGCAGGCACTCGACGACCGTGCCCTCGATCTCGATCCCGGCCATCAGCGCAGCACCAGCTCGAGGTTGCTGCCGATCCGGCGGGCTCCGGCGCCCTCGAACAGCGCCACCGCCGCCGCGTTCGCTTCGGTCACCTCGGCCGAAGCCGCCCGAACACCGTTGTGGTGCAACGCGTCCAGCACGTACCGCAGCAACCCGCGGCCGATTCCGCGCCGCTGCCGTCCCGCGCGGACCGCGAGCAGCCCGATCCGCGGCTGCCGCGGCATCGCCGCCAGCCGGACCAGGCCCACGTAGCCGTCCGCGGTCTCCGCGACGACGTACTTGGTGACGTCCAAGACGTCCGGTCGCGGCAGGATCTCCGCCGGCATCTCGTGCCAGCCCACCGTCGCCGAAACTTCGGCGCGGATCGCGTCCTCGAGCGAGCGCAGCGCCCGCTCGTCGGACGGCGGCCCGATCGTCACCCCCGCGGGAACGGGAACCGGACCCGGTGCCGTGGGGAGCACGTACTCCCATTCACGGCGTCGCGTCGTGAAACCGGCCGCTTCCCAGCGGGACCGGAGCTCGGTGTCGGCTTCGTCGACCACCGTGTACAGCGGCCTCGGCAGCGCCGGCAGCATGTCGGCCGCGAGCCGCGCGAAGTCCGCGTCGTCCCACGTGTCGATGCTGAGGAAGAGGCGTCCGTCAGGTCGCCGGGAAACTTCCCCGCGGCCGGCCACGCCCGGCCGTTGGTGCAGATGATTCATGTGTCGCCTTTCGGGAGGAAAGGGCTCCCGGCGACACTGCGTCAGCCGCCCGCCCGTGACGACGAGAGGGAGCACCCACTGCGTACAACGTTCACGGGTCTCACCTCCTCGGGCCGGGTCACGGTCAGCGGCAAGCTATCAGCTCCGCGCGCGTCCTGCCCACTCCTTTTCCGACGACGGGCGCGGAGACCAGTCAGGAATCGAGAAGCGCCGGTCAGCGGCGCGGACCTAGCGTTGCCGGCATGACGAACATCGAAACGATCACCCTCGAGGTCGCCGACCCCGCCGCCGCCGAGCGCTTCTACGCCGACGCCTTCGGGCTGACCACGCAGCTGCGGTTCCGGGTCGCCGAAGCGCCGAGCGACGGCTTCCGCGGCTTCACCCTCTCCCTCACCGTGCCGCAGCCCGCCGACGTCGATTCCCTGATCGGGACCGCGCTGGCGGCCGGGGCCACGACGATCAAGCCCGCCGCGAAGTCCATGTGGGGCTACGGCGGCACCGTCCGGGCCCCGGACGGGACGATCTGGAAACTCGCGACCTCGGCCAAGAAGAACACCGGCCCGGCCACCCGGAAGATCGACGCCATCGTGCTCCTGCTCGGCGCCGCCGACGTGGCCGCCAGCAAGAAGTTCTACGTCGGCCAGGGCCTGACCGTCGGCAAGAGCTTCGGCAAGGTGTACGTCGAATTCGACGCCGGCGAGAGCCCCGTCAAGCTGGCCCTGTACCGCCGCAAGGCACTCGCGAAGGACGCCGGCGTCGGCCCCGAGGGCAGCGGTTCGCACCGGATCGCGGTCGGTGGCGCGGCCGCGGCGTTCACCGACCCGGACGGGTTCGCCTGGGAGACCACCGCCTCCGCCGGCCGGTCCTGACCGGCGACGGGTGCGGCCCCGCTCGCACGGCGTCCCCGACCGGGTTCCGGCAGACTTGCCGGGGTGCCCGAACTCCCCGAAGTGGAACTCGCCCGGCAGGTGCTCGCCGGTGCGCTCGGCCGGAAGATCCGCGAGGTCGACGACCACGACGACTGGGTCTGCCGTCCGCACGCTCCCGGGGACATCGCCACGGCGTTGCGCGGCGGCCGGCTCACCGAGGCGCACCGGCGGGGCAAGACCCTCTGGTGCGAAACGGAAAGCGGCGACGGACGGCCCGGCCCGAACCTCGGCCTGCACCTCGGGATGGCCGGGCAGCTGCGGTTCGGCGGCCGAAGCGGGCCGCCCGGCCCGCAGCGGTTCCGCGACCGGGCCGAGAAGCCGGAGTGGTTCCGCTTCGGGATCACTTTCGCCGACGGCGAACAGCTGAGCCTGTTCGACACGCGGCGGCTCAGCCGGGTGCGGCTGGACCCCGATCTCGACGC
Organism: Amycolatopsis sp. cmx-4-61; assembly: GCF_046548775.1. Classification (NCBI taxonomy): domain Bacteria; kingdom Bacillati; phylum Actinomycetota; class Actinomycetes; order Pseudonocardiales; family Pseudonocardiaceae; genus Amycolatopsis; species Amycolatopsis sp. cmx-4-61. The sequence goes on along the minus strand of NZ_JAEBEI010000011.1, from coordinate 182,257 downwards.
GCTCGGCCCGGACGCCGGGGAGATCTCCCGCCGCGAGTTCGCCGAACGCGTCGGCCGTGGGCGGGCGCCGCTGAAGGCGCGGCTGCTCGACCAGTCGGTGGTGGCCGGGATCGGCAACCTGCTGGCCGACGAAACCCTCTGGCAGGCCGCCCTCGCCCCGGCCCGCCCGGTCGACGAGCTGGCCGGTGACGACCTCGCCGACCTGCACAAGGCGCTGCGGAAGGCGTTGCGCGCGGCGATCCGCCACGGCGGCGTGCACACGGGCGAGATCATCGGCCACCGCCGGGCGGGCGGCCACTGCCCGCGCTGCGGCGCGGAGATGAGCCACGGGACGGTCGGCGGCCGGTCGACGTGGTGGTGCTCGAAGGAGCAGGCCTAGCCAGGGCGGGTTTCCGGCCGGGTGCGCATCCTCGCGGCGGTTTTTGTCGGGGGTAGCCGGTACCGTCGCGGACATGGCAACACTGGTCACTTTCCACGCCCACCCGGACGACGAGTGCCTTCGCACCGCGGGCGTCATGCGCAAGGCCGTCGAAGAGGGGCACCGGGTCGTGCTCGTCGTCGCCACCAAGGGCGAGGTCGGCGAAGTACCCGAGGGCTTCCTCGCCGAGGGCGAAAAACTGGAGGACCGGCGCGTCCAGGAGGCGCACGCGGCCGCGGCGATCCTCGGCGTCGAGCGCGTCGAGTTCCTGGGCTACCGCGATTCGGGGATGATGGGCGAGCCGACGAACGACGACCCGGCGTGCTTCTGGCGCGCCGACGTCGAAAAGGCGGCCGAGCAGCTGGCGGCGATCCTGCGCGAGGAGTCGGCCGACGTCCTGACGGTGTACGACGACAACGGCGACTACGGCCACCCGGACCACATCCAGGTCCACCGCGTCGGCCTCCGCGCGGCCGAGCTGGCCGGCACGTCCCGCGTGTTCCAGGCGACGTTCAACCGCGAGTTCATGCAGCGTGGCTTCGAAGCGGCGGTGGCGGACGGGACTCTCCCGCCGGAGGCGGCGCCGAAGCCACCGGAGAACGTGGAGTTCGGCAAGCCGGAGGCGGAGATCACCGCGGCGGTCGACGTGGCGAAGTACGCGGCGGTCAAGCGCGCGGCGATGCGCGCGCACCCGAGCCAGATCAGCGAGGAGATGTTCATGCTGGCAATGCCGGACGAGGCGTTCACGGCCGCGTTCGGGACGGAGTGGTTCATCCGCGCGGGTGAAGGCCCGGGCATCACGGAGACCGACCTGATGGCCGGCCTCTGACCCGGGGGCCGGGGCCGGGCCGGGGGCCGGGGGCCGGGGTCGGGGGCCGGGGAGGTTGGCCGAAGGTGGGAAGGATTTCGTGTTGACCCTCCAATCACGCGAGTTGACCCTCCAATCACGCGAGTTGACCCCCCAATCACGCGAGATGACCCTTCCATCACGTGAATTGCTTCTTCACCCGAACCGGCGGGAGGACTCGTGCGCAGGACCATCGACTGGGCCGATGGGGCCATCGTCATCGTCGACCAGACCGCACTGCCCCGTGACTACCGGGTGCTCGAGCTGCGGACCGTCGGTGAGCTCGTCGACGCCGTCAAGCGGCTCGCCGTGCGGGGTGCTCCCGCGCTGGGGGCCGCCGGGGCGCTCGGGGTGGCCCTCTCGGCACGGCGGAACCACGACGTCCGAGCCGATGCCGGCCTCATCGCGCACGCCCGGCCGACCGCCGTCAACCTCGCCTGGGGTGTCGAGCGCGCTCGAAACTCGATCAGGGTCCCGACGCCGTCCTCGCCGAGGCGCTCGCCCTGCTCGACGAGGACGAACGTCTCAACAAGACCGCCTCGGCGCACGCGGCCGAGGTCGTGCTCGCCGAGTGCGCGCGGCGGCCTCTGCGGCTGCTCACCCACTGCAACGCCGGGCGGCTGGCCACCGTCGGCTGGGGCAGTGCCCTCGGGGTCGTCTGGCACCTGCACGAACGCGGGCTCGTCGAAGAAGTCCTCGTCGACGAGACGCGCCCGCTGCTCCAAGGGGCCCGGCTGACGGCGTGGGAACTCGACCAGGCGGACGTTCCCTACCGCGTCCAGCCGGACGGGGCCGCCGCGGCCGCCATGGCTCGGGGGATGGTCGACTGCGTGCTCGTCGGGGCCGACCGGATCGCCGCGAACGGCGATGCCGCCAACAAGATCGGCACCTACGGCCTCGCCATCGCCGCCCGGCACCACGGGGTGCCGTTCGTCGTGGTCGCACCGTCCTCCACGGTGGACAGCACACTCCCCGACGGCGCGGGCATCGCCATCGAGGAACGCGACGCCCGCGAGCTCACCGAGTACGCCGGGGTGCCCATCACGCCGGCGGACGCGCGCGTCTTCAACCCCGCCTTCGACGTCACTCCGCACGACCTGATCACGGCCGTGGTCACCGAGCACGGTGTGCTCAGGGGCGCGGCCCGATCTCCCGGTCCCCGTCGGTCACCGTGATCGCCATCGCCGGGCACGAGTCCGCCGCGTCGAGCACCGTTTCGTCGGCCGCGACAGTCGGCGTCACCGGGTGCGCCACCGGGCCGTCGAGGACGAACACCTCGGGCATCAGCGCCGCGCACATCCCCGACCCGATGCAGGTGTGTTCGTCGACTTCCACGTGCCAGCTCATCGTCACCATCCGATCGGCATCGACCGCGGTCCGCGGACGAGCATCTGCGTCTTCCACACGATATCGCCGGCCAGGTGCAGCCCCGGCAACTCGGTGACCAACGCGCGCAGCGCCTCCTGCAGCTCCAGCCGGGCCAGCGGCGCACCCAGGCAGTGGTGGACGCCGTGGCCGAAGCCCAGGTGGTGGTTCTCCCCGCGGTCGAACCGCAGCTCGTCGGCGTCGCCGAACTGCAGCCCGTCCCGGTTGGCCGCGCCGATCGCGACCAGCACCGGCTCCCCCGCGCGCACGAGCACGCCGCCGACCTCGACGTCTTCGGTGGCGTACCGCGCGAAGCCCGCCCCCGCCCCGAGCGGCACGAACCGCAGCAGCTCTTCGACGGCGGCCGGGATCAGGTCCGGGTCGGCGCACAGCCGTTCCCACTGCTCGTGCTGGTCCAGCAGGGCGTAGACGAAGTTCGGGATCTGGCTCGCCGTGGTCTCGTGGCCGGCGACGAGGATGCCGACGCACAGGTCGACCAGCTCCAGCTCGGTCAGCCGGTCGCGGACGTCGCGGGCCTCGATCAACGCCGTCATCAGGTCGTCCTGCGGCTGCGCGCGGTGCTCGGCGATCAACCCCCGCATGTAGCCGCGCAGCTCTTCGCGGTTGCGCTCGAACTCCTCGGGCGTGAGGCTGCTCGTGGACAGCGCCGCGTCGCTCCACACGCGGAACTTCGGCCGGTCCGCGACCGGGACGCCGAGCAGCTCGCAGATCACCGCGACCGGGATCGGCAGCGCGTAGGCGTCGACGAGGTCGGCGGGCGGACCGGCGGCCTTCATGCCCGCGATCAGCCCCGAGGCCAGTGCGGCGACGCGCGGCCGGAGCAGTTCGACGCGGCGCATGGTGAACGCCTTCGCGACCAGCGTCCGCAGCCGCGTGTGGTCGGGCGGGTCCATCTGGAGGATGCCGCCGTCGCGCTGCACGGGCGAGCGGCGCGGGGCGTCCTTCTCCTTCTCCATGGCCCGTGAGAACCGGCGGTCGCCGAGCACCAGCCGGGCGTCGGCGTAGCGGGTGGCCAGCCACGCCGGCTCGCCGTAGGTCATCTTCACCCGGACCAGGCCGTCGGCGTCCCGCGCGGCCGCGTACGCCTCGTTCAGGTCGAGCCCGGCCTCCTCGTTGAACGGGTACGCGAGCGGTTCGGTGTGGGTGGCGGTCATGCGGGAACCCCCGTGCTCGGAGTTTGTAAGCAGCTGCTTACAACGCTACACAGTTTCTCCCCACCTGTCACGATCCGCCATTGCCCAGTCACCGAAGCCTAGGTTACGGTGACCTAGGTGTGGATCGAGATCCTCTTGCTGTCCAAGCTGGCCGTCGAGCCGATGCACGGTTACGAACTCCGCAAGGCGGTGGAGGCCTCGACCGGCCACACCCTGTCGAACAACTCGCTCTACCCGACGCTGCGGCGCTTCGTCGACGCGGGCGCGGTGAGCCGCAGCGCCGAGGAGCAGGAGGCCAAACCGCCACGGCACGTCTACACGATCACCGAGGTCGGGCGGGAGCTGCTGCACGACCTGCTCGCGGACTTCCCGGCCGACCTGGCGCTCAACGAGCCGGAATTCCTGGCCCGCGTCGGGAACTTCGCCTGGCTGCGCCCGCCGGAACGAGAGCGGGTGCTCGAGATCCGCCGGAACGCGCTGACCGCCGAGCACGCCCGGCTCACCGGGCTGGCCGCCGGGCAGGCCGACCCGTGGAGCCGGGCCGCGCTGCAGCACGTGCTCGGGAAGTTCGACGCCGAACTGCGCTGGCTCGCCGACCTCACCACCGATCCGAGGGAAGACGCATGACCACCACCGAAGCGACCCCCCGCCTCCCCTTCGCCCGCGCGAACGCACTCGCGATCGCCCCCGACTACGAAGTCCTCCGCCGCCAGGCGCCGGTGAGCCGCGTGCTCACCCCGGCCGGCGACCCGGCCTGGCTGGTGACGTCCTACGAGGAGGCCAAGGAGGTGTTCCGCGACCGCCGCTTCGGCCGGTCGCACCCGGCGCCGGAACAGGCGTCGCGCATTTCCTACGCCGCGCTGCAGGACGGCCCGAGCGGCGACTTCGAGACCGAAGAACACGTGCACAAGCGGATGCGCCGGATGCTGGCGCCCGCGTTCTCCGCACCGCGGATGCGCGCCCTCGGCGACCGCATCGCGGAGCTGACCGACCGCTGCCTCGACGACATGCAGGCCGCGCGCGACGCGCACCCCGGCGAGCCCGTCGACCTGACCGACTTCCTCGCGTTCCCGTTGCCGGTGCTGGTCATCTGCGAGCTGCTCGGCGTCCCGTACGCCGACCGCGAGCACTTCCGCGGGCTGTCCGAGCGGATCGCGGTGATGGACGGCGGCGAAGACGCTCAGGCGGCCATGGCGGAGTTCATGGCCTACATGACGAAGCTGGCCGACGCGAAGCGCGCCGACCCCCGGCCCGACGTCATCTCCGACATGGTCGCGGTCCAGGCCGAAGACCCCACGTTCACCGACGAGGACCTCGCCCGGATGGGTGCCGGCCTGCTGTTCGCCGGCCACGAGACGACGTCGACGCGCATCGCGATGGGCACGCTGTTCCTGCTCACCGACACCGCCCGCCGCGACCGCTTCGCCGCCGATCCCGACGGCGAGGTGAACCAGACGGTCGAGGAGATCCTGCGGCTCACCGCGACCAGCGGCACCGGCCTGCTGCGGTACGCCCACGAAGACGTCGAGATCGCCGGCGTCCGGATCAGGCGCGGCGACGCCGTGCTCATCTCCAGCGACGCGGCCAACCGGGACGCGTCGGTGTTCGCCGACCCGGACGGGTTCGACCCCGGCCGGACGCCGAACGTGCACCTCGCCTTCGGCACCGGCGCGCACGTCTGCATCGGCGCCAACCTGGCCCGCACCGAGCTGCGGACGGTGTTCCCGAAGCTGTTCCGCCGGTTCCCGGGCCTGCGGCTCGCCGTCGGGCTCGAGGAGATCCCGGTGCGCACCAACCGCGTGGCCGGCGGCGTCGAGCGCGTGCCGGTGGAGTGGTGAGCGTGAAGATCACCGTCGACACCGAAAGCTGCGTCTCGTCCGGCCAGTGCGTGCTGCTGGCCCCGGAGGCGTTCGACCAGAACGACGACGACGGCACGGTCGTCCTGCTCACCCCCGAGCCGCCCGCCGGGGCGGAGGACGCGGTCCGGCAGGCGGAACTGACCTGCCCGGCCGCCGCGATCCGCCTGTCCGGGGCCTAGGGTCCGTCGCGCCGCGTCCGGTTTGCCGGTTAACCTGCTTCGATGACGGAACAGGCCGGCCGCAGACGGGACGCGGCCGCGACGCGGCAGGCGTTGCTGGACGCCGCGGCCAAGCTGTTCGCCGAGCGCGGCTTCGACCGGACGACCGTGCGCGACATCGCCAAGCTGGCCGGGGCGAACCAGTCGCTGCTGTTCCGCTACTTCGGCAGCAAGGAAGCGCTGTTCGAGGCGGTCATCGCGCGATCGGGGCGCGAGCAGCTCGCCGCCACCCCGCCCGAGCGGCTCTTCAGCACGTCGCTGCGCAGCATGCTGGACCCGGAAGGCCAGCGGAACCGCGCGCTGGAGACCTACCTGCGCTCCTCGGGCAGCGACGGCGTCGCGGCCGCGATCCGCCACGAGGTCGGCCGCGAGTACTCCGGGGTGCTCGCCACGCTGACCGACGCCCCGGACGCCGAACTGCGGGCCGACCTCGCGCTCGCCTGGCTCATGGGCATCGCGCTGGTGCGCGAGATCACCGGCAAGGAACCGCTGGCCAGCGCCGACCCCGACGACATCGTCCGGCTCGTGCTGACCGCGACCAGGACGCTGCTGGAGCGCAGCGAATAGGTGGTCACGGCAGCGCCCGGCGCAGCAGTTCGGCCAGGTGCACCGGGGTCCGGCCCGACTCCTGGGCGATCTGGGTCCGGCAGCTGAAGCCGTCCGACACCACCACCGTTTCCGGCGAAGCCGCGCGGATCGCGGGCAGCATCCGGTCCTCCGCCACCGCCTTCGACACCTCGTAGTGGCCGCGCTCGAAACCGAAGTTGCCCGCCAGGCCGCAGCACCCGGAGTCCATCGTCGTGTTCCGGACGCCCGCGGCCTTCAGCGCGGACTCGTCGGCGCCGAAGCCGAGGACCGCGTGCTGGTGGCAGTGCACCTGCGTGATCGCGTCGACGTCGAGCGCGGCGAACGGGATCGGCGCGCGCTCCAGCAGTTCCGCGAACGTGAACGTCCGCGAAGCGAGCAGTTCCGCGCGGGCGTCGCCCGGCATGAGCGCAGGCAGGTCGCCGCGGAACAGCGCCGTGCAGCTCGGTTCCAGGCCCGCCACCTCGTAGCCGTCCGCCAGGTACGGCGCCAGCACGGAAAGAGTGCGGTCCAGGACGCGGCGGGCGACGCCGAGCTGGCCCGTCGACACCCACGTCAGTCCACAGCAGACTCCGCGGTCCGGCAGCACGACGTCGTACCCCGCCGCGGTGAGCACCTCGTGAGCGGCGTCGAGCACCGACGGCGTCAGGTAGTTGTTGAAGGAATCCGGCCACAGCACGACCCGGCGCTCTCCGGTGGCTTTCCGCCGGAGGTCGGCGCGCGAAGACGTGAACGGCGAAGGAGCGAACGACGGCAGGTCGCGTTCCGGCGCGATCCCGCCGAGCCGTTTCACCAGGCCCGCCAACCGGGACCGCCCGACGGCGTTGGCCAGCCGCGGGACGCGCGCGCTGAGCCGCAGCCACAGCGGCAGCCAGCCCATCGAGTAGTGCGACGCCGGGCGCAGCCGCCGCCGGTAGTGGTGGTGCAGGAACTCGGCCTTGTACGTCGCCATGTCGACGTCGACCGGGCAGTCCGAGAGGCATCCCTTGCAGGACAGGCACAAATCGAGGGCTTCGTGCACTTCGGACGAACGCCAGCCGTCCTTGATCACTTCGCCGTTGAGCATCTCCGCGAGCAGGTGGGCACGCCCGCGCGTCGAATGCCGCTCCTCGCGCGTGGCCCGGTAGCTCGGGCACATCACACCGCCGCCGCTGGTGTTGCGGCACTTCCCCACCCCGACGCAGCGCCGCATGGCCTGGCCGAAGCTCCCGCGGTCCTCCGGGTACCCGAGGAAGACGCTGTCCTCGAAGGACGGCGAAGTGGAGCGGACACGCAGGTCGGCGTCGACCGGCCGCGGTGCCACGAGGATGCCCGGGTTCATCCGCCCGGCCGGGTCGAAGATCGCCTTGAACCGCGCGAAGACGTCGAGCATCTCCGGGCTGTACATGCGCGACAGCAGCTCCGACCGCGCCTGGCCGTCGCCGTGCTCGCCGGACAGCGAGCCGCCGTGCGCCGCGACGAGGTCCGCCGCCTCCTCGAGGAACCGCCGGAAGCCCGCGACGCCGGAGGCGGACAGCAGGTCGAAGTCCAGCCGCAGGTGCAGGCAGCCTTCGCCGTAGTGGCCGTAGACGACGCTGCGGCGGCCGTGCGCGCGCATGAGTTCCTTGAACTCGCGCAGGTACGCGCCGAGCCGCTCGGGCGGAACGGCCGCGTCCTCCCAGCCGGGCCACGCCTCCGAGCCGTCGGCGAGCCGGGTCGCGAGCCCGGCGCCTTCCTCGCGGATGCGCCACAGCCCGCGTTGCGCCGCCGGGTCGTCGAGCACCGCGAAGCCGGTGAGGTCGAGCGACGCGGCCAGCTCCCGGGCGCGCGAAGCCGGGTCGTCGCCGGCCAGCTCGACGAACAGCCACGCCCCGCCCGGCGGCAGGTCGCGAACCCGCCCGGGCAGCATCGCGACCAGTTCGGCGTCCACGCCTTCGACGGTCAGCGGCGACCACGGCAGGATCGACGGCACCGCGTCGGCCGCCGCGATGTCGGACGGGAAGCCCAGCACGGCGAGCACCTTGCGGTCCGGGAGCCGCGCGAGCGAGACCGTCGCTTCCAGGACGGTCACGCAGGTGCCCTCCGAGCCGACCAACGCCTTGGCGACGTCGAACCCGTTCTCCGGCAGCAGGTGTTCGAGCCCGTAGCCCGACACGCGCCGCGGCCACGTCGAGAGTTCCTTGCGCAGCAAGGCCAGGTTGTCGCGCACCAGCGCGCGCAGCTCGTCGAAGATCCGGCCCTCGGCCGGTTCGCCCGGCCCCACCCGCAACCGCGTGCCGTCGTAGAGCAGGACCTCCAGCGAGTGGACGACGTCGACCGTGCGCCCCCAGGCCACCGAGTGGGAGCCGCACGCGTTGTTGCCGATCATCCCGCCGAGCGTGCAGCGGCTGTGCGTCGAGGGGTCCGGGCCGAACCGCAGGCCGTGCGGGGCCGCGACGGCCTGCAGGTCGTCGAGCACCGTGCCGGGCAGCACCCGGGCGAGCCGCGTGTCCGGGTCCAGCGAGAGCACCCCGCCGAGGTGGCGCGAGGTGTCGATCACCAGGCCCGGGCCGCACGCGTTCCCGGCCACGCTCGTCCCGCCGCCGCGGGCGATCACCGGCAGGTCGCGGGCGCGGGCTTCGGCGACCGCCGCGACGACGTCGTCGACGGTCCGCGGCAGCACCACGCCGCGGGGCACGTGGCGGTAGTTGGACGCGTCCGTCGTGTACAGCGCGAGCGTGGCGGCGTCGGTGAGGATCTCCACGCCCCCATTCAAGTCGACGGGGCACCGCCGCGGCGAACCCCGTGCGACGATCCGCGGCATGACGATCGACCTGCACGCGCACAGCACGGCCTCGGACGGGACGACGCCGCCGGCCGAACTCCCCCGGCTGGCCGCCGGGGCGGGGCTGACGGCGGTCGCCCTCACCGACCACGACACGTTCGCGGGCCTGGCCGCGGCCACCGCGGCCGCCGGGGACGTCGAGGTGATCCCCGGGGTCGAAATCTCGTGCCGGCTCGACGACGCCGAGGTGCACCTGCTGGGGCTGTTCGTCGATCCCGGGCACGAGCCACTGGCCGCCGAGCTGGCGCTGGTCCGCACCGACCGGGACCGCCGCGGGGTGCGGATGGTCGAACGCTGCCGCGAGCTCGGTGCCCCGATCACCCTCGCGCAGGTCCGGGCGATCGCCGGGGGTGCCCCGCTGGGCCGCCCGCACATCGCGGCCGCGCTGGCCGCGGCGGGCATCACCGACGCCTTCACCCCGGAGTGGATCGCCGACGGCGGCCGGGCCGACGTCCCGAAGCACGTCCTGGCCGCAGCGGACGCGATCGCACTGGTCCGCGCGGCCGGCGGCGTGGCGGTGCTGGCCCACCCGCGCTCGGTCAAGCGGCGTGCTTCGGTGTCCGACCCGCAGCTGGCCGCCCTCCGCGACGCCGGCCTCGCCGGGATCGAGGCGGACCATCCGGAGCAGCCGCCCCAGGTCCGCGACCGGCTCCGGGAAGTGGCCGCGGACCTGGGGTTGCTCGTCACCGGGTCGAGCGACTTCCACGGCGACCGCAAGCCGGTCCGCCTCGGCGAGTGCACGACCGCACCCGAGGTGTTCGCCGCGCTCCGGCAGGCCGCCGGAGGGCGGTGAACGTTCAGTCGCTGCATCGGGCGGCAGGCGGGCCGCCGCCTCCCTCAGCGAGGTAGGGCCACCACTCACGCGGGTCCCGCACCGGAAGCAAGCCGCCGCTCGGCCAGCACGGCTGCCTCGGCCAGCGGGGTGGTTTCGTGGGCCTCGGCCGCGGCGAGGAGCGCGCGCACGGTGTCCTCGATCGTCTCGACGCGGGCGAGCGCGGCCTCGTGGCCGAGGCCCTCGGCCTCCCGCGAAAGGGTGTAGAGGATGCCGCCCGCGCTCGCCACGTAGTCCGGGATCCACCGGATGCCGCGCGCGGCGAGCTGCTCCGCCACCGCGTCGTCGGTCAGCTGGTTGTTCGCCGGGCCGACCACGAGCGGCGTGTCGAGCCTTGCCACCGTCTCGGGGTCGAGCACCCCGCCGACCGCCGCCGGGATCACCACGTCCGCGGTCAGGGTGAGCGCCTTCTCCGGCTCTACCCAGGTCAGGCCCTGCTGTTCGGCACTCGCCCGCTTGCCCGGGTCGATGTCGGAGACGACGACGGCGGCGCCCGCGGCCCGCAGGCTCGCCGCCAGGTGGGCGCCCACCGAGCCGTAGCCGCTGATCACCACCCGGCGGCCCGTCAGGTCCGCCGGGCCGAGCGCCGCCCGGAGCGCCGCCAGCACGCCCACGGCCGTCGGGCCGCTGGAAGAAACCGTTCCGCCCGCGGACTCGGGCGTGCAGAACGCGTACGGCGAGGCTTCGCGGAGCACGAGCATGTCCGCCGGTCCGGTGCCGACGTCCGGGCCGGCCTGGTAGCGGCCGCCGAACTCGGCGATCAGGTCGGCGTGGTCGAGCAGGACGGCCCGGCGCTCCTCGGGCGAGAGCACCCGGCCCGGTTCCGGCGCGATGACGCTCTTGCCGCCGCCGAACGCCAGCCCGGCGACCGCGCACTTGGCCGTCATGGCGGCCGACAGGCGGAGGACGTCGCCGATGGCTTCTTCGAGCGTGCCGTAGGGCTTGAAGCGGCAGCCGCCGACGGCGGGGCCGAGCGCGGTCGAGTGGATCGCGACCATCGTGGTGATGCCGGATCGACGGCCCCGGCGGGCTACGAGCTGCTCATGTGCGGTCATGAGGGCCGAAGTTAGAGTGACAGTCGGCGGCCGAGTCGGCTCGCCGAACGAAATTCGGAATCGACTTGGAGGGCCCGGTGCTGGACGAACTTGATTCGGCGATCGTGCGGCTGCTGCAGGAAGACGCCCGGCAGACCAACCGGGACATCGCCCGGAAGGTGGGCATCGCGCCCTCGACGTGCCTGGAACGCATCCGGCTGCTGCGCGACCGCGGTGTCATCCGCGGCTACCACGCCGACGTCGACCTGGCGAGCCTCAACCGCGGCGTCCGGGCGCTCGTCACGGCGCAGGTGCGGCCGCTCAGCCGGGCGGTGATCGATTCCTTCCAGCGGTCGATCGCCGAACTGCCGGAGGTGCTCTCGGTGTACGTCACGGCGGGAAACGACGATTTCCTGATCGAAGTCACCACCCCGGACATCGACGCGCTGCACGCATTCCTGACCGACCGGCTGGCGTTGCGCCGCGAGATCGTCGGGTTCCGGACCTCGATCGTTTTCCGGCACCTGCGGAAGACGACGCTTGAACCGCTCCCGTAGGGGTATCCCCGGTCGGGCGCGACACGCCACCCCTACGTGAACCCCGTAAATACCCGGGTTCGCACGCTGAAAGGCGGAAACTGTCGGTGGCGGGGCGTCTAATGAGCACGACGGGAAGGAGGCGCCGCCATGATCACCGCATTGAACCATCGTGAGCGGGCCACGTTGAGAGCCGTGGCCGAGGGCCACGCCGAGATCAGCTGCAGCTGCGAGCCGGACCTGTTCATCGACGGCCTGAGCTGCTGCGACCAGTCTACCGTGCACCGGCTCGCGCGGCTCGGCCTGATCGCACCGGCGCGCCCCGGCAAGTGCGGCGAGCGCGTGCCCGCCCTGCTCACCGAGGCCGGCCTGCGGGCGCTGGGCGAGGTCCTCGCCGCCGCCGCGTAAACACATTGCCACACTCTGGGGTTACTGCCAGCATCACCCGATGCACGTATTCCTCGAAACCGAGCGGCTGATCCTCCGCCGGTTCACCGAGAACGACGCCGACGCGCTCTTCGAGCTCTACGACGACCCGGCCGTGATGAAGTACCTCAATGGGGGACAGCCGGCGGACCGCACCGAGATCGTCACCCTGGATCTCCCCGCGTTCCTCGGTTACTACGAGCGTTTCCCCGGTTACGGGTTCTGGGCGGCGATCGAAAAGAGCACCGGCGACTTCCTGGGGTGGTTCCATTTCCGCCCGCGTCCCGATGATCCACCGGACGAACCCGAGCTGGGCTACCGGTTGCACCGGAAGGCGTGGGGCAGGGGTTACGGGACCGAAGGGTCCGCGGCCCTGCTCGCGAAGGGGTTCACCGAACTGGGGGTCACGCGGGTGAGGGCGTTCACCATGACGGTGAACAAGGCCTCGCGCCGCGTGATGGAGAAACTGGGGATGCGGTTCGTCCGCACGTACTTCGAGGAGTTCCCGGAGCACGAGCGCGCCCCGGGCAGCGAGCACGGCGAAGTCGAGTACGCGATCACCCGCGAGGAGTGGCTCGTGAACGCCGGAGGCGGCGCTCACGAGCCACCGGATCAGCGGTAGACCTCGAACTCGTAGATGCGCGCCGCGCCGTTGCCGTCATTGGCCGGTGTGGTCAGGTTGAGCTTCACGTACCGCGCCGAGCGGGTGGTGATCGGGTGGTACGTGCGGCTCGCCCGGGAACCGGTCACGGACGCGACCGTCGTCCACGTCGAGCTGTCGGTCGACGTCTGGATCGTGAACGCGCCGGTGTTCCAGCTCGTGGTCTCCCCGCCGAGGCCGGCGTGCTTGACCACGAACGACGACACGTTCTGCGCCGACCCGAGGTCGACCTGCAGGTACTTGGTCGCCGCCGTGCTGCAGAACTTGCTGTTGTTCGCGAGGCTGCCGTCGACGGCCTTGTCCGCGGTCTCGGCCGAGTTGCACGACGCCGAACCCGTGGTCGCCTTGCCCTGCGCCAGGTTCGTCCCGAGTTCCGGCGCCGCGGCCGGCGGCGTGAACCCGTCGTTGTACGACGGCGGGACGTCGGACACCGCGGTGCCCCAGGCGCTCGGCGACGAGCCCATCGAGTAACTCAGCGTCGACGCACCCGCGATGTCGCCGTAGCGGATCCACGACTTCGTGGTCGAGACGCCGTTGACGCTGACGCTCTGCACGTACTGGGCACCCTGGCCCGCGCCGCTGCCGGTGATCTGGATCGTCCCCGACGGCCGGATGATGGACGCCGACGGGAACAGCGGGCCGTGCAGGGCCAGGACGTCCGCGCCCGGGGTCGCCGGGTACATGCCCAGCGCGGCGAAGACGTACCACGCCGAAGTGGCACCGAGGTCGTCGTTGCCGGGCAGGCCGCCGGCGCCGGTGGTGAACGACTCGTTCATCACGCGCCGCACCGCGGAGCTGGTGCCCTGCGGGTGGGCGGCGTAGTTGTACGCCCACGGCACGCCGTGCTCCGGCTCGTTGCCGATGTAGAAGTACGGCTGGGTGAGCCCGCCGTTGAGCTGCGTGAAGTGGTGGTCCAGCCGCTGGACGGCGGTCTGGCGGCCACCCATCAGGTTGATCACGCCCTGGTAGTTGTACGGCACCATCCACGTGTACTGCGACGGGTTGCCCTCGGTGTAGCCGCTGTTGCTGGACGGCACGACCGGCCACGCCCAGGTGCCGTCGCTCCCCCGCGGCTGGATGTAGCCCGAGTCGGTGCCGAACACGTTCTGCCACCACTGGGCGCGCTGCATGTAGGTGGTGTACTTCGTGGTGTCCCCGAGCGCCTTCGCGAACTGCGCGATCGCGAAGTCGGACGCCGAGTACTCGAGCGAGTCCGACGGGTCTTCGTAGACGTAGTGCCGGCTGAGGTAGCCGCTTTCCCTGCCGCGGATCGCCTGCCCCTGGGTGGTGCCGCCGTTCGAGCTCTTGTCCATCAGCGTCAAGGCCGCCGCGGTGTCGAACCCGCGGACCCCGAAGGCGTACATGCTGCCGACGATGATCGGCCCGGGGTCGCCGGTCATCACGAAGTGCTCGTTGCTGTTGTGCGACCACTTGGGCAGCAGCCCGCCCTGCTGGCCGTCGAGCACCATCGACTTCGCGATGTCACCGGCTTCGTTCGGCGCGACGAGCCCGATCAACGCGGCCCACGACCGGTAGATGTCCCAGCCGGAGTAGTTCTGGTAGACGGTGTGCGAGGCCGTATGCACCGCTTGGTCGAACCCGCGGTACTGGCCGTTCGTGTCGCTGGCGATGTTCGGGTTCTGGAAGACGTGGTACAGCGCCGTGTAGAACTTCTGCAGGTCGGCGGCGGCTCCGCCGGTCACCTGGACGCGGTTGAGGACGCTGTTCCAGCTCGCGTCGGCCGCGCTCCGGACCCCGGCGAAGTCGAAGCCGGAGGTTTCGGCGGCGAGGTTCGCCTGCGCGTCGGCCAGGCTGACGAACGAAATGCCGATCTTCGCCTGCACGGTCGTGTTGCCCGAGGTGTCGAAAGTGACGTACCCACCGGAGTTCGTGCCGCTGGTGCTCGAGCTTCCGGCGCTGACCGTGCCCCCCAGCCAGGTGCCGAAACCGCTGGGCACGCGGTCGAACTGGATGACGTAGTAGATCTGGTACGTCTTCGACGAGCCGCAGAAGCCGCCGCCGGTCACCGCACCGGTGAGCTGGCTGCCGCTGATGCTGATCGACCCGTTGCGGCTGCCGGTGGCGCTGCGGCCGGTGTTGACGAGCAGCCGCGCGGACGTCGTGTTCGGGTAGGTCAGCTTCATGAACCCGGTCCGCTGGGTGGCCGACAGCTCGACGGTCGTGTCGTAGGTGTCGAGCTTGTTCTTGTAGTAGCCGGGCGCGGCGGACTCGTTCGCTTTGGTGTAGCGGCCCGCGTACCCGGTCCAGCCGGTGCCCGGCGAAGTGCCGAGCGCGCCGGTGATCGGCAGCAGGCCGAGGTCTTCGTTGTTGGCGCAGCCGGCGCCGTTGAAGTGGGTGAGGCTGAACTCTTCGATGCTGGTGTCGCTGTAGCGGTACCCGGACGGCGACGCGGTCGGGGTGTCCGGGCTGAACTGCACCATCCCGAACGGCACCACGGCACCCGGGTACGTGCTGCCGCCGGCGCCACCGGGCACGGGGTTCGGCGAGTTGCTGTTGTCGGTGCCGATGAAGGGATTCACGTACTGCGTGAGGGCGAGCGTCGCGGCGCCCGCGGCCGGCGCGACGAGCGCGGCGCCCGCGAAAACGACGGCGAGCGCGGCCGCGCGCACCCGTCCGACGAGTGGTCTGGACATGACCCTTCCTCTCCTTGTCGCACGCTTCCGCCGGGCGACAACGTTGTCGGGCAAGCAGAACGAGTGGTGACAACGTTGTCAGTTCGGCAGAGGCCGCGCCGACAACGTCCAGGGGGTCGAAGTGGTACCGGAACTCGGTGGCAGGACATGGTGCCACGAACGGGACGTTCGACGGAAGCACCGAAAGTTCCTTGCGCGCCAACCGATCCGGGACCGGACCACTCAGCGGTGGTGGACCACCCAAGTCTCGCAGCCGCGAGTCACCGGACCTGAACCCACGTCTCGCCGAGTTCGGTCGTCGCCGCTTCCCCGCCGGTGAGATCGGCGAGCCAGCCGTGGAATGCGTCGGTCTCTCCCGGCGCGAGACCGACTTCGAAGCGGGCCAGTTCGTCGAAGCGGGTCGCGTGGAGCAGGTACGGCGACGCCCGCAGATCGTTTTCCAGCCGGCCCGCGCGGTCGTAGCGTACCGCTACTTCGACCAGCCTGAGACGCCGGTGTTCTAGTACACCAACCACTTCCAGAGCGTCCGAAACGGACTGGCCGTACGCGCGGATCAACCCACCCGCGCCCAGTAGCACTCCGCCGAAGTACCGCGTCACCACCGCGACCGTGTCGGTCAGCTCACGGCGGCGGAGCACTTCCAGCATCGGCGCGCCCGCGGTGCCGGCCGGTTCACCGTCGTCACTGGACCGCCGGGTTCGCCCGTCCGGCCCCAAAACGAAGGCGTGGCAGTGGTGCCGCGCCCCCGGATCGGCGCGGCGGCGGCCCGCGATCAACTCGCGCGCGGCCGCTTCCGACGTCACGGGAGCGAGCGCGCAGAGGAACCGCGAACGCTTGATCTCGATCTCGTGGACCCCTTCCCGAGCCACGGAGAGATAACGATCAGCCATCGGAGCAGTCCGCCATGCCCTCAGCTTCCCACCCCGGCGGCGGGGTGCAACAGCGGCCCTGGACCACTTCGGACGGACATTTCCGCAGGTCAGCGACACGACAGCCCGCTCTGCGAGAGTTTCCGCCCGACATATGGGACCACCCCGGGCCGCGTCAACGCCAGCGTGGCATTTCCCACCCGGGCGCAACGACGTATGTCGATAACAGCGAATTCACACTATCGTCATAAGACCCGGCGAACCCGGGAGTAACACCGCGCGCTCCGGACGGCCCCCACCACAGTGGCCTTCCTTGGCGCGCTCGCAGCACCCGACATGTTCGGCTGCCCAGCGTTGTGCGGCCTCCCAGATGACCCGCGTCCGGTTTCCGAGCATCGACGCCCGGCCGGTACCGCACGTCATCCAGCACTTGTTGACCCAGCACTTGTTGACCAGCACTTGCTGACATCGACGACGCCCACAACAGCAACGCCGACAACAGCCACTGTTCTCGACTGACCATCGCGGTACCGGACCACTTCGTTAACCGGTTCAGCTCGAACCACTCGATGGAGTGAGTACCGGTCGCGCCAACGCCTTGGGAGGCGGCCAGCCGTGACCCACCGTGCCAGTTCCCTGCCCCCGTCCGGGGAGCAGCTCAGCAACGCCGAGGCCGCGGGCCTCTACCGGAGCGACTACGAACACGACGCCTGCGGTGTCGCCTTCGTCGCCGACCTGACCGGGCGCCGAGATCATGCCATCGTCGCCAAGGCCCTGGTCGCGTTGCGCAACCTGGAACACCGCGGGGCTCGTGGCGCCGAACCGGACACCGGCGACGGCGCCGGCCTGCTGATCCAGATCCCGGACGAGTTCTACCGCGCGGTCGTGGACTTCCGGCTCCCGGAGCCGGGCAGCTACGCCGTCGGCACGGCTTTCCTGCCGCAGGACGAAAAGCGCCGCGGCCGGGCCATGACGACCATCGAGCGGATCGCCGCCGAGGAGGACATGCGCGTCCTCGGCTGGCGCGAGCTGCCGGTGCACACCGAGCACTGCGGGCCGACCGCGGCCGAGACCATGCCGCACTTCACGCAGCTGTTCCTCGCCGCGCGCCGCCCGAAGCCGGAGCACTCGGACCCGCTGCACATCGAGCGCAGCGCCTTCTGCGTCCGCAAGCGCGCGGAGCACGAGCTCGTCGAGGACGACGTGTACTTCCCGTCGCTGTCCTCGCGCACGATCGTCTACAAAGGAATGCTCACCGAGCCGCAGGTCGAGCGGTTCTTCGCCGACCTCACCGACGAGCGCGTCACCAGCGCCATCGGCCTGGTGCACTCCCGGTTCTCCACCAACACGTTCCCGTCGTGGCCGCTGGCCCACCCGTACCGGTACGTGGCGCACAACGGCGAGATCAACACGTTGCGCGGCAACCGCAACTGGATGGACGCCCGCGAGGCGCTGCTGGAGACCGACCTGATCCCGGGCGACCTCAAGCGCGTCTACCCGGTGATCACCCGCGGCGCCAGCGACTCGGCGAGCTTCGACGAGGTCCTGGAGCTGCTGCACCTCGGCGGCCGCTCGCTGCCCCACGCCGTCCTGATGATGATCCCGGAGGCCTGGGAGAACCACCAGGAGATGGACCCCGCGCGGCGGGCGTTCTACGAGTTCCACTCGACGCTGATGGAGCCGTGGGACGGCCCGGCGCTGGTCGCCTTCACCGACGGCAGCCAGATCGGCGCGGTGCTCGACCGCAACGGCCTGCGCCCCGGCCGGTACTGGGTGACCGACGACGGCCTCGTCGTGCTCGCCTCCGAGGTCGGCGTGCTCGACATCGACCCGGCGACGATCGTCCGGAAGGGACGCCTCGAGCCCGGCCGGATGTTCCTCGTGGACACCGTCGAAGGCCGGATCGTCGAGGACGAAGAGGTCAAGACCGAACTGGCCACCGCGCACCCGTACGACGAGTGGGTCGACGCCGGGCTCGTGCACCTCGAAAACCTGCCCGAGCGCGACCGCGAGGTCCCGCTGCACGCCGCGCTCGTCCGCCGCCAGCAGGCGTTCGGCTACACCCAGGAAGAGCTCGAGGCGATCCTCGAACCGATGGCCCGCACCGGCGCGGAGCCGATCGGCTCGATGGGCAACGACTCGCCGATCGCGACGCTGTCCAGCCGGCCGCGGCTGATCTTCGACTACTTCATCCAGCTGTTCGCCCAGGTCACGAACCCGCCGCTGGACGCCATCCGCGAGGAGCTCGTCACCGCGCTCGGCACCCAGATCGGCGCCGAGCCGAACCTCCTGGCGGGCAACGCGGCCAGCTGCCGCCGGATCGTGCTGCCGTTCCCGGTGCTCGACAACGACCAGTTCGCCAAGCTGGTGCACGTCAACGACGACGGCGACCTGCCGGAGTTCCAGGCCGTCACCGTGCTCGGCCGCTACAACGTGCACGGCGGCGGCGAGGCGCTGGTCAAGCGGCTCGACGAGATCCGCGCCGAGGTGTCCGAGGCGATCGAGGACGGCGCCCGGCTGATCGTGCTGTCCGACCGCGGCGTCGACGAGCACCACGCGCCGATCCCGTCGCTGCTGCTGACCGGCGCGGTGCACCACCACCTCGTCCGCGAGAAGACGCGCACGCAGGTCGGCCTCATCGTCGAGGCCGGCGACGCGCGCGAGGTGCACCACATCGCGCTGCTGATCGGCTACGGCGTCGCCGCGGTCAACCCGTACCTGGCGATGGCGACCGTCGAGGAAATGGCCCACCGCGGCCTGATCCCCGGCGTGACGCCGAAGCAGGCGACGCAGAACCTGATCAAGGCGCTCGGCAAGGGCGTCCGCAAGACGATGTCCAAGATGGGTGTTTCGACCGTCGCGTCCTACACCGGCGCGCAGATCTTCGAGGCGATCGGGCTCGGCGAAGAGGTCATCGAGAACTGCTTCACCGGCACGACGTCCCGCCTCGGCGGGGTCGGCTTCGAGACCCTCGCCGACGAGGTCGCGAAGCGGCACAAGTACGCCTTCCCGGCCGACGGCGTCCGTGCCGCGCACCGCGAGCTCGAGACCGGCGCGGACTACCAGTGGCGACGCGAAGGCGAGCCGCACCTGTTCAACCCGCAGACGGTGTTCAAGCTCCAGCACTCCACGCGGTCCGGTAAGTACGAGGTCTTCAAGGAGTACACGAAGGCCGTCGACGACCAGGCCGAGAAGCTGCTGACGCTGCGCGGGCTGTTCGACTTCAAGTACGGCAAGCGCGCACCGGTGCCGATCGAGGAGGTCGAGCCGGTTTCGGAGATCGTCAAGCGGTTCGCCACCGGCGCGATCTCCTACGGCTCGATCTCGATGGAGATGCACCAGACGCTGGCCATCGCGATGAACCGCCTCGGCGGGAAGTCCAACACCGGTGAGGGCGGCGAAGACCCCGAGCGGCTCTACGACCCCGAGCGGCGGTCCGCGGTCAAGCAGGTGGCGTCCGGCCGGTTCGGCGTCACGAGCGAATACCTCGTCAACGCCGACGACATCCAGATCAAGATGGCGCAGGGCGCGAAGCCCGGCGAAGGCGGGCAGCTGCCCGGCGCGAAGGTGTACCCGTGGATCGCGAAGACGCGGTTCTCGACACCCGGCGTCGGCCTCATCTCGCCGCCGCCGCACCACGACATCTACTCGATCGAGGACCTGGCGCAGCTGATCCACGACCTGAAGAACGCCAACCCGAACGCGCGCATCCACGTGAAGCTCGTGTCCGAGGTCGGCGTCGGCACGGTCGCGGCGGGCGTGTCCAAGGCGCACGCCGACGTCGTGCTCATCTCCGGTCACGACGGCGGGACGGGTGCGTCGCCGCTGTCGTCGATCAAGCACGCCGGCGGCCCGTGGGAGCTGGGCCTGGCCGAGACGCAGCAGACGCTGCTGGCCAACCGGCTGCGCGACCGGATCGTGGTGCAGACCGACGGCCAGCTCAAGACCGGCCGGGACGTCATCGTCGCGGCGCTGCTCGGCGCCGAGGAGTTCGGCTTCGCGACCGCGCCGCTGGTCGTGTCGGGCTGCATCATGATGCGCGTCTGCCACCTCGACACGTGTCCCGTGGGCGTCGCGACGCAGAACCCGAAGCTGCGCGAGAAGTTCAGCGGCAAGGCCGAGTACGTCGTCAACTTCTTCGAGTTCATCGCCCAGGAAGTGCGCGAGTACCTGGCCGCGCTGGGCTTCCGGTCGATCGCCGAGGCCGTCGGGCACGCCGAGTTCCTCGACAAGCGCAAGGCGATCGAGCACTGGAAGGCGGCCGGGCTCGACCTGTCGCCGATCTTCCACGTGCCCGCCATGGCCCCGGCCGGGCTGCGGCTGCAGCAGACGCTGCAGGACCACGGGCTGGAGAAGGCGCTGGACAACACGCTGATCCAGCTCGCCGAGGGCGCGTTGAACTCGGGAGACAAGGTCCGGTTGGAGCTGCCCGTCCGCAACGTGAACCGGACCGTCGGCACCATGCTCGGGTCGGAGCTGACCAAGCGGTGGGGCGGCGAAGGCCTGCCGGACGACACCATCGACGTCACCTTCACCGGCACCGCGGGCCAGTCGTTCGGCGCGTTCGTGCCGAAGGGCATCACGCTGCGGCTCTACGGCGACGGCAACGACTACGTCGGCAAGGGCCTCTCCGGCGGCCGGCTGATCGTGCGGCCGCCGAAGGACGTTCCCTACGTCGCCGAAGAGCAGATCATCGCGGGCAACGTCATCGCCTACGGCGCGACGAGCGGCGAGATCTTCATCCGCGGCAAGGTCGGCGAGCGGTTCTGCGTGCGCAACTCGGGCGCGCTGGCCGTCGTCGAAGGCGTCGGCGACCACGGCGGCGAGTACATGACCGGCGGCCGGATGGTCGTGCTCGGTCCGATCGGGCGCAACTTCGCGGCCGGCATGTCCGGCGGCATCGCCTACGTGCTGGACCTGCCCGCGCACCGCGTCAACCCGGAGATGGTCGACCTCGACCCGCTCGACTCCGAGGACGCGGACTTCCTGCGCGAGACGCTGGAAAAGCACTACAACGAAACGGAGTCCGCGGTCGCGCGGGAGCTGCTGGCCGACTGGGACGCGGGCGTCGACCGCTTCGGGAAGGTCATGCCGAAGGACTACAAGCGCGTGCTCGCCGCCCAGGTGCAGGCCGAGCGGGACGGGCGCGACGTGAACGAGGCGATCATGGAGGCAGCTCATGGCTGATAATCGCGCAGCCAGCCATGAGTGCCGACCGGGTGCGGGTGTCCCGCAAGAAACGGAGGCCGCACATGGCTGACCCCAAGGGCTTTCTGACCACCACCCGCGAAGAGCCGAAGCGCCGCCCGGTCGACCTGCGGCTGATGGACTGGCGAGAGGTCTACGAAGACTTCGCCACGACGAAGCTGCAGAAGCAGGCCGGCCGGTGCATGGACTGCGGGATCCCGTTCTGCCACCAGGGCTGCCCGCTCGGGAACCTCATCCCGGAGTGGAACACGCTGACCTGGCGCGAGGACTGGCAGCAGGCCATCGAACGGCTGCACGCGACCAACAACTTCCCGGAGTTCACCGGAACGCTGTGCCCTGCCCCGTGCGAAACTGCGTGCGTGCTCGGGATCAACGACGACCCGGTGACGATCAAGCGCGTCGAGATCTCGATCATCGACCGCGCCTTCGACGAGGGCTGGGTGACGCCCCAGGTGCCGGTGGCCCTCACCGGCAAGAAGGTCGCGGTCGTGGGGTCCGGCCCGTCGGGTCTGGCCGCGGCGCAGCAGCTCACCCGCGCGGGCCACAGCGTCGTGGTCCTCGAGCGGGCCGACAAGATCGGCGGGCTGCTGCGCTACGGCATCCCCGAGTTCAAGATGGAGAAGTCCCGGCTCGACCGGCGGCTCGACCAGATGCGCGCCGAGGGGACGGAGTTCCGGACGTCGGTGAACGTCGGCGTGGACCTGCCGGTCGCCGAACTGCTGGCGTACGACGCCGTGGTGCTGGCCGGTGGCGCGACCGACTGGCGCGACCTGCCGATCCCCGGCCGGGAGCTCGACGGCATCCACCAGGCGATGGAGTTCCTGCCGCCGGCCAACCGGGTCGCCTCCGGCGAGCTGGAGAAGTCGCCGTTCGACGCGGCCGGCCTGGACGTCGTGGTCATCGGCGGCGGCGACACCGGCGCGGACTGCGTCGGGACGTCCCACCGCCAGGGCGCGCGTTCGGTGACGCAGCTGGAGATCATGCCGAAGCCGCCGGAGGCGCGTTCGGCCGCCCACCCGTGGCCGACGTACCCGATGATCTACCGGGTCTCCTCGGCGCACGAAGAGGGCGGCGAGCGGCTCTACGCGGTGAACACGCAGGAGTTCCTGGGCGATTCCGAGGGCCGCGTCCGCGCGTTGAAGCTGGTCGAGGTCCGCAACGAGGGCGGCAAGTTCGTCCCGGTGCCCGGCACCGAACGCGAGCTGCCCGCGCAGC
Source organism: Amycolatopsis sp. cmx-4-61 (assembly GCF_046548775.1). Classification (NCBI taxonomy): domain Bacteria; kingdom Bacillati; phylum Actinomycetota; class Actinomycetes; order Pseudonocardiales; family Pseudonocardiaceae; genus Amycolatopsis; species Amycolatopsis sp. cmx-4-61. Next base: position 159,552 of record NZ_JAEBEI010000011.1, on the reverse strand, counting down.
TCGTCCTGCTGGCCATGGGGTTCCTCGGGCCGCAGAAGCAGGGGCTGCTCGAGGACCTCGGCGTCGAGCTGGACGCGCGCGGCAACGTGGCGCGCGACAAGGCGTTCAAGACGAGCCTGGACAACGTGTTCGTGGCCGGCGACATGGGCCGCGGGCAGTCCCTGATCGTCTGGGCGATCGCCGAAGGCCGCAGCGCCGCGGCCGGCGTCGACGCGTACCTGACCGGCCGCGACGTCCTGCCCCGCCCGATCGCGCCGACGGACCGGCCGATCGCGTAAGGCCCCAGCGCCGGCGGAGGTGTCACCGTCGCCACCTCCGCCGGCGCTGTCCCCATGCTCGAGCGCCTGCTCCTCGAGCTGGCGGCACCGAGGGCCGCAACCAGCTCATGACGTCGGCCGCCGCGCTTGCCTGGCTCCCCATTCCCCGCGATTTGTTTGCGGCCCGAAACTGTCTCGCGCTCAACTTAATCTTTCGTGTGAAACCGGAAAACGGGTGGCACCACCCGCCTCCGGCACGGCACCCTGTATTCAGGGGACCCGGTCGGCCGAGGGGGGATTCCGGTCGGCCGGGTGCCCGCCGAGAGGCGGGCGTTTTTCACACGGGAGGGGAGCCCGAATGAGTGTCGATCTGTCCACCACGTTGTCCTGGACCACGGCGACCGGCGATGCCGCGACAATGCTCGGCGAACTGCAGCCGAACATCCTCAAGGCCCACGTCCGCGACCACCTGTCCGCCCTGTTCCTCGCCTTCGGCGACGCGGCGGAGGCGCGCGCCTTCCTCGTCTCGGTCACCGGGAAGATGAAGTCCGCCAAGGCCCACCTCGACGAAGTGAGCGCGTTCAAGGCCGGGTCCGGCGCCGGAACGCCGTACGTCGGCGTCGGGCTCACCGCGGCGGGCTACCGCGCTCTCGGCGTCGACGGGAACATGCCGCAGGACGAAGCGTTCCTGCGCGGGATGGCGGCGCCGGACACGCGGCGGAAGCTGACCGACCCGCCGCGCTCGACGTTCGATCCGGGCTACCGCGGGGAAGTCCACGCCGTCGTCCTCGTCGGCGACGCCACGGACAAGGCGATGGCCGCGCGGCGCAACGAAATCCTCGGTCTCCTGCCGGATTCGGCCACGGTCCTCGCGGAGGAAACCGGCCTCGGCCGGGTCAATTCGCGCGGCGAGGGCATCGAGCACTTCGGATACGTCGACGGCCGCAGCCAGCCGCTGTTCCTCACCGAAGACGTCGACGCGGAAAAGAACAACACCGACGGGATCAACGTGTGGAACCCGGCGGCGCCGCTCGAGCAGGTCCTCGTTCCCGACCCCGCGGCGCCGGATCCCGGCGTGCATTTCGGCAGCTATTTCGTTTTCCGCAAACTCGAACAGAACGTCCGGCGGTTCAAGCAGGCGGAGGCGGATCTGGCCGACTCGCTCGGCCTCACCGGCGAAGACCGCGAGCGGGCCGGGGCGATGATCATCGGCCGGTTCGAGGACGGCACGCCGCTGACCACCCAGCGCGAGGACGGCGCGGAAAGCCCGGTGTCGAACAACTTCACCTACGACAGCGACCGCGCGGCGCTGAAGTGCCCGTTCCAGGCGCACATCCGCAAGACGAACCCGCGCGGCTCCGGCGGTGCCGAGGACCCGGCCGCCGAGCGGCGGCACCTGATGGCCCGCCGCGGCGTGCCGTACGGGGAGCGCCCGGACGACCCGAACGCCGACGTGCCGCCCGCGGCGCGGCCGAGCGGCGGGGTCGGGCTGCTGTTCATGGCCTTCAACTCACGACTGGGCGACCAGTTCGAGTTCACGCAGGCGCTCTGGGCGGACAACCCGGGCTTCCCGATCGTCGACGGCGTCACGCCGGGGCTGGACCCGGTGATCGGCCAGGGCGAGCGCGGGGCGTCGGACTACACGGTGGACTGGGGCGGCTCGGCACAGCGGACGGCCGAGCCGGTGCCGCAGGCGGTGACGCTGCGGGGCGGCGAGTACTTCTTCATGCCGTCGCTGGCGTTCCTGCGGTCACTCTGAGCTGGGGAGACGAAGGCCACCACCGGACCTTTCCGGTGGTGGCCTTCGGCGTCAGGCTTCCAGCAGGTCGAAGGCCAGCAAACCGGCACCGAGCCGCCCGGCTTCGTCGCCCAGCTCGGCGATCCGCAGCTCCGGCATCCGCTGGAACGTCAGGTGCGCGGCCAGCCACTCCCGCACGGGCTCCAGCACGTAGTCGGCCGCCGTGAACAGGCCGCCACCCAACACGATCACCTCCGGGCCGAGCAGCGTCAGCAGCGTCCGGATGCCGTGGCCGAGCCCGTCGAGCGCGTCCTGGATCACCGCAACCGCGACCTCGTCACCGCGGCGGGCCAGCTCGACGACCTCGCGGGCGCCGTCGGCCGGGCGACCGGTGCGCTCGGTGTAGCGGCGGGCGATCGCGGCCGCCGACGAGATCGCCTCCAGGCAGCCCGTCGCGCCGCAGCCGCACTTGCCGGCGTGGCCGACGTCGATGTGCCCGACCTCACCGGCCTGCCCGTGCGCGCGGTGGATCCGGCCGTCGAGCAGCAGCGCGGCCGCGATCCCCGTGCCGACCGGGATGAACGCCGCGTTGGTCGCGCCCCGCCCGGCGCCCACGCGGAACTCGGCGATGCCGCCCGCGGTGACGTCGTGCCCGAACGCCACCGGCAGCCCGAGCCGGTCTTCCAGGAGCTCGCCGAACGGGACTTCGCGCCAGTCAAGGTTGGCGGAGAAGTGGCAGACGCGGGTCTGTTCGTCGACGATCCCCGGCACCACCACGCCGACCGCGTCCGGCTGCCCGGTGCCGGCCCGCTCGGCCAGCGCGGCCACGATGTCCGCCGTCTGCGCGGCCAGCGCCGTCCCGTCCGCGCTGCGGGCGGTCTCCGCGCGCAGGGCCGCCTTGGGCCGGAGCTGCTCGTCGAGCAGCGCTGCCTTGATCGTCGTCCCGCCCACGTCGAGGGCGGCCACCATTCGAGTCACCGCGGCATTGTCACATTCGAGGCTTGTTCTGGGCAGGCCGCCGCGCCCCCCGCGCAGGTCGCGGGCATCACGGATGCCATGCGGCGGCCGACGGCGATATGAGCCTCATTGACGCGGCCGGAACGGCGGACCTACGCTCAACCGGCCAGACGAGGAGATTCCGGAACGCGGTGCAAGTCCGCGCGGTCGCGCCACTGTGACCCCCGCCAGGGGGAAGCCAGACCCGGACCCTCGTGACCGACCCCGATGAGGCCGCGAAAGCCCGAGGAGGCCACGCTCATGACCCAGACGGCAGCTCCCGCCGTTCCGCTCCCGATCCGCATCCCGATCCGGGAGATCGTGCCGTGGGCGGTGTTCGTGGTGCTCCTGGCCCTGATCGCGCTGTACTTCGTGAGCGCCGAGCAGGGCGCGACGGCGGTCTTCGCCAACACGTACGTCCACGAGTTCGTGCACGACGGCCGCCACCTGCTGGCCTTCCCCTGCCACTGATCGGCGGGCACGCACTCCCATGATGAAGACCCTGCTGGTCCGCGGCATGCTCGCGGGCCTGATCGCCGGTGTGCTCGCGTTCGGGTTCGCCTACGCCTTCGGTGAGCCGTCGGTGAACACCGCCATCGGGCTCGAGGAGTCCGGCGGTCATGCGCATTCGCACGACGCTTCGGCGGCGGCCCCCGCCGAAGGTCACGAGGAGGAGCTCGTCCCCCGGGACATCCAGAGCACCCTCGGCCTGCTGACCGGGGTGCTGGTCTACGGCGTCGCGATCGGCGGCCTGCTCTCGCTGGCCTTCGCGTTCGCCCAGGGCCGGCTCGGCAACCTGCGCCCCAGGGTGACGGCGCTGCTGCTCACGGCAGGCGCGTTCGCCGTGGTGTTCCTGGTGCCGTTCCTGAAGTACCCGGCCAACCCGCCCGCGGTCGGCCAGCCGGGCACGATCGGCTCCCGCACCGAGCTGTACTTCGGCTTCGTCGCCGTCTCGCTGCTGGTCGGCATCCTCGCCACGGTGTTCGGCCGCAAGCTCGCGGACCGGTTCGGCGCGTGGAACGGCTTCCTGCTCGCGGCGGCGGGCTACCTCGTCGTGACCGGCGTCGTGGCGTGGCTGCTGCCGGTGGTCGACGAGGTCCCGGCGAACTTCCCCGCGTCCACGCTGTGGAGTTTCCGGACGGCCTCGGTCGGCACGCAGGTGACGCTGTGGCTGGCCCTGGGCCTGGCGTTCGGCGCGTTCGCGGAGAAGGCCCTGAAGCAGCGGACCACGGTGGCTGCCTGACTCCCGTTCGGCTGTCCCACCCGCTGGGACAGCCGAACTAGGGCGCTCCCGGCGGCACGAACGCCAGGTCCGGCGGAGCACCCTGGTCGAGCAGCCTTTCCAGCAGCGCCGTGTCCAGGTGCTCGTCGACGGCGTTCGCCAGCTTGTCCAGCATTTCCTCGCGCAGCTGCCCGAACCCGGGTGCGCCGGGTGCGGCTGTCCAGGTGGTTCCGGCCTGCGCCGCGGCTTCGGTGAGCCACGCGCGGCGGAAGGCGTCGTTCTCGAACGCGCCGTGCCACATCGTGCCCCAGACCCCGCCGGCGTGCCGCCCGTCCAGAAAGGACTCCGCCGGCGCCGTCGTGGTCACCGAGCCGTGGTGGATCTCGTAGGCGCCCACCGGATGGCCGCGCCACGTCCCCGACGGCCGGGCGAGCACCTTCTCCGCGGCGAACGTCACCCGCCCGGGCAGCAAACCGAGGCCCGCGACCTCGCCCGCGCCGGATTCGACTTCGTCCACAATGGATTCGGTGAGCATCTGGTAACCACCGCAGATGCCGAGCACCGGACGCCCCGCGGCGGCCCGGGCCGTCACCGCCGTGTCCAGGCCGCGCTCCCGCAGCCAGGCCAGGTCGGCCACGGTGGCCCGCGACCCGGGCAGCACCACGACGTCGGCCGCCGCCACGACGTCGGGATCGGCGGTGAGCGTGACCGTGACCCCGGGTTCGGCGGCCAGTGCGTCGACGTCGGTGGCGTTGGAGGCCCGCGGGAACCGCACGACCGCCACACCGAGGCCTCCACCGGGCGCCTCGCGGCGCCAGCCCGCCGCGGCGAGGGCGTCCTCCGAGTCGATCCAGACCCGGTCGAGCCAGGGCAGCACGCCCAGCACCGGCCGTCCGGTGACCTTCTCGAGGCTGTCCAGGCCCGGCCGCAGGAGCCCGACGTCGCCGCGGAACTTGTTGACCACCCAGCCCGCGACCAGGGCCTGGTCTTCGGCGGAGAGCAGCGCGAGGGTGCCGAACATGGCCGCGAGCACCCCACCGCGGTCGATGTCGCCGACGACGAGCACCGGCAGCCCGAACCGCCGCGCGAGCCCCATGTTGACGTAGTCGCCGCCCCGCAGGTTGATCTCCGCCGGACTCCCGGCGCCTTCGCAGACGACGACGTCATAACGCGCACTGAGGTCCTCGAACGCCCCGAAGGCGATCTCGGCCAGCCCGGCCCGCCCGGTGGCGTACTCCCCCGCTTCGAGCGTCCCGAACGGCTTCCCGAGCGCGACGACGTGACTGCGCCGATCACTGCCGGGCTTCAGCAGCACCGGGTTCATCGCCGCCTCGGGCTCGGCGCGGGCGGCCCGCGCCTGCACCCACTGGGCGCGCCCGATCTCGGCCCCGTCGGCGCAGACCATGGAGTTGTTGGACATGTTCTGCGCCTTGAAGGGAGCCACCCGCAGATCCCGGCGCGCAAGCCACCGGCAGATCCCGGCGGTGACGAGGCTCTTCCCGGCATCGGAAGTCGTCCCGGCGACGAGCAGGCCCCTCATCGGAGGTGGTCCACAGCCAGGCCCGCGGCGACGGCCACCGCGGCCATCCCCACCCGCCGGGACAAGCGCACGGCCCGCCGCAGGTCCGCGGGGTTCGGGGGGCGGCCTTCGCCGAGGCGGGCGCGGCTCTCCGGCTCGCCGTCGTAGCTGTTCGTTCCGCCGAGGCGGATGTCCAGTGCTCCCGCGAACGCCGCTTCCACCTGGCCCGCGTTGGGGCTCGGGTGGCGGCCGCCGTCGCGGCGCCAGACCCGCCAGGACTCGCGCGCCCGGGCGCCCGCGCACAGCGCCGTGAGCGCCGCACCGATCCGCGACGGCACCAGGTTGACGACGTCGTCGGCGCGGGCCGCCGCCCAGCCGAAGCGGCGGTAGCGCGGTGAGCGGTAGCCGACCATCGCGTCGAGCGTGTTGAGCGCGCGGTAGCCCAGGAGGCCCGGTATCCCGGCGACCGCACCCCAGAACAGTGGCGCGACCACGGCGTCCGACGTGTTCTCGGCGATCGATTCGGTGGCCGCGCGCGTCAGCTCGGCGGAGTCGAGCGTAGTCGCGTCACGCGCGCAGAGGTGCGAGAGCCGCTGACGCGCTTCGGGCACTTCGTCCGCTTCGAGCAGGCGGGCCATTTCGGCCCCTTCGGCGGCGAGGCCGCGTCCGCCGAGCACGACCCACGTGGAGGCAGCGGTGAGGACGAAGCGCGCGAAGGGGTGCCGCCGGGTCGCCGTCTGAAGCACGACGCCCAGACCGACGGCGGCGGAGGTGCACAGCGCCGCGTACGCGGCGCCGCGCGGCTTCGAGTCGGCCCACAGACGGTGTTCGAGGCGGGTAGCGGCCGTACCGAACAAGGCGACCGGATGGCCCGTTCGGGGGTCACCGAACAGAGCGTCGGTTACGTATCCGGTCACGAGTCCGGCCGCGGTTGTCCCTAGACGGAGTGGCACGTGGCGCACGGTAGCGCGTGCACCAGAATGCCGGTATGACTGTGTCCGATGCCTCCTCCGCGGGAAAGCCTACGTCGGCGGGGCTGCGCCACCGGGTCGCCGGGTATCTCGAAGCCCTGGCTCGCGCCCTCCGCCGATCCGGGCGCGACGAAGGCAAGGTGCTGGTCCTCGGCGGTGTCCGCTCGGGGAAGTCGCGGCACGCCGAGCGGCTCGTCGCCCGCCACCCGCACCTCGTGTACGTCGCACCCGGCCTGCCCGCGGGCGAAGACGACCCCGATTGGGCCGCGCGGGTGGCCGCGCACCAGGCCCGGCGGCCCGCGAACTGGAAGACCGTCGAGACCACCGACCTCGCCGGCATCCTCCGCACGGCGACCGAGCCGCTGCTGATCGACTGCCTCGGCACCTGGCTGTCCCGCGTGCTGGACGACGTCGGCGCGTGGCGGCAGAAGCCGGGCTGGGAGCACCGCCTCGACGACCGGCTCGAGGACTTCCTGGCCGCGTGGGCCGCGGCGCGGGTGCCGGTGGTCGCGGTGAGCAACGAGGTCGGCAGCGGTGTGGTGCCCGCAACGTCGTCCGGGCGGCTGTTCCGTGATGTGCTGGGCGCACTCAACAACCGGGTGTCCGCCGACGCCGACCGGGTCGTGCTGGTCGTCGCGGGCCGGGCGCTCGACCTGTAGCCAGGAGGCGCCCGTGTTCGACGTACCCGTGCCCGACCCCGCCGCCCGCACCGCCGCGCAGGAACGGCTCGACGGCCTGGTCAAGCCGCTCGGCGCGCTGGGCAGGCTGGAGGAGATCGCCGCCTGGCTGGCCGCGGCGCACGGCACCGTGCCGCCGCGCCCGCTGGACGACGTCCGCGTGGTCGTCTTCGCCGGCGACCACGGCGTGTCGGCGCTCTCGGCGTACCCGCGCGAGGTGACCGCGGCGATGGTGCGGGTGTTCCTGGCCGGCAAGAGCGGTGTGAACGTCCTGGCCGCCCAGGTCGGAGCGCGCGTGCGGGTCGCCGACATCGCCGTCGACTGGGACGCCGCGGACGTGCCGCCCGAGGTCACGGCGCACAAGATCCGCCGCGGTTCGGGCTCGATCGACGTCGAGGACGCGCTGCTCCCGGGCGAGGCGCAAGCGGCCTTCGAAGCGGGCCGGGCGATCGCCCTGGAGGAGCGCGACGCGGACGTGCTGATTCCCGGTGACATGGGAATCGGCAACACGGCGATGTGCGCGGCGCTGGTGGCGGCCTCCCTCGGTCTGCCGGCGGCGGAGGTGGTCGGCACCGGAACGGGCCTGGACGCGGCCGGCCTGGAACGCAAGACGGCGGCGGTCACGGCCGCGCTGGCCCGGGCCGCGGGCCGCACGGAGGACCCGTTCGAGCGGCTGACGGCGCTGGGCAGCGCCTGCGCCGCGGCGACGGCGGGCTTCCTGGTCCAGGCCGCGGTGCTGGGCATCCCGGTGCTGTTGGACGGCGTCTTCTCCGGCGCGGCGGCACTGGTGGCGCGCGACATCGCCCCCGGCGCCGAGCAGTGGTGGCTGGCCGGGCACCGCTCGACGGAACCGTCGCAGGCGTTCGCGCTGAAGGCGCTCGGCTTGGAGCCCATCCTGGACTTCGGCCTGCGGCTCGGCGAAGGCAGCGGAGCGGTGCAGGCCGTGCCGGCCCTTCGCGCGGCGCGCGCGATCCTGGCGGACATGGGTCTGCTGGCCGACCTGACGTGAGCCGCTGGCCGGACTCCGCGCGGATGGCCGTCGGGACGTTGACCACCGTGCCCGTCCCGGCGCCCCGCGTCATCGACCGCCGCGTCGCCGGCGGCGCCATGCTGCTCGCTCCCCTGGCCGCCCTCCCGCTGGCCGTGGCCGCCGGGCTCGTCGTCGCCGCCGGACACGCCGTTCGCCTCCCTTCCCTCGCGACTGCCGCGCTCGCCCTGGGAGCCGTCGCGCTCGGCAGCCGGGGGCTGCACCTCGACGGGCTCGCCGACACCGCCGACGGCCTCGGCGCCTCCTACGACCGCGCCAAAGCCCTCGACGTCATGCGCCGCGGCGACTCCGGGCCCACCGGGGTCGCCACCCTCGTCCTCGTCCTCCTCGTCCAGGTCGGTGCCCTGACCACCGCCGCCGGTCCGGTCACCGCGGCCGCCGGCGTGCTCATCGGCCGGTGCACGCTCTCGCTGGCGTGCGCCCGCGGAGTCCCCTCGGCCCGGCCGGAGGGCCTCGGCGCCACCGTCGCCGGCTCGGTTCCCCGCACCGCGGCGCTCGCCGTGGGCGTCGCCGCCGCCGGGCTCGCCGCCCTGCTGCCCGGGCTGCCGTGGTGGCGCGGGCCCCTTTCCGTCGTCCTCGCCTACGCCGTCACCGGCGCGCTCCTGTGGCGGTGCACGAAGCGCCTGGGCGGCGTCACCGGTGACGTCCTGGGCGCGGGCGTCGAGGTCGCCGTCGCGGCCGCCCTGCTCGCGCTCGCCTGAAACTGTCGTACCCCCTTCCTAGAGTGCAGCGCGTGAACCGAACCGATCGTCTCTACGCCATCGTCGAAGAACTGCGCGCCGTCGCGCCGCGGCCCCGCAGCGCGCGGTGGCTCGCGGACCGGTTCGAGGTCAGCGTCCGGACCGTCGAGCGGGACATCAGCGCCCTGCAGCAGTCCGGCACCCCGATCTACGCCGAGCCCGGCCGCACCGGCGGCTACTGCCTCGACAAGGCGCACACGATGCCGCCGGTCAACCTGACCCCGGGCGAGGCCGTCGCCATGGCACTCGCCCTGAGGCACCTCGAAGCCACGCCCTTCCGGGCCGAGGGCCGCTCGGCGCTGCGTAAGCTCGTCGCGGCGATGCGGGAGGAGGACACGCACGAGGCGCGGGAGCTCGCCACCCGGGTCCACCTGCTCGGCGAGGGTCCCGTCCCGCCGAAGCCGCACGTGCTCGGTATCCGCCGCGTCCTGCGGATCCGGTACACCGACCGCCAGGGCACCGCCACCCGCCGGGAGATCGAGCCGCTCGGCTACGTCGGGAAGCCCTCGCACTGGTACCTCGTGGCCTGGTGCCGGCTGCGCCGGGAGATCCGCGCCTTCCGCACCGACCGCATCACCTCCTTCTCCGTGCTGGCCGAGGTGCCGCCGCCCCGGAAGCTGCGCCCGGAAGACCTCGACATCCCGTACGGCGACGTCGAGCAGCTCACCTTGGCGGGGTGAACACGGAGAAGTGGTTGCCCGCCGGGTCGAGCACGTGCGCGAACGTCACGCCGACCGGGTTGACGCTCGGCGGCCGTAGCACGCGGCCGCCGGCCTGCTCGACCTGGCGGCAGGTGGCTTCGACGTCCTCGACCAGCACGGTGAAGATCGCGTAGTTCTCCTGGCCCGTGAACAGGCCACCGCGTGAGCCACCGGTGTCGATGACACGGTAGGCGGCATCAGTGCTCGCCGCGTCGTCCTGCGCGACGGTCCAGCCGAAGACCTCGCCGTAGAACCGTTCCGCGGTCGCCGGATCGTCGGTGCCGATCTCGAACCAGGCGACGTCGTTGAAGCGGGGCATGTCGTTCCTTTCGCTGCCACGCCGGGCGTTTCCCGGCTCCGCTCACTTTCGACGGTGGTGGCGACAACCCCCTGTCGGTGTTTACAAGATTTTCCGCAACGCCCTCAGGAACGCCTCCGTCGTCACCCGATCGCGCACCGCCAGCCGCAGGTGATCCGGTCCAAGCCCCGGGAACGTGTCGCCCCGCCGCACGGCGTAGCCCGCTTCGCGCAGGCGAGCGCGCACAGAAGCACCGTCGGGTACGCGCACCAGCACGAACGGGCCCCGCGGATCACCCAGCACGTCGACCCCCAGCGAAGCCAGGCCCGACACCAGGTACTCCCGGTCCGACTCCGCCGCCGTCGCCAGCTTTTCCGCTTCCTCCAGGGCGGACGGGCGGCAGCACGCCACCGTCGCCACCCCGGCCAGGGTGGACACCGACCACGGCACCTGCACCGCCCGCAGCCGCTCGACGACGTCCGCCGAAGCGAGCACGTAACCCGCCCGCAGCCCGGCGAGTCCCCACGTCTTCGTCAGGCTGCGCAGCACGACGACACCCGGGACACCGGACGCCAGGCTCTCGGCCTCGCCGGGGATCGCGTCCAGGAACGCCTCGTCGACCACGAGCAGCCGACCGGGCCGGACCAGGGAACGCAGCACCGCCGCGGGGTGCAGCACGGAGGTCGGGTTCGTCGGGTTCCCGACGAACACCAGGTCGGCGTCGGCCGGGATCAGTACGGGATCGAGGACGAAACCGTCCGCTTCGGCCAGGACCACGCGCGAAACGGCGTGTCCCGCCGCCCGCAAAGCCGCTTCCGGCTCGGTGAACTGCGGGTGCACGACCACCGCGTGCCGCGGGCGGACCGCCGAGGCCAGCAGCGTGAAAGCCTCGGCCGCACCCGCCGTGACCAGCACTTCCGAGGGAGGACGGCCGTGCCGGGCGGCGACGGCCCGCACAGCGTCCTCAGTGGACGGATAGGCCGCGAGGGAGTCCAATGCGGACGCCAGTTCGTCCCGCAGCCACGCCGGCGGCCGCGGCAACCGGACGTTCACCGCGAGATCGACCAGCCCCGGCCCGACCTCGCGGTCGCCGTGGTGGTGCAGGTCGTAGTCACCCACGGGCGCGCACCCGCGCCGCGAACCGCTGGGCGAGCTCGGGGTACCCGGCCCAGTGGACGTGCAGGTAGGAGGCGTGCAACGTCGGCGAAGCGAAGCCGTCCAGCTGCCTGTCCCAGCCCCACGCCGCCGCGGCGCCGTGCGACGGCGTCACCTCGGTGCGGTGGAATTCGTGCCCGGTGACGCGCTGACCGGCCGTCGCCAGCAGGTTGTCCTCGACGGCGACCGCGCGCCGGTAGCCGAGCTTGCCGCGGGCGGTCATCTTGGCGTCCGCGGGCACCGCGCCGACCATGGGCACGCCGTCCAGCGACTGGCACAGGTACAGCAGCCCCGCGCACTCCGCGCTCACCGGCATCCCATTCTCGATGGCGGTAGCCACTTCGGAACGCAACGCCGTGTTCGCCGACAGTTCCGCCGCGTGCACCTCGGGGAACCCGCCGCCGAAGTACAGGCCCGCGCACCCCTCGGGCAACGCCCGGTCCCGCAGCGGGTCGATGTCCACGACCTCGACCCCGCAGGCGGCCAGCAGCTCGACGTTTTCGGTGTAGCGGAAGGTGAACGCCGGTCCGCCGGCGGCCGCGACCGTCACCCGCGGACCGTCCGCACCGGACGGCTCCCACGGTGGCGCCGAAAGCCGCGGCGCCCCGGAAGCGATCCGGACGATCGCGTCGAGGTCGACGCCGTCCCGCACCCAAGCGGCGAGCGCGGGCAGCACGTGCTGCGCTTCCGCGGCCCGTTCCGCCGCCGGCACGAGCCCGAGGTGCCGGCTCGGCGCGTGGATCTCTTCGTTGCGGTACAACGCTCCCAGCAGCGGCACGCCGGTGGCTTCGAGCGCGGACGCGATCTCGTCGCGGTGCCGCGGCGAGCCGAGCTTGTTGAGGATGACGCCGGCCAGCCGCACGCGGTGGTCGTAGTGGGCGAACCCGAGCACGGTCGCGGCGACGCTGCGGGAGGCCGCCGAGGCGTCGACGACCAGCACGACCGGCGCGTCCAGGAGCCGGGCCACGTGGGCGGTCGAGGCGTACCCCTCGGTGCCCAGCGCCCCGTCGAACAGGCCCATCACGCCTTCGATCACCGCGATGTCGGCGCCGGCGGAACCGTGCCGCAGCAACGGGACCAGCCGGTCTTCCCCCTGCAGGAACGGGTCCAGGTTGCGCGCGGGACGCCCGGTGGCCAGCGCGTGGTAGCCCGGGTCGATGAAGTCCGGTCCGACCTTGTGCCCCGAAACCCGGTGCCCGGCCGCGCGCAGTGCCGCCATCAGCCCGGCGGCGATCGTGGTCTTGCCGTGCCCGGACCCGGGCGCGGCGACGACCACGCGCGCTACCATTCGATCCCCCGCTGGCCCTTCTGCCCGGTGTCCATCGGGTGCTTCACCTTGGTCATCTCGGCGACCAGGTCGGCGGCCTCGACGAGCTCCGGCGGCGCGTACCGGCCGGTGATGACGACGTGCTGGTGCCCGGGCCGCGAGACCAAAGTGGACACCACGTCGTCCACGTCGAGCCAGCCCCATTTGAGCAGGTAGGAAAACTCGTCGAGGACGTAGAAGCCGTGCGCCTCGGCGGCGAGCCGCCGCTTGATCTCCGCCCAGCCTTCGCGCGCGTTCTCCGCGTGGTCTTCTTCGGAGCCGGACTTGCGCGCCCAGCTCCAGCCTTCGCCCATCTTGTGCCACTCGACCGGCCCGCCCTGGCCGGTGTCGTCGTGCAGCTTCCCCAGCGCCTTGAACGCCGCTTCCTCGCCGACGCGCCACTTCGCCGACTTGACGAACTGGAACACGCCGATCGACCAGCCCTGGTTCCAGGCGCGCAGTGCCATCCCGAACGCGGCCGTCGACTTGCCCTTCATCTCGCCGGTGTGCACGGCGAGCAGCGGCCGGTTGCGGCGCTGGCGCGTGGTCAGGCCGTCGTTCGGAACGACCTCGGGCTTTCCCTGCGGCATCAGGCGGCCCTTCCGGTCCGGGCGCGGACGGCGTCCGCCAGCGATTCGGCGGCGACGCCGGCGAGGGGGACGTGTTCCGCGCCGAGGTGGGCGGCGAGGTCGGCGGCCAGGCCGAGCCGCATCTTGCCGCTTTCGCAGTCCATCACGACGGTCGTGACACCGGTGAGCAGCCCGGCCGCGGCCTGGGCGCGTGCGACGGCGTCCGGTCCGCTGGTGGCGCGCCCGTCGGTGACGACGACCAGCAGCGGACGGCGCCGCGGATCGCGGATCTCCTCGACCCGCAGCACGCGCGCCGCTTCCAGGAGCCCTTCGGCCAAGGGCGTCCGGCCGCCGGTCGGGAGGCCTTCGAGGCGGGAGGCGGCCGCGTCGACGCTGATCGTCGGCGGCAGCGCGAGTTCGGCCGCGTCGCCGCGGAAGGTGACGAGCCCGACCTTGTCGCGGCGCTGGTAGGCGTCCAGGAGCAGCGACAGGACCGCGGACTTGACCTCGCGCATCCGCGCCTTCGCGCCCATCGAGCCGGACGCGTCGACGCAGAACAGCACGAGGTTGCCTTCGCGGCCTTCGCGCAGCGCGTAACGGAGGTCTTCGGGCCGCAGCCGGAGCGCGGCGCCGTCACGGCCGCGGGCTTTCTGGTGCGGGGCCGCGGCTTTCACCGTCGCGACGAGGTGCGGACGGCCTTCGCGGACGCTGGCGGGCTGGACACCGATGGTCCGTCCGCTGTCGGTGATCGCGCGCGAACGGCGTCCGCGCTCGCCTTCGCCCATGCCTTTGACGCGGAACACGCGCGCCTTGAAGGTTTCGCCGGCCCCGACGGTTTTCTGCTGCCCACCGGCGTTCTGCTGCGGCTGGCCCGGCGGCGCGTGCTCACTCCCCTGCGGCTCGGGCGTTTCCGGCGGCGCCGACCCCGAGCCGGGGCCGTCGTCCTCGGGTCCGGGGTCCGGCTGGGCGTCCTGGAGGGCCTGCTCCAGCTGCTCCTCCGAGATGCCCGGCGCGTCGAACGGGTTCCGGCGGCGCCGGTGCGGCAACGCGAGCCGGGCGGCGACGCGGACGTCCTCGGTGGTCACCTCGTCGCGGCCGGCCCAGGCCGCGTGCGCGATGGCCGTGCGCGCGGTGACGATGTCCGCGCGCATGCCGTCGACCTCGAAGGACGCGCAGACCTCGGCGATCTGGCGCAGGGCATCGTCCGGGAGCTTGACGGCGGCCAGGAGGCGTTGCGCCGCCTCGATGTCCGCGGCGAGCTGGGCGTCTTCGGCCGCGTACTGCGCGGCGAAGGCGTCCGGATCGGCTTCGTAGGCCAAGCGACGGCGGACGACCTCGACGCGCTGCTCGGGGTCCCGGCTGGAGGCGACCTCGACGGTCAGGCCGAACCGGTCCAGCAGCTGCGGGCGAAGCTCGCCCTCCTCCGGGTTCATGGTGCCGATCAAGACGAACCTCGCCGCGTGCGAAACCGAAACGCCCTCGCGTTCCACGGTCGCGCGGCCCATCGCGGCGGCGTCCAGGAGCGTGTCGACGAGGTGGTCGTGCAGGAGGTTGACCTCGTCGACGTAGAGCAGCCCGCGGTGCGCGGCGGCCAGGAGGCCGGGCTGGAAGTCCGTGACGCCTTCGGCGAGCGCGCGTTCCAGGTGCAGGCTGCCGATGACGCGGTCTTCCGCGGCGCCGACCGGGAGTTCGACCAGGCGGGCCGGACGCCGGTGACTCGTGCTCTTCTCGTGCGGGCCGTCCGGGCAGAGCGGGTCGGGCGCCGCGGGATCGCAGGAGAAGCGGCAGCCGTCGACGACGTCGACACCGGGCAGCAGGCCGGCGAGCGCGCGGACCATGGTCGACTTCGCCGTGCCCTTTTCGCCGCGCACCAGCACCCCGCCGACGGCGGGTGAGATCGAGGAGAGGACCAGCGCCAGGCGCAGGTCCGGCAGCCCGACGACGGCGGTGAACGGGTACGGCTTCAACAGCGCTCCTGACGTCGGCGACCGGCCGATCATCGCACAGCGCCCGCCTCGCTTAGGGTGGGAAATCGTGCGCGAAAAATCACGTCCACCGGCTGCCGGAGCGGACCGCCTGACCGTGGTCGGGATCGGGGCCGACGGCTGGTCCGGCCTGTCGGAGCAGGCGAAAGCCGCGGTGCTCGCCGCCGACGTCGTGCTCGGCGCGCCGCGGCAGCTCGGCTACCTGCCCGAGGGGGTCCCCGCGCAGGCGTGGCCGACGCCGTTGCTGCCCGGGCTGGACGCGGTCATCGCGGAGCACGAGGGGGCCCGGATCTGCGTCCTGGCCAGCGGCGATCCGTTTTTGTCGGGGGTGGGTGCCACACTGGTGGCCCATGGATACGAGGTCGAGGCACTGCCCGCGCTCTCGTCGGTGACACTGGCCCGGGCACGGCTGGGCTGGTCCGCCGAGGAGACCGAGGTGGTCACCATCGTCGGCCGGTCGTCGGCCCGCGTCGCCCGGGTGCTGGCGCCGCGCCGGCGAGTGCTCGTCCTGGGTGCCGACGCGCCCGCTTTGCGCTCCCTGCTCACCGTGCGGGGTTACGGCGAGAGCGAGCTGATCGCGTTGGAGAACCTGGGCGGGCCCGACGAGCGCATCTCCGACGGCTGGGACGGCGACCCCGGACCGCTGACGGTGTTCGCGCTGGAGTGCGCGGGTCCGGCGTTGCCGCTGATCGGCATCCCGGACGACGTGTACGCCCACGACGGGCAGCTGACCAAACGCGACCTCCGAGTGTCGGCGCTGGCCCGCCTCGCGCCGAGTCCCGGCGAGCTGTTGTGGGACGTCGGCGCGGGCGCGGGCAGCGTCGGCATCGAGTGGTCGCGGCTGCACGGCCTCAACCGCGCGGTCGCGATCGAGCGCTCCGCGGAGCGGGCCGAGCGGATCGGCCGGAACGCATTGGACCTGGGAGTACCGGAACTGGAGGTGGTGGCGGGGGAAGCACCGGAAGCGCTGAGCGCGCTGCCCGCACCGGACGCGGTCTTCATCGGAGGCGGCGTGACGGCGCCGGGCGTACTGGACGCGTGCGTGGCCACCGGCGCACGGGTGGTGGCGCACGGGGTGACGCTGGAGGCCGAGCAGGTGCTGGCCCGGGCGTACGAGGAGCACGGAGGGGAGCTGCTGAGGATCGGCGTCGAGCGGGCGGCACCGCTCGGTGGGTTCACGGGGTGGACGCCGGCGCGGGTTGTGACGCAGTGGAGCAGCCGATGACCGTGCACTTCATCGGCGCCGGGCCCGGGGCCGCCGACCTCATCACCGTGCGAGGGCGGGACCTGCTCGCCCGCTGCGGTGTCTGCCTCTACCCCGGCAGCATGACCCCGCCCGATCTGCTCGCCTACTGCCCGTCCGGGGCCGAGCTCGTCGACACGGCGAACCTCAGCCTCGAACAGATCGTCGCGAAGCTGATCGACGCCCACCGTGACGGGCACGACGTTGCTCGGCTGTGCTCGGGTGATCCGTCCCTCTACAGCGCCGTCGCCGAGCAGGTGCGGCGGCTCGATGCCGCCGGTGTTCCCTACGCCGTCGTGCCCGGGGTGCCCGCCTTCGCCGCTTCGGCCGCCGTGCTGAAGCGGGAGCTCACCGTGCCCGAAATCGGGCAGAGTCTCGTCATCACCCGGGTTCAGGCGCGCTCCACCAAGATGCCGTCCGGGGAAACCCTCGCCGCCTTCGCCGCGACCGGGGCCACCCTGGCGCTGCACCTCGCCATCAACCACGTCGAGCGGGTGGCCGAGGAGCTGAAGCCGCACTACGGCGAGGACTGCCCCGTCGCCGTCGTCGCGCTCGCCAGCCAAGCCGGGGAAACCGTCGTGCGCGGGGTGCTCGGTGAGCTGCCCGCGCTCGTGCGGGCAGCCGGGATGACCCGCGCCGCCACCATCTTCGTCGGGCGGGTGCTCGCCGCCACTGATTTTCCCGACAGCTTCCTCTACTCGAGTGCCCGTGACCGGGCGAACCAACCGGAGTCGTTGTGACGGAACTGCGCTGGGGCCTGCTGGCCGCCGGGACCATCGCCGGGCACTTCGCCGCGGGCGTGGACGAAAGCAAGCACGGCGTCCTCGGGGCCGTCGCCGCCCGGGACGGCGGGCGCGCGCGGGACTTCGCCACGCGCTTCGACATCCCGAAGGCCTACGGCAGCTACGAAGAGCTCCTCGCCGATCCGGACATCGACGCCGTCTACGTCTCGACGCCGCACGCGATGCACAAACAGTGGGCCATCGCCGCCGCCGAAGCGGGGAAGCACGTGCTGTGCGAGAAGCCGTTGACGATCACCGCGGCCGATGCCGAGGAGGTCGTCGCCGCGGCCCGGGCGAACGACGTCTTCCTGATGGAAGCGTTCATGTACCGGCTGCACCCGCAGACGCGGCGGCTGGCCGAGCTGATCTCGTCCGGCGCCATCGGCGAGGTCCGCGCGGTGGACACGACGTTCTCCTTCGACAGCAACCCGGAGGAGACCGCCCGGCTGAGCGACCCGGCGCTCGGCGGCGGCGGGATCCTCGACGTCGGCTGCTACTGCACGTCGCTGGCCCGGCTGGTCGCGCAGGCCGCGACCGGGCAGGACGTCGTCGAACCGTCCGAGGTCAGCGGGATGGCGCACCTGTCCGCCACCGGCGTCGACGAGTGGGCGACCGGTCTGCTGCGCCTGCCCGGGGACATCCTCGCGACGATCTCGTGCGGCATCCGGCTCACCCGCGAGGACGGCATCCGCGTCTTCGGCTCGGCCGGGCAGATCCACGTCCCGGAGCCCGCGTGGATCCACCCGCTGCGCAAGCCCGGCGTCTCGCGGATCATCCTGACGCCCGCCGGCGGCGAGCCGGAGGTCATCGAGGTCGAAGCCACGCAGGGCGTCTTCGCGCGCGAGGCGGACCACGTCGCCGCGCACGTCGAAGACCGCCAGGCACCCGAGCTGACCTGGGCGGAAACCCTCGCCAACCTGCGTACGCTGGACCGCTGGCGCGAGGCCGTCGGCTACGGGCGTTCCTCGTGATCCTCATCCTCGGCGGGACCGGCGAAGCCCGGCAGCTCGCCGAAGCGCTCACCGCCCGCGAAGTGCGCGTTGTCTCTTCGCTGGCGGGACGCGTCGCACGGCCGAAGCTGCCGGTCGGCGAAGTGCGCGTCGGCGGCTTCGGCGGGCCGGAGGGCCTTGAGGCGTACCTGCGCGAGAACCGGGTCGACGCCGTCGTGGACGCAACGCACCCCTTCGCCGAGCGCATCGGCGCGAACGCGGCGAAAGCCGCCGAACAGACGCAAACGCCCCTGCTCAGGCTCGCGCGGCCCGGCTGGCGGCCGGGCCCCGGCGACGTCTGGCACTGGGCCGACGACCTCGCCGACGCCGCCCGCCAACTTCCCGGCCTGGGCAACCGCGTCTTCCTCACCAGCGGGCGCCAGGGGCTCCCGGCCTTCGCGCACCTCGACGACCTGTGGTTCCTGATCCGCTGCGTCGATCCGCCCGAGCCGCCGCTGCCGCGGCACCACGAGCTCCTCCTCGCCCGCGGGCCGTACGAGGTGGCCACCGAGCGGGAGCTGGTCGGCCGGGTCGACGTCCTGGTCACCAAGGACTCCGGCGGCCCGCAGACCAGCGCGAAGCTGACCGCGGCCCGCGAACTCGGGAAGCCCGTCCTCGTGATCCGGCGGCCGCCACGGCCGGACACGGAGACCGCCGGAACCGTCCCCGAAGCCGTCGAATGGGTCCTGCACCGATGATCGAAGAGTTCTACGAAGTCCTGCGCAAGCGACGGGACGTCCGCGGCGAGTTCACCGGCGAGCCGATCCCCGAAGCCACGCTGACGCGGATCCTCGAGGCCGCGCACGCCGCGCCGAGCGTCGGGCTCACGCAGCCGTGGGACTTCGTGCTGGTCGACGACGTCGCGACGCGCGAGAAGTTCGCCAAGCACGTCCACGAGGAGCGCGAAGTCTTCGCCGGACAGCTCGACGAGGACCGCACGCGCACCTTCGCGAACATCAAGATCGAAGGCATCCTCGAGGCGAGCCTCGGCATCGTCGTCACCTACGACCCGGCGCGCGGCGCGCCCGACGTGCTCGGCCGGCACGCCATCGCCGACGCGGGCCTCTATTCCGTGTGCCTCGCGATCCAGAACCTCTGGCTCGCCGCGACCGCGGAGGGCCTCGGCGTCGGCTGGGTCAGCTTCTACCGGGAACCGTTCCTCCGCGAGCTGCTCGGCATCCCCGCCGGCGTCCGCCCGGTGGCGTGGCTCTGCGCCGGCCCGGTCAGCAAGCTGGAGACCGTGCCCGACCTGGAGCGCCACGGCTGGCGCAGCCGCCGTCCCCTGTCCGAGGCGCTGCACCACGGGCGGTTCACCCCGCGTGACCCGGGGGCTGCGTCAGCCGCCGACGTCTGACCCGTTAGCGTTGCGCCGATGCGTCTGATTGCCGTAGCGCTGGGGTTGCTCTCGGCCTTGTGCGCGCTGGCTTTCCCCTTCCTGCCGGTGGTGCAGGACACGGCGGAGGTCGTCTGGCCGACCGGCAGCGACACCCGCTCCGTCAACGCGCCCTTGACCGGGTACTGGGCCGAGGACCTGCGCGCCGAACTGCCGTGCGCGGCCATCCGCTCGGTCGACGCGCGCACGAACGGCCCGGGCCTGCTGTTCGCCACCGTGCCGGACGGCCGCACCGACCCGAAGGCCGGCAACGGCGTCGGCCTGCAGCTGCGCGTCGACAACGGCGTGCTGCTCGCCTCCAGCCAGGGCCAGCAGCTCGCCCAGCAGCCGCTGCCCGCCGAAAAGTGCGACGTCGAGCTGGACGTCGACGCGACGCAGATGACCCTCGCCGTCGCGGGGACGCCGATCTTCCACGCGAACGGGGACGTCCGTCCCCGCGTGGTGGGCATCTACTCCTCGATCAACTCGAGCAAGGACCCGATCGCCGGCCTGCACGTCTCGGTCGTGCCGGACACGCGGTACCAGACGTCGCCGACCGCGCTGAAGATCGTCGTCGGCGTGCTCGCCGTGCTGTCGCTGATCGGCTGCCTGATCGCGGTCTGGCGCCGCGACTCCGGGTTCGCCCGACGCGCGCCGCGCTGGGCGCCGGTCGGCTGGTGGCGGCTTTCCGCGCGGGACGTCACGGTGATCGCCGCGCTCGGCGCGTGGGTCTTCATCGGGCCGGTGACCTCGGACGACGGCTACATCCTCACGATGGCCCGGGTCACCGAGGCGACCGGCTACCTGACGAACTACCACCGCTGGTTCGGCGTCGCCGAGGCGCCGTTCGGCTGGTTCTACCACGTCTACGAGCTGATGACGCACGTCAGCACGGTGCCGCCGTGGATCCGGCTGCCGTCGTTCCTGCTCGGGGTGCTCAGCTGGCTGCTGATCAGCCGCGAGGTGATGCCGCGCCTGGGCAGCCAGATCCGCACCAGCCGCCCGGCCAGCTGGGCGGCGGCGACGGTGTTCCTGATCTGGTGGATGCCCTACAACAACGGCGTCCGCCCGGAACCGGTGGCCGCGCTCGGCTCGTTGCTGGCGATCTGCGCCGTGGAGCGCACGCTGGTGACGCGACGGCTGCTGCCCCTGTGCCTCGGCCTGACCGCGGCCGGGTTCACCCTGGCCGCGACGCCGACCGGGCTGATCGCGGTGGCGCCGTTCCTGGTCGCCGCGCGCCCGCTGTTCAAGCTGATCCGCCAGCGTGCGAACGAGAACGGCTGGATCCCGGTGCTCGCGCCGATCGCCGCGGCCGGGCTGCTGGTGCTGGTCGTCGTGTTCGCCGACCAGACGTTCGCGACCGTGCAGGAAGCGACCCGGATCCGCACGCAGGTGGGCCCGAACCTGTCGTGGTTCCAGGAGCTCGCGCGCTACCAGCTGCTGTTCGCCGACCTGCCGGACGGCTCGGCGCCGCGCCGGTTCCCGGTGCTGCTGGTCGTGCTCTGCACGGCCACCTGCCTGGTGGTGCTGCTGCGCCGCAGCCGGATCCCCGGCGCGGCACTCGGCCCGGCGCGCCGCCTGATCGGCACGACGGCGCTGTTCTTCCTGCTCCTCGCCCTGACGCCGACGAAGTGGACGCACCACTTCGGTGCGTTCGCCGCGGTCGGCGCGTCGATGGCGGCGCTGGCCGCGCTCGCGACGAGCTCGACGGTGCTGCGGTCCCAGCGCAACCGCGCGGCCTTCCTGGCGGCGCTGCTGGTGGTCGCCGCGCTCGCCGCGACCGGGCCGAACACGTACTGGTTCGTCTCGCGTCTCGGCGTCCAGTGGACGAACGTGGCGCCGTCGGTCGGCGGCATCCCGCTGTCGACGATCCTGCTGGTCGCCGCCGCGATCGCCGGGATATACGCGTTCGTGGAGAACGTCCGCGCGCACCGGCCGGGGCTGCCGGCCCAGCCCCAGGAGGGCCGGTTGCGCGCACTGCGGCTCGGGTCGCTGTCGCTGGTGGTGGTCTGCGGCCTGGTCGCGGCGGGCGAGTTCGTCACGATGGCGTGGGCGATCCACAACCAGTCCGGCAGCTACAGCCTGGGTGCGGCGAACATCGGGCACCTGTTCGGCAAGAGCTGCAACCTCTCCGACCACGTGATGGTCGAGCGCGACGCGGCGACGAGCATCCTGCACGCGCAGGCCGAGCAGCGGACGGTGGCGGAGAAGCCGAAGGAGCCGGAGAACTCCCCGCTGCCGAACCCGGACCAGGACAACGGCCGCGTCCAGACCGGTTTCCACACCCGCCCGGTCGACGACAAGGACCCGCTGGCCGAGCCGCCGCACGGGTTCACGCCGGAGAAGGTCCCGATGTGGTCGAGCTACCTCGACCCGGAGACGCGCGCGGGGCGGCTGCGCAGCGACTGGTACGCGCTGACGGAGAAGCCGGCGGACGGCCAGATCGTGGTGGCCACGGCGGGCGCGGCGCGGCGTCCGACGTCGGTGAGCCTCGACTACGGCGTCAACACGCCGGAGGGTGTGAAGATCCTGCGCAGCCAGTTCATGCTCCCGCCGGGCGCGGGCACCAACGGCTGGAACGACACCCGCATCAACCTGCGCGACCTCCCGCCGGAGACGAACGCGGTCCGGATCAACATCGTGGACAACGACCTGACGGAAGACGGCTGGATCGCGGCCTCGGCCCCGCGCGTCCCGACGTTCACGACGCTGACGGACCGCATCGGCTCGAAGCCGGTGTACGTGGACTGGCCGGCTTCGTTCGTGTACCCGTGTGTGCAGCCGGTGACGTCGCACGACGGAATCTCCCAGGTCCCCGACTACCGCATCACGGCGGGCGGCCTGGCGGACGAGGCCCAGTGGGCGTCCTCGACGAACGGCGGGCCGATCGGCTGGCTGGAGGAGCTGGCCGAAGAGCCGGAGGTACCGAGCTACCTGATCGGCCAGCCGAGCCAGTCGTGGGGCCAGCTGCTGCAGATCGAGCCGTTCACCGAGGGCATCGCGCCGACGGTCGTCCACGGGGAGAAGACGGTGCCGGGGTGGTGGTCCCCGGGCCCGGGCCCGAGCCAGCCGAACGGCAAGGACCCGACGCGCTGACCCGTGCGCCCCAATGTGGCCTTCGGTGCGTCTCACGCACCGAAGGCCGCCTTGGGTGCGTCTGACGCAACCAAGGCCACATTGGGGCGCTAGTAGCTGCGGGGCGTCCAGACGAGGCCGTTCTCGGAGCGGGTGCGAGACGAACCCACGATCAGCAGGCAGCGCATGTCCACCGTGGACGGGTCCAGCTCGCCCAGCGTCGTGATGCGGATGTCCTCCTCCGGGCCACCCACGTCCCTGGCCACCACGACCGGCGTCGCAGCAGCTCGGTGGCGCAGCAGGACAGCACGCGCGTCCGCCAGCTGGGTCGTGCGGGAGCGGGATGCCGGGTTGTACAACGCCAGCACCAGGTCCGCCGCGCCCGCTGCGTCCAAGCGCTTTTCGATGATCTCCCACGGCTTCAGGCGATCCGACAGCGACAGCACGCAGTAGTCGTGGCCCAGCGGTGCGCCCACCCGGGACGCCGCCGCTTGGGCTGCCGTCACACCGGGCACGATCCGGACCCGGACGCCGGTGCCGTGGCCCGAAGACACCTGCTCCAGCACCGCCGACGCCATCGCGAACACGCCCGGGTCGCCCGAGGACACGACCGCGACCCGGGCGCCGGAAGCCGCCAGGTCGAGGGCCTCGCGGGCGCGGTCCGCCTCCACCCGGTTGCCCGACGCGTGCCGCTGCTGGCCCGCCTTCTGCGGTACCCGCGCGACATACGGCCCGTACCCGACGATGTGCTCCGCGGCCGAAAGCTCCGCGGCCGCCTCGGGGGTCAGCCATTCCGGACCGGCCGGGCCGAGGCCCACGACGACGACCTCACCACCCGACGAAGGCGAAGAGGCCGCGGGAGCAGGCGAAACCCGTGACGCGTAAGCCGGCGAAGGCAGCAGCGCCAGCGAGAAGTACGGCACGGACGCAGGATCGACCGAAGCCAACGGCTCGACGCGCTGCTGTCCCCAGGTGGCACGCTCGACGTACACGGCGTCGTCCAGCTTGCCGGCCTCCGCGAACGCCTCGCGCACCGACGAAAACGTCCGGCCCAGCTTCAGCACCGCTGCCGCGTCGGTGTCCGCCAGCCTGCGCGCCAGCTCCGGCGCCGGGAGCGTGCCCGGGAGTACCGTCAGGACCTCGTCGCGCTGCACCAGCGGGCGGCCGAACACCGAGGACGCCGCGCTCACCGACGTCACGCCCGGGACGACCACCGCCTCGAAGCGGCCGGCCAGCCGCTCGTGCATGTACATGTACGAGCCGTAGAAGAACGGGTCGCCCTCGCAGAGCAGGACCACGTCGCGGCCCGCGTCGAGGTGTTCGGCCAGCCGTTTCGCGCTCAGCTCGTAGAAGTCGGCGATCGCGCCCTCGTAGCCGCCCGGGTGGTCGGTCGTCTCGGTCGTCACCGGGTAGACGAGCTTCTCCTCGATCTGGCCCTCGCGCAGGTACGGCTCGGCGACCGACCGCGCGATGCTGCGCCCGTGCCGCGCGCAGTGGTAGGCGATCACCGACGCCTCGGAGATCAGGCGGGCCGCTTTGACCGTCATCAGTTCCGGGTCGCCGGGACCGAGCCCGACGCCGTACAGCGTGCCCGTCATTCTTCGGCGCTCGCGAGTGCGTTGATCGCCGCGACGGCCATCGCGCTGCCACCCCGGCGCCCGTGCACCACGAGGTAGGGCGCGGGCGCCCGCTTGGCCAGCTCCACTTTGGACTCCACCGCGCCGACGAACCCGACCGGGACGCCGATGATCGCCGCGGGCGCGCCGACGCCTTCGTCGAGGATCTCGAGCAGGCGGAACAACGCCGTCGGCGCGTTGCCGATCGCCACGACCGAGCCGGGCAGCTTGTCGCGCCACAGTTCCAGCGCGGCGGCCGAGCGCGTGGTGCCCATCCGCTCGGCCAGACCGGGCACCGCCGGGTCCGAGAGCGTGCAGAGCACGTCGTTGTCCGCGGGCAGGCGACGGCGGGTGACGCCGCTGGCGATCATCTGCGCGTCGCACAGGATCGGCGCGCCGGCTTCGAGCGCGGCGCGGCCGGACTCGACGACGTCGAGCGTGTAGCGCAGGTCGTCGACCAGATCGACCATGCCGCAGGCGTGGATCATCCGGACCGCGAGCCCGGCCACGTCGTCGGGCAGGATCGCCAGGTCCGCCTCCTCGCGGATCGTGGCGAACGAGTGCCGGTAGATCTCGGCACCGTCCCGCAGGTAGTCGATCACAGGTTCCCTTCCATCTCGTCGAGCGGCACCCAGCGGCCGTCGATGCGGTAGCCCCCCGCTTCGGCGACAACGTCCACATGGGACTGCGACGGCTTCCCGCACCGCCGTTCGCAGCCCGAGAAGTGCGCGCGCAGGCCGGGCCGGAACAGCGCGTCGGCCCGGACGTCGGCGCGCGACTTCGCGCAGCCCGGACGGCCGATGCACGCGGTGGTCCCCAAGGGCTCGCCCCCGAACCCCAGCCGCGCGAAGACGTCGGCGGGCACGTCCGGCAGGACCACGGACTTCCACGGCGTCACCAGCGCGGTCCCGAACTCCGCCAGCGCCCGCGCCTGCGCCGCCGAAAGCTGCCCGAAGCGCGGCACGACCCCGGCGGCGAACCCGCCGTCCCGCTCGATCAACCCGGCCGGGACCTCGGCGGCCGCCCGCGGCACCGGTGCCCCGCGCCAGGCCGGGTCGTCGAGTTCGGCGACGCGCCAAGCGGCCCCGCGGACGCGGCAGAACTCCAGGGCGACGTCGATCAGGGCCGCGACGGCGTCGGTGTGGGCCACCCGCCGTCCGGTGTCCCCGCCGGCGAGCAGCAAAGTTCCCGTTCCGGCATCGAGAGCGTGCCAGCAGACGTCGGCGCCTTCGCCCGCGACGTCGCCGCGGCCGTCGTCGAAGGCGAAGAGGAACCGTCCCGGCAGCGACGCCAGCTCCGGCGTCGAACACAGCACGTCGTCCAGGGACGCCGCCAGGCCGCGGACGTCGGCGAGGCCGCCGCGCACGCCGCTCAACGGCGACGCGAGGACGTTGCGGACCCGCTCGTGCGACGGCGACGGCAGCAGGCCGGCATCGCTCAGCCGGGCCGCGAGACCGGGCCGGGTGACGCCGCGGAGCTGGACGTTGCCGCGCGAGGTGAGGTGGAGGTCGCCGTCGCCGCAGGCTTCCGCCGCGTCGGCCAGCGCGCGCAGCTGCGCTGCGGAAATCGTGCCGCCGGGCAGCCGCACCCGGGCCAACGGCCCGTCGGCGGCGTCGTGGGGTGCGAAAACACCGGGGCACGCGTCGGCTCGCACACGTGCTGGGGTCGGCATGAGGTCACTGTAGCTGGCGGTTTTCCGGCTCCCCCGGCTCTGGACGCGGCCGGATCCGGGCCGTTCCGGCGTCCAGGTCCACGTCATGCCGGGGTGGCGCGCCTTCGGCGTCCAGCTCGACGAGCATCGACATCGTTTCCCGGTGTTCCAGCTCACGTCGTTTGGTGCCGTAGAGGAACGCGGTGGTCTCTTCGAGGTAGGTCGCGGACAGCCGCGCCTTGAAGCGCGAGCCGTCCTTGCGCGGCCGCAGTTCGATCGCCGCCATGACCAGCAGGATCACCACGCCGCCCGGAAGGGCCAGCCCCAGCCAAGTTCCCATGCCTGGCGAACCGGGTGACCGGAGGTCAAGTTCCCCTGACCGTAGAGGTCTGATCATATGTAGTAGGTGTGCTACATTCGGCCGCATCAGTCAGATGGGGGTGACCACGATGAGAGATCCGGCCGATTCCGTCGTCCGCGTGCGCGGGCTGCGGATGCGGTACGGCACCAACGACGTGCTCCACGGCGTCGACTTCGAGGCGTACCGCGGGGAGGTCGTGGGGCTGCTCGGGCCGAACGGCGCGGGCAAGACGACGACGATCGAGATCCTCGAAGGCTTCCGCATGCGGTCGGCCGGCGAGGTGAGCGTGCTGGGCACCGACCCGGCGCAGGGCGGCGAGGAGTGGCGGGCGCGGCTGGGGGTCGTGCTCCAGTCCTGGCGCGACCACGGGAAGTGGCGCATCCGCGAGCTGCTCGCGCACCTCGGCCGGTACTACGCGCCGTACTCGACGGCGTCGCGCCCGCGGCCCTGGGACACCGACGAGCTGATCGCCACCGTCGGGCTCACCGAGCACGCGCACAAGAAGCTCAAGCAGCTCTCCGGCGGCCAGCGGCGGCGGCTCGACGTCGCCATCGGCATCGTCGGCCGTCCCGAGCTGCTGTTCCTCGACGAGCCGACCGCGGGCTTCGACCCCGAGGCCCGGCGCGAGTTCCACGACCTGGTGCACCGCCTGTCCGACGAGCTCGACACGACGATCCTGCTGACCACGCACGACCTCGACGAGGCCGAGAAGCTGGCCGACCGGATCCTCATCCTCAACGGCGGCCGGATCGTCGCCGACGGCTCGGCCGACGAGCTCAGCCGGCAGATCTCCGGGGAGGCCGAGGTCCGCTGGAGCGTCGGCGGCCAGCGGTTCGTCCACTCGACGACCGAAGCGACGAAGTACGTGTACGACCTGTTCAAGCAGCACGGCGACGCCGTCGCGGACCTGGAAGTCCGCCGGGCGTCGCTGGAGGACACCTACATGACGCTGGTCCACCGCGCGGAGTCCGGCGGCGATACGGAGCTCGGCCTCCAGGAAGCGGGTGCGCGATGAACGCCAGGACCGTCGCCGTGCGCTCCGGGCTGGCCCGCGGCTGGATCGAGTTCAAGCAGACGTGGACCAACCTCGACGACGTGGTGGGGCAGCTGGTCTTCGTCGTGCTCTTCCTCGGTACGTTGTTCTTCATGCGCAACGCCACGCTGCCCGGCACGTCGTTCTCGCTGGGTGCGGCGACCGTGCCCGGCGTGCTCGGCGCCGGCATCGTGTTCAACGGGCTGACCGGCGCCGCCGGCTACCTGGCCGTCGACCGCGAAGACGGCACGCTGCTGCGCGCGAAGGCCACCCCGAACGGGATGCTCGGCTACCTCATCGGGAAGACGACCGCGCTGTCGATCGCGCAGCTCACGTCGCTGACCGCGGTGCTGATCCCGTGCCTGTTCGCCTTCTCCGCGCTGGCGCCGGACGGCGGCTGGTCGTACCTGCACCTGCTCGGGGTGCTGGTGCTCGGCATGGCCGCGACGATGCCGATCGGCGCGGCGCTGGGGTCGCTGACCAACAGCCCGCGGTCCATCGGCCTGATCACCCTGCCGGTGATGGGCATGGGCGCGATCTCCGGGATCTTCTACCCGATCACCGCGCTGCCGGGCTGGCTGCAGGACGTCGCGCAGGTGTTCCCGATGTACTGGCTGGGCCTCGGGATGCGGTCGGCGCTGCTGCCGGACGCCGCGGTCGTCGTCGAGATCGGCCAGTCCTGGCGGCCGGTCGCGACCGTGGCGGTGCTGCTCGCGTGGGCGGTGCTCGGCTTCGCGCTGGCCCCGGTCCTGCTCCGCCGCATGGCGCGGCGCGAGGCGGGCTCGTCGCTGGCCGAACGGCGGCAGAGGGCCATGCAGCGTGTGGGGTAGCCATGAGTGAGGTCGTCTACAACCGGATCGCGATGCTGCGCGCGGAGCGGTCGATCTCGCGGCGGCAGCTGGCCGAGGCCCTCGGGGTGCACTACCAGACGATCGGCTACCTGGAGCGCGGCGAGTACAGCCCTTCGCTGTACCTGGCCCTGCGGATCGCGGAGTTCTTCGAGGTCTCGGTCGAGGTGCTGTTCTCGACGAAGCCGTTCCCGCGGCTGGGCGAGCGGTCGGCCTAGGGTTTGCGCAGATCGGCCTCCGCGAGCGCGTCGACGACGGCGCCGCGGCGGGTTTCGCGGGTGGTCCGGCTGAGCTCGACGTGCAGGAACGGCGTCCCGGCGGCGGCCTGGCTCTGGACGTTCGTCGTCCCGGCCAGGCCGCGGCAGGGCTCTGCCCAGGCCCGGCAGACGCGGAACCCGGCGGCCTCGAGCCGGTCCGCTGCCCGGCGGGCCGCATCGCCGGCCTCCGCGGCGCCGGCCGACAGGACGACGTCGGCCGCGGGCAGGGTGCGGTCGTTGAAGCCGTGCAGCTGGACCTGCGGCAGGCCGCGCCGGGCCAGCAGCGTGGTGACGACGTGGAAGACGGTCCGCGGGTCGTGGGCGGGGTCCTCACGGCGGCGGTGCGCGCCCGCGACGGCCAGGACCGCGCCCGGGACGCGCCGGAAGAGGGCCAGCCCGAGCCGGTCCGTCCGCAGGTCCGAGGACGCGTGCGGCACCTCGATCACCAGGGACGGCGGCGCGGACCGGTCGACCGCGTAAAGGCCCCAGGCGCGCTCGGCGCCGGGCTCCTGGACGGCCAGTGCGTCGTCCGGCGTGGAAAACCCGAGGTCGCCGAGGTGGTGCGGGGCCCGGTCGAGGAACGCGGCGAACCCGGCCTCGGCGGCCGCCAGCTCGACGGCGCCCGGGGCGCGGTAGGGCTGCCGCGCGGACTGCGCGGCGGTGAAGCTCCGGAGCAGGGCGTCCAAGCCGTCAGGCTACCCGGCCAACGTCACCTTGACGCGCCTGCACCAGCACCGGAGAGTGGGTGCGATACCCACGCGTCGGCAGGTGGAGGAACCCGGTGGAAGTCCGGGGCGGTCCCGCCACTGTGACCGGAGACGGTGCTCTCCGGGAGCCAGGAACTCCGGCCGGCGCGCCCGTCTACCCGGGGCGCGGACCCCGAGGAGGAACCTCGTGATCCTGCTTCTGTCCACTTCGGACACCGACCTGCTCAGCGCCCGCTCGTCCGGCGGCGAGTACCGGCTCGGCAACCCGGCCCGGCTCGACGTCGCCGAGCTGCCGGGCCTGCTCGACGGCGTCAAGATCGTCGTCGCCCGGATCCTGGGCACGCCGCGAAGCTGGCCGGAGGGCCTGGACACGCTGCGGGCGTCGGGCGCGCACGTCGTCGTCCTCGGCGGGGAGCAGACGCCGGACGCCGAGCTGATGAAGCTCTCGACCGTGCCGGCCGGCATCGCCGCCGAGGCCCACGCCTACCTCGCGCAGGGCGGCCCGGCGAACCTCACCCAGCTGCACCGGTTCCTCTCCGACACGCTCCTGCTCACCGGCGACGGCTTCGAGCCGCCCGCCGCCCAGCCCGGCTGGGGCGTCCTCGAGCGTCCCGCTCCGGCGTCCGACGGCCCGGTCATCGGCATCCTGTACTACCGCGCGCACCACCTGTCCGGGAACACCGCGTTCGTGCACGCGCTCGCCGACGAGATCGAAGCCGCGGGCGGGCGCGCGTTGCCGATCTACTGTGCTTCGCTGCGCACGCGCGAGCCGGAGATGATGGCCGAGCTGGCTTCCGTGGACGCCCTGCTGGTCACGGTACTCGCGGCGGGCGGCACCCGGCCGTCCGAGGTGGGCGCGGGCGGTGACGACGAGGCCTGGGACGTCGCCGAGATGGCCGCGCTCGACGTCCCGATCCTGCAGGCGCTGTGCCTGACGAGCGACCGCGAGACGTGGGCCGCGAACGACGACGGCCTCTCGCCGCTCGACGCCGGGAACCAGATGGCCGTCCCGGAGTTCGACGGACGGCTGATCACCGTGCCGTTCTCGTTCAAGGAGCTGGACGAGGACGGTCTCCCCCGGTACGTGCCGGACGCCGAACGCGCCTCCCGCGTCGCCCGCATCGCGCTGGCGCACGCCCGGCTGCGGCACACGCCTCCGGCGCAGCGGCGGATCGCGTTGATGCTGTCCGCGTACCCGACGAAGCACTCTCGCGTCGGCAACGCGGTCGGGCTGGACACGCCCGCGTCGGCCATCGAGTTGCTGCGGCGGATGCGCGCTTCGGGGTACGACCTGGGGCCGGACGCCTTCCCGGGGGTCGACCCGACCGGCACCGACCAGCCCGACGGCGACGCGCTGATCCACGCGCTGATCGCGGCCGGTGGCCAGGACCCGGAGTGGCTGACCGAGGAACAGCTGGCCGGGAACCCGATCCGGGTGCCCGCCGCGCGGTACCGGGAGTGGTTCGACGCGCTCCCGGCCGAACTGCGTGCCGGCGTCGAAGAGCACTGGGGGCCGGCGCCCGGCGAGCTCTACGTCGACCACGGCGACATCGTGCTGGCGTCCCTGCAGAGCGGCAACGTGATCATCATGATCCAGCCGCCGCGCGGGTTCGGTGAGAACCCCGTGGCGATCTACCACAACCCTGACCTGCCGCCGAGCCACCACTACCTGGCCGCCTACCGGTGGCTGGAGGAGGAGTTCGGCGCGCACGCCGTCGTCCACCTCGGCAAGCACGGGTCCCTCGAATGGCTGCCCGGCAAGACCGCGGGACTTTCGGCGTCGTGCGCGCCGGACGCCGTGCTCGGGAACCTGCCGCTGATCTACCCGTTCCTGATCAACGACCCGGGCGAGGGCGCGCAGGCCAAGCGGCGGGCGCACGCGACGATCGTCGACCACCTGATCCCGCCGATGGCACGCGCGGAGTCCTACGGCGACATGGCGCGGCTGGAGCAGCTGCTCGACGAGCACGCGAACATCGCGGCGATGGACCCCGCGAAGCTGCCGGCCGTGCGCCAGCAGATCTGGACGCTGATCCAGGCGGCCAAGCTGGACCACGACCTCGGCATCGAGCAGCGGCCGCACGATGCGGAGTTCGACGACTTCCTGCTGCACATCGACGGCTGGCTCTGCGAGGTGAAGGACGCGCAGATCCGCGACGGGCTGCACGTCCTGGGCGCGGCGCCGGCGGGCGAGGCGCGGGTCAACCTGGTGCTCGCGATGCTCCGGGCGTCCCAGATGTGGGGCGGCAAGCAGGGCGCGGTGCCGGGCCTGCGGTCCGCACTGGGCCTCAAGGAAGACGCGCCGATGTCCGAAGTGGACGCGGTGGAGAAGACGGCCCGCGAGCTCGTCCGGACGATGGAAATGCGCGGCTGGGACCCGACCGCGGTCGCGTCGGTCGCCCCGGACGAGGGGGTCGCGCGGGTGCTTTCCTTCGCCGCCGAGGAGATCGTGCCCCGGCTCGCGGGGACGTCCGCGGAGCTGGACTCGGTGCTGCACGCGCTGGACGGCGGGTACATCCCGGCCGGGCCGAGCGGTTCGCCGCTGCGCGGGCTGATCAACGTGCTGCCGACCGGACGCAACTTCTACACCGTCGACCCGAAGGCCATCCCGAGCCGGCTCGCCTGGGAAACCGGCCAGGCGCTGGCGGATTCGCTGCTGAAGCGCTACCGCGAGGACACCGGCGACTGGCCTCGCTCGGTCGGGCTTTCGGTGTGGGGCACGTCGGCGATGCGGACGTCCGGCGACGACGCGGCGGAAGTACTGGCGCTGCTGGGCGTCCAGCCGGTGTGGGACGAGGCTTCGCGGCGCGTCACCGGCATCGAGGCGATCCCGCTGGCCGAGCTGGGCCGGCCCCGGATCGACGTCACGGTCCGGATCAGCGGGTTCTTCCGCGACGCGTTCCCGCACGTGATCACGCTCATGGACGACGCGGTGCGGCTGGTGGCCGGTCTGGACGAGCCGGATTCGGAGAACTTCGTCCGCGCGCACGTGGCTTCCGACCTGGCCGCCCACGGGGACGCCCGCCGGGCGACGACCCGGATCTTCGGGTCGAAGCCCGGCGCGTACGGCGCGGGCCTGCTGCCGCTGATGGACAGCGGAAACTGGCGCGACGACAAGGACCTCGCCGAGGTGTACGCGGTGTGGGGCGGCTTCGCGTACGGCCGCGACCTGGACGGCCGCCCGGCGCGCGAGGACATGGAGAGTTCGTACAAGCGGATCGTGGTGGCGGCGAAGAACACCGACACGCGCGAGCACGACATCGCGGACTCGGACGACTACTTCCAGTACCACGGCGGCATGATCGCCACGGTCCGCGCCCTGACGGGTGCGGCCCCGGCGTCCTACGTGGGCGACAGCACGTCCCCGGACGCGGTCCGCACGCGCACGCTGGGCGAGGAGACGGCCCGGGTGTTCCGCGCCCGCGTGGTGAACCCGCGTTGGCTCGCGGCGATGCGCCGGCACGGCTACAAGGGCGCGTTCGAGCTGGCGGCCACAGTGGACTACCTGTTCGGCTTCGACGCGACCGCGGGCGTGGTCGGCGACTGGATGTACGAGAAGCTGACCGAGTCGTACGTGCTGGACGAGGTGAACCAGGAGTTCCTGCGCCAGGCCAACCCGTGGGCGCTGCGCGGGATCGTGGAACGCCTGAACGAGGCCGCGGACCGCGGGCTGTGGGCGGAACCGGATCCCGAGCTGCTGGCGCGGATGCGCGAGGTCTACCTGTCGTTGGAGGGCGACCTCGAGTCGGAGTGACTGCAAGCGGATTGCAGGCCGCCGTGGCTACGCTCGGCCTTCCCCACCAAGGAAGGACGAAGACTTGAAGAAGGTTCTCGGCGTGGCTGCCGCGGCACTGATCTCCGTGGCCGGCCTCGCGGCGCCCGCCTCCGCCGCTGACCACGTGAAGCACATCCACACCGGAGACGCCTTCGGCGACGTGACCGGTTGGAGCGGCGAAGGCACCTTCACCGAGGAAGGCGACCGCGTCCACATCTGCGACACCGACGCGGACGGCCGCGGTGTCGCCGTCTACGTCTACAAGGGCACGCCGGCGACCGGCGTCCAGCTGTACTGGATGCACGTCGGCGGCAACGGCAACTGCGTGACGAAGAGCGCGGCCGACGGCGGGGTCTACAACCTCCCCGAGACCCGCGTCGGCTTCAAGTTCTGCCGGTACTGGAAGGAAGCCGACGGGTACCACGCCGGCGAGTGCAAGGACTACGACTTCCTGAACGACAACAGCTGAGCGGAAACGCCCGGGAAACGCGGGCCGGGGTTGGGTGGCGGCATGATCACCGCCGCCCCTCCGAAGACCCGCTCCCGGGCGCTTCTCCTCGTCTGCCTCGGCGCCGCCGTCCTCTACGCCTGGAAGATCGGCGACGGCCAGTTCGGCAACACCTACTACTCCGCCGCCGCGAAGTCGATGACGGAGAGCTTCACCGACTTCCTCTTCGGCTCCTTCGACCCCTACGGCGTCGTCACGGTCGACAAACCGCCGCTGGCGCTGTGGCCGCAAGCGCTTTCCGTCCTCGTCTTCGGCTACCACGGCTGGGCGCTGCTGCTGCCCCAGGTGCTCGAAGGCGTCGCGGCGGTTTTCCTGCTCCACCGGACCGTCCGGCTCTGGGCCGGCGAAAACGTCGCCCTCCTGGCCGCCGTCATCCTGGCGCTCACGCCCGTCACCGTGATCATCAACCGGGACAACAACCCGGACACCCTGCTCGTCCTCTTCCTCGTCGCGGCCGCGTACGCGCTGACCCGCTCCTTCCAAGACGGGCGGAAGTGGCTGTTCTGGTGCGCCTTCTTCGTCGGCTGCGGTTTCCTCACCAAGATGCTGCAGGCGTGGATCGTCGTCCCGGCGTTCGCCCTCGCTTACTTCACCGGGACCGCGGCGCCCGTCCGGCGAAGGCTCATCGACCTGCTCGCCGCCGGGGTCGTGCTGGCCGTCTCGTCGTTCTGGTGGATCGCTCTGCACGACTGGTGGCCCGGCCCCAAGCCGTACACGGGCGGCAGCCGAGACGGTTCCGCGTGGGATCTCGTCTTCGGCTACAACGGCTTCGGCCGCCTCTCCGGCAACGGCGAGGGCGGCGGCATGGTGATCATGCGCAACGGGCAGCAGACCATGAGCTCCTTCGGCGGCGACCCCGGCGTGGGCCGGATGTTCAACGACGTCGTCGGCGGGCAGATCTCGTGGCTGTTGCCGCTGTCGCTGCTCGTCCTGGCCGTCCTGGGCCGTCGGTGGCGCGACGCCGGCTGGCTGCTGTGGGGCGGCTGGCTGCTGGTGACGGCGGTGGTGTTCAGCTTCGCCGGCGGTATCTGGCACCCGTACTACACGACGGCGATGGCCCCCGCCGTCGCCGCGGTGTCCGCCGCGGGCCTGGCGTTGCTGTGGCGCCGCCACCGGCGTTCGCTGCTCCCCGTGGCGATCGCGCTCAGCGCGGCCTGGGCGTTCGTCCTGACGTCTCGCGACACGTCGTTCCACGGCTGGACCCGCTGGGCGGTGCTCGGCACGGGGCTCGCGGCGATCGCCTGGCTGGTCGTCGCGCCGGATCGGCGGGCCCTCCTCGCCGCGCTGGTCCCGCTGCTGCTCACCCCGGCGGTGTGGTCGTACGCTGCCGCCCGGAGCACGTCGGCCGGGATCCTGCCCGCCGCCGGGCCCGCCACCGGACCGGGCGCGGCACCCCCGCCCTCGCCCGGCGGACCGGGCCGGAAGCTGGTGCTTTCCGGTGGGGACGGCACCGCGACGCTGTCCGACGAGCAACGCCGCATCCTCGAGCACGCCCGCCGGAACGGCACCGAAATCACCCTGGCGGTGAACGCCGAGGCGGGCGTGGTCGCGCCGTTCCTCATCGACTCGGACGCGACCGTGATCGGGATGGGCGGCTTCGGCGGCCGGGACAACGCGCCGTCCGTGCCGCAGCTCGACCGCTGGCTGGCCGACGGCAAGCTGCGGTTCGTGCTGAGCGGCACGGGCACCCCGCCGGGTCCGCCGCGGAGCCCGGCGCAGGGCGAACGGCAACGCTGGATCGAGGCCCACTGCACGGTCGTCGACCCCGCCGAATACGGCGGGCACGCCGGTCCGGTGCGCGCCGCCGGGGGCGCGGACACGCTCTACCGGTGCCGCTAACGGCGAAGAAACACGGGCGCGGCGATCATCGGGGCATGCGGGTCCTGGTGGTGGAGGACGAGCCGATGCTGGCGGACGCGATCGCGGAGTGGCTGCGCGAGGACGCCCACGCGGTCGACATCGCCCTCGACGGCGGCGCGGCGCTCGAGCGGATCGCCGTGCACGACTACGACGTCGTCGTGCTCGACCGGGACCTGCCGGTCGTGCACGGCGACGACGTCTGCCGCGAGCTGGTGTCCGCCGGCGCGGCCACACGGGTGCTGATGCTGACCGCCGCCGCCGAGGTCACCGACCGCGTCACCGGGCTGTCGCTGGGCGCCGACGACTACCTCGGGAAGCCGTTCGCCTTCCCCGAGCTGGCCGCCCGCATCCAGTCGCTGGGCCGGCGCTGCCGCCCGGCCGCGCCCCCGGTGCTGCGCCGCTCCGGCGTCACACTCGATCCCGCGCGCCACGAGGTGTTCCGCGACGGGCGTCCCCTTCCTCTGTCCAAAAAGGAGTTCGCCGTGCTCGCCGAGCTGCTGCGCGCCGACGGCGCCACCGTGTCCGCCGAACACCTGCTGGAGAAGGTGTGGGACGAGCACGCGGACCCGTTCACCGGCGCGGTCCGGCTCACCGTCCTGAAGCTGCGCCGCAAGCTCGGCGACCCGCCGCTGGTGGAGACGGTCACCGGCGTCGGCTACCGGCTCCGGTGAACCTCCGGCTGCGGCTCACCGTGCTCTACGGCGGCCTGTTCCTGCTGGCCGGCGTGGCCCTGCTGGGCGTGACGTACCTGCTGTTCACGCGGCAGGTCGGGCACCGGGTCACGGTGCTCACCGGCACCCCGCCGCCCGGCGCGCCGCCGCTGCCCTCGCTGGCGGCCCTGGACGAACAGGCCCGGCAGCTGCGCGCGGCGGCGGCGACCTCGCTGCTGACGCAGGGGGCGATCGCCCTCGGCGGGGTCGCGGTATTGGCGGCGGCGGTGGGCTGGCTGGTGGCGGGCCGGGCGCTGGCGCCGTTGCGGCAGGTCACGGACACGGCTCGCCGCATCGCCGCAGCGGCCGACCCGGGCGGGCACGCGCGGATCGCCCTGCGCGGGCCCGAAGACGAGGTGAAGGACCTCGCCGACGCGTTCGACGTGATGGTGGAGCGCCTCGACCGGTCGTTCGACGCCCAGCGCCGGTTCGTCGCGAACGCGTCCCACGAGCTGCGCACGCCGCTGACGCTCAACCGGTCCCTGGTCGAGGTGGCGATGCGCCGCGGGAGCGACGTCCGGGAACTCGGCACCAAGCTGCTGCAGATCAACGCGCGGAACGAGAGGCTGATCAGCGGGTTGCTGCTGCTGGCGAAGTCGGAGAGCGCGCTGACCTCGCGGAGTCCGGTGGACCTGGCGGCGCTGGCCGCACAGGTCGCGCCGCCGGGAGTGGACCAGTCACTGGCCGAAGCGGTGACACTCGGCGACGCGGTCCTGCTGGAACGGCTGGCCGGCAACCTGGTGGAGAACGCCGTCCGCCACAACGTGCCGGGCGGCTGGGTGCGCGTGACGACCCGGTCGGTGCCGGGCCGGGTGGAGCTGGAGGTGGCCAACAGCGGCCCGGTGATCCCGGCGGCGGAGGTGCCGGCGCTGTTCGACCCGTTCCACCGCCGGGCCCGGGTGGCGGCGGAAGGGACGGGACTCGGGTTGTCGATCGTGCGGTCGGTGGCGCACGCGCACGGCGGCGAAGTGACGGCGCGGGCGCGGCCGGAGGGCGGCCTGGTGGTGGCCGTGTCGCTGCCCGCGGCGTGAGTTCCCGGACGAATATCGGATATTCCGGCGCTTTTCGCCCGCACTGACCGCTCGACCGACTTTCGCGCCTTGACTTCCCCATTGGTCTAGTCCAATGATCTGTCCACCTCGACCCCCACGGGAGGACAGCTCATGCGCAGGAGCAGACTGGCCGCCATCGGGCTCGCCGCCGCCACTTTCGCCGCCACCGCCGTCAGCCTCGTGCTCGGCGCGCCGTCGGCGACCGCGGCGTTGAGCAACAACTGGTACGCCGCGGCGCCGTACCTGATGCCCCAGAGCAACAACCCGCCCGACCCGGTCACCGTGATGAACGCGACCGGGCTCAAGGCGTT
Source organism: Amycolatopsis sp. cmx-4-61 (assembly GCF_046548775.1). Taxonomy (NCBI): domain Bacteria; kingdom Bacillati; phylum Actinomycetota; class Actinomycetes; order Pseudonocardiales; family Pseudonocardiaceae; genus Amycolatopsis; species Amycolatopsis sp. cmx-4-61. The sequence continues at coordinate 122,220 of NZ_JAEBEI010000011.1, read as the reverse complement.
CCAGCTGGCGTTCATCCTCGCGCCGAACGGCGGCGGCTGCAGCCCGACCTGGGACGGGACGTCCGCGGTCTCCTCCGACACCGCCGTCGCGAACGTGATCTCGCGGATCCGCGGCGCGGGCGGCGACGTCTCGGTGTCCGTCGGCGGTTACGGCGGCACCAAGCTCGGCCAGACCTGCGGGACGGTGGCCGCGACCGCCGCCGCGTACCAGCAGGTCATCACGAAGTACTCGCTCAAGGCGATCGACTTCGACCTCGAAGAACCCGAGTACGAGAACACCGCCGCGATCGCGAACGAGCTGGGCGCCGCGAAGACGTTGCAGGCCAACAACCCGGGCCTGTTCGTGTCGGTGACCATGCCGGGCACCGCGGCCGGCACCGGCTGGTTCGGCACGCAGCTCATCGACCAGGCGAAGTCGATCGGCTTCACGCCGAACAACTTCTCGATCATGCCGTTCGACGGCGGGTTCAACGGCGGCTCGTCGCAGGTCTCGGCGCTGGAGGCGTTCCACGGCCTGCTGATGTCGCACCTGGGCTGGGACAGCGCGACCGCGTACGCGCACGAAGGCTTTTCCGGCATGAACGGCAAGTCGGACGCGGCGGAGATGTTCTACACCTCGGACTTCCAGACGGTGTACGACTACGCGACCAGCCACGGCCTCGGCCGCTTCACGTTCTGGTCGGTCAACCGGGACCGCGCCTGCGTCGGCACGACGGACAACGGCGTCTGCAGCAACGTCCCGCAGAACGACTGGGACTTCACGAAGTTCAGCGTCCGCTTCGCCGGCGCGACGCCGCCGCAGACGACGCCGCCGGTGACGACGACCCCGACCACCCCGGGCGGCGGCACCTGCACCGCGGCGGAGTGGGACCGGACGAAGGTCTACGTCAAGGACAACGTCGTCTCGCACAACAGCCACAAGTGGACGGCCAAGTGGTGGACGCAGGGCGAAGAGCCCGGCACCACCGGCGAGTGGGGCGTCTGGCAGGACAACGGCGCCTGCTAGGTCCCGCTCCGGAAGTCGAGATGGGTGTTCTCGCGCTGGACCTCCGGGGTCAGCGCGGGAACCTCGACCACCTGCCGCCCCGCCTGCCGCAGCAGCTCGGTGCCCCGGGCGTCGACGAAGACCGGCGGCTCGCGCCAGGCGAAGACGACCCGCGGGATCCCGGCGTCGAGAATGAGCTGGGTGCAGCTGCGCGGGTGCGAACTGCGGTGGCTGCACGGCTCCAGTGAGCTGTACACCGTCGCGCCGGCCAAGCGCGGATCGCCGGCGCACTTGGCCAGCGCGGCCTCTTCGGCGTGGTTGTGCGGGTCACCCTCGCCGGAATGCCCGGTCGCGACGACCTCGCCGTCGGCGTCGGTGATCACGGCGCCGACCCGGAAGGTGTGGCTGGGCGGGCACTCGGCGGCGAGCGCGATGGCCTCCTTGAGCCGCCCGACGTCCCGGCCGGTCGGCTCGGCGGCCGCGCGGTACTCGAGGATCGCCATCCCCTGCAGCTCGCGGGCGGACGTCAGGATCAGCGGCCGCGGGTAGACGCCGGGCCCGACGAACCGCGGCGCGTCCGGCTGCCCGACGAAGAACGGCGCGATCGCCAGCCGCAGTTCGTCGGCAAGGCCTTCGGTGAGGAAGCGCGTGTGGATCCCGCCACCGCCCTCGACCAGCAGGTTTTCGATGCCGCGTTCGCCGAGGTCGTCGAGGATGCGGCCGAAGTCCGGCGGGTCGCCCGCGTCGACGACGGTGGCGACGTGCTTCAGCGCGTCCGCGGCCCCGGGCGGCGCGTAGACGATCTTTTCGGTGTCCCCGACGGTGAAGAACTGCGCGTCCGGGTCGAGGCCGCGGGTGGTCACGGTGACCTTCACGGGCTGTTCGGGCCTGCCCTGCTCCAGGCGCTGTTGCCGCAGTTCCGGTCCGCGGACGAGCAGCCGCGGGTTGTCGGCCCGCACCGTACCGGCTCCGACGAAGATGGCGTCGGCCTCGGCCCGCAGCCGGTCGACGACCGCGAAGTCGTCCTTTGTGGACAGAACGAGCCGCTCGGGCGAGGTGTCGTCGAGGTAGCCGTCGAGCGACTGCGCGGCGGACAGCAGGACGTGCGGCCGGGGGATCACCCGCACCAGTATGCCGTAACGCGCGGGGCGGTCTCCGCGTCCTACGACGTATCCCCCTGTGTTTCCCATTCCCCGGAGCTGCCCAAGATGACCACGCGAGGCTGGTACAAGGAGCGGACGCTCACCACGGTCGACACGGTCGGCCGGGAGGTGTCGGTGACGACCGGGCTCACCCGCGACCCCGAAGGCCGCCTGGTGGCGGCGATCGCGATCGGCGACGGGCCGACCGCGATCTACCGCTACTCCGCCGACGCCCGCGAGCGGACCGAGCTGGTGGCGAACGCGGCGGACACCGTCCGGGAGCTGCGCAACCTCGCCGGCGTTCCGCCCACGCGCTGACCCGGGCCGGGGTTCAGGCGGGCAGGACGGCGTACTGGCGGACGTAGAGGTCCGTGTACGTCACCGGGCCGCGGGGACCGGGGACCTTGTCGAGGTTGATGCCGGTTTCCGGGACGGCGAGGAGCTTGAAGCCGTCGAGGAGGCGGGTCGGGGCGTTCCAGAAGACGCCGGTGCCGGTGTAGCCGTCGAAGAACGCGCCGGCGGCCGACTCGTCCTCGGTGGTGATGCCCGCCGCCAGGCCGGACGTCCGCTCGTTCGCGATCTCGACGGCGTCGGTGAGCGAGCCGACCTTGGCCACCGTGACGGTCGCTTCGCGGTCGGAGTCCAGCGCCCACTCGTAGCCGATGGGGTGCTCGTGCGGGGCGAGGGAGGGCGTGACGCCGCGCTCGGCGAGGGCGTCGGAGAGCGCCGGCCAGACGTCGTCGTGGATGTCCTCGTGGATGAGCAGCAGGTTCAGCCGGTTGCAGACACCGAGCCGGTCGAGGCTGGCGTGGACGAGGTCGCGGGCCTTGGTGACGTCCGCCCCGCGGTCGACGTACAGGACGCCGCCCCCGTCGGCGTGGGCCAGGGTGCGCACGCCGTGGACGGCGGCCTCGGTGGCGAGGGCGCGGGTGCTGTCCCCGCTGCCGCGCAGGATCACCAGCGGCACGAGGCCGGGCAGCCGCACCAGCGCGGACGCGGCCTCCCGCTCGACCCGCGGGACGAGCTGGATGCAGTCGGCGTCGATGCCCGCGTCCGCGAGCGCCGGCGCGATGACGGCCTCCCGCAGCCGCTGGGCCGACCCGAGCGCGGCCGAGCCGGTGCGCAGCACGCCGGCGTTGCGCGACTTGACCAGCTGCGAAGCGACGTCGACGGTGACGTTCGGCCGCGCCTCGTAGTTCGCACCGATGACGCCGACCGGCCGCCGCCGTTCGACGAGCCGCAGGCCGCCGTCCAGCGTGGACACGTCGACGGACCGCTCCTGGTGCGGCGCGCCGGCGAGCAGCCGCAGCTGTTCGGCCATGCCGGTGAGCCGCTCCGGGGTGATGGTGAGCCGGTCGAGCAGGCCGGCGCTCATCCCGTCGGCCTCGGCGCGCTCGACGTCGGCCCGGTTCGCCTCGAGGATCGCGTCGCGCTGCGCGAGCAGCCGCTCGGCCATCCCGGCGAGGGCGGCATCGACGGCCTCGGCACTCGCACCGGCCAGCGACGGCGCGGCCCGCTTGGCAGCCCGTGCGCACTCCTCGACGGCCTTGGCGACCTCGTCCATCGTTCGTCTCCCTCCGAGCGGACCACCAGTTTGCCGCATGGGCCCCGCTGCCCGGCCGGGGGCTCCGCGGCTGGTGAGTAGGGCTGTTGCTGCTCGCTGCGCTGGTGTCGGTTGCGGTGGCTGGGAGCGTGAACCGCGGGTGACGAGGACGCCATGGGGAGCTTCCACGGTCACCGCGCCTGACAAGGGCGGCTCAGCTGCCCACGGCGCGGACACCGAGCACCGCAGGCGCGCCGCCGCCGCGCAGAGCAGTCAATCAGGCGGCCCCCACCGGGCGGCCGACCGCCATGGCACAGAGCAGCCCTTGGCCGCCCCGAGCGATGGCCGATTCGGGGGCGTGGACCGGTGTCGGCGTGTGGCGGGTTACTTGGCCACGGGTTCCAGGAGCCAGAGGGCGCCCGCGATCAGGCAGCTGATCGTCGCCACCGCGAACACCAGGACCCACAGCACGGGCGGGACCGCGGTGAGGCGGCCCAGCTGGTCGGCGTCGGAGTCGCGGGCCTGCCCCCGCCTCCGTTTGACCTGCAGCTCGGCCACCGGGCGGACGCCGCCGAACAGCAGGAACCACGTCAGCAGGTAGCTGAACGGCGCCTGCAGTTCGACCGGGGCGACGAACGCGATCAGCGCGAGCACCGCCGCGCTCGCGACGACCGTGAACACCCCGTAGGCGTTGCGCACCATCACCAGCACGCCGAGCAGCAGCAGCGCGGTCAGCACCAGCACCGTGCCGACCAGGTCGGCGCCCAGCAGACTCGCGAACAGCAGCCCCAGCACCGACGGGGCCAGGTAGCCGGCCATCGCCGTGAACGCCATGCCCGGGCCCTCGGGTTTGCCGCGCGAGACGGTGACGCCCGAGGTGTCCGAGTGCAGCTTGATGCCCTGCAGGCGCCGTCCGACCAGCACTGCCGCCAGGGCGTGCCCGGCCTCGTGCACGAGCGTGACGACGTTGCGTGCCCGCCGCCACGGGGTCCCGCCGACGAGCACCACCAGCAGGGCCACGCCGCCGGCGACCAGGGTGATCACCGCGGGGGCCTGGGCCTGCTCGAGAATCGATCCGGCCGGTGAAGTGTCGGTGGCGGCAGCCGCGCGGAACGCTGACAGGGTGCCACCGGCCGGGCCGCCGAGCGCGAGAGGAACGGGCGAGCTCACCCGGACACCTCACCACAGGCGATATCTGGCTACTGTGAGTCCCCACCGCTCGCCGCTTCGCGGGTTCCGGTATCGGGATCGTGGTGGTCTCCTTTCTGTCGGGGGGACGGATGGTGATCGGTCGGCGCGCCGCGGATTCACGGGGTACGGCCGAGGGCGCACCAGCGCGAGCCGGATCGCGGCTCCCAAGCAGGTCGGGCAACGACCATCGGCCCACGACGGGCAGGGACGGCGCAACCCAGCATCGACGCACCGAACCGGGTCCGCTCGGCGGGCAACTGGCGCGCCCACCGCCGACCCAGCCGCAAGCAAGCCCGCTCGGCAAGCAACGCGCGCACACCCATCACCGGCCCAGCCGCAGGCGAGCCCGCTCGGCGAGCAACTCCACCGCCAACCCAGCCGCGGGCAGGTCGAGTCGGGTCGGGGCTCCTGTTGGCGGCCTCACCGCGGCCCTAACGGGACCGACTCACGACGGGCGCGGCCGAGCGCCGGACCGGGACCTGCTCGCGACGGACCGCGGCGGGGGTTACGTCATCGCGACTCCCTCATGCGGGCCTCGCCCTCCACTCGGAACAAAAACGCCACCCAGCTCCGGAACGGCGCCCAGGCCTCGGCGATCTCCGCCAGCTCCGGTACTTCCGCGCCCGGGAGGTGGTACGCCTCGCGCATGATCTCGTGGAGACGGGTCTCGCTGCGGGGGAAGATGTCCGGGTGGCCGGCGCCGCGGATCAGGATCAGCTCCGCGCTGAACCGGCCGATGCCCGGCAACAGCTGCAGCTCCTTCAGCGCCTCCTCTGCCGGCATTGCCCGCAACGCCGCCGCGTCCAATGTGCCCTGGGCCGCTGCCTCGGCGATTGCCCTCAGGCGCGTCAGCTTCGGGCCGGGGAGGCCCGGCAGGTACTCCAGCTTCGCCAGTGCGGCCGGAGCCGGGAACGACCTCAGCACGGTGCCGCCCACGTCGACCTCCGTGCCGTGGCGCTCGGTCAAGCGGCGGCGCAGCCGGACGGCCTGCGTCATCCAGATCCGGTGGCTCAGCACGGCCCAGCACGCCGCCTCGTACGGCGAGGCGAACAGCACCGGACGCAGCCCCGGGTGCAGGTCCTGCAGCAGTGACACCACCGGATCCCGCGCGCCGGCCTCGGGGAACGCCGTGCCGTCGACGTCCAGGGAGCACATCCGCCGCACCTGGGTCACGACCGCTTCGGTGTGCTCCGGCGGGCCGTGGACCTCGACCGTGAGCTCGCCGGGCGATCTCTGGCGCAGGACCGCTCCCACCGGCGTTCCTTCGCCGTCGAGCGGGAACGCCAGCCGCAGCGCGCCGGGTTCTGCCTCCGGGCGGCCGGCCGGGGCGAAGCCGGTCAGGAAGCGGGCCGCCGCGGTCAGGTCGAACTCGCCGCGGACCGTGATCTCGCCGCACGGGCGGGTCATCGTCGTCATCTCTTCTCCTCGGATCGGGACCTTGCCTGCGACGTTAGGGTGGGGCACCGACAATTCCGGGCGTCGAACGCCTGAGCGCGGATTTGTTCACTCGAACGAGTGGACGGTTAGCATCGCCCCATGACGCACCACGAGCCCGTCCCGCCCGACGACAGCTACCTGCGTTCCCTGGTCGAGGCCACCGCCGACGCCGTCGCGGCCGCCGAACCGCTGTCCTCGCCGTACGCCGGCGCGGACGAGGCGACGCGGGCCGAAGTGACCGCCGCGGTCGAGCGCGGGTCGGCCGATCTGGTGGCGTTGAGCCAAGATCTGCACGCGCACCCGGAGGAGGGGTTCGCCGAACACCGCTCGGTGCGGGCCCTGGCGGACCTCCTGCACCGCCACGGGCACGAAGCGACCGTCGGTGTCGGCGGGCTCGACACCGCGCTGCGCGTCAGCACACCCGGACAGGACGGCCCGCACATCGCCGTCCTCGCCGAGTACGACGCGCTGCCCGGCCTCGGTCACGCCTGCGGCCACAACGTCATCTGCACCACCGCCGCGGGCGGCTTCCTCGGCGCCGCCACCGTCGCCGAGCGCCTGGGCGGCCGCGTCAGCCTGATCGGCACCCCGGCCGAGGAAGGCGGGGGCGGCAAGGAGATCCTCGCGCGCGCCGGGGTGTTCGACGACGTCGACGCGGTGATCATGCTGCACCCCTTCAGCCACGACATCGCGCTGCACCCGTTCCTCGGCCGGCGCCAGCTCGAAATGGTCTTCCACGGCGTCGGCGCGCACGCGAGCGCCCAGCCGTTCATGGGCCGCAACGCGCTCGACGCCGCCGTGGCCGCGTACCAAGGGGTCTCGGCGCTGCGCCAGCAGCTGCCGCAGAGCGACCGCGTCCACGGTGTGTTCACCGACGGCGGTGCCCGGCCGAACGTCATCCCGGCCCGGGCCGCGCTGCTGTTCTACCTCCGGTCGCAGAGCCCGGACACCCTGCGGGACCTCGCCGCCCGGATGACGTCGATCGCCGAAGGCGCCGCGGCGATGACCGGCTGCGGCGTCGAACTGGTCTGGGACGCCCAGCCGGCCTACCTGCCGATCCGGTTCAACACCGCGCTCGCCGGCCGCTGGACGGCCAACCAGCTGGGCACCGGCCGCAAGCCGCTTCCGCCGGGCATCGTGCCGGAGTCGCTCACCGGCTCCACCGATCTCGGCAACCTGTCGTACCGGATGCCCGCGCTGCACCCGATGCTCGCCGTGTCGGGCCCCACGGTTGCGTTGCACACCAAGGAGTTCGCCGCCGCGGCCGGATCGGAAACCGGCGACGCGGCTGTCCGGGACGGTGCGCTGGGGCTGGCCCTGACCGCCGCCGACTACCTGGGCGACGCGGAGCTGAGGAAGGCCGTGCACGATGAGTTCGCAGCGGCGGGCGGTGCCCTGGACGTCCCCTCGTTCTTCGCATGACGCCTGAGGATTCGCTGAGTTTTCTCAGCTGATTCTTCTCAGCAAAGCCTGAGGTATTTGCACAGGCTGTTCACAAGCGCGGGCGCGAACCTTGTGTCATGACCGAGAACGAGAGTCGGCCCGGCCCCGCCTCAACCGGTGGGCACCAGCCGCACCAGAGCACCCAGCAGTACGGGCCGTACGCGCAGTACGCCTACCAGCAGCAGGCCGCGCCGAATCCGCTCTTCACCCCGCCGCCGGGCCCCCCGGCCCCCACGGCGCTGAAGGCCAAGCCGCGCAAGGGTGGCCGCGTCGCGATGTTCGTCAGCGCGACCGCGCTCGGCGCCGCGCTGGTCGGTGGCGTCGGCGGCGCCGCGATCGTCGGCCTCACGACGACTTCGGCGAACGGCGCGACGACGTCGGTCAGCACGCCGGCGGCGAACGGGCAGCCGGTCCTCAACTCGACTGCCGGTGACGTCAGCGCCGTCGCGGCGAAGGTGACGCCGAGCGTCGTCCAGATCAACGTGACGACCGACCAGGGCGAGGCCATCGGCTCCGGTGTCATCCTCACTTCCGACGGCCGGATCCTGACCAACGCGCACGTCGTCGACGGCGCCCGGAACGTCGTGATCACCACGTCGGACGGCAAAAAGTACCAGGCGAGCGTGGTCGGCGCCGACACGAAGGCGGACATCGCGGTGGTCCAGGCGCAGAACGCCGCCGGGCTGACCGCGGCGAGCCTGGGCGACTCGAGCAAGCTCGCCGTCGGCCAGGAGGTGGTCGCGATCGGCTCGCCGGGCGGCCTGCAGAACACCGTCACCACCGGCATCGTCAGCGCGCTGAACCGGAACCTGTCCGACATCGGGCAGGGCGAGCAGCAGCAGCGCTCGCCGTTCAGCCGCACGTCGAACCAGCGCAGCGACTCGCCCAGCTACACCGCGATCCAGACCGACGCCGCGATCAACCAGGGCAACTCCGGCGGCGCGCTGGTCGACACGCAGGGCAACGTGATCGGCATCAACTCGGCGCTGTACAGCCCGGCGGCGTCGGCCAACGGCTCCGCGGGCAGCGTCGGGATCGGCTTTGCCATCCCGATCAACGACGCCAAGAAGATCGTCGACCAGATCGTGCACGACTAGGACGCGGACGGGCCGTGGTCGGGGCGGTCCGTCCCCCCGCTTCGGGGAGCGGGAGATCACGCAACGGCCGTTTCGAGAGTCTATCGGGGGCTCTCGAAACGGCCGTTGTGCTGGTCAGAGCGTGTAGGTGAGCGTCAAGCGGTGGTCGTCGCCGTCGACCTCGATGAGCGCCGTCCCGGCGATCCCGGTCAGCTCGCCCGTCCCGGACCCGGTGAGGATCTTCACCGCCATCCCGGCCTCCTCGTCGGCGGTGTGGTGCAGCACGAAGCTGCCCTTGCGGCCGTCGACCGAGACTTCGAGCCGCTCGAAGCCCACGTACGCGCGTGAAGTCGAGTTGGACGCCGTCAGCAGCTCGACGTCGCTGGTCCCCTCGACCGCCCCGGTGAACGTCTTGGCGATCGCCACCCGGGCGAATTCGTTGCCGGCGAACTCGTCGGTCGCCTGGGGCTCCCACTTGTCGACGGTGAACGACGCGGTGGCGGTGCTGGTCATGGTGTTCCCTTCTCCGGTGTGGGCACCAGCGTCCCAGCCATACCTGACAGCTTGCGTCAGGTTTTGTCAGCGCCGTCGATTGCCGAACAACCCGCGCGTGATCTCCCGGCCCAGCGCGCCCGCCGCGGACCGCATGAACGACTTGACCGCCGGGTTCTTCATGGCGGACTCGAGGAACCCCGGCTCGTCCTTCGCGGGCGGCGCCGGCGCCTCGGGTGCGGCCTCCGGCGCGGGCCCGGGCGCGGCGGCGACCTTCGCGGCCAGCTTCTCGTAAGCCGATTCCCGGTCGATCGTCTCGGCGTACTTCGCGTGCAGGTCGGACGCCGAGACGGCCGCGGCGACGGCCTCCTCGCCGAGCGAGCCCATCTTCGACCGCGGCGCGCGCAGCCGCGTCCACGCCACCGGCGTCGGCGCACCCCGCTCCGACAGCACCGTGACGACGGCCTCGCCGATGCCCAGCGACGTCAACGCCGTGTCGAGCTCGTAGAACTTCGTCTTGGGGTAGGTCTTCACCGTCTTGGCCAGCGCCGCCTGGTCGTCCGGGGTGAACGCCCGCAACGCGTGCTGGATCCGGGCACCGAGCTGCGAGAGCACGGCGTTCGGGATGTCCGTGGGCAGCTGCGTGCAGAAGAACACGCCGACACCCTTGGACCGGATCAGCTTGACGGTCTGCTCGATGCGCTCGAGGAACGCCTTCGACGCGTCGGCGAAGAGCAGGTGGGCCTCGTCGAAGAAGAACACGAGCTTCGGCTGGTCGAGATCGCCCTCCTCGGGCAGCTCCTCGAACAGCTCGGCCAGCAGCCACATCAGGAACGTCGAGAACAACGCCGGCTTCGCCTGGAGGTTGCCGAGCTCCAGCAGCGTGACGATGCCCTGGCCGTCGCGAGCGCGCATGAGGTCGTGGACGTCCAGCTCGGGCTCGCCGAAGAAGTCCTCGCCGCCCTGAGCCTCCAGGTTGGACAATGCACGCAGGATCACCCCGGCCGTCGCGGCCGACACCCCGCCGATGCCCTTGAGGTCCGCCTTGCCCTCGTCGCTGGTCAGGTGCGTGATGACCGACCGCAGGTCCTTCGTGTCCAGCAGCGCCAGGCCGCGCTGGTCGGCCCAGTGGAAGATCAGCCCGAGCGTCGACTCCTGCGTCTCGTTCAACCCGAGCACCTTGGCCAGCAGCACCGGGCCGAAACTCGTCATCGTCGCCCGGATCGGTGTCCCCGTCCCGCCGGTGCCGAGCGACAGGAACTGCACCGGGAACGCCGTGCCGGCCCAGTCGTCGCCGAGTTCCTGCGCCCGCTTGGCGACCTTGTCGTTCGCCTCGCCCGCCGCGGCCAGCCCGGACAGGTCGCCCTTGACGTCGGCGAGCACCACCGGCACCCCGGCCGCCGACAGCTGCTCCGAGATCAGCTGCAGCGTCTTCGTCTTGCCGGTGCCGGTCGCTCCGGCGACCAGGCCGTGCCGGTTCAGCGTCGCCAACGGCAGACGCACGGCCGCCGCCGCGTCCACCTGCCCGTCGATCACCACCGCACCCAGCTCCAGCGCGGCACCCTCACTCGCATACCCGGCGGCGATCTCCCTCGCCGGCGACTGTTGCTCGGTCACTTGCCACTCCCCGATCATGTGTCCTGGACCACACCGGGAGCGTAACGCGCCGTACGCGCAGGTAACGCCCCTCTTATCCCCGTGTCGGGTTAGGGTCACCAGGTGACCGACCGCCTAGTCTGGATCGACTGCGAAATGACGGGGCTCGACCTCGGCAAGGAAGCGTTGATCGAAATCGCCGCCCTCGTCACCGACGCGGAACTGAACGTGCTCGGCGAAGGAGTCGACATCGTCATCCACGCCGACGAGGAAAAACTCGCCGGGATGCCCGAAGTCGTCCGCGAGATGCACGCCCACTCCGGCCTCACCGAAGAGGTCCGCCGCTCCACCGTGACCCTCGAAGAAGCCGAACGCCGCGTTCTCGACTACATCCGCGAGCACGTCCCCGAGTCGGGCACCGCCCCCCTCGCCGGCAATTCGATCGCCACCGACCGCGGCTTCATCGCCCGCGACATGCCGGCCCTCGACGCCCACCTGCACTACCGCATGGTCGACGTCTCCTCCGTCAAGGAACTCGTCCGCCGCTGGTACCCGCGGATCTACTACGCCAAGCCGGAAAAGGGCCTCGCCCACCGCGCCCTCGCCGACATCCGCGAGTCCATCGGCGAGCTCGACTACTACCGGCGCGTGGCCTTCGTCCCGCAGCCCGGCCCGACCAGCGAAGAAGCCAAGGCCGTCGCCGCTGAAGTGCAGGAACACCACCAACGGTGACCCGCTGAAAAGCAGTCGAAGGCACCCGCTACGATTACTGCCAGCGAGGTGATCGGAAGCGGTTCCCTCGGCGATGGTGGGCGTAGCTCAGCTGGTAGAGCACCTGGTTGTGGTCCAGGAGGTCGCGGGTTCGAAACCCGTCGCTCACCCCATCACCCCAGGCTGTTCGCTTGCTTTGCAAGCTCGCTCAGCCTGGGGTTTCGCCTTTTTGTGGGGGTCGAACCCCCACACCCCCGCCGGGGGCTCGCCCCCGGACCCCCATCCCTGGGGCGAGTTGTGTGGCCGGGTGCGGTTCGGGTTGGGCCGTACGTGGCAACGCTCACGACCGGATGGCTCAGCGTGCGAGCCGCCGGATGCCGGGGCACGGTGTTTCTCGTGGCACGTTCAGCACCGAAGATCCGGAGTCGCAAAAAGAAGCTGCGGTACGAGGACATCACCGTCGTCGACCGGTCGTTGCTCAAGCGGGCGGTGGGGGCCGCCGCGCTCGGCAATGCCATGGAGTGGTTCGACTTCGGCGTGTACGCCTACATCGCCGACACCATCGCCGAAGTGTTCTTCCCCGCCAGCGTGTCTCCCGGGGTTCGGCTGATCGGGACCTTCGGGGCCTTCACCGCCGCCTTCCTCATGCGGCCGCTGGGCGGCCTCGTCTTCGGGCCGCTCGGGGACCGGATCGGACGGCAGAAGGTCCTCGCCGTCACCATGATCATGATGGCCATCGGGACCCTGTGCATCGGGCTGATCCCGTCGTACAGCTCCATCGGCGTCTGGTCGCCGATCCTCCTGGTGCTGGCGCGGATGCTTCAGGGGTTCTCCACCGGCGGGGAGTACGGGGGCGCAACCACCTTCATCGCCGAGTACTCCCCCGACAAGCGGCGCGGGTTCATGGGGTCGTGGCTCGAGTTCGGGACGCTGTCCGGGTACGTGCTCGGCGCGTCCGTCGTCACCGGGATGAAGGCGTGGGTGCCGCACGAGACCCTGCTCGACTGGGGCTGGCGCGTTCCGTTCCTCGTGGCCGGGCCGCTCGGGATCATCGGGCTGTACATGCGGCTGAAGCTCGAGGAGACGCCGGCGTTCCGGAAGCACGCCGAGGAGGCCGAGAAGCGCGGGCGGTCCGGGGAGCCGTTCCGGAAGATGTTCACCGAGTACTGGCCCGCGCTGCTCATCTGCGTCGGCCTGGTGCTCGTCTTCAACGTCACCGACTACATGCTGCTGTCCTACATGCCGACGTACCTGTCCGAGCAGCTGCACCTCGACGCCACCCACGGGCTGCTGCTGATCATCGTCGTCATGGTCGTGATGATGCTGATCATCACGGTCGGCGGGCGGATCACCGACCACGTCGGCCGCAAGCCCGTCATGATGGCCGGCTGCCTCGGGTTCCTCGTGCTGTCCTGGCCGCTGATGCTGCTCGTGCACGACGGCGGGCTCGTCCTCACCTTCCTCGGGCTGATGGGCCTCGGCCTGCTGCTGCTCTGCTTCGAGGTGTCGATGCCCGCGGCGCTGCCCGCGCTGTTCCCGACGGCGATCCGCTACGGCGCGCTGTCCATCGCGTTCAACATCTCGGTGTCGCTCTTCGGCGGCACGACGCCGCTCGTCATGCAGTCGCTGATCTCCGCCACCGGCCACGACTTCTGGCCGGCCTGGTACCTGATGGCGGCGGGGGCGATCGGCGCCGTCGCGGTGTACTTCAGCCGCGAGACGGCGAACGAGCCGCTCTGGGGCTCGGGACCCGCGGTGTCGACCGAGGCCGAGGCGCGGGAACTGGTCCGCGGGTCGGGCTAGTTCGCCGCCGTCCGCCACTCGTCCCAGGACAGCTGCCAGACGCTCCAGCCGTCCGTCGGCTCGAGCTTCGGGCCGCCGCTGTTCCGCACCGTGACGACGTCGCCCTTCTTGGACGTGTCCATCAGCCACTTCGTGTTCTCGGTGGACAGGTTCAGGCAGCCGTGGCTGACGTTGCTGTGGCCCTGCTGCCGCACCGACCACGGCGCGGAGTGGTAGAAGATGCCGCTGTAGGACAGGCGGACCGCGTACTGGACGAAGGTGCTGTAACCACCGGGCGCGTCTTCGGGCACGCCGTAGGTGGCGGAGTTCATCGTGTAGCCGGTGTGCTCGCTCATCACGGTGTAGGTGCCCTGCGGCGTGTTGTGGCCGGGCTTGCCCATGGAGGTCGGCATGGTCTTGACCTCCTTGTCGTTGATCGTGACCGTCATCTGGTGGGTCTGGCCGTCGGCCACGGCGACGAGCTTGTCGCCGACGGTCGCACTGGCCGCCTCGTCCTCGCGGCCGTAGCTGCCGCTCCCGAGCGGCTTGCCGTAGACGGCGGCGTCGACCTTGATCTTCGTGCCGCTCTTCCAGTAGTCCTTCGGCCGCCAGGTGACCTGCTTGTCGCCGGACCAGCGGAAGGCGCCCTCGGTGGCCGGCTCCGCGGTGATCTTCAGCGCCTTCTCGGCCGCGGCCTTGTCGGTGACGTTGCCGGTGAAGGTGAAGATCAGCGGCATCCCGACCCCGACTGTCTCCCCCTCGACGAGGTTCACCGAGACACCGAGCTGCCGGGCGGGCTTGACGGTGCTGAACGTCGACTCCGCGGTCACCGGCTTGCCGTCGGAGCCGGTGGCGGTCGCGGTCAGCCGGTAGGTCTTGTGGTAGCCCAGCGGCTCGGTGGCGTCCCAGCCGGAGCCGTCGGCCCGCGGCTTCCCGGCGACGACCTTGCCGTCGGGCCCGGTCAGCTTGACCGCCCCGACCTGCCCATCCCGGACGGTGACACCCACCGGCTCCCCGGGCGCGACGTCCTTGGCGTCCCGGCCGGGCGTGAGGGTGAGCACGGCGGGCTTCGGCGCGGGCTTGGTCTCACTGGCCGACGGCCCCGGCTGCGGCGGAAGTTCACCCGAAGGCGTACTGCTGCAGCCCCCCACGACGAGCCCGACCACCCCGGCAGCCAGCAGCAGCCGCACCTTCACACCCCGCATGCCCACCCGCCCGGTTCGCCGTCGATGTCCGGGTCCAGTGTGCCCGACCAGGGCCGACGCCGGGGCGGTAATGCCCGATCCCGGTTCGGGGGACCCCCCTGAAACGGGCCCGCGAACGGGTGCTAATCTTTTCCACGTCGCCGAGGGAAGCCTCCGGCAGACACCGGCGCCATTAGCTCAATTGGCAGAGCAGCTGGCTCTTAACCAGCGGGTTCGGGGTTCGAGTCCCTGATGGCGCACCTCCACTCCCCAGGTTGGTCTTCGGATCGGCCTGGGGAGTTTTGGTTTCCGATCCCCCCAGTCCACTGTGGTCGTCCCGGAATGCCGTGGTGGCAACACCTTCCGCGGAGCCTGCGGGTTCGTGCGGGAGATCGGATCGTTATGCAACTTCGGGGCACGTGGGACGTCTGAGGGGGCGTGAGAGTGATCCGTACAGCCGGACTCGGGTTGGTCGTCCTGGTGCTCGCCGCGTGCAGCGGGCCGTCCGAGACCGCGGGGACCGCGCAAGCCGCCGGGGTGGCCGGGGCCACCGGGACGGCCACCGTGCCCGGGGTGCCCGGGGTGCCCGCCGCGACCGTGGCCTTCGTCCCCGGCGCCCAGGAGCAGCTGAGCCCGAAGGACCCGATCGTCGTCAAGGCGGCCGGCGGCACCTTGCAGGCCGTCGCGGTCACCAACCCGCAGACCGGCAACGGCGTCAAGGGCGAGCTTTCGGCGGACAAGACCACCTGGACCAGCAGCGACCACCTCCGGTACGGCGCCACCTACCAGGTCGTGGCCACCGCGGTGAACCAGGCAGGCGCGGCCACCGAGCAGCGCGGCGAGGTCCACACGATCAAGCCGGCCGGGGTGGCCACCCCCGCGCTCTTCCAGCCGGCTTCGGGGGACTTCGGGGTCGGGCTGGTCATCGGGCTGAAGTTCGACCACGACATCGCCGACAAGGCCACCGTGGAGAAGTCGCTGAAGGTGACCTCCTCGCCCGCCCAGGACGGCGGCTGGTATTGGGTCGGCAAGCGCGAAGTGCACTACCGGCCCAAGGACTACTGGAAGGCCGGCTCGACCGTGAAGCTCGAGACCACGACCTTCGGCACGCCGATCGGGGGTGGCGTGTACGGCGGGCAGGACGTCTCCGCCACCTACAAGGTGCACGACTCCTGGATCGCCAAGGCGGACGGCAAGACGCACCAGATCAGGGCGTTCCACAACGGACAGCTGGTGAAGACCGCGCCGATCAGCATGGGCAAGACCGCCGACACCCCGCCGCGCGGCCCGACGCCGACCTTCAACGGCACGCACACCGTGCTGGGGAAGGAAGAGCACAAGATCATGGACTCCTGCACCTACGGCGTCTGCGAGGGCGAACCCGGCTACTACAGCGCGCCGGAGAACTGGAACGTCCGCATCTCCGCCGACGGCGAATACCTGCACGAGAACCTGAAGACGGTCGGGGTGCAGGGCAGCGACAACGTCTCCAACGGCTGCCTCAACATGAACACCGAGAACGCCAAGTGGTTCTTCGACAACTTCAACGTCGGCGACGTCGTCGAGGTCACCAACTCCGGTGGCCCGCAGCTGGCCATCAACAACGGCCACGGCGACTGGGCCATCAGCTGGACCGCCTGGCAGGCCGGCAGCGCCCTGCGCGGCTGAGCGCCCCTCGTCGGAAGGACGCCTTCGGTACCGAAGGCGTCCTTTTCTTCGACCGCTCTTGAGAGCGCTCCCAGCAACGCACCGCACCGGCGTCCCGCGGGTTACGCCGGTTGGCCGCGCCAAGTACCACCGAACCGCCCACTCGAGACGCCAATCCTTTACACGGACCACCCGGCTTCTTACTCTTTCGATCTGGAAGCGCTCCCAGAATCGAGGAGGCGGAGTGCGCACTTCAGCGTTGAAGGCGTTGTCCCGGGCGGTCGTCGCGGTGCTCGTGCTCGGCTTGGCCCTGGTGGTTCCGGGAGCGCCCGCGGGCGCCGCGGGGAAGTTCAACTACGGTGAGGCGCTGCAGAAGGCCGTCTGGTTCTACGACGCCCAGCGCTCCGGGGCATTGCCCGCGAGCAATCGGGTCTCGTGGCGCGGCCCGTCCGCCCTCGACGACGGCAAGGACGCCGGGCTCGACCTCACCGGCGGGTTCTACGACGCCGGCGACCACGTCAAGTTCGGGCTGCCGTTCGAGTTCAGCATGACCATGCTGGCCTGGGGCGCGCTGGAAAACCGGACCGCCTACCAGAGCTCCGGCCAATGGGCGTCGCTGCTGTCGAACCTGCGCTGGGGTGACGACTGGCTGATCAAGGCGCACCCGCAGCCCGACGTGCTCTACGGCCAGGTCGGCAAGGGCGACGACGACCACAAGTGGTGGGGACCCGCCGAGACGATGACCATGGCGCGGCCCGCCTACCGCATCGACGACTCCTGCCCCGGCTCGGACCTCGCCGGCGAGGCCGCCGCCCAGATGGCCGCGAGCTCGATGGTGTTCCAGGGCAGCGACGCCACCTACGCGGCGACCCTGCTGACCCACGCCAAGCAGCTGTACTCGTTCGCCGACAACCACCGCGGCGTCTACTCCAACTGCATCACCGACGCCCAGAACTTCTACAAGTCCTGGAGCGGCTACCAGGACGAGCTCGTGTGGGGTGCCATCTGGCTCTACAAGGCCACCGGCGACAGCAGCTACCTGACCAAGGCGCGCGCCGAGTACGAGAAGCTGTCCACCGAACCGCAGACCACCACCCGCTCCTACCGCTGGACGCTGGCCTGGGACGACAAGTCCTACGGCGCCTACGTCCTGCTCGCCCAGCTCACCGGCGACCCCGAGTACCTCGCCGACGCGAACCGCTGGCTGGACTGGTGGACCACCGGCGTCAACGGCCAGCACGTGCCCTACTCCCCCGGCGGCCAGGCCGTGCTCGACCAGTGGGGCTCGCTGCGGTACGCGGCGAACACCGCGTTCGTGGCGCTCACCTACTCGGACTGGTTGCGCGCCAAAGATCCCACCCGCGCCACCACATACCACGACTTCGGCGTGCGGCAGATCGACTACGCCCTCGGCGACAACCCGCGCGGCGCGAGCTTCGAGGTCGGGTTCGGCGTCAACCCGCCGCGCAACCCGCACCACCGCACCGCGCACGGGTCCTGGGCCGACAACATCAACGAGCCGGCGCAGAGCCGGCACGTCCTCTACGGCGCCCTCGTCGGCGGGCCCAGCTCGGCCAACGACGCCTACACCGACGACCGCACCAACTACACGATGAACGAGGTGGCCCTCGACTACAACGCCGGCTTCACCGGCGCGCTGGCCCGCCTCTACGGCGAGTACGGCGGTGCCCCGCTGGCCGCCTTCCCGCCCAAGGAAACCCCGGACGGCCCGGAGCTCCTGGCGCAGGGCGCGCTCAACCAGCCCGACGGCGGCACGTTCACCGAGGTCAAGGCGTACGTCCTCAACAAGTCGGCGTGGCCGGCCCGGACGTTCACCGGCTCGCTGCGGTACTACTTCACGCTCGACGGCGGCACCACGCCGAGCCAGATCTCGGTCACGTCGGCGTACAACCAGTGCGACGCCCCGACCGTGCACCAGTTCTCCGGCGCGGTGTACTACGTCGAGATCCCGTGCTCCGGCGGTGTCGCTCCCGGCGGGCAGTCGCGCTACCGCAAGGAAGTGCAGTTCCGGATCAGCAGCGCCGGCACCTGGGACCCCGCCAACGACTGGTCGCACACCGGCCTCGCCCCCAGCGGGACCGCGCCGGCCAACGACCCGCAACTGGTGCTGACCCAAGGTTCCACGGTGCTGTGGGGCAGCGAGCCGGGACCGTCCACAGCGGACACCACGCCGCCGTCGGCGCCCACCGGGGTCACCGCCACCGCCGGCAGCACCAGCGTCGGTCTCACCTGGACCGCCGCCACCGACGACGTCGGCGTCGCCGGGTACGACGTGCTGAACTCCGCCGGGACGGTGGTCGGCAGCACCACCGGGACCGGCTACCAGGTCACGGGCCTCACCCCGGGCACGGCGTACACGTTCTCGGTCCAGGCCCGGGACGCCGCCGGCAACCGGTCCACGGCCAGCAGCCCGGTTTCGGTCACCACCACGACCACCGGCGGCAACCCCGGCACCGGCTCGCTCGCCGTCCAGCAACGCGGCGGGAGTGACACCTCCAGCAGTCAGATCCGCACCAGCCTGCAGGTCGTCAACCGGGGCAGCACGCCGGTCGCCCTGACCGGCGTCACCGCCCGCTACTGGTTCACCGGAGACGCCACCAACCCGGGCTACCAGATCTGGTGCGACTACGCGGTCGCGGGCTGCGCGAACGTCACCTTGCGCGTGGTGAAGCTCAGCACACCGCGCCCGGGAGCCGACGCGTATGTCGAGGTCGGCTTCAGCGGCGGCACCCTGGCCGCCGGCGCGAGCACCGGCGAAGTGCAGGTGCGCGTGGCCAAGGCCGACTGGTCCCCGTTCAACCAGGCCGACGACTACAGCTACCGCACGGCGGCGGCGTTCACCGACCTCGCCACCGCCACCGCCTACCAGTCGGGCACCCTCGGCTGGGGCACCGAACCCTGATCGTCAGCCTCCGGATGCCGTCCTGCGTGGGGATGGATGAAGTGGTTGCGGTGGCCTGGCCGGTGCACGACCAGGCCACCGCGTACCTGACGGTCCGGTTCCAGCCACCGGACGGCGGACTGCGGCGGCGTTCGCCTACACCGGTGGCTGAGCGGCGCCGCCGGGCCAGGTACCGACCCCGTGCACCTCGTTCCACCGGAACAGCTCGTAGCCCTTCAGCATGATCTGGGGCAGGTGCCGGGCCCGTTTGACTTCGATGGCGGCGTCCAGGAGGGCGAGGGCGTCCGGGTTGCGGACGTCCGTCCCGGCCAGTTCGAAGATGAGGCAGGACGCCCCGTAGGTGGCGAACCCGGTGTCGTCACCCGCGACGGCGGCGCGCAGTTCGGCGGCGAACCCGGCCAGGTCCTGCCGGGCGAACCCAAGGAACGGCTGGATGCAGGTCGGGAAGATGTCGGCCGAGGCGATCCCCGAACCGCGGACGTCGAACTCGAAGCGGCCCAGCAGTTCGAGGCGGCGGGCCGTGTCCGCGGGAAGGCGGGACTGCGTTCTGCGGCTGAACCAAGCCATGCCGTCGATCCCTTCCTGAGGCGGCGTCGACGAGCAGAGTCGTGCCGTGCCGCGGGCTTGTTACGCCGGGCCGCGACGCGGTACCACCGCGTCGACGCCGGCGAGCAGTTCCGCGGCAGGTTCCTCCGGCTGCCACGTCCGCTCGTCCGGCGTCTCGGCGGCCCGCCGCATCAGGCGGACGACCTGGTTCCCCCGGTGGTCAACAGGGCGGTCAACGTCTCGCGCCGGTACCGCCGGTGCGTCTGCCGCCACGCTCACCTCTGGATGCACAGGCGATGCACTGTCCGACAAGGGTACGAGAGACATGGCCGTTTCGCGCGGTGAACCGGGCCCAATACGATCCGAAATCGATGCGCCGCCGACAGATTCACGGCCCCGCTACGCAGGTGCCTCTGGTCAAATCCGACGGAGATGAGTAAAACTCACCTTCATGCCCGAACTGAGAATTTTCAGCGTGCTTGCCCGGATCGGGTTGACTTGCTACGCGGCGGTACACCTGATCGTCGCGTGGCTCGCCGCCCAGGTGGCCCTGGGCGACAACGAGCGCGCCGACAAGGCGGGCGCGCTCCAGATCGTCGCGACCGAAGGCGGCGCGTGGCTGCTCTGGCTCGTCGCCGCCGGCACCGGTGTGCTCGCACTGTGGCAGCTCGCCGAGGCGGTCACCGGCCACCGGCACGCCGCACCGCGGCGGCGATGGGCGCGGCGGGCGGCCAGCGGTGTCGAAGTGGTGCTGTACGGCCTCGTCTCCTACAGCGCCGCGAAGACCGCAACCGGCGCTTCGGGCAAGGCCGGTTCCGTGGTCGCCGGCGTGCTGGCCCGGCCGTGGGGCGCCGCCGCGGTGATCACGGCGGGGATCGTGGTCATCGCGGTCGCGGCGTGGCTCGCCTACCGCGGCGCCCGGAAGAAGTTCCTCCGCGACCTCGACTTCGGCGGCGCGTCGCCCACCCTGCGCCGCTCGGCCACCCGCCTCGGGCAGATCGGCTGGTGCGCGGTGGGGGTCACGTACGCGACCGTCGGCGTGATGTTCGTCCTGGCGGCGATCCGCTACGACCCCGCCAAGGCCGGCGGCCTGGACCCGGCGCTGAAGACGCTGGCCGTGCAGCCGTACGGACAGGCCCTGCTGCTGGCGCTGGCCGCGGGCATTGCGGTGTTCAGCGTGTTCGCGTTGCTGGAGGCGCGGTACCGCCGCCTGTGACCCGCTCGAGCCGCGGCGAAGCCCGGGCGGCTACCGGTGCAGGTGCTGGGTCCAGTCCCCCGGCACACGGTCCGCCGGGCCGGGCGCGGCCTGGCTCAGGGGGCGGTGCTGCGGGCCCGCGAGCTCCGGGCCGGACTCGTAGAGGGTTTCGTCGCCGTAGTCCCAGAACCACTCCTCGCCGGGCTCGAAGCTGCGGGCCAGGCGGTGCCCGCTGGCGGCGGCGTGACCGCTCGCGTGCCGGCCGGGCGAGGAGTCGCAGCACCCGATGTGCCCGCACTGCGCGCAGCGCCGGAGGTGGAACCACCAGCCCTGCGGGTCCGCGGCGTCGCAGTCCGCGCAGCCGGTGCCACTCGGCGGCACCGACGGATCCACTCCCTGCATGCTCACTCCTCTGCTCGGGCCTCGTGCGGCCGACACTCCACCGAAAGGCTACGTCCTGCCGGCAGAGGCGGCGATCACCGCGGGGCGCGAACGCACCACCGGCGGGATGAACGCGTCCGGGCGCGACAACATCACCGTCGCCCTCGTCGACTTCCGGGCGGACGGTTCCTGAGCGATTTTTCGTCGAATTCCCGTCGATTTCTTCGATCATTCGATTCCTTCGACCGCCCGGGTTATCCGGGAACACGTGCAGCATTGACGGTCGATATCGGACATGTTGGAATATCTCCATCCATGGACACGGGAGGTATCCGTCATGACTTCGAGAGCAACGAAGCTCCGGTCCGCGTTCCTCGCCGTCACACTGGCCGTCACCGCCGGTTTTTCCGGGGTTGCTCCGGCTTCCGCCGGCGGGCTGAATGCGGCGCAGATCGTGGCCGAAATGGGCGCCGGGTGGAATCTGGGGAACCAGCTGGAAGCCAGCAGCAACGGTGTGCCCAGCGAAACCGCCTGGGGGCAGCCGACCGTCACCCAGGCGCTCATCGACAAAGTCAAAGCCGCCGGGTTCCGGACCATCCGGATTCCGGTCTCGTACCTGAACTACATCGGCGCGGGGCCGGACTACACCGTCAACGCCGCCTGGCTGAACCGGGTCCAGCAGGTCGTCGACTACGCGTACAACCGCGGCCTGTACGTGCTGGTCGACATGCACGGCGACGGCTACAAGACCGTCAACGGCTCGTGGCTGATCTGCGATTCCGGCAACCAGGCCACCGTCAAGGCCAAGTACCAGAAGGTCTGGCAGCAGGTCGCGGCTCGGTTCGCCGGCTACGACCAGCACCTCGTCCTGGAGGCGATGAACGAGGAGTTCGACGGGCAGTACGGCAACCCGACCCAGCCCTGCTACTCGAACATCAACGCCTACGACCAGATCTTCGTCGACACCGTGCGCAAGGCCGGCGGGAACAACGGTTCGCGGTGGCTGCTCGTCGCGGGCTGGAACACGAACATCGATTACACCACCGGCAACTACGGCTTCGTCATGCCCACCGACCAGTTCCGGTCGCCGTCGGTTCCCGCGGGTGAAAAGCGGATGATGATTTCCGTCCACTACTACAGCCCGTGGGACTTCGCCGGCGAGGAAAACGGCACCATCACGCAGTGGGGCCGCGGCGCGGCCAACCCGTCGAAAAAGTCGACCTGGGGCCAGGAAGACTACCTGGACGCCCAGCTCAAATCGGTGCGCGACACCTTCGTCGCCAAGGGCTACCCCGCGATCGTCGGCGAATACGGGTCGATCGACAAGTCGTCGTTCGATTCCGCGAACAACCGCTACCGCGCCGACTTCGCGCGGGCGGTCGTGTCGACGGCCAAGAAGTACGGCGCCGCCACGGTGTACTGGGACAACGGCAACAACGGGCAGTACGGCTTCGGCCTGTTCGACCGCCGGTCCTACGCGGTCACCCACCAGGGCATCATCGACGCCATCCTGGGCGGCCTCGCGAGCCGGTGAGCACCCGGACAAGTGTGGACAGACGCGCCGAGGGGGGAGGAGGCGCGCCTGCCCACACTTGAAACGCTAGCGGACAGTCCGGCAGTTCGCCGATCGAAGCGTCAGCTGCAGGTCTTCCCGTTCACCGCGAAGGCCGCCGGGCGCTGGTTGGTGCCCGTGTAGCTGCCGTTGAACCCGATCGAGACGGACTTGCCCGCCCCCACCGCGGCGTTCCACGGCATGGCCGTGGCCGTGACGTCCGCGCCGGACTGCGCCCAGGTCGCCGACCAGCCCTGGCTCACCTTCTGGGTGCCCGGGAAGGCGAACTTCAGCGTCCAGGTCGGCCACGCCGTCGTCCCGGTGTTGGTGAGCGTGACGGAGGCCGTGAAGCCGCCGGACCAGGAGTTCGCCGTGTACGTCACCGCGCAACCGCCGCCCGAGGCGTCCGGCAGGGTCGTGAACTGCGCCGATGCCGAGTCCGGCCCGGTGAGGCCGGCGCCGTTGCGGGCGACCACCACCAGGGTGTAGGCGGTCGACGGCGACAGCCCGGTCAGGGTCGCGCTCGTCCCGGTGACCGTGGCGAGCACCTTGCGGGCCGTGCCGGTCACGCTGACGACGTCGTAGTTCTTGATCCCGCTCTCCGCGTCCGAAGACGCCGCCCAGGTCACCGTCGCGCCCGTCGCGGTCACCGCGGACACGGCCGGCTTGCCCGCCGCGGCCGGGGCGGTCGTGTCCACCGCCGACGGCGACTTCTCGGCGGTCCAGTTCGCCAGCCAGGCCAGCGCCGAGTTCCAGTTGATCGCGACCTCGTTCACCGAGTACGCCTGGATGTCGTCGACGAAGCAGCGCTGGGGCGCGCAGCCGGCGAGCAGCCGGGCCGCGGTCGGGTCCTGCAGGCCACTGTTCGGCCCGCCGGACAGTGCCCCGGGCGGCGCGGTCGGCAGCGACGGGTCCAGCTCGTGCGCCCAGAACCGGTGGTGCACGTTCTGCACCGCCTGGTCGCCGTGGCCGGAGACGTAGGAGTAGTTCGCAGGGTTGCGGCCCAGCAGGTAGTCCATGGCCTGGAACGCGCCGTCGCGGTACTTGTCCTGCTTGGTGAAGTCATAGGCGAGGGCCAGCACGACGCCGTTGTTGGCCACCAGGCCGTTGGATCCCCACTCGTACGTGCCGTCGGCCGTCCGGTAGGGCGCGGGGTAGCCCATGCCCGCCATCTGGGCCAGGTGGCTGTCGGCGGTCGTGGTGATGGCCGTCTTGATCGCCGCCACGTCCGCCGCCGGCAGGTCGGTGGGCACCAGGGCGAGCGTGATGTCACCGAGCGCGCCCGTCGAGCCCCAGTCGAAGCCGTGGGTGTTGAAGCTGACGCCGCGGTAGAGCGACGAGCCGGTGACGTCGGCGCGGTAGCCGGACTGGCCCGTGGTCGCGAAGAGTTCGGCGGCCGCCCAGTAGAACTCGTCGGTCACGGTGTTGTCGCTGTAGGTGCCGCCACCGGTGCCGTCGTTCGGGTCGGCGAGCACGTTCGGGTTGGCCTTCGCCGCGGCGTAGGCCTTCTCGGCCGCGGCGAGCAGCTTCGCCGAGTAAGCCGGGTCGATGGTCCGCCACAGCCGGGACGCCTGCGCGGCGACCGCGGCCATGTTCAGCGTCGCCGCCGTGCTCGGCGGGGAGAGCCGGCGCGGCTGGCTGTCCTGGTCGGGCCGGGTGGGCAGGGCGGTCCACTGCGCGTCGTGGATCTTGTGGTGCACCATGCCCGCGTTCGGCTTGCCGTCGGGGACCTGCATGGAAAGCAGGAAGTCGACCTCCCAGCGGGCTTCGTCGAGGATGTCGGGGACGCCGTTGGCCTGCTCCGGGATGGCGAGCTTGCCGTCACCCAGCGCGCTCGCGTCGCCGAGCTTCAGCGCGCGCTCGTACTCGTCGAGCAGTTCCCAGGTCGCGATGCCGCCGTTGACGACGTACTTGCCGTGGTCGCCGGCGTCGTACCAGCCGCCGCGCACGTCGAGGGTGTACCCGCAGTTCAGGTCCGACCGGCAGGGGACGTTGTTGTCACCCTGGTTCGGGGCGACGTTCACGTGGCCCGCGGGGCGCGCGTAGGTGGCCCCGACGTACTGGGCGTCGATCGCGATGCCGCTGCGCTGGTGGTAGAAGAACGCCAGCGCGTCGTAGCGCAGCTTCTTCAGCCCGTCCGCGGAGATGTCGAAGGGGAAGCTGGTCTCCGAGCCGACGGCCAGCGTGTACCCGGTGCCCGCGGTGTCGTAGGCGGAGAAGTCGATGTCGTGGACGCTCTCGCCGGACGCGGCGTCCGCGCCGCGGGGGCGGGTCTGGCCGCTGGCGACCGCGGTGCCCGCGGAGTTGCGCAACGTCCACGTCACCGGGGTCGTCGAGCTGCTGATCACCGTGGCGTGCTTGGGCAGGCCCGGGGTGTAACTTTCCTGGTTCACCCGGATGCCGCTCGTCGGCGGCAGGCCGCCGGGCGGGATCACGCCGCCGACCAGCGAAATGTTGTCCAGGCAGACGGTGTTGTTCGCGGCCTGGCCGCCGAACCAGAAGGCCAGCTGGCCGTTGCCGGCGGCTGGGAAGTCCAAAGTGGACGTGAAGGTGACGGTGAAGTGCTGCGTGGCCGGGGTGACCGTCAGGTCGGTCCGGGAGATCTGCCGGTAGGGCGAGACGGCCTCGCCCGCGACGGCCGAAATCGGCTGACTGGTCGTCGCGTGCGCGTCGAACTGCAGCGTGTACTGCTGTCCCGCCTCGAAGGGAACGCCGTTCTGGCCGACCAGCGCGTCGTAGCCGTTGGCCGTGCCGCCGGTGACATCGGTGCAGAACTCACCGCCGGTGACGTGCCCGGCCGTCCCGGCCCCGGCCCACCAGGGGTCGATGGTGCCCCCGGCGAAGGTGCCGTTGAGCAGCCGCTCGTAGTCCGCGGCGGCGGCGGGCACGGAACCCGCCGTCAACCCGAGCGCCGTCACCGCCAGCAACGCCAGTCCAGCCCGGAATCTCCTTGCCCGCATTCGCCATCTCCTCGTCGTTGAGCCCGGCGGAAGTGGGAGCGCTCCCAGACAGGGGACTGTAATCATCCGTGCACGCGTTTGGCAATGATGCGCCGATGGAGGGTGGACGCCGCACCGGCCTTCCTCTATACATACCTGGCCGGCTGATCAGCGAGGCGAAAGTTTCGGGAAGTTCGACGAAGCTCCGTGCGACCGGAAGTGTTAGCGCTAACTTGCGGTCCGCCCGTCCGGAAAGGGGCGACGATGCCCGCTCGAACCCGTTCACGGGTCCTGCACCTGTTCTCCGCGGCGGCCGCCGCGCTGTCGCTGTCCGTCGCGGTGCCGGCGGCCGCCGTCGCCGCGCCCGGGAGCCCGGCGGTGACCCCGCCACTGGGCTGGAACAGCTGGAACAGCTTCGGCTGCAACGTCTCCGAGTCCACCATCCACCAAGCGGCCGACGCGCTCGTCTCCTCCGGCATGCGCGACGCGGGCTACCAGTACGTCGTCGTCGACGACTGCTGGTTCGACCCGCAGCGCGACGCCCAGGGCAACCTGCGCGGCAACGCCTCGAAGTTCCCCAGCGGCATGCAGGCACTGGGCGACTACATCCACGCCCGCGGCCTCAAGTTCGGCATCTACCAGGTCCCCACCGACCGCACGTGCGCCCAGCGCACCGGCACCTACCCCGGCTCGACCGGCAGCCAGGGCCACGAGACGCAGGACGCCCGCACCTTCGCGTCCTGGGGCGTGGACTACCTCAAGTACGACTGGTGCTCCCCCGCCGGCACCCGCGACGAGCAGGTGACGCGGTTCGGCCTGATGCGCGACGCCCTGCGCGCCACCGGCCGTCCCATCGTCTACAGCATCAACCCCAACAGCTACCACGCCATCACCGGCGACAAGTACGACTGGGGCCAGGTCGCCGACCTGTGGCGCACCACCGAAGACCTGCTCGACATCTGGCAGAACGGCAACACGAACAGCTACCCGATGGGCGTCGGCAACGTCCTCGACGTCACCGCCCCGCTGGCCGCGCAGGCCGGTCCCGGGCACTGGAACGACCCGGACATGCTGGTCGTCGGCCGCCCGGGCCTGTCACTGACCGAATCCCGCGCGCACTTCGCCCTCTGGGCCCTGATGGCCGCGCCGCTGATGGCGGGCAACGACGTCCGCAGCATGTCCGCCGACATCAGCGCGGTCCTGCGCAACCCCCGGCTGCTGGCGATCGACCAGGACCGGCTGGGCGCGGGCGGGCGCCGGGTCCGCGACGACGGCAACGTCGAGGTGTTCGCCAAGCCCCTCGCCGACGGTTCGGTCGCCGTCGGGCTGCTCAACCGCGGCAGCGCGACCACGACGATCAGCACGACGGCGGCGCAGATCGGCCTGTCCGGCACGTCGTTCACGCTGACCGACGTGTGGACCGGCGGCACGTCGGCGAGCAGCGGAACGATCAGCGCGAGCGTGCCCGCCCACGGCGTGGCGGCCTACCGCGTCTCCGGCGGCACACCGCTGGCCGCCACGACCTCACGGCTGCGCGACGCGGGGTCCGGCCGCTGCCTGGACGTCGACAACGC
Source organism: Amycolatopsis sp. cmx-4-61 (assembly GCF_046548775.1). NCBI lineage: Bacteria > Bacillati > Actinomycetota > Actinomycetes > Pseudonocardiales > Pseudonocardiaceae > Amycolatopsis > Amycolatopsis sp. cmx-4-61. The sequence continues at coordinate 94,881 of NZ_JAEBEI010000011.1, read as the reverse complement.
CTCGACCGCGTCCGGCGCGGGCACGCTGATCTGGGACTGCCAGACGGCCGCGAACCAGCTCTGGACGACCTGGGACAACGGCGAAATCCGCGTCTTCGGCGACAAGTGCCTCGACGGCACGACCAGCGGCGCGCGGGTCTCGAGCCGCTCGTGCACGGGGCAGAGCAACCAGAAGTGGACCCTGGGATCGGACGGCACGGTCCGCAATGTCCAATCAGGACTTTGCTTGGACGTCGAAGGCGCCGCGACGGCCAACGGGACGCACGCGATCCTGTGGAGCTGCAACGGCCAGGCCAACCAGAAGTGGAGCCGGGTCTGACCCGGCCGGCCCTTCTCACCTGACCGAGGGACACGGGACCGGTAACACCAGCGGTAACGGCGCGATAACGAGAGGACGGACCGCACGCCCGACCGCAGGAGAAGCTTCCCTTGGAAACCCCGTGCCGAGGCCCCATCGACGTCACCCGGGTCGCCGGGTTCGACACCGGCACCGCCGACCCCGACGACCTCCGCCGCGCCGTTGCGGCGTCCCCCGGTTACACCCGGGCCGCCCGGGACCAGCAGGCCGCGCTGCTGGACATCGTGCTGCGGGTCGGCACCACGCCCGCTCCGGAGCCCGGGCGCCGCGGCGGGGGCGTCAGGCGGCTGCTGCGCGGCCGGTAACACGGCAAAAGCCGCGACCGAAGATTCGGTCGCGGCTTTCGTCTGCGCCGGGTGGGACCGGCGCGCCGGGCCTGGCGCGGCAGCCGGTCCCACCCGTGCCGGCGACTGCGGTGGATCGCTGCGTGCCCGGGACGGGGAACCGGAGTGTGCAGCTCGCTCCCTGTTCCGGGCCCGCGGCACGAGCTCACGCGCGGCGCCGTGGTCCGCGCCTCGGCCGGCTTCCGCACACACAACGGGCAGCCGTGGCGCGGGGACTCAGTGACCCTGGCTCGTGCCACCGTCGGCGAGGCCGCCGGACGCGCAGTTGTACGGGCTCTCGCCCTCGGCCTCGTGCTCGCCCGGCGACAGGATCGGCACGCCGATGCCGTTGAGCGAGTCGTGGATCGGCACCTGGACGCCGAGCACGTTGATGTCGTTGCTGCACACGCCGAGCACGGCGTTGACGTTGTGCAGGACGTCGGTGTTGTTCAGGTTGAGCAGGCCGAGCTGCTCGCTGTGGCCGCTGTGGTGGTGGTCGTAGCCGTCCGGGGTGCCGGCAGAAGCGACGCCACCCGCCAGGAAGGCGCCGGCCGCCATGGCCACCGTGACGAAACCAACCTTCTTCAGCATTTGTTCTCCTCGATCAGTCGGTGCATCGGACAGGACGGCGGCGTGGTGTGTGTTCTTCCGTCCCGCGTGAGGGGAACGTACTGAGAGAATGGTTCGAATTCCACTTGACGACACCATCGAGTGCGTACGCAGGCCGCTGACCGGGCCGACATTGGCCCGATCGTGTCAGCGAGGTTCACGCACCGGAAAACGTTTCGGTGAAAAGGCCGCCGTTCGCACACTCGTTCATGCCACAACCACCCGAAGAACCGCAACGGGAACCGCGCCGACGCCGTAGGATCGGAATCACGGATCGCGTTCCCCTCGACCTTCGGGGACGCCGTATCCGGCTGGTGAACCGGCGAGGTGTGAACCCCTCAGCCGAGCCCGCAGCCGGGCGACGCACGACTTCGCCGGTTCACCAGCCACTCTTCACGCCGGACCACCCAGCACGTGGCGGCACAACACCGCGCGGACAGCGCGTTCGGCGTCCTGATCGGCCAGCCCCGGCTCGGCGTCGCTGCCGGCGGCCACGACGACCGTGGCCACGTCACGGAGCTTGACGTTGCTCAGCTGCGACACGGTGACCAGCACGCCGAACGCCTCCGCGGCGGTGCAGCCGCGCAGGAGCATCACCATGCCCTTGGCCTGTTCGATCACCGGCTGGGACGACAGCGCCTCGCGCAGCTGAGCGTTTTCGACCGCCGGGTCGACGTCACCGGCCACGGTCGTGCTCCCATCCTTTCCGTTACCCAGCGAAAAAGCCGCCGCGCGGAAATGCATCCGCGCGACGGCTTCCCATCGGGTCGATCAGTGGCCCTGGGCGGTCCCGCCGTCCGCGATGCTGCCGCTCGCGCAGTTGGACGGCGACGAGCCCTCGGCCTCGTGCTCGCCCGGCGACAGGATCGGGACGTCGACGCCGTCCAGGGTTTCGTACACCGGAACCTGCACCCCGAGCACGTTGACGGGGATTTCGCAGACGCCGCCGACGAGGTTCACGTTGTGCAGCGCGTCGATGCTCTGCAGGTTGGCCAGGCCGTACTGCTCGCTCTGGTCTCCCGGGTGGCCCGAGACGGTGACGGTGGTCGCCGAGGCCGAGCCGCCGAACGCGGCCAGCCCTGCGGCCAGCGCGGTCGCGACGAATCCGAACTGCTTGATCACGAGAAAGAACTCCTCAACTGCCCGCCCTCGTCCGGGCGGCACTTCACGGCGCAAACCGCTGCTGCGCCATTCCGGAAACTGTTTTCTCCCCGCCGGAGCGGAAAGTCACTCGCCCTGGCTGGTGCCGCCGTCGGCGAGCCCGCTGGAGGCGCAGTTGTACGGCGACTCGCCCTCGGCCGAGCTCGCACCCGGCGACAGGATCGGCACGCCGAGCCCGTTCAGCGTGTCGTGCAGCGGCACCTGGACGCCGAGCACGTTGATGTCGTTGCCGCAGAGCCCGAGGGTGGCGTTGACGTTGTGCAGCGCGTCGGTGTTGTTCAGGTTCACCAGGCCGACCTGACCGGTCTGGTCGTAGTCGTAGCCGTAGTCGCCGTGGCGGTGACCGTGCTCGTCACCCGGCGTCCCCGCGGACGCGATCCCGCCGGTGACCAACGCGCCGGCCGCCATGGCCACGGCGACGAAGCCGATTTTCTTCAGCATGAATTCTCCCTCGATGAGACAATTGCCGCGGCGGCGTTCAAGGCACTGTTCCGCCCCGGCAGAAAACGTCATGGTGGGAAAAACGTACTGATGGGCCGCCGGGTGTTCCACCCGATTCACCGATCGTGTGGAGTCGGCAAGCCGCTGACCGGGGTTCGTATAGCCCGAACGGGTGGCTCACCCGGGTGGCGCCGATTTCGCCGGAACGCCGGAGCCGGGGAGCGACGAACCGTTACTACACACCGTGTTCCACCGGGGGGAACACCCCGGGGTGTCACGCTTTGGTGTTGCTCCTGCTCCGCGTATCGATCCCGGAGTGTAACAAATTCCCGAACCCCATCCTTCGAAAGTGAAGTCACTTCCGCGTTCCTACGCTTTGCCGGGGCACCCGGATCGGCGGTGCGGCACGTGAGGAGTGGTTCGTGGTGGATTACGCGGTGCTCGTGGCCTCCGCGGTGCTCTACGCGGTGGGGATCGTCGCGCAGAGCGTCGCCGCGCGGCGGGCCGGGAACCGGCCGGGCGCGGGGCTGGGACTGCTGGCCCGGCTCGCCGCCGACCGGCTGTACCTGCTGGGTTTCGCCGGCCAGGCCGGCGGTTTCGCGCTCGCGTTCTTCGCACGCGCTTCCCTGCCCCTGTACCTGGTCCAAGCCGCCTCTTCGTCGGCCATCGGGCTGGCGACGGCGTTCGGGGTCGTCGTCCTCGGCTGGCGGATCCGCACCGCGGAGGTGATGACGCTGGTGCTGCTGGCTTCCGGGCTCGTCGTGCTGGCCGGATCGTCGTCGGCCTCGGTCGCCACGGACCTCCCGATCGCGGGGGTCGCCGTCCTGGCGGCCGTGGTGCTCGGGATCGGGCTGGCCATGGTCCCTGCGGGCCGGGCGGCGACGTTCCTGCCCGCCGCGGTCCTGTCCGGGGTCGCGTTCGCCGTCGTGGCGGTCGCCAGCCGCACGCTCGCGCACCTCGATCTCGGTGCCCTGCCGGGAAATCCGCTGACCTGGCTGATGCTGGCGGCCGCGGTGCTCGGGCAGGCTTCGATGGCGGCCGCGCTGCAGCGCGGACCGGCGGCCGCGGTCGTGGCCACCGCCGACGCGACCACCATCGTGCTCTCGTCGGTCACCGGCATCGCCGTCCTCGGCGACCACGTCGTCGCCGGGCACGGGCCGTGGGTCGCCGCCGGGCTCGCCGTGGTCGTGTGCGGTGTGCTGCTGCTCGGCGTGCAGTCGCGCACCGGCACCGCCGCCCTCGCCGGGGAAGCCGCGTGAGCCCGCGGCCGCTGGCGAGCGTCTCGGTCGACCTCGACAACCTGTGGGCCTACCTCAAGACCCACGGCGATCCCGCGTGGCGCGACCGGCCCAGCTTCCTGCCGTCCGCGGTGCCGCGGCTGCTGGAGATCCTCGGCGAACAGGGCCTGACGACGACGGTCTTCGTCGTGGGTGCCGACGTCGTCCGCGAAGACGGCGCCAAAGCCGTCGCCGAGATCACCGCGGCCGGGCACGAGGTGGGCAACCACTCCTTCGGCCACGAACCCTGGCTGCACCGCTATTCCCGCGACCGGCTCGAAGACGAGCTGAGCCGGACCGAGGACGCGATCGCCGCCGCGGGCGCGCCCCGCCCGAGCGGGTTCCGCGGCCCCGGCTACAGCGTCACGCGCGACCTGATCGAGCTCCTCGCCGAGCGCGGGTACGCCTACGACGCCAGCACGCTGCCGACGTGGATCGGCCCGCTGGCCCGCGCGTACCACAACCGCACGGTGAAGACCGCGGACGAAGGGCAGGACGAGCTGTTCGGCGGGGTTTCCCGGGTGCTCGCGCCGGTGCACGCCTACCGCTGGCAGACGTGCGTGGGCCGCGAGCTGACCGAACTCCCGGTGACGACGATGCCGCTGCTGCGCACGCCGATCCACGGCTCGTACCTCCTGCAGCTGCACGAAATTTCACCCCGGCTCGCCCGCGGCTACTTCCGCACGGCGCTGCGGCTGTGCCGCGCCCGCGGGGTCTCCCCCTCGCTGCTGCTGCACCCGACCGACGTCCTCGGCGCCGCCGACGCGCCCGGGATGGAGTTCTTCCCCGGCATGGCGGCACCGGGCGGGCGGAAGGTGGCCTGGCTCGGCTGGGTGCTTTCCGCGCTGCGGGAGCACTTCGACGTCGTCGGCACCGGGGAGTACGTCCGCCGGACGACCGTGCGACGCACCCGGCCGGTGACCAGATTGGACGCCGGGAGATGACCGCCCACCAGGTTCTGCGGGGGTCCGGGTGGCGGAGCCCCCGGCTCGGGGCGGAGCCCCGGATGACGCAGGTCGTCGTCCGGCCTTCCCGGCGCGAAACCCGGGAGACGGCGGTGCTGCGGGTCCTCGCGTGCGCGACCGTCGGGCTGGCGCCGGTCGAGGGCTACCTGACGGCCGTGCAGAGCCAGCTCGGGAAGGCCGCGCCCGCGCTGCTGACCGTCGTCTGGCTCGCCGTGCGCGTCCGCCGCCGTCAGCTGCCCCGGCCGACGCCGCTGCACGCGGTCCTCGCGCTGCTCGCCGTCGTGCTGGCGGTGACGGCGTCCGTGCACGCGGCGGGTGAGTTCACCGCCGAGTACACCGTGCGGTGGCTGCCGTTCCTCGTGGTCACCGCGGCGCTCGCGGACGTGGCGAGCCGCGAGGTCCCGATCCGCCGGCTGCTGCTGGCGGCGGCCGCGGGCGCCACCGTCGCCGGCGCGGGCGCCCTCTACAGCCTGGTCGCCGAGGGCGAAGCCCGCGCGAGCGGACCGCAGCCGGACCCGAACGACCTCGCCTACTTCCTCGTCGCCGCCGTGCCCCTGCTCGCGGCGCTGCACCGCCGGGGGCGGGGCCCGATCCTGACGGCCGCGGGCATCGTCCTGGTGGCCGGCGCGACGGCGACGTTCTCCCGCGGCGGCGCGCTGGGGCTGGCCGCCGCGGTCGGCTGGCTGCTGCTGCGCCGGGTGCTGCCGTGGCGGGTGGTCGCGGCGGCGGCCGCGGCGGCCGCCGCGCTGGGTCTGGGCGCGCTGCTGTTCGCCGGGCCGCAGCTGGACCGGGCGCTGCAGGAGAAGAGCTACATCGCGGCGTCCAATGTGGACACCCGGGAACTGCGCTGGCAGGCGGCGGCCCGGATGCTGACCGCGCACCCGCTGCTCGGCGTGGGTCCCGGCAGCTTCCGCGAGCACTACGCCGCCGAGTCCCACGACGCCGAGGTCGACGAGCAGACCCCGGTGGCGCACAACATGTACCTCGAGGTCGCCGCGGAGCTGGGCCTGCCGGGGTTCGCGCTGTTCGCCGGGGTGGTCGGCGTGGCCGCGGTGGCGAGCGAGCGGGCGGTCCGCCTCGCCGGAGCCGGGCCGGCCCGCACCGAGGCCGTCGCCGTCCAGGCGGCACTGCTCGCCGTCCTCGTCACGTCGACCTTCCTGTCCGAGCAGTACTACCTGCCGTTGTGGTCGCTGGCCGCGCTCGCCGTCGCGGCCGAAGCCCGGGTTCGCCGAGAAGGAGAGGGGAGCGCCGATGCGGGTGCTGCACGTCATCAGTGAAATGGGGGCCGGCGGGGCGGAGACGCTCGTGGCCGGCATGGCCGCCCGCGGCGGGGAGTACGGCTGGGTGTCCGCGGTCGCCAGCGGCGGGGGTTTCCGCGCCGACGCGCTCGCCGCGGACGGCACACCGACGTTCCCCGTGCCGCTCGCCCGCCGCAGCAAGACCGGCGTGCTGAAGGCCGCCTGGGCGACCCGCCGGGCGATCGCGGAGTTCCGGCCGGACGTCGTGCTGGCCCACAACGTCGGCGCGAGCCTGGTGACGCGGCTGGCCGGACGGCGGCCGATCACCGTCTTCCACGGCGTCGCCGACGAGGAGTACCCCGCCGCGGCGCGGATCCTGCGCCGGACGTCCGAGCACGTCGTCGCCGTCTCCGCCGCGGCCGCCGACCGGCTGGCGGCGTCGGGACTGGAGCGGCCGGTGGTGATCCCCAACGCCGTGTTCGGCCGGATGCCGGTGTTCGGCCGCGCCGAGATCCGGGCGTCCCTCGGCGTCCCGGAGCGGACGCCGGTGGCGCTCTGCCTGGCCCGGCTCGAACCGCAGAAGCGGCACGATGTGCTGCTGGACGCCTGGGCCGCCGTCGGCGGCGACGCCGTGCTGTGGCTGGCCGGCGACGGCAGCCGGCGCGCGGACCTCGAGCGCCGCGCGCACGCGCTGGGCCGCCGGGTGGAGTTCCTCGGCACCCGCGCGGACGTGCCGGACCTGCTCGCCGCCGCCGACGTCACGGTGCTGACCAGCGACTGGGAGGGCCTGCCGCTGGCGGTCCTGGAGTCCATGGCGGCCGGACGTCCGGTGGTCGCGACGGACGTCGGCGGGATCGGCGAGGTGCTGGCCGGCGGCGGCGGGATCGTGGTGCCGCCCGCGGACCCGGCCGCGACGGCCGCGGCGCTGAACACGCTGCTGTTCGACCCGGTGGCGCGGGAAACCGTTGCGACCGAGGGAATTCGGGCCATCGAACGCGATTACGACCCGCACACGCTGATGAAGTCCTACGACGAACTCCTCCGAGGGGCCCGATGAACCATCGCACTGCCGTGAACTACCGCACTGCCGTGTCGAGCGCCGCCGTGGCGCTGCTGGTGGGGGCGCTCGTGCTGATCGTCGGCTTGACGCGGGGCGAGGAGTACCAGGGCCGGGTGAGCCTGCTCGCCGGCCCCGCCGGGGCGGACGGTGGCCCGTACGGCGAGGTCGTCTCGCTGGCCCTGCCCGCGCTGGTGGAGCTGGCCCGCAGCCCGTCGGTGCTGCAGGCGGCGGCGCCGGTGTCCGGGTACGCACCCGACGAGCTGGCCGGGCACGTGTCGGTCGAGCTGGTCCCGGCGTCGGGCCTCGCGCGGCTGTCGGTGCGCGCGCCCTCGGCGGAGCAGGCGGGCGCGACGGCGATGGCACTGGCCAAGGCGATGATCGCCGCGGACTTGTTGGCGCCGGCCGGAAAGCTGCGGACCCTGGATCCGCGGCCGGAGATCATCCCGGTGGCCCCGGACGTCCCGCTGGTGACCGGGCTGGCGCTGGTCGGCGCGGTCGCGGCGGCCCTCGCGACGGCGGCCCTGCGCCGCCTCACCCCGGGCGGCGGTGGTCCGGGTCCGGTGCGCCGCGCACTGGCCGCGGCGGGGGTGCACCGCCCGGTGGCGGTGCTCCGGGAGGACGACCCGGCGGCCGCGGACCGGCTGGCGGTCCTGTGCCGCGCGGCGGGACGGCCGGTGCGCGTGCTGCCGGTGCAGCCGGAGCTGACCGAGACGGCGGCCAAGCTGGCGGCCGGCCTGCCGGAGGAGAGCGGAGCGGGCGCCTCGGTGGTGGCGGTGACACCGGCGGGACGGCACCACCCCGACCTGACGGCGGCGGTGGCCGTACTGGCGTCGGACGCGGTGCTGGTGGCGGTGGTGCTGGCATGAGCTTCCGGCAGGGAGCAGCTCTGCTGCGCCGCACCACCGTCCGGTTTCCGCGCCCCGAGGAGCACCTGTCCTCCCGGCAGCGGCTCGTCCTCCTCCTCGCCACCCTCGTCGGCGGGCTGAGCGCCTGGCACGCCCTCGCCCCCTCGTGGCAAGTCCCGCTGCCGACCCCCGCCGTCCTCGGCGAGGAGCGGCTGCAGGACTTCCGGGACGCCCTCTACTTCCCCATCCGCGAATTCCTCGGCGGCGGCAACCCCTACGACCCCGCCGCGATGTTCGCGCACTGGCCCGTGCGCCAGGACTTCAACCTCTACCAGCCCTACCACCTGCTGCTGCACGCGCCGTTCGCGCTCCCGGGCTACCGGGTCGGCGCGGTCGCGTTCAGCCTCTTCTCGCTGCTGCTGCTCGTCGCGCTCGCCGCGCTGACCGCCCACGCCGTGCGGCGGTACGTGGCCGTGCCGTTCTCCGTCACCACCGCCGTCGTCTCCGCGCTGCTCCTCACCAGCCAGGTCGGCAAGGCGCAGCTCTACGTCGGCCAGGTCAACCCGCTCGTCGCCCTCGGCGCGGCCGGTGCCCTGCTCGCCCGGCGCGACCGGCCGGGGTGGGCCGCGGTGGCCCTCGCGCTGGCCTGGCTCAAACCCCAGTACGGCTTTCCGCTGGCCGTCCTCCTCTTCGCGCGCGGCTCGCGGCGGGTCGCCCTCCTCGGCACGGCGATCGCCGCGGCCGCGAGCCTGCCCGTCGTCGTCCTCCTCGTGGTGCGCGGAGGCGGGTTCGGGCCGTTCCTGGACGTCGTCGTCGCGAACCTCACCCACGCCCGCGGCACCGACTACGGCGCCGTCGATTCCCCCACGGCGCAACGCATCGACGTCGCCGCGGTGCTGTTCCGCGTCACCGGCTGGGTGCCCGCCGGCGTCGAGCTCGTGGTGCTGGCCGCTGTGCTCGTGACGAGCGCGCTGCTCACCCGGCGGGTCTCGACGCCGCTCGCCGATCTCCTGACCGGCCTGGCCGTGGTGGTCTGCGTGGTGCACCAGCCCGGTGACGTGCTGATCGCCGTTCCGTCGATGGCCACGGTGGCGGCGTTGTGGTGGCGGCACCGGACCGAGCCGGGCTGGGGGGCCGCCGGGCTCGCCGTCCTCGCCGTCGCCGTCCCCTTCGCCCATCTGTACACCTTGGACGCCGCGGTGGCGGCCACGCTCGGCGCGCGGGCGGCCGTCACGGTGGACGGGGTCGCGGTCGTCGCCGCCTGGGGTCTCGCGGTGTTCGCCGCGGTCCGCCCGAGCCGGGTGCGGACGACGTGACCGCCGCGCTCGGGACCCGCGCGGTCCGCGGCTCGCTGTGGCTGGGCGTGGTCAACCTCGTCAGCAAGAGCAGCCAGATGCTGGTCACGCTGGTGCTGGCCGCCCTGCTCACCGAGGGACAGCTCGGGGCCGTGGCGCTCGCGGTGGCGCTGGTGAACCTCGGGCAGGTCGTCCAGTCGATCGGGGTCTACGACGTCATCGGCCGTACCGAACGCGACCCGCGCCGGACCGCGGGCACGGTGCTGACGCTCAGCGTCGGCGCCGGGCTCGTGCTGGCCGTCGCCCTGGTGGCCGCCGCCGGGCCGCTCACCGCGGTGCTCGGCACGCCGGACGCCGCCGGGCTGGTCCGGCTGGCCGCGCTCGGCCTGCCGTTCTCGGCCGCCGGCGGGGTGCAGATGGGCCTGATGCACCGCGAGCTCGACTTCCGGCGGCGGCTGCTGCCCGACGGCGGCAGCGCGGTGCTGGGTGCCGTGCTGACCGTCGTGCTCGCCGCGTGCGGTGCCGGGCCGGTGTCGCTGGTGCTCGGCCTGCTGGCCACGGCGGTGGCGCAGCCGCTGCTCGGCGCGCTGGCCCGCGGCGGGGTCCGGCCGTGCTGGGACACCGAGGCGGCGCGCGAGGTGCTCGGCTGGGTGGCCGTCGTGGGACCGGCCGCGGTCGTCGGCGCGCTGCTGGTGAACCTCGACTACTTCGCGGTGGGGCACGTGCTCGGGCCGGACGCGGTGGGCGTCTATTCGCTGGCGTACCGGCTCGCCTGGGTCCCGTTCATCATGGTGGCGGTCGTGCTCGGCGCCGTCGCCTTCCCGGTGTTCACGCGGTTGCGGCGCGAACGGGCACCGCTCGGCGGAGCGGTCACGCGGTTCACCCGCGCGGTGCTCGTGGTGACCGGCGGCCTGTACCTCGCGCTCGCCGTCCTCGCCGGGCACGTCGTGCTGCTGGGCGCGCGGTGGGCGGGCGCGGCCGGCCCGCTGGTGCTGCTGTCCGGCTACGGCCAGGGCATCTGCCTGCTGCAGATCTGGTACCAGGCGGTGAAGGCGACCGGGCACGTCCGCCGGTACCTGGCGCTGGAGTCGACGCACCTGGTGCTGCTCGCGGCCGGGCTCGTGCTGCTGACGCACGCCGGGATCGGGGCGGTCGCGGCCGCTCAGCTCGCGGCGGCGTGGCTGGTGGTGCCGCTCGCCTGGCGGGTGCTGGCCGGGCTCGGCGTGGCGCCGCCGGCCGCGGTGCTGGCCGGAATCGCCGCCCGCGTCGCGCTCGCCTGCGTGGCGGGCGCGGTGCCCGCGGTCGCGTTCGGACAGTGGGCCGGGGACAGCTTGCCGGGCGCCGTGGCCGAAGCCGTGGTGCTCGTCGCCGGGTACGCCGGGGCGACACTGCTGCTGCAGCGGACCGCACTGGCCGAGTTGCGCCGGGGAGGCCTCCGGTGAGGCTCGTGCACGTCTCGCAGCCCGTGACCGCCGGGGTCGCCGTCGTCGTGCTGGAACTCGCGGTGGCGCAACGCGACCGCGGCTGGTCGGTGACGATCGCCTGCCCGCCGTCGGGCTGGCTCGCCGAACGGGCGCGGGCCGCCGGGATCGACGTGCGGGGCTGGGCCGCCCGCCGGGCGCCGGGGCCCGGCTCGGTCACCGAGGCGCTGCGGCTGCGGCGGCTGCTGGACGAACTCGCCCCGGACGTCGTCCACCTCCACAGCTCGAAGGCGGGCCTGGCCGGACGGCTGGCCGTGCGCGGTGAGCGCCGGACGGTCTTCCAGCCGCACCTGTGGTCCTTCGAGACGGCGAGCGGCCCGCTGCGGCGCGCGTCCGCCGCGTGGGAGCGCTTCGCGTCGCGGTGGACCGACCTCGTCGTGTGCGTGAGCGACGACGAACTCGCCGCCGGCCGGGCGGCCGGGGTGACCGCCGAAGCGGAGGTGGTCTGCAACGGCGTCGACACGACCCGGTTCGTCCCCGGCGATCGCACCGCGGCCCGGCGACGGCTCGGGCTGCCGCGGCACGCGCCGATCGCCGTCTGCCTGGGCCGGCTGGCCGAGCTCAAGGGCCAGGACCAGCTGCTGTCGGCGTGGCCGCAGGTGCTGCGGCGGCGGCCGGACGCGCAGCTCGTCTTCGCCGGCGACGGGCCCATGGGCCCGGTGTGGCGCGAGCGGCACCCGGTGGCGGGGCACGAGTCCGTCCGGTGGGCGGGGCACACCGACGAGCCGGCGGCCTGGTACACCGCCGCGGACGTCGTGGTCCTGCCCTCCCGCGCCGAAGGCATGGCGCTGGTGCCGCTGGAGGCGATGGCGTGCGCGCGGCCGGTCGTCGCGTTCGACGTCGGCGGGATGCGCCAGAGCGTCGCGGACGCCGGCGCGGTGCTGCCGCCGGGTGAGGTCGGCTTGCTCGCCGAAGCCGTGGCCGCGCGCCTCGCCGACCCGGGACTGGCCCGGCGCGAAGGCGAGCGGGGGCGCCGCCGCGTGGAACTGTCCTTCGACCGGGGGCGGATGACCGATCAGATCGCCGCCCTCGTCGACAAGCTCACCCCGTCGGAGCACCTCACGTGACCGCCCCCCTCACCCTGCCGGAGCCCCGCCCGTGACCCGCATCGCCTACCTGCTCACCCAAGACCGCGGCGGCCCGGTCGACGTCACCGTCCGCCTGGCCGCGACCCTCGCCGCCGACGGCCACGACGTGCGCGTCTTCGGTCCCGTGCCCGCCCGGGGCGCCGCGCTGCTCGACGGCCACCACGAGGAACTCGCGGTGGCGGACAAGGAAGACCTCGCGGCGGCGGGCCGGGCGCGGGCGGCGCTGCGGGCGTGGCGGCCCGACGTCGTGCACGCGCAGGACCGGCGCGCGGGGCTGGTGATCGCGGGCCTGCGGTTCGCCCGCGGCCTGCGGCCCGCGCTGGTCCAGACCTACCACGGCGTACCCGACGACGTCGCCGAACCGTGGTTCCGGGGCGAGCGCGGGGCGGCCGGTCCGTCGGCCTACACGCGGACAGTGCTGGCCGCGGACGCCGCCGTCGCCCGCGTCCTGGACCGCACGGTGGTGCCGGCCGAGGCGATGGGGGCGTTCCTGCGCCGCCGGCTACGGGTGCCCGCCGGGCGGCTGGCGCACATCGACAACTGCGTCGCCGCTGCCGAGCCGTCGCCGCCGCGCGGGCCGGTGCGGAACCTCGTCTTCGCCGGCCTCCTGGTGGAGCGCAAGGGCGTGCTCGACCTGCTGGCCGCGTTGTCGCTCCCGGGTGTGCTGCCGCCGGACGCGCGCCTGACGGTGATCGGCGACGGCCCGCAGCGGGCGGAGGCGGAACGGGCCGCCCAGCAGCCGCCACTGGCGGGGCGCGTGACGTTCCTCGGGTTCCGGCCCGACGTCCCCGCCCTGCTGGCCGCCGCCGACGCGCTGGTCCTGCCGTCCACAATGGAACAGCAGCCGCTGGTGGTGGCCGAGGCGATGGCGGCCGGCAAACCGGTACTGGCCACGGCCACAGGCGGCGTCCCGGCGATGCTCGACGTCCCGGCCGTGCTCGACGTCCCGGCGCTGCTCCCCCCACCGGGCAACGTCCCGGCCCTCGCCGACGGCCTCCGCGCCCTGTTCGCCGAACCCGACCCGGCCCGCCTGGGCCGCCTCCTGGCCGAACGCGCCCACGCCCGCTACCGCCCGGAGGCCTGCGCCCGCCGTCATCTGGACCTGTACGCCCAGCTGACGACATCGTGTCGACCCGCCAATCACGCGTGATGACCCTCTGATCACGCGTGATGACCCGCCAAACACGCGTGATGACCCTCTGATCACGGGAGATACCCCTCCGGTCCCCGGGTCCGAGCTGGTACTCGCGTGATTGGGAAGTCAACTCGCGTGATTGGGAAGTCATCTCGCGTGATTGGGGAGTCATCTCGCGTGATTGGGGAGCCAACTCGCGTGATTGGAGGGCCATCACGTGGGATGGCCTTGGTCAGCGGGCCCAGAGGCGACCGATGCGGAGCTCGTCGCGGGTGATGCGCCAGGTCCCGCGTTTCACGAGTTGCTGCGGGTCGACCAGGATCACCGCGTCCGCGGCCTCGATCGTGAGCGGGGGCGGGGCCGGGGTGGACGTGGGGGTGGTGGTCGAGGGCGATGTCGGACTCGCGGTCGGAGTCGCGCTCGGGGTGGAACTGCGGGTGAGGAACTGTGCGGGGGCGCCGGGCGCGACCAGGCCGTCCGGCGGGACGACCGTCTGAGCGGACGCCGTCGTGTTGACCGCGACCCAGCCGTGGCTGAACGTGCGGCTCCAGACGCCGTTGGGCAGCCGGCTCGCCGCGTCGACCGCCTCGCCCAGCCCGGAGTCCTGCAGCGTCGACCACTCCGGGTTCCGGTAGTCGTCGGTGCTCGCGCGGGTCCAGCACGTGCGGGGGCCGGCGAGCAGCGCGGCGCTCGCGTAGCCGGAACGCTCCTCCCGCGCGTTGTGCGTCCGCGTGACCAGCAGCAGCATGGACTCGCCGAGCGCCGCCTGCGCGCGCAGTTCCTGGAACTCGTTGCCGCGGAACGTCAGCAGCCCGCCGGTGCCGCCGTTTTCGCGGAACCCGAAGTTCTCCTCCATCGCGCCGCCGAAGCGGGAGTGCGCGGTCCAGCGGCCCGGCACCAGGTGCGTCTCGGACACGTTGGGCACCAGCAGCTTGTTCGCGTTCGTGAGGGCGTCGCCGGCCTTGGACAGGAACACGTCCAGGCCGTCGCGGAGCTTCCGGTCGGTTTCGGCGACGTTCGCGGTGCCCGCCAGCACCGCGGACGAGTAGTGGCTCAAGGAGTTGAAGTCGTTGTCGGCCAGGACGCCGTCCCAGCCCTCGCGCTTCACCTCCGCGACGACGGCGTCGGTCCAGGCCTGCTGGTAGTCCGGGTTCCACACCGTCATCTGCCAGTGCCGCGGGTAGCCCTGCCACTCGATCCGCCGCCCCTGGGCGTCCAGGGCGAACCACTCCGGGTGGTGCTCCTGTGCGGCGACGTACCCGATCCCGCTCGGCAGGAACACCGCGTCCTGGCCGCCGTCGACCGCGCCCGAGTAGTTGCGCGTGCTGGACAAGTCCTTGTACACCAGCACCTTCACCCTCGGGTTGAGCTGGTGCAGGCGGCGCATGGCCGCGCCCTGGTCGGCGTTGAGCACGACGACCTGGTACTGCCGGGCCGCGGACTCGATCTCCTGGGACGTCGGGGGCTTGCCGATCCCGTACCACCACGCGCACGGGGCCAGCGGCTTCGGCGGCGGCGCCGAGAGGTCCTGCGCCGCGCTGGGGCACCCGGCCAGGCAGCCGGCCAGCAGCGCGGACACGGCGGTCCAGCGCGCGAGCGGGTGCCGGCGCGTCAGCGTTGCCTTCGGCACAGCAGTTCTCCCACCGTGAGGATGATGATCTTGACGTCCAGCCACAGCGACCAGTTGGCGATGTAGTAGTTGTCGTAGCGGGCGCGGTCCGCGATCGAGGTGTCCCCGCGCAGGCCGTGCACCTGCGCCAGCCCGGTCAACCCGGTCGGCACCCGGTGCCGGGCCCAGTACAGGTCGTGGACGGCGGAGAACTCGTGCACGAACACCGGCCGCTCCGGCCGCGGGCCGACCAGCGCCATGTCGCCGCGCACGACGTTCCACAGCTGCGGCAGTTCGTCCAAAGAGGACCGGCGCAGGAAGCGGCCGACCGGGCCGACCCGGTGGTCGCCCACGACCGACCAGCGCGTCTGCGAATCGTCGACGGCGGCCTGCCGCACGCTGCGCAGCTTGAAGAGCACGAACGTGCCGCCGTCCATCCCCACCCGCACCTGCCGGAAGAAGACCGGGAAGCCGCTTTCCGCCGCGACCGCGAGCGCGCAGACCGCGATGACCGGGGCGAGGACGACGAGCGCGGCCGCGGCCAGCACCGTCTCGACGGCGCGCTTGACCCACCAGCTCGGGCGGCGGGTCGGCGCGCCGCCCAGCCAGACCAGCGGGTAGCTGCGGAGGCGGTCGACGCCCGGCCCGTCCGGGCAGAGCTCGAACAGGTGCGGCAGCACCAGGGTGACGCAGCCGAGGCGGTGGGCGCCGATGGCGGCGTCGACGATCGCGCCGTCCCGGTCGCCGGCCGGGGCGAGGACGACCGTGCCGGCGCGCAGCCGGGCGATGGCCCCGGTCAGGTCGCCGTCGATCCGCTCGACCGGCAGGCCGGGCGGCACCGGCTCCGGGCCGTCGGCGGCGATGCCCACCGGCAGCAGCCCGAACTCCGGGTGCTCCAGCATGGTCCGCACCAGTTCGCCGCCGATCCGGCCGGAGCCCACCACGACGGCCCGGTCGCAGCGCCGCAGCCGGCGGCGGCCCCACCGGCCGAACGCGAACACCGCCGGGCGGACCGCTTCGCTGAGCACGGCGAAGCACAGCACGACTTCCTGCATCCGCGCCGTGTCGTCGCCGTCCATCCCGGCCACCAGGCCGAAGCCGGTCACGAGCGCGAAGGCCAGCGCGGTGGCGGTGACCGAGCGCGGGAGGTCCTGCAGCCACGAGAGCCAGAGGCGGCGGCGGTGGACGCGGGCGGCCACCCGGGCCCCGGCGAGGGCCGCGGCGGTCACCGCCGCGCACGCCGGGCCGGGACCGGTCCGCAGCACCGCCGCCAGCCAGGCCGCGCCGTCGACGGCGACGAGCAGCACGGCCACGGCGTTGACCCTGGCGAGCAGCGGGCGGCCGCGCACGGCGTCGCGCGGCCGGTCGCCCGGCCGGATGCGCCGCTGCGCCGGCACCGCTTCGGAGACGACCGTGTCCTTGAGTTCAGTCACCGGTCTCGACCTCTGGTTGACATGAGGATCCCATTCTCGCTTTCTTCACGACTCAGCCATTCGAGGCACCACCGGCACGATCGAGTGAATTTTTCCGCGAAGTCCCGTAAATGCACTCGATCGAGGCGGCCGGCAGACCCGATCCAGTGATTCCCGGAAACACCAAGTAGTTCTGATGACGCGCATCCTTCCGAGGGACTTCCGGGGCCACTAAAGAAACCACACAACATAGCCGAATAGGAGTCGACGGCCGCACCAAACCCGATTCCGTCCGGGTGACGGGCCAAGACGAGCGCGACAAGACGAGGGGAACCGTGGCACGCGAAGAGACCACCCTGGCCACACTGTCCGAACCGGACCGCACCGGACCGGATCCGATCGGGGGCCGGACCGGCGGGCGGGCGCACGTCGTGCTGCCCGCCTTCAACGAAGAAGCGTCCCTGCCGCCGCTGCTGCGCCGGCTCGCCGACCTGGCGCGCACCGAGGAGGTCACCGTCTGGGTCGTCGACGACGGTTCCGCCGACGCCACGGTCGCCGTGGCCGAGGCGGGCTACGCCGGGCTCGACGTCCGCGTCGTGCGGCACCTGGTGAACCTGGGGCTCGGCCGCGCGGTGCAGTCCGGGCTGCGGGCGGCGCTGGAGGACGCCGGCCCGGACGACGTGGTCGTCGTGATGGACGCCGACGACACGCACGACCCGGCGCTGATCCGCGCGCTGCAGGCGGAGATCACCGCGGGCGCGGACGTCGCCATCTGCTCCCGGTTCGTCCCGGGCGGCGACGACCGGACCGCCCCCTTCGGGCGGCGGCTGCTCTCCCGCGGCGCCGCGCAGCTGTTCCACCGCGCCCTCGACGTCGACGGCGTCCGGGACTTCACCAGCGGCTACCGCGCCTACCGCGCCTCGCTGCTGTCGCGCGCCTCCGCGCACTGGGGCGAGCGGCTGATCGAAGAGCAGGGCTTCGCGTGCATGGTGGAGCTGCTGCTCAAGCTGCGCCACTGCCGCCCGGTGATCACCGAGGTCCCGCTGGCCCTGCGGTACGACCGGAAGCAGGGACCCAGCAAGCTGAAGCTGCGGCGGACCGTCGTGCAATACCTGAAACTGCTCGCGCGCGACCGGCTCAGCCCGGCGCCCTACCGGAAGCTGTGAACCCGGTGACCCACCCCGACCCCCCGCACGTCGCCGTGATCGGCGGCGGCATCTGCGGTCTGGCCGCCGCCCACCGCCTCGTCCGCCGCGGCACCCGCGTGACGCTGCTCGAGGGCAGCGACCAGCTCGGCGGCCTCGGCACGTTCTTCGCACACGGCGACCGGTGGATCGAGCGCTTCTACCACTGCATCATGCCGTCCGACGCGAGCCTGCTGGCCCTGCTGGGCGAGCTGGGCCTGCGGGACGCCGTGCAGTGGCGCGAAACGACGATGGGCATGATCGTCGACGGGCGCCGCCACCCGTTCAACTCGCCGCTGGACCTGCTCCGCTTTTCCCCGTTGCCCCTGCACGACCGGGTGCGCTTCGGCGTCGTTTCGCTGCTGCTGCGGCGGTTGGGACGCGGCCGCGACCTCGACACGCTCCGGACCGAGGACTGGCTGCGCGGGCTGTACGGCGACGTCGTCTGGGAGCGGCTGTTCGCGCCGATGTTCGGCTCGAAGTTCGGGCCGTCGTTCGGGGACGTCCCGGCGCTGTACCTGTGGCAGCGGCTGGGCCGCGAGCGCAACGTGGCGACCCGCGGCTACCCGGACGGGGGGTACAAGACGATCATCGACGCGCTGAGGGCGTCGATCGAGGGCGGCGGCGGAGTCGTGCGCACGTCGGCGCCGGTCCGGCGGCTGCACAGCACGGGCGGCCATTCGGTGCTCACGCTGACCGGCGGCGAGGTCCTCGACGCCGACCACGTGATTTCGACGGTGCCGCTGCCCCAGCTGCGGCGCATCGCCGACGACGCGCTCGCCGCCCGCCTGCCGGACACCGACCTGCCGTACCAGGGCGTGGTCACCGGCGTGTTCTTCCTCCGGCAGCCGATCACCGAGCACTACTGGACCCCGGTGCTGCACTCGGACACGGAGTTCGACGGGATCGTGGCGATGTCGGCGCTGACCGGCGGCGGGAACCTGGTGTACGTGATGCACTACACCGACCGCGACTCGCAGCTGTACCTCGACGACGACGAGGCGATCGCGGCCCGCTGGTCCGCCCAGCTGCGCGGGCTGTACCCGGAGCTCGGCGCGGACGGCATCGAACAGGTGCGGGTGTTCAAGGCACCGTTCGTGGAACCGGTGTACCCGCTGGGGTACCTGGCCGCCCGCCCGCCGGTGACGGTGGACGGGACGGGCCTCCTGCTGGCCACGACGGCGCACGTGTACCCGGACGTGACGAGCTGGAACTCGAGCGTCGCGTTGGCGAACAACGTGGTGGCGGCGGTGGCGGATCAGCCGGCGGCGACGCCGGTCCGGTGAGCGAGCAGCGAGCCCAGCGCCACCGCGATCTGCTCGGAAGCGGTCCCGTCGCCGTACGGTGACGGGACCTTCCCGAGGCGCTCGCGGTGGCCCGGGACGTCGTCGAGCCAGCGGGCGACCTCCGCGCCGATCGACGGGCCGGGCAGGACCCGCGTGCCGAACGTGCCCGCGATCTCCGGGCGCTCCGTGCTGCGGCGGACGACGACCACCGGTCGTTTGAGGACGCTCGCCTCCTCCTGGATCCCGCCGGAGTCCGAGACGATCACCGCCGCCTCCGCGGCCAGGGCCAGAAACGCCGGGTACGCCTGGGGTTCCAGCTCCACCAGCGGCTCGAGCAGGGGCCGCAGCCCGAAGCGCTCGATGCTCTTGGCCGTGCGCGGGTGCAGGGGGAACACCACCGGCAGCGGCAGGCGGCCCAGCTCGTGCAGGACCACCGCCAGCCGCGCGGCGTCGTCGACGTTCTCCGGGCGGTGGATCGTCGCCAGCACGAAGCGGTCGCGCTCCAGGCCGCGGGCCGCCAGTACCGCCCGCCTGTCCTCTGTGGACGGCAGGGCCGCCTGCAGTGCTTCGACGACGGTGTTGCCCGTGACGGCGATCCGCTCCGCCGGCACGTTCTCGGCCAGCAGGTTCGCGCGGTTGAGCTCGGTCGGGGCGCAGCACAGGTCGGCGAGGTGGTCGATCAGCACGCGGTTGTGCTCTTCGGGCATCGCCCGGTCGTGGCTGCGCAGCCCGGCTTCGACGTGCACCAGCGGCAGGTCGTGCGCGTTGGCCGCCAGCGCGCCGGCGAGCGCGGACGTCGTGTCGCCCTGGACGACCACCACCCGGCCGGGCCGGTCCGCCAGCACCTCGTCGACCGCGCTGACCGTCCGGCCGAGCTGGCCGCCGCGGCGGCCCGAGCCCACGCCGAGTTCGTGGAACCGGTCCGACGGCGGCAGGTCCGCGCGGATGCGCGAGTACAGCGACCGGTCGTAGTGCTGTCCCGTGTAGACGACGGCGCACTCGGCACCGAACACGCGCATCAGCGGGGCGAGCTTGATCAGTTCCGGCCGCGTACCGCAGACCAGGGTGATCCCGCCGGTCCCGGCCGGGGCGCTCCCGGTGGCGGCACGGAAATCTGCGGTCGTCGTCGGCATGTGGTGCGGTCCTTCCGGGCGATGAGTTCGCCGCACGCTACTCACCGGAACCGCGAAACCGGTGGCGACTCAGTCGATCGTGTGACCTCGCGTGTCGCATCGGGGAATTGCGGACGCCCTAGAATGACCCCGTCGCAATTCCGCAGAGGACGGCCCCGCTCTTGCTCAAGAAATTCGCCGCACTGGCACTCGTGGCGCTTTCGGCCACCGTTTCCGCCTCCGCTCCCCGTGCCGAGGCGGCGCCGGACCTCCTGCTCCCCGACCTCCGCCAGGCCCCGCCGGGGTGCGCCGGCGGCAGTTCCGGCGAGCTCCCGCTGTGCACCGCCTGGGACGTCTGCCCGGTGATCGACCCGGCCGCGCCCAACGGCCGCTGCGTCGCGCCGTCCGTGGCGAAGGCCGTGCGGCTGCGGTTCACCAGCGCGGAGGAGAACGTCGGCGACGGGCCACTGCTGCTGTACGGCCACCGCGACAGCACGAAGCAGGACACGATGACCGTCCGGCAGGCGTTGCGCAACGGCACCGACAGCTCGATCCCGGGCAGCTACGCGGCCGCGCAGCGCGCCACCGGGGCCTTCACGTACTACGAGCCGGCCCTCGCCCACCAGCACTGGCACCTGATGAACTTCGAGCACTTCGCGCTGGTCTCCCGGCAGGGCAAGACGGTCGTGACCGACCGCAAGAACGGCTTCTGCCTCGGCGACCGGTTCGCCGTGCACGACGCCGCCCGCCTGAACGACGTGCCGGGCGACACGGGTCCCGACGCCGACCTCGCCGAAACCCTGCGCGAAAACATGTGCCGCCACCACGAACCGACGGCCCTCGACGTGCTCGAAGGCATCTCGGTCGGGGCCGGCGACGACTACAAGTACACCGTGGACTTCCAGTGGCTGGACATCACCCACGTCCCGGCCGGGACGTACGACCTGGTGAACACGGTGAACGCGGACCGGACGCTGCTGGAGACGGACTACGGCAACAACTCCTCGGCCGTCGCGCTGTCCATCAGCTGGCCGCAGGGCACGCCGGCGTCGGACGGGACGATCCCGGCCGCGCCGATCGTCAGGCTCCTGCGCAGCTGCCCGGGGCAGCCCCGCTGCGCCTGACGCGCGCTACCAGGGGCGGCCCGCCGTCAGGCGTGCGGTGAAGCCGGTTTCGTCGCGGTGCAGCGTGACCTCGCTGCAGACCTGGTGGGCGATCCACAGCCCCCGGCCGCCGATGCCCCGGTCCGCCGGCAGCAGGCCCGCGAACGGGTCGGCCGGCCCGGCACCGGCGTCGTGCACCGACACGACCATCTGCCCCGGCCCGGCCCAGATCCGCACCCGGACCGGCGGCCGGCCGTGGCGCAGGGCGTTGTCCACGATTTCGCTCACCGCGAGGACGAGGTCGTCCACCTCGGCCGCGGGCAGGTCCACCGGGGCCGTGGCCAGCACCGCCCGGCGCGCCTCCACGGGCCGCGGATCGGCCAGCTCGGCCCGGGGGGCGGTGAGCTCGATCGGGAGCGGCGGCATCGGGCGCCGGTCGGTCAGGAACGACAGCGGGTCGACGTACCCGGTGTTCGTGTGGTGCCCGCCGCCCGGGGTGGCGACGAACGGGTGGGTCCGGGCGACGTCGTCGAGGACGTGCCGCGGCGTCGTGCGGGTGTCGTAGGCGCACATGCTGCGCAGCGGGAACTC
This sequence comes from Amycolatopsis sp. cmx-4-61, assembly GCF_046548775.1. Lineage (NCBI taxonomy): Bacteria > Bacillati > Actinomycetota > Actinomycetes > Pseudonocardiales > Pseudonocardiaceae > Amycolatopsis > Amycolatopsis sp. cmx-4-61. The sequence goes on along the minus strand of NZ_JAEBEI010000011.1, from coordinate 73,308 downwards.
GTCGTAGGCGTGGTTGACCGCGGCCTCGTAGCGGGCCCACCAGTCCCACGAGGTGCCGATCGCGGCCGGCGGGATCTCGCCGAAGATGCGGATCCCGGCCGCGCCGCCGGCGACGAACCCGGCCATCAGCTCGCGGTAGGACTTGATCGCCGCGGCCGGCCGCGCGTAGACGTCGCCGGTGGACAGGTACTCGACCCGGGAGGACGACGGCAGGGCGGCCCGCACCAGCTCGGCTCGTTCCGGCTCCAGCGACACCAGCGTCGGCTCGCCGGCGGCCAGCCCGGCTTCCAGGAACGGCACGGCGACGGCGAGCAGGTCGTCGTCGCCGCGGTAGTGCACGACCGCGTGGTCGTAGCCCCGCTGGGCGGTCTCCCGGTCGATGCTCATGCCGCACGCTCCACGCGCACGCCGGGCAGGTCCAGCAGCTCGATGAGCCGGGCGGGCGTCGACAACCGGGTCCGCAGGACCACGGTGGCGGCGTGCCGCTCGGCGTAGCCGGCCAGCGCGACCAGGCTGCGGTGGTCGACGAACTCCAGGCCGGTGGCGTCGATGGCGATCGTGCCTCCCTCGGAACGCAGGCCGGCGCGCTCCAGCGCCAGCGGCCAGAGCCCGCGGGACTCCAGGTCCAGGTCCCCCTCGAGCGCCGCGGCGCTGCCGTCCGGCGCGTGGGCGTGCAGGTGGAACTGGGCCCCGCCCTCGTAGGCGGTGGGGTGCATGCAGGCGAGCTGCGCGACGACTTCGCCGCCGAGCTCGCTCACGTCGTAGCCGCACATCGCCGACATCGGGTGTCCGGCCATGTAGTGGTCCACGAGGTGCTCGTAGCGGGCGAAGGCGTCCAGCTGGGCCGGCGTCCGCACCAGCGAAGTCGCGTCGGCCGCGACCCGCAGGCCCGTGAACCCGGCCGCCAGCGCCTCCGAGGTCGCCGCGGCGTAGAGCTCGACCTGGCCGGCGGGGTCGACGACGACGCCGGTGGTGTAGGTCGCGTCCAACGAAGCGACCTGGACCGCCCCGCGTTCCAGGCCCTCGCCGCACCGCTCGTCCGCCCGGAGCTGCCCGGTCAGCACGGCTTCGTCACCGGGAGCGACGTAGAGCACCCGCTCGCCGGCCGCCAGGCCCTCGGCCAGGAACTCCTTCGCGTGGGCGACGAATTCGCTGCGCCGCCGATAACCCCGGCAGACGTGGTCACGGGCGCGCGCGGGCGGTCCGCTCTCCCGCTCGGTCGGCATCAGCACGGATCGAGCCTACGCCGCCGGGCCGGTTCCGGACGTTGCCGCCCGCGCTCCGGGGTCGTGGACCTCCTCGGCCGGTTTGACGCAGACGCAGAACAGGTTGCCCTCCGGATCGGCCAGGACGACCCAGTCGTCGACCGGATCGTCCTCGACGTGGCGCACGAACCGCGCGCCCAGGCCGAGCAGCCGCTCGACCTCGCGCTCCAGGTCATCGGCGTAGAGGTCGAGGTGCATCTGGTCCCGCGTCGCGACCGGCGCCGAGGACCGCTGCAGCGAGAGGTTGACGTACGGGCCGCGCAGCAGGCGGAAGGCGTCGTCCTCGGACGCCGCTTCCAGGCCCAGCGCCGCGCACCAGAACCGGGTCATCGTGTCCAGGTCGGTGCAGTTGATGACCGTGCTGCCCAGCCTGATGGCCATTGCCGCCTCCCCCGTTTCGCCCCGGGCTACCCGCGGGAGGGGCCGGCGAACCATTCCCGCTGGTGCAGGTAGGCGGCGATCCGCACCCGCAGACCACGGACGTCGGCGAGGTCCACGGTGAACGAGCCGCCCGGCTCGGGCCGCGGCGGATCGCACGGCCCGGAGACGTGGACGAAGCCGTCTTCCGGGTCGTGCCGGGGCTCGGACCAGCCCGGGTCGCCGTCGAGCACCGGACGGCCCGCCCGGGCTCGCGCGGTCCAGTAGGTCGGGAGCTTCATGACCTCGCCGAGCGCCTTGGCGAACGCGGGCAGGTCCGCTTCGCGCAGGACCAGCCCGGGTTCGCTCCGCGTCCGGGGTGTTCCGGGGTCGGCCGAGACGTGCGTGAAGGTGGCCCGGTCGCCGGCGGTCCGAATCGTCCACTGGGGCAATTCGGTCAATGTGGACACGAGGGGCTCCTCACTTTCGGCGTCCCCAGGCCCACCCCACTCTAGTTGATCTCCGCTCCCGGCCGCGCCGTCAGCGAGCCATCGCCGCGGACGCTCAGGCCGGGGCGGGGCCGCCCCGGCCTGAGCCGCCGCCGCGGGAGCGGCCGCGCCGTCACCGGGCCAAGGCGAAGCTCGCGTGCGGCGGCTGGTTGTACGCCGTGTTCTGCCAGGCCACCGCCTCGCGGTACTGCCGGTCCTGCATCAGCGACACGTGCGAAATGCTCGTCGGGTCCGTTGTCGAGTAGATCCGCAGCGCCCGGTTGTCCGACGTCGGCCAGATGACCTCCTCGCGCCAGTCGCCGAACAGATCGGCCTGCAGCGACGGCGTGTTCTTCGTCCCGTTGTTCGCGTGCACGCCCGATGCGGTCAGCAGCCGGGTGTCACCGGCCGTGCCGTACTTGTCGATGTGGGTGCCGTCCAGCAGCTCGCGCTGGGCGTCGCCGTCCCAGTAGATGACGAAGTTCGCCGACGACGGCTTGCGCCCGATGTTCTGGCCGCTGGTGTTCAGCAGCCCGGACACCGCGGACGACCACGACTCGGCGCCGGGGCTGCCGGCGTAGATGTCGTCCGAGACCCCGCGGCCGTTGTCGCAGGTGCAGGACGCGTTCTGCCAGATGATCTGGCCGGTCTTCGCGTCGGCCATCCAGGCGGCCGGCTTCGACTTGTCCTCGTCCACCTTGAACTCTTCCAGGCCCGGCCGCGCGGGGATCAGGTCGCCGACGTGCATCGCGTCGCCGTGGCCGTTGCGGGTGTTCCACAGTGGACTGCCGTTGTCGTCGATCGCCATGGCGCCGAACACGATCTCGTCGCGGCCGTCGCCGTCGGTGTCCGCGATGGCCAGCTGGTGGTCGCCCTGGCCGGCGTACTGCGAGCCCGCCGAGTTCGAGTCGAACTTCCAGCGCTCGGTCAGCGCGCCGTTCCGGAAGTCCCAGGCCGCGATCACCGTGCGCGTGTAGTAGCCGCGGCTCATGATCAGGCTCGGGTGGGACCCGTCGAGGTAGGCCGTCCCGGCCAGGAACCGGTCGACGCGGTTGCCGTAGCTGTCCCCCCACGAGGACACCGTGCCGCGCGGCGGGTCGTAGTTCACCGTGGACACCGCGGCGCCGGTCTGGCCGTTGAACACCGTCAGGAACTCCGGGCCGGAGAGGACGTACCCGCTCGAGTTGCGGTAGTCGGCGCTCGCGCTGCCGATGACCTGGCCGGTGCCCGACCGGGTGCCGTCCGCGGTCTTCATCGCGACCTCGGCCTTGCCGTCGCCGTCGTAGTCGTAGACCTGGAACTGCGTGTAGTGCGCGCCGGCGCGGATGTTGCGGCCGAGGTCGATCCGCCACAGCCGCGTGCCGTCGAGCCGGTAGGCGTCGACGTAGACGTTCCCGGTGTAGCCGGACTGCGAGTTGTCCTTCGAGTTGGTCGGGTCCCACTTCAGCACGATCTCGTACTGGCCGTCGCCGTCCAGGTCACCGGCGCTGGCGTCGTTCGCGGTGTAGGTGTAGCTCTCCCCGGACGGCGTGGTGCCGCCGGCGGGCGGCTGGATGGGGATGTCCCGGGTGCTCGCCGCTTCCGTGGCGGTCAAGCTCAGCGACTCCTCCGCGGCGAAGGCCGCCATCCGCTCGACCCCGCCGACCACCGCGCGCACGGCGTAGCGCGCGCCCACGGGGGCGCCGGCGTCCAGGAAGTCCGTCGGCCCGCTGACCGGCTGCGCGGTCACCTTCGTGCCGTCCCGGTAGACGTTGAACGCCACCCCGGCCGGGTCGCCGGCCAGCAGGCGCCAGCCGACGGTGTTGCCCTGTGCGGTGTGGACGCTCACCACCCCGCGGTTCAGCTTGTCGAGCTGGGGCGGCGCGGCGGCGCCGGTGGCCGGGGCGGGCACCAGGCCCACCGCGGCCACGCCCGCGGCGGCCACGACGAGCCGCCTGCCGAAGTTCCGCATGTGCACTCCATTCCCACGTTTGTCCCGAGTGGATGGTGGTTCAGCCGGTCGTGCAGGCGCTGCCGTTGAGGGTGAACGCGGACGGCGCCGGGTTGGTGCCGCTGAAGGTGCCGTTGAAGCCGACGCCGGTCGAGGCGTTCGGCGCCAGCGAGCCGTTCCAGCTCAGGTTCTTCGCGGTGACGGCGCTCCCGGACTGGGCGAAGGTGGCGCCCCAGCCGGGCAGGGTCACCTGCTGGCCGCCGGCGAAGGTGAACGCCAGTGTCCAGCCGGTGAGCGCGCTCGTGCCCGTGTTGGTGATGGTGACGTTGGCGGTGAACCCGTTGCCGCCGCCCCAGTTCGAGGCCGCGTAGGCCACCTTGCACGCGCCGGTGCCGCCGCCCGCGCTCGTCGTCGCCGTCGCGACCCCGGAGGCGGCCGAGGTGTGCCCGGCGGCGTCCCTGGCCCGCACCTGGTACCGGTAGGTGCTCGACGCGGCCAGGCCGCTGTCGGTGAACGACGTCGTCCCGGCCGAACCGACCACGGCGAACGTGCCGCCGGTCGCCCCCGGCGCCCGGAGGACGTCGTAGCCGGTGACGCCGACGTCGTCGGTCGACGCGGTCCAGTTCAAGGTGACGCCGCTCGAAGTCACCGCCGCCACGGTCGGCGTGCCCGGCACGGACGGCGCCTGGGTGTCGGCCGGACCGCCGCCGTAGATCGTGGCTTCCTTCGACGTCTGCCGGATTCCGTTGGCACCGTTGAGGAACCGCTCCCCCCACGCCGTCAGGTTCGCCGGGTCGAAGTTGTTCGTCATGTCGAGGTAGGCGACGTCGCTGCTGTTGCCGCTCCACGACCACCCGAGGTATCCGAGGCCGCGGGCCTGCGCCTGGGCCATGATCGTGTCCTCGTCCGGGTTGCCGTCGGTGTGCATGCTGCCGAACTCGCCGACGACCAGGGGGAGCCCGGCGGTGCGGAAGGCATCGAAGTAGGCGTTGATCTCGGCGGCGGTGTCGTAAACGCCGTACATGTGGATGGAGAAGACGGTGTTGTGCTGCGGGTCGGCGTCGAACACGATGGCCGCGTCGTCCCGCATGATGTTCTGCCAGTCCTGGCCCCACATCGGCGCGTCGGCCATCACCAGGTGCTGCAGCCCGGCGGCCCGCAGCCGCTTGATCGCGTTGCCCGTCGCGGTCGTCCAGGTGGCGCTCACCTGCTGGTCGTTGCCGAACGGCTCGTTGCCCAGGTTGACGACGACGTAGTCCTCCTGCCCCTTCAGGGCACTGGCCACGCTGATCCAGTAACTGGCGGCCTGGTCGAGGGTGGCGGCGCCGCTCTGCTCGCCGTACCCGGTGGTGTCGTGCACCTCGAGGACGCAGATCAGCCGGTTCTGCTTACACTGCCCGATGACGCTCGCGACTTCGGCGGCCGGCGTCGGCCCCCACCGCTGCCCGCTGCCGAGGACGACCCGGACCGTGTTGGCGCCGAAGGACTTGATGTCGGCGAAGGCGCGGTTCTGGGTCGGGTACCAGACGTACGCGTGGTTGACGCCGCGCATCACGAACGGGCTTCCGCCGGCTTCGAGGATCCGCGTGCCGTCGACGTGCAGGCCGGTCGGGGCGGGCGTGTCCGCGCCGAGCGCCGCCACCAGCGCGGGGTACCAGCGGCTCGCCATCTTCTGGATGCCGGTGGTGCTGTTCGGGTGGACGCCGTCACCGGTGTCGGCCGCGGTGTCGAACCCGGTCCACTGGTCGACGACGGTGATCGGCGACGCGGCCGTCGAGTGGGCCTGCGCCCACCCGGGGATGGCGTTGTTCAGTTCGACCACCCGCTGGCCGCAGGCGGCGCAGTTGCCCGGGTTCATCGGGATGATCTTGGCGACGATCAGCTTCGTCGCCGGGTTGGCGGCCCGCATCTGTCCGAGCAGCGTCGTGTAGGCGTCGAGGATCGTGCTCGCCGGGATGTTGTTCCAGACGTCGTTGGTGCCCAGGTGCATGAGGACGATGTCCGGGTGCGTCGCCGACAGCCAGCCGGGCAGCTGGCCGTCCCGGACGATTCCGGTCGCGAGGAACCCGCCGTGGCCTTCGTTTTCGCCGTCGTAGGGGAAACCGCAGCCCTGGGCGGGCAGGGTTCCCACGAAGTCGACGTCGGTGTGGCCGGTGTCCTGGAGTTGCTTCCACAGCAGGGCACGCCAGCAGCCGGGTGACCCGGTGATGGAGTCGCCCAGCGCCATGACCCGCGTGGGCGTGGCCGCCCCGGCCGCGGCGGGGGCCACAACGGCACAGGCGGCCAGCAGCAAGCCGGCCACGAGCGCGCGGAGGAATCGCCAAGTCATTACCGACCTCCTGGAGAACCACTCGACAGGAAAGTTTCAGGCTGGGAGCGCTCCCACCGTAACACGGCCGATCTGCGGGGAACACCGGCCACGAGACGGAAAACGGCCATCCTGCTTAACGTTAAGCTGCGTGACCCGCTTCAGCAGAAAGCGTTTTCCCGAGGCAACAGGGCCAACGAAGTCGCGGGCGCTTTCGAATCGGTCGAACGGGCGCCACGGTCGGCCGATCGCCGGAAAGCGCTTACTCCACGACTGGCCTGATCGGGTCGACCGGGTTGACAAGCGCGGAACCGCCTGACTTGAATCGGCTCATCGCGAGCTGACCGGAGGCCGACGATGTCCCCGCAGTCCCCTCAGTTCCCCCTGTCCAGGCGGGTCTTCCTCGGCGGCGTCTCCGCCATGGCCGCCACGGCCGTCACCCCGGCCGCCGCCGCGGCCCCCTCCCCGGCGGCCGGCGGCGGCGAGGTGCGCCTGCACTGGCTGGACGGCACGCCCGCCGCCCCGGCGGGCTGCGCGTTCGGCGTCCCCTGGCCGCGGGGAACGCTGGGCCGGAACGTCCCGCTGGCCCTGCACGCCGGGGACGGCGGCGCAGTGCCGGTGCAGTCGTGGCCGCTCGCGTACTGGCCGGACGGCTCGGTCAAGTGGACCGGCCACGCGGTGACGTCGGCCGCGGACACCTTGGTGCTGGCCCCCGGGACGCCCGCGCCGCCCCCGGTTCCGGTCACCGTGCGCCGGTCCCCCCGCGAAATCGTGCTGGCCAACGGCACCGTGGCGGTCAAGCTCGCCACGACCGGCCCCGTCGCCGTGGCGTCGCTTTCGCGCGGCGGCCGGGTCGTCGCCCGCGACGGCGAACTCGTGCTGCTGCTGCAGGACCGGCCGGACGACGCCGACGACCCGCGGGCGCCCCGCCGGGAGGACTGGACCGGCATCGTCGAACGCGCCGACGTCGAGCAGGCCGGTCCGGTGCGCGCGGTCGTGAAGCTGACCGGCCGGTACCGGCGCGACCGCGGTCGCGGCACCCGCGCGATCCTGCCGTGGACGATGCGCCTCTACCTCGGCGCGGGCGACGACTCCCTGCGCGTCGTCCACAGCTTCCGCTGGGACGCCGACGAAAACCACGACTTCGTGCGCGGGCTCGGCCTGCGCTGCTCGGTTCCGCTGACCGACGAGCCGCACAACCGGCACGTCCGCTTCGGCGCGGCGGCGGGCGGCGTCTGGGGCGAGCCCGTCCGGGTGCTCACCGGCCTGCGGCGTGACCCCGGCCCGGCGGTCCGCAAGGCGCAGACCGACGGCACCCCCACCCCGCCGGTCGCGCAGTGGGGGCAGCAGGTGCGCGACGGTTACCAGAACCTCGCGCTGTGGAACGACTTCACGCTGTTCCAGGAGTCCGCCCGCCACTTCGCCGTGTGGAAACGCACGAGCGCGGCGGGCAGCTGGCTGAAGCACGCGGGCCGCGGCGACCGCGCGTCCGGGTTCGGCTACGTCGGCGGTCCCGCCGGCGGCCTGGGCTTCGGGCTGCGCGACTTCTGGCCGCGCGCCCCGCGCTCGCTCGACGTCCGTGGCGCGGCCACGGACACGGCTTCGGTCACGCTCTGGTCGTACTCCCCGCTGGCGCCGGCGATGGACCTGCGCACCTACGACACGGCCGCGCACGGGCTCGATCTGTCCTACGAGGACGTCCAACCGGGATTCGCGACCCCGCAGGGCATGGTCCGTTCGACCGAGCTGCGGCTGTGGGCACTGGCCGCCACCCCGGCCCGGGACACGATCGCCGCGCTGTCGGCCACGCTGACCGCGCCGCCGCAGCTCGTCACCGACCCGGCCACCTACCACGCGGCCGGGGTGTTCGGCCGGTGGAGCCTGCCCGACCGCAGTACGCCCGCCCGCGCGGCCCTCGAAGACGGCATCGCCCGCGAGATCGGCTTCTACGCCGACCAGGTCGACGAGCGCGAGTGGTACGGGTTCTGGCACCACGGCGATGTCATGCACACCTACGACGCGGACCGCCACGAATGGCGCTACGACGTCGGCGGGTACGCCTGGGACAACGCCGAACTCGGCACGGACGCGCTGCTCTGGTACGCCTTCCTGCGCTCGGGCGATCCCCGGACGTTCCGGCTGGCGCACGCGATGACGCAACACGTGTCCGAAGTGGACACCCACCACAGCGGCCGGTTCGCCGGGCTCGGCTCGCGCCACGCCGTCGTGCACTGGGGTGACGGCGCCAAGGAGGCGCGCGTCGGCGAGTCGTTCACCAAGCGGTTCTCCTACTACCTCACCGCGGACGAGCTGCTGGGCGAGCTGATCCGGTCGTCGCTGCAGGCCGACGAGACGCTGCGCACGATCGACCCGCTGCGCGAAGTCCTGCCCCCGCAGACGAAGGCGCCGGCCCGCGTCCGGCTCGGACCGGACTGGTACGCGCTGGTCGGCAACTGGCTCACGGAGTGGGAGCGCACCGGCGACGTCCGCTGGCGCGACCGGATCGGCACCGGTATGCGGGACATCGCCGCGTTCCCCGCCGGGCTGTTCACCGGGGAAGCGGGCGGCGCGGTCGGCTTCGACCCGGCGACCGGCCACCTGGTCAACCTCGAGAAGGGCGACTTCGACGGCGGCTACAACCTCGCGATGGCCTTCCTCGGCGAGCAGGTCCTCTGGGAGGCCCTCGACCTGTACGACGTCCCGGAGTTCCGCCGGGCGTACCTGGACTTCGCCCGGTACGCCCAGGCGCCGTCGGCCGAGAAGATCGCCCGGTACGGGCGCGACTTCAACCCGGGGCTGTTCAAGACGATCTACTCCCGCGTCACCGCCTGGGCGGGCGAGCAGCTCGGCGACGCGAGCCTGCGCAGGCGCGGCTGGGACCAGTTCACCGGCGACCCCGCGGGCAAACCGTGGCCGCCGGCCGAACGCGTCACCGGCTCCGCCGTGGCGAGCCCGGTGACCGAGATCCCCACGCGCACCACGACCAACCCCGCGGGCGACTTCGCCACCTTCGCCACCAACGACTTCGCCCAGCGGAACCTGGCCATCATCTCCCTGCTCGCCATCGCCCCGGCGGAAGCGCCGTGAAACCGGCCTCGGCCGCACCCAGGCCCGGGTGCCCATCACGCAGTTCCGGCGCTGACCGCTTCTGCCCCACCGGGTGAGGACCGTTTCCACGCCGCCCGTCGTGGGTATTTCCCCGGCGCCGGCAACCGACCATGCGTGCGTGCGCGCTGCACGAGGTGAGGTCATGGTGACGACGACAGGCGATGGCTCGCCCCTTCCGATCAACATCGAAAACACCGACGCCGCCGAACTCGAAGCGGCCGTCGGAGTCCTGCGGGCGCTGGACTACCGGCAGGGCGGTGGGTTCTGCCGGGACGCCGTCCGGGTGGTCAAGACGGCGAGCCTGCTGCTGCACTGGGGCACGGTCCCGGAGGCCCTGCAGGCCAGGCTGTCCACGGTGCTGGCCGATGTGCACAACCTGCTGGGCTGGACGGAGTTCGACATCGGGCACGACGAGCCGGCGCGCCGCCGGTTCGGGCGGGCGCTGGAGATCGCGACCGCGGCCGGCAACGGCAGCCTGGTGGCGAACATCCACTACCGGCTCGGCCGCGTGCACCTGCACCGCCACGACGTCGCCGGCGCCCTGGCCGAGTTCGCCCGCGGCCGGGTGGCCGCGGAGCGCTCGGGTTCCCGCCGCGCGTTGGCGATCCTCGCGGCGAACGAGGCGTGGGCGCACGCGATGGGCGGCGACGAGCACGCGGCCCTGACCCGGCTGGCCGAGGCCGAAACGGCGTTCACCGAGGCGGGCTCGTGGCCGGAACCGCGGCCGTGGGAGGCGTTCTTCCAGGAGACGGACATGGCGGCGATGCGCGGCACGGTCCTGACCGAGCTGGCCACCGTGGTCGCGGCGCGGCACAGCGGCGAAGCGATCACCCAGCTGGCGCGCGCGGCGGACCGCTATGGCGCCGACATGGCCCGCAGCCGCTCGCTGACGTTGGTCATGCTGGCCCAGAACCACGCGCTCCGAGGTGATCTCGACGAAGCCACGCGGATCGGCGGGGAGGCGGTCGACCTGGCCGGGAACGTGGGCTCGGTCCGGCCGAAGGACCGGCTGGCCCCGCTGGAACGGCTGCTCACCAGGCACCGCGGCGATGCGGCGGTGCGGAACCTGCTGCACCGGATCCGGCGGTTCCGCTCCGGCCCGCTGCTCTGAATCCGGTCACCCGGGACCGGCTGCGGCGTGCAGCAGGCCCGCTCGGTGACCTGTTCGGGTCGATTCCGGATGTTTCGTCGTGGCACGGCCGGGGTACCACCCACCCGGAGTGAACCGGTGGCGAGAAGGGACCCAGCATGCAGCCCAGGGGCGATCGTGACCACTGACGGCAACCTGGTGCGGCCGCAGGACCTCCTGCGTGTGACGGCCCACCACGCGGACGGCCGGATCGTCCTGGCGGCGGCGGGCGAGGTCGACCTGCTCAGCGCGCCCGTGCTCAGCGACAACGTCACCCACGCCCTGGCCGAAGCGCCGGAGCTGCTGGTGATCGACCTGTCCGAAGTCTCCTTCCTGGCCTCCATCGGCATCACCGTGCTGCTCGAGGCGCGCCGCGAGGCCGGGCCCGGCACCCGCGTCCGGGTCGTCGCCCCCGAACACGGCGTCGTCAACCGCACCCTCCAGCTGACCGGCCTGCACGAGGCACTCGCGGTCGCCACCACGCGCGACGAGGCGCTCACCGGCTGAACCGGGCCGCGATGGCGTGGAAGACCTCCTTCGGCTCCCCCGCAAGCCCGGGGTACGCCGTGCCGGTTCCGCCGTCGAGGACCCGGACCGCGCCGTAGCTCGCGAGGTCGAGATCGCGCCGCGGCCCGGCGGCGGACGGGTACTCGTAGCCGGCGAAGGTGAACCAGAAGGCGCCGTGCACGCCCTCGGCCTCGAAGACGTCCATCAGCTCGGTGAAGTACGCCACCTGCCCGGCCTCGTCGCGGACGTAGTCGCCGTTCAGCGCCCGCGGCTCGGCCGTGAAGTCGACGATCGTCCAGCCGGTGCCGCCCGCGTCCGCCGCGCCCCGGTGGGTGCAGCACCCGAATTCCGTGATGACCAGGGGCGGTGGGCGGTCCATCGGGAAGGGTGAGAACCACACCCGCAGCCCGGCGTCGAGCGCCGCGTGCGCGGCCACGGCGAGGCGGTCCGGGTCGTCTCCGCTGATCCGCACCGCGGTGCAGTGCAGGTCCGCCGCGATGATCTCCAGCTCCCGCCGCACGACGGCGGGGTCGAACTCCCGGCGTGACCGATCCCCGACCGCACTGCCGAAGCCGGTGTCGTAGTACGCACAGTCGAATGTACGCAACGCCGGCGCCGAAAGTGCCGCTCAGCGCACGGCGGCGGCGGGCGGGTGGCAGGATGTGCGCCGTGAACATGCGGAGCAGGAACAACGTCACCGTCACCGGCGCCGAAGACGGTCCCACGCTCCTGCTCGCGCACGGCTTCGGCTGCGACCAGAACCTGTGGCGGCTCGTCGTCCCGGAACTCGCGCGGCGGTACCGGGTGGTGCTGTTCGACCACACCGGGGCCGGACGCTCGGACCTGTCCGCCTGGACGCCCGAGCGCTACGGCAGCCTCGACGGCTACGCCGACGACGTCCTGGCCATCTGCCGCGAGCTGGACCTGCGGGACGTCGTGCTGGTGGGCCACTCGGTCAGCGCGATGATCGCCGTACTGGCCGCGAACCGGGAGCCGGACCGGTTCGCCAAGCTCGTGCTGCTCACGCCGTCGCCGTGCTACGTCGACGACGGGGACTACCGCGGCGGGTTCAGCCGGGACGACATCGACGAGCTGCTCGACTCGCTCGAGTCGAACTACCTGGGGTGGTCGGCGACGATGGCGCCGGTGATCATGGGCAACCCCGACCGGCCCGAGCTGGGCGAGGAGCTGACGAACAGCTTCTGCCGCACCGATCCCATGATCGCGCGCGTGTTCGCGCGGGTGACGTTCCTCTCCGACAACCGCGCCGACCTGGCGAAGGTCACCGTGCCGACCCTGGTGCTCGAGTGCGCGAACGACGCCATCGCCCCGCCCGAGGTCGGGCGGTTCACCCACGAACAGATCGACGGCAGCACGCTGGTGACGCTGGCCGCGACCGGGCACTGCCCGCAGCTCAGCGCGCCGGAGGCCACGGCCGCCGCGATCACGGCGTTCGTGAGCGGACCGTGATGTGCGAGGACCACCCTCGTCCGGGTGGTCAGGAGAGCGCCGCCCCGGCGTTCTCGGCCCTTTTGGAGGACAGCGCGGAAGACCTCTACGAGCACGCCCCCTGCGGGTACCTCTCGACGTTGCTGGACGGCACCATCGCGAAGATCAACGCGACGCTGCTCGGCTGGCTCGGCCGCGAACGCGACGAGGTGGTGGGCCGGCTCCGGTTCGCCGAGCTGCTCACCGTCGGCGGCCGGATCTACCACGAGACGCACTTCGCACCGCTCCTGCGCATGCAGGGCGAGCTCGGCGGCGTCGCCTTCGAGCTCAAGAAGGCGGACGGGAGCCGCCTGCCGGTCCTGGTGACCTCGACCGTCAAGACCGGCACCGACGGGCAGCCCCAGCTGATCCGCACGACCGTCTTCGACGCCCGCGACCGGCGGGCCTACGAGCAGGAGCTGCTGCGGGCCCGCGACGAAGCCGAGCGCGAACGCGACCGGGTGCAGCGGCTCGCGCGGACGCTGCAGCAGACCCTGCTGCCGCCCGCACTGGCCGAGGTGCCCGGTGTGCAGGTCGCGGCCTACTACCACCCCGCGTCGGCCGACGAGGTCGGCGGCGACTTCTACGACCTGTTCCCGCTGACCGGCGACGGGTGGGGGTTCTTCCTCGGCGACGTGTCCGGGAAGGGTGCCCCCGCGGCCGTGGTGACGTCGCTGGCGCGGTACACGCTGCGCGCCGCCGCGGTGCTCGACCCGGACCCGGCCACCGTGCTGGACCGCCTCAACACAGTGCTGCACCAGGAGTACCGCGGCTCGGATCCGCGCTACTGCACCGTCATCCAGGGCCGCATCCGGCCCGGTGCCGGCGGTGCGGCGGTCACGCTGGCCACCGGCGGCCACCCGCCGGCGCTGCTGATCCGCGCCGACGGCACGTCCGCGTTCCTGCCGGGCCCGGGCGGCCAGCTCGTGGGCGCGCTGCCCCGCGCCCGGTTCGCCGTCGCGGAAGTCCTGCTGGCCCCGGGCGACACCCTGCTGCTGTACACCGACGGGCTGACCGAAGCCCGCACGGAGGGCCGCGTCCGCTACAGCGAAGAGCAGCTGCAGGAGCACCTGACCGGCCTGGCGCCGACGACGGCCCCCGACGTGGTCACGGCGGTGACCGGCCTGCTGGCGGGTTTCGGCGACGGCGTCGAAGACGACACGGCCCTGCTGGCGTTGAGCATCCCGCTTCCCGGAGGCGATCGACCGTGACCGGCACCCCGTTTTCCGTCGCGACCCGCACCACCGGATCCGGCGCGGTGGTCACCGTCGAGGGCGAGCTCGACGTGGCCACCGCACCCCGCCTGCGCGCCGCCGTGGACGCCGTCACCCTGGGCACCGGGCAGCTGCTGGTGGTGGACCTGGCCGGGGTGACGTTCTGCGACTCCAGCGGGATTTCCGCGCTGATCGCGGCCCGCAACCTGGCCGAGGCGGCCGGGGCGGGCGTCGCGCTGGCCGCCGTCCCGGCCCGGCTGAGCCGGACGTTCGCGCTGATCGGCCTGGCGGACTTCTTCCCGACCTACCCGAGCGCCGAAGACGCCCTCAGAGACTGACGACCCCGAAGGCGAGCAGCGCGGCCACCTTCAGCACTTCGAGCCCGATGTAGGCGAAGTGCGCGTGACTGCGCTTGCCGGTTTCCCCGGCCAGCACCCGATCGGACCGCCGCGTCAGTGCCGGACGGACGGCCACCAGCTGGACCAGCAGCACGAGGACCACCGCGGCGCCGAGGACGATCGCCGTCGTGGTCCGCGGGCCGGCCACGAGGCAGACCACCAGGGCGAGCGCGAACAGCATCTCGACCCGGTTGAGCGCGGCGAACACCACCCGGCCGATGCCCAGGCCGAGCGCCGGCGTGACGTCGGGGGCCCGGAACTTCAGCGGTGCCTCCAGGAACGAGATCGCCGGCACCATCCCCAGCCAGGTGAACGCCATCGCGGCGGCGACCGGCACAACGCCTCCTCGTGACCGACTCCGTTACCGCCCGACCCTGGCGCCGGCCGCTTCCACCAGCGGGAGCCGCACGCTCGCGTGCGGGATGATCCCCCGTTCGGCCAGCACCGCCTTGGTGTTCGCCGTGGGCGTGCCGGACCGCAGGAGCCGGTCGATCAGCGGGACCAGGTCGTCGTGGATCGCCCGCGCCCGGGCGAGATCGCCGGCGCGGACGGCGTGGACGAGCCCGGCGGTCCGGTCGGCGGCCACGTTGGCCACGACGCTGACCAGGCCCGCGGCGCCGCACGCGAGGTAGGGCAGGTTGAGCTCGTCGATGCCGCAGTAGTACGCCAGCGACGTCCGGGCCAGCACGGTCATGGCTTCGGCCAGGTCGCCCTTGGCGTCCTTGACCGCCCGGATCCGGGGGTGGCCGGCGAGTTCGGCCAGGGTCGACAGCGCCATCGCGACGCCGGTGCGCGCGGGGACGTCGTAGAGCATCACGGGCAGCTCGGCGGCGTCCGCGACCGCCAGGCAGTGCGCGATGACGCCGGCCTGCGTCGGCCGGGAGTAGTAGGGGCAGACGAGCAGCAGCGCGTCGGCGCCGGCCGCCGCGGCTTCGCGGGCGCGGCGGATGCTCGACGCCGTGTCGTGGGTGCCGACGCCGGCGATCACGCGCGCGCGGTTCCCGGTCCGCGCCACCACGGCCCGGACCAGGTCCGCGGATTCGGCCTCGGACAGCGTCGGGGACTCGCCGGTGGTTCCGCCGACGACGAGGCCGTCGCACCCGGTGGCCAGGAGGTGCTCGACGAGCCCGGTGAGGCCGGGTTCGCTGAGGGCGCCGCCGGGCTGCATGGGCGTCACCATCGCGACGAGGTTGGTGCCGAATTCGCTCATGTGCCGACCGTGCCCGGTGCGACTGCCGCGGTCCAGCGATGCTTTTTTGTGGATATTGCGTAGCCTGGCTTCATGATCGAAGTGGGCGCACTGCGGGCGCTGCGCTCGGTGGCGGCGCTCGGCACGCTGGCGCGCGCGGCCGAGGAGCTCGGGTTCACCGCGTCGGCGGTGTCGCAGCAGATCAAGCGGCTGGAGCGGCAGGTCGGGGTCCCGGTACTGGCACCGGCCGGCCGCGGGGTGGTGCTGACTCCGGCCGGCCAGGCGATCGCCGACTCGGCGCCGGAGGTGTTCCAGGCGCTGGAGCGCTGCGTCGAAGCGGCCCAGTCGGTGGCGGAAGGCGCGCCGCGCGGCACGCTCCGGGTGGTGGCCTTCTCGACGGCGATCCGCGGCCTGCTCGCCCCGCTCGTGCCCCGGCTGGCGGTCCGGTGCCCGGAGCTGCGGGTGGAGCTCACGGAGCAGGACCCGCAGGAGGCGTTGCACAGCGTGGACGCGGGAACGGCGGACCTGGCGCTGGTCCACGACGCCGACGGGCTGCCCGTCCCCCTGCCGCCCGCCCTGGTGCGGCGGTGGGTGCACACGGACCTCGGCGACGTGGTGATGAGCCGGACGCACCCGCTGGCCGAGCGCGAGGCCCCGCTCGACGAGACCGCGCTGGCGGGGCACGCGTGGGTGACGAGCCCGCCGGGAACGGTGTGCCACCAGTGGTTCCGGCGGTTGTTCTCGCAGGCGAGCGCGGAGCCGGACGTCCGGCACCTGATCGACGACTTCGCGACGCAGCTGTCGCTGGTGGCGTCGGGTCAGGTGGTCGCACTGGTGCCGTGCCTCGCGCGGCCGCCGTTGGGAGCGGACCTGGTGGCCCGGCCGCTGCCGCGGCCGCCCAAGCGGGAGGTGCACGCGGTGTGGCGGCGAAGCGCCGAGGCGAGCCCGGCGATCCGCGCGGTGCTGGCCGAACTGGCTCCGGCAGGCGCTGGGGAATGACCCGGCGGCCATCAGCTGCGGAAGCAAACCGCGCGGCGCTGGCCGAACTCACCCCGGCGGCCACGGAGTGACCCGGCGGCCATCGGCTGCGGGAGCAAGCCGCGCGGTGCTGGTCGAACTCACCCCGACGGCCGCGGAGTGACCCGGCCGCCGCCCGTGGTCACGGCAGCCGGTACACCGAAACGTGCGAGCCCGACTCCGCCGTGAACTCTCCCCCGGCCCAGTCCGCGTGCCGGGATTCCAGCTCGAACCCCGCCAGCCGGCCCATCAGGTCGAGCTCGGCCGGCCAGATGTACCGGTGCGGGGACCGGCCCACCCGCGCCTGCCGTCCCTCGCCGAACGTGAAGTGGTGGGACACCAGGTGCTGGTGCACCGTGTCGTAGGTGTCCACGCCGACGTACCCGGCGTCGGACCGGAACACCACGGCGTCCTGGCCCGGCGGGAGCCGGCGCAGTTCGGGGACGCCCAGCTCGATCACGAACCGGCCGCCCGGGTCCAGGTGCCGGGCCGCGTTGCGGAAGCACGCCACCTGCTCGTCCTGGGTCAGCAGGTTCGAGATCGTGTTGTACACGAGGTAGACCAGCGAAAACCGGCCCGGCGCGGTGGCCGTCGCCATGTCACCGACGACCACCGGGATCGCCGCCTTCGCGCGCAGCCGGTCCAGCATCGGCTCGGACAGCTCGATGCCGGCCACCGGCACGCCGCGTTCGGCGAGCGGGACGGCGATGCGCCCGGTGCCGACGGCGAATTCCAGCGCCCGCCCGCCGTCGGCCAGCGCCGCCAGGCGCTCCACCGCGGGGCCGACGACGTCGGGGGCGAACATGCCGTGACCGGGGGTGTCGTACCGCTCGGCCGTTTCGGCGTCCCAGATCTCTTGTGGCACACCTCCACCCTGGTCGGCCGCCGGGAAACTGTCCAACCATTTGAACTTGCCCGATTTCGGGCAGGAATTTGGGGTTCGGCGATCGACGAGGCATGATGGCCGCCGTGGAGGACACCGACATCGTCGAGCGCGTGGCCGCGTCGACCGGGCTGCCGCCCCGGGTCGCCGCCCGGGTCGTCGACGACGTCCTGGCCTTCTACCGGACTCCCACCGAGGACTACGTGCGCCGCCGGCACGCCGAGCTGCAGGCACAGGGCCGGAAGAACCCCGAAATCTTCCCCCTGATCGCCGCCGAGCTCCGCGGCAGGCTGGTGGCCGCGCCCGTCCTCTCCGAGCGGCAGCTGCGCCGCATCGTCTACGGCTAGGAAGAAGGTTCGCCATGTGCGGGATCGTCGGCTACATCGGCGGCCAGAACGCCGCGCCCATCCTGATCGAGGGCCTGACCCGGCTCGAGTACCGCGGGTACGACTCCGCCGGGATCGCCGTCCTCGGCGCCAAGGGCACCCCGCAGGTCCACCGGGTCGTCGGACGCGTGCGGAACCTCGCCGCGGCGCTGCCCAAGCGGCTCACCGGGAAGGCGGGCATCGGGCACACGCGCTGGGCCACGCACGGGCCGGCGTCCGAGGCCAACGCCCACCCGCACACCTCCGCCGACGGCCGGATCTGCGTCGTCCACAACGGCATCATCGACAACGCCGACGCGTTGCGCGCCCAGCTCGCCGACGCCGGGGTCGAGCTCACCTCCGAAACCGACACCGAGGTGCTGGCCCACCTGATCGCGCGCTCGGCCGCGGAAACCCTCGAAGACGCCGTCGTCGAGGCGGTCTCGCGGATCACCGGCACGTACGCGATCGCCGTCACCGACAGCGCGCACCCGGACCGCCTGGTCATCGCCCGCAACGGCTCGCCGCTGATCATCGGCGTGGGCGAACGGGAGATGTTCGTCGCCAGCGACCTGGCCGCGCTCGTCCGGCACACCTCGCAGGTCGCGCACCTCGACGACGGCGAGTTCGCGACGGTCTTCGCCACCGGCTACCGGACCTTCACCGTCGACGAGAGCGACACCACCAAGCCGGCCACCGAGATCGACATCGACGCCGAGGACCTCGACCTGGGCGGCTACCCGCACTACATGGCCAAGGAGATCCAGGAGCAGCCGGAGTCCGTCGAGCGGATCATCCGCGGCCGGCTCGACGACCGGTTCGGCGTCGCCCGGCTGGACGGGCTCAACCTGACGCCGCGGGAGCTGCGCGGGTTCGCCCGCGTGAAGATCCTCGGCTGCGGCTCGGCCTACTACGTCGGCCAGATCGGCGCGACGATGATCGAGGAGTTCGCGAGGATCCCGGCCGACGCCGAAGCCGCGTCGGAATTCCGGTACCGCAACCCGATCATCGAGGCCGACACGCTCTACATCGCGGTCAGCCAGTCCGGCGAGACGATCGACACCGCCTTCGCCGTCGAGGAGATCAAGCGCAAGGGCGGCCGGGTCGTCGGACTGGTCAACGTCGTCGGCTCGACGATCGCCCGCGCCTGCGAAGGCGGCGTCTACCTGCACGCCGGCCCGGAGATCGCGGTCGCCTCGACCAAGGCGCTGACCAACATGGCCGTCGGGTTCGCCCTGATCGCGCTGGCGCTGGGCCGGGTGCGCGATCTGTCCAACGCGGACGGTCAGCGGATCATCGACGCGGTCCGCGCGCTGCCGGGCCAGATCAAGTCCATTTTGGACTTCGAGCCGGAGATCGCCGAACACGCGAAGACCGTCGCCGCCGCGAAGAGCCTCTTCTTCGTCGGCCGCGTCCGCGGCTACCCGGTGGCCCGGGAAGGCGCGCAGAAGTTCAAGGAGATCTCCTACCGCCACGCCGAGGCGTACCAGACCTCCGAGCTCAAGCACGGCCCGCTGGCGCTGATCGACGAAGCCCTCCCGACGGTCGCCGTCGTGCCGTCGGACGAGCTGACCGGGCGCAACCTGGCCGCGGTCCAGCAGATCAAGGCCCGCGGCGGCGCGGTACTGGCGGTGACCCACGCCGACGTCGACTTCGGCGAACTGGACGTCCCGCGGATCGTGGTGCCGAAGACCGAGCCGGAGCTCGACCCGATCCTGCTGACCATCCCGCTGCAGCTGCTCGCCTACCACGCGGCCCTGACGCTGGGCTACGACATCGACAAGCCGCGCAACCTGGCGAAGTCGGTCACCGTGGAGTGAGGCCCGGCCGGAGTCACTCGCGTTCGACCTTCCGCAGGCCGCCGCCGGGGGTCCACCACTCGACGACCAGCAGCGTCGCCGCCTCGTTCAGGTGGGTGTGCACGACCTCGGCGACCTCGGCCACGAACCGCTCGCCGTCCGCCGTCCGCACCCGGCCGGCGATCTTCGCCTCGCCCGGCCACTGCGCCTCCGCGCCCTCGACGGGGTCGACCGTCGCGCTGTGCAGGGCGAACCGCGGGTCCCGCTGCAGGTCCGCGCCCTTGCGCGCGTGCGGCATCGAGCCGAAGACCAGCTCACCGTCCTCGAAGGTCGTTTCGATGCCCGAGATCCGCGGTGAGCCGTCCGCCCGCAGGGTCGCGATCGTCTTGTGCTTGTGCGCGTCGAACAACGCCCGCACCCGCCGGGCGAACTCCGGCTCCGCCGCTTCGAACTCCCGCCACGCCGTCATGCGTCCATCCTCCCGTACCGCAGCCCCGCGACGAGGATGCCGGCCAGCCGGCGCGCGTCGTACTCCGGATCGGAGTCCGCGCCGATGCAGAGGTTGCCGACCCCGCGCATGAGCTCCAGCGGGCGCACCTCGGCGCGGATCTCGCCGGCCGCGGCCGCCGCGTCGAGCAGCTGCGCGCACACCGGCACCAGGCGGTCGAGGAAGTACGCGTGCAGCGACTCGAAGCCGGCGTTGTCGGACTGGAGCACCCCGGCGAGCCCGTGCTTGGTCACCAGGAAGTCGACGAACAGGTCGATCCACTGCGCCAGGGCGGCGTACGGCGAGTCGTTCGAGGCCAGCAGCGCCGGCCCCGCCTCGGTGCAGGCGTCCACCTGGTGCCGGAAGACGGCGATGATCAGGTCCGCGCGGGTCGGGAAGTGCCGGTAGATGGTGCCCATCCCGACGCCGGCCTTCGCCGCGATGTCCCGCACCGGCGCGTCCACGCCGGAGGCGACGAAGACCGCCGCCGCGGCGTCCAGCAGCGTCTTCTCGTTGCGCCGGGCATCCGCCCGCTTGGGCTTGCGCTCGCCCACCGATCCTCCCGGGTTGCTAAGCGGAGCATTGTTCCGTATCGTTAGCGGAGCAACGTTCCGTTTGCCCATCCTGCCACGGAGGCACTTCCCATGCAGTACCGCACCCTGGGTCGCACCGGCGTCCAGGTCAGCACGCTCGCGCTCGGCGCGATGAACTTCGGCCCGATCGGACACGTCACCCAGGACGAGGCCACCGCCATCGTCGACGCCGCCCTCGAAGCCGGGATCAACCTGATCGACACGGCCGACATGTACGGCCAGGGCGAGTCGGAGGTGATGGTCGGCACGGCGATCGCCGGCCGCCGCGACGACATCGTGCTGGCCACGAAGGCGACCATGCCCATGGGCGACGAGCGCAACCACCGCGGCAATTCGCGCCGCTGGCTGGTCCGCGCGCTCGAGGACAGCCTGCGCCGCCTCGGTGTCGACCACGTCGACCTCTACCAGCTCCACCGCTGGGACCCCACCACGAGCGACGAGGAAGCGCTTTCCGCGCTGACCGACCTGCAGCGCGCGGGCAAGATCCGCTACTTCGGCTCGTCGACGTTCCCCGCGTACCGCATCGTCCAGGCGCAGTGGGCCGCCCGCGAGCACCACCTCGGCCGGTACGTCACCGAGCAGCCCAGCTACTCGATCCTGCAGCGCGGCATCGAAGCCCACGTGCTCCCGGTGACCGAGGAGTACGGCATGGGCGTGCTGGCCTGGAGCCCGCTGGCGTCGGGCTGGCTGTCCGGCGCGGTCCGGGCGGGCCGGGAATTCACCGGCAACCGCGCGAAGGTCCTGCCGCAGCGCTTCGACCTCGACGTCCCCGCCAACCGGGCCCGGCTCGACGCCGTCGAAGAGCTGGCCAAGATCGCCGAGCAGGCCGGGCTGACCCTGATCCAGCTCGCGCTCGGGTTCGTCACCGCGCACCCGGGCGTGACGAGCGCGCTCATCGGCCCGCGGACCCGGGACCACCTGAGTTCGCAGCTCGAAGCGGCCGACACCGTGTTGCCCGCCGACGTCCTGGACGCGATCGACGCCGTCGTCGCGCCGGGCACCGACCTGGCGCCGGAGGAGAAGTTCGACACCCCGCCGGCACTGCTCGACCCCGCGCTGCGGAGGCGTCGATGAGCTTCGGCATCATGACCGCGCCCCAGCAGGTCGGCTACGCCGAGATCCGGCGCGTGTGGCGGGAAGCCGACACGGTGCCGGAGATCGAGCACGCGTGGCTGTTCGACCACCTGATGCCGATCGCCGGCGACCCGGGTGGCCCGATCTTCGAGGGCTGGACGCTGCTTTCGGCCCTCGCGGCGCAGACGTCCCGGCTGCGGGTCGGCCTGCTGGTCACGAGCAACCGGTTCCGTCCGCCGGCCGTGCTGGCGAAGATCGCGACCACGGTCGACGTGGTGTCCGGCGGACGGCTCGACTTCGGCATCGGCGCGGGTTCCCGGCCGAGCCACCCGCTGGCCCGGCGCGAGTACGACGCCCACGGCCTGCCCTACCACGACCAGGCGGACGCGGTGGCGGCGCTGGCCGAGGCCTGCACGGTGATCCGTCGCTTGTGGACATCTGCGGAGCCGTTCGACTTCGAGGGTGCGCACGTTTCGTTGCGGGGAGCCTTCGGGAACCCGCGGCCGGTGCAGCGGCCCCACCCGCCGATCGTGATCGGCGGCCGGGCGAGCGCGACGCTGCGCGTGGTGGCCGAGCACGCGAACGTGTGGAACATCCCGGGCGGCGGCGAGATTTCGGACCTGGCGGGCCGGAGCCGGTTGCTGGACGAGTACTGCGCGGAGATCGGCCGCGACCCGGCGGAGATCACGCGGTCGATCTTCCTGCCGGTGGACTACCAGCGGCCCGAGGTGACGCGGGGCAAGATCGCCGAGGCGCGGGAGGCGGGATTCGGGCACTTCGTGCTCGGGTTGGCGGATCCGTATCCGGACGGCGTGGCGCAGTGGGTGGCGGAGGAGCTGATCCGCCGGTCGTGACGCCGGGCCCACCCGATTCCGATGGAGGAGCGGGGTGGTCATCCCGCGGCCCACCTCCCCAACGAGAGATGACAGCGGAACCAGGGGTCATCCCGGAGCCTGCCCGTCCGGCGAGGACATGCTTTCGATTCTCCTGTCGAACTCTGCCGCGGCAGAGCGGGTCCGACCTCCCCCGCCCCTCCGGGGGGATTTTCAGCCGACGGGCGGGTTCGTCAAGGCGGGAAAGCGTGCCTTGACAAACCCGCCCGTCGGCTGAAGAGCAGGCTGGGATGAGGGGCGGGGGAGGTCTGGTGACGTCCTTGGTCGGCTTACGCTGCCGGCCGTCTGTTATCGGCCGTGTGCCGCAGTCCGCGTGCCTGCCGCCGGTTCGGCGATGGCTTCCGGCGAACCCGCCGCGGTCAGCCCGAGTTCGCCAAGTGGGCCAGGGCCGACCGCAGGACCCGCCGGGCTTCCGGGGGCAACCCCGCCAGCTTGCGCTCCTCCACCTCCCGGATCGCGGCCCGGACCGCCGCGTGCCGCCGGGTTCCCTCGGGGGTCAGGCGGACCACTCGCGCGCGGCGGTCGGCCGGGTCCGGCTCGCGGGCTACCAGGCCGGCCGCCTCCAGCTTGTCGAGCAGGGCGATCAGCCGGGTCTTGTCGTAGTGGATCTGCTGGGCCAGCACCAGCTGGCTCGGCGCCGCCTCGGTGGCCAGTGCCGACAGCACCACGTACTGCCACATCGAGAGGCCGTACCGGTCCAGCACCGGCCGCTCGGCCTCGGCCAGGTTGCGGCCCGCCCCGGCGCAGAGGGCTCCGAGATCGTCGTCCTCGTTCACCGGCAAGATCTTACGCGTGGACAAATCATAAGCACCTGCGTATCGTTTCCCTCATGACACTGGGACTCGCCGAAACCCGCACCATCTCCATCTCCGCACCGCCGGCGCAGGTCGTCGGCTACCTCGCCGATCCGCGTCACCTCCCGGAATGGGCGCCGGGCTTCGCCGCCGCGGTCGATCACGACCACGACGACATCTGGCGCGTCCGGACGGAAGGCGGCGCGCAGCGGATGTCGGTGCGGGTCGCGGCCGACCACGGCGTCGTCGACTTCGTCAGCGCCGACGCCCCGAACCTGGGCCTGTTCACCCGCGTGGTCCCGAACCTGACCGGCGCCGAGCTGATCTTCAGCCTGTTCTTCCCCGGCGACACCGACCCCTCGGCAGTGGCCGCCCAGATGGCGGTCGTCGGGGACGAACTGCGGGCCGTGCGCGACCACGTCGAAAGCGGCCGGTGAACCGGGACGTCCGGTCCGTCGACGACCTGCTCCGCCTGCTGGACGGCCTGTTCGACGACCGGCCGGCCCCGGACCGGTGGGACCGCTTCTACGCCGACCGCGATCGTCCGGTCCCGTTCTTCGTCAGCCTCCCCGACGAAAACCTCGACGGCTGGCTCCGCGACGGACCCCTCCGCGGCGGCCGCGCCCTGGAGCTCGGCTGCGGGCCCGGCCGCAACGCGCTCCGGCTCGCGGCCGCGGGCTACGAAGTGGACGCCGTCGACCTCTCGCCGGTCGCGATCGCCTGGGCGCGGGAACGCGCGGGCGACACCCCCGGCGTCCGCTTCCACTGCGCGGACATCTTCTCCGTCGACCTGCCGCACGAAACCTACGACCTCGTCTACGACTCCGGCTGCCTGCACCACCTCGCCCCGCACCGGCGGATCAGCTACCTCGCCCTCCTCGACCGCCGGCTCGCGCCCGGCGGCCACTTCGGCCTCACCTGCTTCGCCGCGGGCACCGATGATGCGAACTCCGGCGTCGAAGTCCCCGACGCCCAGCTCTACCGGGACCGCAGCCTCCACGGCGGCCTCGCCTACGGGCCGGACGACCTGCGCCGGCTGTTCGCCGGCTACACCGAAGTCGAACTGCGCGCCATGAACGGCGCTCCGGCGGAGGGCCTGTTCGGCGTCCCCTTCCTCCTCACCGGCCTCTTCCGCCGATGAGGAGGAGGAGACACCGGGATCAGCCCGCCGCGCAGAGGACGCCGTTCAACGTGAACGCCGTCGGCAGGATGTTCGGCCCGCTGTAGTCGGCCGTGAAGCCGACGTCCACCCCCGCCGCCGGCGGGGACGACGATGACACCGTCACGGTCGAGCCGTTCTGGGCCCACGTGCCGTTCCAGCCGCCGGTCAGGTGCTGGCGTGCGGTGGGCCAGCCGAACGTCAGCGTCCAGTCCCCCACCACCCCGGTGGCGGTGACGTGGATGCCGCCCACGAAACCGCTCGCCCAGTCGGTCACGTCCGTCAGCCGGACCGTGCAGCTGCTCGTCGCCGGGGCGCCCGTCGTCACCGTCAGCGGCGGGGAGGCCGCCGACACGTTCCCGGCCGTGTCACGCGCCAGCACGTTGATCGTGTAGCGGCTGCCCGGCACCAGGTTCCCGACGTCCAGCGACGTCCCGGTCGTCTCGCCCCACTGCTCGCTCACCGCGCCCACCTGCCGGTAGACCTCGTACTTCGCGATCGGGTGCGCGCCGGGCGCGGCCGCTGGCCAGCTGATCGTCGCGGTCCGGTCGGTCGCCGTCCCCGTCGGCTGCCCCGGTGCGCCCGGGCCGCCGGACGCGGTGGCCGCCGGGTGCAGGACCACCGTGGTCAGCGAGTACGGCGGCAGCGTCTGGGCCGTGCTCGTCCCGGTCGCCGCGCTGGAAATCGCCGTGGCGCCGTTGGTGAAGGTGAACACCTGGGGCGCACCGGCGGCCGGCGTGTAGCCCGCGTAGTCCAGGGTCACCGCCCTGGGCTGGTCGGGGTCCTTGTTGAGCAGCAGCACGGCGAGGTCGCCGTTCGGCCGCCGGACGGCGTGCGCGCCGACGAGCGGATCGTCCGCGGCAGCCTGGACGAACTGGTCGCCGGGACGCGCGAACGTGCTCAGCATCTTCAGGCCGTAGTAGGGCGCGAACGGCGTGTTGAGCGCGGGTTCGCAGCCGCCGTCCAGACAGGTCGCGCTGGAGAGCAGGCCGGAGTCGCCGTAGTCCGGGTAACCGGCCACAGTGGACAGTTTGGTGCCGCCGTTGTGCGTGTCCCACCAGTCGACGGTGAACACGCCGTTCGCCAGCAGCGAGCTGTAGGTGTCGGCGGCGAACAGGGCGCCGGGCTGGGTGTCCATGCCGACCGGCGTGTTCGTTTCGGTCATCGAGATGCCGATCCGGCCGGCGTTCGGGCCCGCGTACCGGGTGATCTGCTCGCGTGCCGCGTAGATCATGTCGCCGATCTGCTCGGGCTTGGTGAGCGCTTCCGCGGCCGTGGAGCCGGTGGGGTACCAGTGCAGGATGACGAAGTCGATGTGCGGGCCCGCGATCGACAGCACGGTCTGGTTCCAGGTGGCCGTGTCGCCGGCGCCGACGATGCCGTCCGGCCAGTTCGCCGGGGTGGTCAGCACGGCACCGATCTTGACACCCGGGTCGACGGCCTTCATCGCGTCGGCGTAGGCGACGACGCCGTTGGCGTAGGCCGTGGGGCTCTTGTCCGCGTGGTTGTCGGCTTCCCAGTTCGCCCCGTAGTGCCCGTTGCCGTACAGCTCGTTGCCGATCTCCCAGTACTTGACGCCGTAACCCTTGGTCACGTTGGCGTACCGCACCCAGTCCGCGGCTTCCTGCGGGGTGCCGGTGCCGTAGTTGGCGATGATGATCGGCTGGGCACCGGCCCGGCGGACACCGCCCATGAAGGTGTCGAAATCGGTGTTCGGCGCCACGTAGCCGCCCGGCGCGGTGTTGTCCTTCCAGTGGTAGATGTCGCCGTAGGAACCCCCGGGGTAGCGCATCGTGCGGACACCGGCCGCGCCGAACAGGTCGGCCACCTGGTCGGTCCCCAGCTGGCTGTCCCAGACCGCGTGGTTGATGCCGATCCCGGTGTCCGGCATGGTCGCCAGCCCGGCTCGGGCGTTGACGGTGACCGTCGCCGCGGGCGTGGTCGCCGCCCCGGCGGTCCCGGCCGCCGGGATGGCCGCGGCGAGCACCGCGAGCACCGGCCACGCTGCCCAGCGCAGACGTCGAGCTGTCATGAAGGGTCCATCCTCACTCGTCGTTCACGAACGGATGACTGGGAGCGCTTCCAGCGAGAGAACCACCGAGGGGGCCCGAAGTCAACGGAAGTCGCGCGAGGGCCCGGTCCGCAGCGAAAGTTCGAGTCTTTCGAGATGATCGGCCACGAGCGTGACGACCCCTTCGGCGGCTTGCACCCGGCCGCGGACCAGTAACGCCGCGCTCGTGCGGGCGACCAGCCGCTGCCGCTGCCAGAGCCCGGGCGAGACGAGGACGTTGGCCATGCCGGTCTCGTCTTCGAGGTTGAGGAAGGTGATCCCGCCGGCGGTCGCGGGGCGCTGCCGGTGGGTGACCGCGCCGCCGACCCACACCCGCGTCCCGTCCTCGGTCCGCACGAGCTCGGCGACGGTGATCGCACCGCGCGCGGTGAGCAGCTCGCGCAGGTACTCGACCGGGTGGCTGTCCGGGGAGACGCCGGTGGCCCACAGGTCCGCCGCCGTCACCTCCAGCCGCGTCATTCCCGGCAGCGCGGGCGCGTCGAGACCCGGCGCCAGGCCGGGCAGGTGACCGGGCCGCGCCGCCGCGGCCGCGCCGGCCGCCCACAGGTCCTGGCGCCGGTCGCCGCCGAACCCGCTGAACGCCCCGGCCGTGGCCAGCGCTTCGACGGCGTTCTTCTTCAGCCGCACCCGCCGGGTCAGGTCGCCGATGCCCGCGTACGGGCCGTGGGCCTCCCGTTCGGCGACGATCTCCTCGGCGAGGTCCGCCCCGAGGTGGCGGACCGCGGCGAGGCCGAGCCGGAGCGCGACGCCGCCGGTGCTGCCGTCGTCCGGCTCGAGGGTGGCGCCGGCGAGACTCGCGTTGATGTCGGGCTCGCGGACGTGCACACCGTGCCGGCGGGCGTCGGCGACCAGCGACTGCGGGCTGTAGAAGCCCATCGGCTGGGCGCGCAGCAGCCCGGCGCAGAACGCGGCCGGGTAGTAGCGCTTGAACCACGCCGACGCGTACACCAGCAGCGCGAAGGACATCGAGTGCGCTTCGGGGAAGCCGTAGCCGGAGAAGGCGTGGATCTGCTCGAAGATCCGGGTGGCGAGCTCGCGGTCGAGGCCGTTGGCTTCACAGCCGGCGAAGAACCGCGCCATCAGGGCCTTCATCTTCGCGCTGGACCGCTTGGCGCCCATGGCGCGGCGCAGCTGGTCGGCCTCGGCCGGGGTGAAGCTCGCGACGTCGACCGCCATCTGCATCACCTGTTCCTGGAACAGCGGCACGCCGAGGGTGCGGTCCAGCGACGCGGCCAGCAGCGGGTGCGCGTGCGCCCATTCCTCGTCCCCGCGGCGACGGCGGATGTAGGGGTGCACCGAGCCGCCCTGGATCGGGCCGGGCCGGATCAGCGCGACTTCGACGACGAGGTCGTAGAACTCCCGCGGCCGCAACCGCGGCAGCGTCGCCAGCTGGGCGCGGCTTTCCACCTGGAACACCCCGACGGCGTCGGCTGCGCAGAGCATGTCGTAGACCGCCGGGTCGGCCAGGTCGAGTTTCCCGATGTCCACAGTGGACCCGTGGTGCTCGGCGACGAGGTCGAGCATGTGGTGCAGCGCCGAAAGCATGCCGAGGCCGAGCAGGTCGAACTTGACCAGCCCGACGGTGGCGCAGTCGTCCTTGTCCCACTGCAGGACGCTGCGGTCGGCCATGGTCGCCCACTCCACGGGGACCACTTCGGACACCGGCTGCTTCGAGATCACCATGCCGCCGGAGTGGATCCCGAGGTGGCGCGGGAAGTCCTCGATCCGCGCCGCGAGGTCGAGGACGTCGTCCGGGATCGCCCCGGCGGCCTGCTGCCTGGTGGCGGCGACCCCGCCCCAGCGGTCCACGAGCTTGCCGTAGGCGTCCTGCTGCCCGGGGCTGTGGCCGAGTGCCTTCGCCGCGTCGCGGATCGCCGAGGGCGCCCGGTAGGTGATGACGTTGGCGACCTGCGCGGCGTGGAACCGGCCGTGCTTTTCGTAGACGTACTGGATGGCCTCCTCGCGGCGGCCGGACTCGATGTCGACGTCGATGTCCGGCGGCCCGTCCCGCTCCGGCGCCAGGAACCGCTCGAACAGCAGGTTCCACTTCACCGGGTCGGCGTGGCAGATCTCGAGCGCGTAGCAGACCGCGGAGTTCGCGGCCGAACCCCGGCCCTGGCACAGGATGTCGTTCTCCCGGCAGAACCGGACGATGTCCCAGACGACGAGGAAGTAGCCGGGGAAGCCGAGCTTCTCGATGACGGCGAGTTCGTGGTCGAGCTGGGCGTAGGCCTTCGGGTTCTCTTCCCGCGGCCCGTAGCGCTTCGCCGCGCCCTGCCGGGTCAGCTCGACCAGGAACGACATCTCGTCGTGGCCGGGCGGGACGGGGAACGGCGGCAGGTCCGGCGCGACGAGGTTCAGGTCGAACGCCACCTCGACCCCCAGGACGGCGGCCCGGCCGACGGCACCGGGGTAGCGGCGCTCGAAGCGGCGCCGCTGTTCCATCCCGGAGCGCAGGAACGCCTGCCCCGACGGCGGCCGCCACCCTTCCAGGTCCTCGGCCGAGCGCCGCGCCCGGACGGCGGCGACCACGTCCGCCACGACGGCGTCTTCCGGGCGGGCGTAGTGCACGTTGCCGGACACGACCGTCGGCAGCCGGAGGTCGCTGGCCAGGTCGGCGAGGAGGTCGTTGGCGGCGTCGTCGGTGGGCTGCCGGTGGTCGATCAGCTCGACGGCGACGTGCGACCGCCCGAACCGGTCGACGAGCCGGGCGAGCTCGGCGTGCGCGGCGGCCGGGCCGTTGCGCGCGAGCGCCTGCCGGACGGCGCCCTTCCGGCAGCCGGTGAGCACGACGACGTGCCCGGCGAGTTCGTCGGCGAGTTCGTCGAAGTCGTAGACCGGCCGCCCCTTCTCGCCGCCGGCGAGCTGGGCGCGGGAGATGACCCGGCACAGCCGGTGGTACCCGCTCTGCTGTCGCGCGATCACGAGCAGGTGCGACCCGGCCGGATCGGGCGCCCCGGCCTGCGGGGCGGGCAGCCCGAGGGAGAGTTCGGCCCCGAAGCCGACGCGCACGCCGAGCTCCCGCGCGGCGTCGTTGAACCGCACGGCGCCGTACATGCCGTCGTGGTCGGTGAGGACGAGCGCGTCGAGCTCCAGCCGCGCGGCTTCCTCGACGAGGGCCTCGGGGTGGGAGGCGCCGTCCAGGAAGCTGAAGTTGGAGTGGACGTGCAGCTCGGCGTAGGGCGCCCGGATCCGGTCCCCGCCGTCGTCCCGGCGCCGCCGGTTCCGCAGGTCTTCCGGTGCCCCGGCGTACCCCTCGCGTTTGCGCGACCACGCCGGGGCATCGCTGCCGTCCCCGGGAACGGGCGGCCGCCCGGAGGCGATCCGCTCCACTTCGGACCACGGCACGCGCGGATTGTCGAACGCCAACGCCAGCTCCCACGAGAGTTTCGCTGTGGGGAAGCCAGCGACTACGGTTCGAACACAAGTACGAATACGGTGACCCGATCCTGCGGCGGCCCGGTGCCGGTGTCAACTCCGGCCACCGGCGAGGAACCGGATGTTGCGCGGGAAGTTCGCCAGCTCGACCGGCGTGTCCTGAGTGGAGCGTCGGGTCGGCGGTATGACGACCCTCACTCCACTGGGTCACCGCAGGCGGGCGGCCCGGGTCAGGAGGTGGCGCCGCTCGGGTTCGCTCGTCGTGCGCCGGGCTGCCTCCCGGTACGCACTGCGGGCCGCGTCGAGATCGCCCGCCAGCTCCAGCAGGTGCGCCCGGACCGACACCAGGTGGTGGGACGCCGAGATCCGCGCGTCTCCCGAAAGGGCCTCGAGCAACGCCAAGCCCGCCGCCGGTCCCCGGACCTCCGCCACCGCCACCGCGCGGTTCAGCGTCACCGCCGGGTTGGGGGCCACCCGCTCGAGCACCGTGTACAGCGCCAGGATCTGCGGCCAGTCCGTCGCTTCGGCGGTGGGTGCCTCGTCGTGGACGGCGGCGATGGCCGCCTGCAGCTGGTACGGGCCGACCGGCCCGTCCGGCAGGGCGGCGGTCACCAGCGCCACGCCCTCCGCGATGGCTTCGCCGTCCCAGAGCGTCCGGTCCTGCTCGCTCAGCGGCACCAGCGACCCGTCCGGGGCCGTGCGGGCCGGGCGGCGGGCGTCGGTCAGCAGCAGCAGGGCCAGCAGCCCCGCCACCTCGCCGTCGCCGGGGACCAGCCGGTGCAGCTCGCGGGCCAGCCGGATCGCCTCCGCCGTCAGCTCGGCCCGCACCAGCCGGGTCCCCGCCGTGGCCGTGTACCCCTCGTTGAAGATCAGGTAGACCACCTGGAGCACGACGCCGAGCCGCGCCGCCTGCTCGGCGGGCGGTGGCAGCGCGAAGCCGGTCCCCCTGATGCGGTGCTTGGCCCGGCTGATGCGCTGGGCCATGGTCGCCTCGGGCACCAGGAAGGCCCGGGCGATCTCGGCCGTCGACAGGCCGCCGACAGCCCGCAGCGTCAGCGCGATCTGCGATGACGGCGTCAACGCCGGGTGACAGCACAGGAACAGCAGCGTGAGCGTGTCGTCCCCGGCTTCGACGTCGCCGCCGGCGGGCGGGGTGCGGAGGGCGTCGGCCTCCTCCCGCCGCCGTCGGGCGGCGTCGCTGCGCACCTGGTCGGCGAGGCGGCGCGACGCCACCGTCACCAGCCAGGCCCGGGGGTTCTCCGGCCACCCGTCCACCGGCCACTGGGCGGCGGCCGCCACCAGCGCCTCCTGGACGGCGTCCTCGCAGGCGTCGAACCGGCCGTAGCGGCGCACCAGCACGCCGAGCACCTCCGGGACGAGCCGCCGGACGGCCTGCCAGCCGGTCACGGCGAAACGTCGGCCTCGTGCATCAGCGGCCGGACCTCGACACCCCAGTAGCGCGCGGACGGCGCGCGGGCCGCGATCTCCAGCGCCCGGTCCAGGCTGTCGCAGTCGACGATCATGAAGCTGCCCAGGAACTCCTTGGCCTCGGCGTAGGGCCCGTCGGTCACCACCGGCTGCCCGTCGGCCACCCGGACCATCTTCGTGTTCACCTCGTCGGCGACGCCGTAGGCGCCGACCAGCTCGCCCGACTCGAACAGCTCCCGGTTGAGGGCGTCGGTCTCGCGGATGACCTCGGCGAGGGCCTCCTCCCCGATCGAAGTGAAGGCTTCCTCGTTGCCGTAGATCAGCAGCATGTACTTCACGGTCGTTCCTCTCTCACCGCTGCGTCGTGGCCGGGCCGACCAGGTCGCCGCTCGCCCCGCGATCGTCCAGCACCAGCTTCGACCGCCCCGTGACGGTATAGCGGAGGTGGGTCACCCCGGGCGTGTCGACGACCCGCGTCGGCACGAGCTCGATGCCCTCGTTCGCGCCGAGGTCCAAACCCGGGCCGAAGAGGTGCTGCCCGTCGCCCAGCAGCACCGGGGCGATGTGCAGGTCGAGCTGGTCGAGCAGCCCGGCGGCCAGGACCTGGCGCAGGAGCTCCCCACCGCCGGCCACCGCCACGTCCTTGGCGCCGGCAGCGGCCCGGGCCAGCTCGACGGCCCGCCCGACGCCCTCGGTGACGAAGGTGAAGGAGGTGCCGCCCTCGCGTTCGAGCACCGCCCGTGGCCGGTGGGTGACGACGAACACCGGGGCCCGGAAGGGCGGTTCCGCGCCCCACGGGACCTCGCCGGCGTCGAACATGCGCCGGCCCATGACGTAGGCCCCGGCCGCGGCGAACGTCTCCGCGACGATCTCCGAATCGACCGACTGCTCGCCGCCGGCGAAGCCCTGCCGCTCCCGCCAGGCCGTGGCGTCGACGGCCCAGCGGGTGACCCGGAAGAACCCGGGCGCTTCGGGGCCCCGCATCCAGCCGCTCATGTCCTGGGGGTTCGCCGCGTCCCGTGGCCCGGTGTAGCAGCCGTCGAGGGACACCGACATCTGGGCGGTCACCTTCGTCATCGTGCGCGCTCCGCTCGTGGCGGGCGGCCCCGTTGGCCGCCGCTGCCCCTCAGTCGGAGCCGAGCGCCCCCGCTCGACACGTGCTGGCGGGAAACTTCGTGACGCCCGTCACACGGTACGGAGGCAGGTGATCCAGTAGTCGCCGTCGGTGCCCCTCGTGACCCCGTGGGTTTCGCTGGGGAAGCCCGGGAAGTGCCGGTCGAAGTCCTCCAGCGCCCGCAGGTAGCGCAGCGTCGGCTCGTCGTGGCCGCCCGCGTTCTCGCCCGGCATGAGCACCGGGATGCCCGGCGGCGTGGTGACGACCTGGGTCGCCACCGTCCGGTCGGCGAGCTCCGCCAGGCGGACCGGCTCGGTGCCGCCGCGCAGGAGGCGCTGGTACGTCTGCGCCGGGGTGAGCTCCGGGCGCGGCGGGTGCGTGAACGCCGCGTCCAGCAGCGGGATGAGGTCGCTCTTGCGCAGGTGGGCGTGCATCTCGTCGCACAGGTCGCGCAGGGACAGCTCGCCGTAGCGGGCGGGGTGGGCCTCGACCAGGGCGGGCAGGACGTCGGCGAGGCGCGCGCCGGTGTCGTAGAGCGCCTTGAAGTCGAGCAGCCCGTCGATGAGCGTGCCCCACTTGCCCTTCGTGATGCCCATCGAGAAGAGGATCAGGCAGGTGTAGGCGTCGGTCTTCTCGACGACGATGCGCCGCGTCTCCAGGTAGGCGGTGAGGATCCGGGCGGGGATGCCCTGCTCGGCCACGGTGCCTGCGGCGTCGGTGCCCGGGCAGGTGACGCTGACCTTGACCGGGTCGAGCAGGCAGTACCCCTCCTCCAGGCCGGGGAAGCCGTGCCAGGCCGCGCCGGGTTCGAGGGTCCAGCAGCCGGGCTCGGTGCGCAGCAGGTCCAGCGGAGCGTCCGCGAACGGGTAGCGCTGCCCGGTTTCCGGGTCGCCGACCTCGTCCGGCTGCCACGTGCCGAAGAACCAGTCCGGCCGGTCGCCGGCCGCGGCGATGCGGCGGCCGATGCGGGCCACCGCCTGCCGGAACCGGATGGCTTCGGTGACGGCCTCGTCGACCAGCCACCGGCCGCCCGGGCCGTCCATCATGCCGGCGGCGACGTCGAGCCCGGCGATCATCGGATACAGCGGCGACGTCGTGGCGTGCATCATGAACGTCTCGTTGAACTGCCGGTGCTCGACCGGCGACCGCGGCGAGTTCTTGACGTGCAGCATCGCGCTCTGGGACATCGCGGCCAGCAGCTTGTGCGTGGACTGCGTGCTGAACACGGTGGGCCGCACGGCGTCGGGCACCGCGTCGGCGTCGACGGCCATGCCGTAGCGGCGGGCGTAGAGCGGGTGGAAGCGAGCGTAGGCGAACCACGCCTCGTCCAGGTGCAGCCGCGGCACGCTGGCGCCCAGCAGCCCGGCGACGCGGACGGCGTCGTAGCACAGGCCGTCGTAGGTCGAGTTGGTGATGACGGCGTACACCGGGTCCGGCGCGGCGGCCGCGGCGGCGAGCGGGCTGGCCGGCACGAGGTCCGCGATCGCTTCGCGGGTGAGCGCGGCGGGCGGGATCGGGCCCATCAGCCCGTAGCCGTTGCGCGTCGGGACGAGGTAGACCGGGCGGCCGCCGGTCAGGGTCAGCCCGTGGTAGATCGCCTTGTGGCAGTTGCGGTCGACCAGCACCAGCTCGTCGGTGGCGATGCTCGCGTGCAGGGCGATGCGGTCGCCGGTGGAATCGCCGTGCAGCACGAAGTACGTCAGGTCGGCGCCGAAGATCCGGGCGGCGTTGCGCTCGGCATCGCCGATCGGCCCGGTGTGCTCGAACAGCGAACCCAGCTCCGCCACGGAAATCGAGAGGTCGGTGCGGAACAGCCGTTCACCGTAGTAGTCGAACAGCGCCCGCCCGACCGGCGATTTCAGGAAAGCCACCCCGCCGGCGTGGGCCGGGGTGTGCCAGGAGTATTCGTGGGTGTCGTCGAACCGGCGGAGTTCCCGGAAGAACGGCGGCAGTATTTCGTCCCGGTAGCGGCGCGCGGCCACGCCGATCCGGCCGGCGATGAACCCCGGCGTGTCTTCCAGCAGCCACACGTACCCGCAGATCACCTCGGACACCCACAGCGGCAGGTCGTCCACCGACGCCGAAGTGGTCACCAGGAACACCGGGAGCCGGGTGAACCGGCCGACCAGCGCCTTCAGCACGGCTTCGGCTTCCGCGCCGCCGTCACCGAAGTCCCAGCTCACCAGGGCGGCGGTGAGGTCGGCCCGCGTCTGCACGAGAGCCAGCGCGTCCTCGCCGGTCCCGGCGCGCACGACGTCGTGGCCGTCCTCGGCGAGGTGTTCGCAGATCCGCATCAGCTGGGCATCGGGCACCGATCCCGGCGGAATGTCGTCCAATGCCAGCAAAACCGTCGAACCGGCCACGTCGGGGTTCCTTTCCGCCAGATCCTTTCGGTTATATCGGCTGCTCCGGGACGTCGTCGATCGGCCGGAAGCCTGATGACTTTTGCCCATGGAGGGAATTCGGCGGGGAAATTGTTCCTGGGGGTAGCGCTCCCTCACTCTTTCGTGACTAGGGGCATGTCTGACAATGCTTTGGTCCAGGTGATGACGGCATGCAGAACCGCGTCGAAGGCGGGTGGGCGGCCGCCGCGGGAACCGCGGCGTTTGCGATGCCCGGCCTCGTCGCCGCGGACCCGGTCGGGCTCGTACGGGCCCGGCCGCGTCCGCGGCGGGCGACGTGCAGGTGTCTCATGAGGTGCGGGAACATCGGCGCGTCCCCGGCCTGCCCGGGCCCGACCAGGGCCACCAGCGGCCGTCCGTGCCTGTCGACGAGGTGGTGCACTTCGGTGCTCCATCCGCCGCGGGAGCGGCCGATCGCGTGATCAGGCGGCTCGGCGAGCAGACGTGTGGTTCGACCCAGCCCCCTGTGGCGCGGGTGATGTTCGTGGCGTGCGGATGCGCCCGCGCGATCGTGGAATCCACCGACACCGACCAATCGACCAACCCGGCGGCGTCAGCATGGATAAGCAGGCGTCGCAGCACCGTGTCCCAGGTGCCGTCACCGGCCATCCGGCGATGCCAGGTAGATCGTCTGCCACGGACCGAACACCGCCGGCACATCCCGCCACGCAATCCCGCCACGCAATCCCGCCACGCAATCCCGCACCGATACCGGTAGATGATCCCTTCGACCATCGCCCGTGCATCCGAAAACGGTCGGCCGCGCTGACCGGTCCGGACCGGCAGCAGATCCTCGATCAACGCCCACTGAGCATCCGAAAGCAACCGAAACCGCGACACGACCAGCAGCATCCCAGCAACCAACCGGAACGTTTGTCAGACACGCCCTAGTCGTAGCAGCCCTCGACCGTCCACTGTGGATCATCACCGACGACGGCCCGGAGCAGCAGCGCGATGTCGCCGTCCTCGGCGGTGTCGCCTTCCAGCACCACCTGGAGCCGGGCGAGGGGCCGCTCGGCGCGGCGGCCGGGCAGGGCCGGGTGCACCACCCACGGGCCGGCCGAGCCGGTGACCCGGCGCGGCGGTCCCCCGTCGACGGCGACCGTCGAAGGCGGGTAGCCGAGCTCGCCGCGGGTGGTGCAGCGGACCACGTCGCCGACCGCGTCGAGCACCTCGGCCGGCACCGGCCGCGGCGGCACGACCGTCGGCGAGGGCGCGGGCAGCCGTCCCGGCCACGGCCGGTCCGCGGCGAGCGGGCGGCGCGGCTCGCCCCAGGGGATGAGCCGGACGCGTTCGCCAGGGCCGCGGCCGCCGTCGAGCAGCGGCGTGACGACGGCGTCCGGGCCCAGCAGACCCTGGATGCGGACGAGGGCGCGGCCGGCGCGTTCGGCGGCGTCGGCGTCGCGGCCCACCGAGCCGAGCTGCAGCTGCAGCGCTTGACCGCCGACGACCTCTTCGGGGTCGAGGCGCAGCCGGACGATGCCGGCGGTGGGCCGGCCCCGCGTGGTGAGCCAGCCTTCGCACTGCCACCGGACGCGGTCGGCCGTCGAGCGGGCGGTGAGGGGTTCGGCGCAGCGCCAGACGCGGACGCGTTCTTCGCCGGCCTCGGTGACCGCGACGATGGCCAGGCGGGTGCAGGCGAGGCCGTGGCCCGCGAGTCCGGCGAAGAAGCGCTCGCCGAGGGCCTTCGCGACGAAGGCGGCCTCGTCGATCCTCGCGAGGGGTTCCTCGAACGTTTCGGTGACGGCCAGGTCCGGCGGGAGTGCGCGGCGCAGCGGCGGGCGTTCGGAAAGGCCCCGGGCGAGGCGGTGGGCGGTGATGGCGTCCTTCGGGAAGCGCCCGGCGACGTCGCGTTCGGCCAGCGCGGCGAACGCGCCGAGGGTGCGCAGGCCGAGCCGGTGCAGCAGGTCGACGAGCTCACCGCGGTCGTCACCGGGCTGGTTCAGCTCCCCGATCGAGAGCGGCGCGAGGAACTCCTTGGCCCGCCCGCGCGGAACGAACTCCGACCGCCGGGCGGCGAGGGTGGCGGCGAACAGCCCGTCGGCCACCCCGACCTGGCATTCGACCCCCGCCCGCGCGCCGGCTTCGTCGATGAGCAGCTCGGCGAGGGCGGTCTCCCCGCCGAAGTACCCGGCGGCCCCGTCGACGGGCACGGCCAGGAGCCCGGGCCGCACGACTTCGACCCCGACGGCCTGCGCCTCGACGGCGGCGGCCACGGGTTCGAACAGCCGGGCATCGCGATCGGGATCGTGCTGGTGGACGACGAGCCCGGGGCACCGGGACTGGGCGTCCCGCCGCCGCATCCCGCGTCCGACACCGCTGCGCCGGGCGGCGGCGGAGCAGGCCACGACCCGGTTGCCGGAGAAGACGGCGGCGGGCGAGGAGGGCGGGGTCCCGGCCGCGGCCCCGGCGGCGACCACGGGCCAGTCCGGACACCACAGCACAAGCAACCGCGGCACATCACTCATGCGGCGACCAGCACCTGCGGCTTTCGTGCGCGGCTCGCCCGGCAGCCCCGGCAACCCCAGCAGCCCCGGGCAGCCCGGACGGCCCGGGCGGCCGTGGCGTCGCGCTCGTGAGTGCGACCGGAACTGGCGTGCTGGAGAGCGGAACCCGCAGGACCCGGGCCGGAACTGGCGTGATGGGGGACGAAACCCGCGCGACCCAAGCCGGAACCCACGGGATCCGGGGCGGAACCCGCATGACCCAAGCCGAAACCTGCGGGACCCAAGCCGGAACTCGCGGGATCCAAGCCGGAACCCGCGGGAGCCGAGCCGGAACCCGCGGGATCCGGGGCGGAACTCGCGGGATCATCCCGCGACCCGCCCAGCCCGGAAACCCCGCCGTGCCCACACCAGCCGCGCCGGCACGCCCCACGCCGCCGAAGTCATCCGGCCACCTCGACCAGGCGGCGTCCCGGCACGATGCCGGCCGCCGGCCTTCCCTCCGGGCCCGGGAGCTGCAGCCCCAGTGATGACGGCCTCGCCGCCGATCCGCGGCCGCGGCTTGTCGCCACCACCTCGCGGGACCTCAGGTGGCCGTGGCCGTCCTGGGTCAGGCCGTGCCAGCGGCGGCCCGTCACCCTCAGCTCCAGGTCCGCTCCCGGCCACGCGCCCGCGGCGAGCAGGACCGTCCCGCGGTTGCGGACCCGGCCCGCCAGCCGGCGCGCCGTCTGGGGCTGCACCAGCCCCGGGCCGAGGACCACCAGGTCGAACCCGTCCACCAGCGCCGACACCACCGCCACCAGCTCCGCACCCGGCTCCGGCACCAGCGCCACGCGCTCCAGGTCGACGCCGAGTTCCGCCGCCGCCGCCAGGCCCAGCTCCGGCAGGCCCGTCACCGCCGCCCAGGAACCCTCGCGGGTGGCCGCCGCCAGGAGGGCCAGCACCAGGGAGGTCGCTCCCCGCACCGCGACTGTGGTGCCGCGCCGCAGCCCGCCGCCCGGGAGCAGGCGGGCCAGCTCGGGCAGCACCGCCAGCAGTTCGCCGTCACCCGGCTCCCGCAGCTGCGCGGCCGTGCGGACCCCCGGGATGGCCGTGAGCGCTTCCGGCACCGCCACCGCTCACCTCCAGCACCACGTACTCGTACCGGAGACACCCGCGCGAACCAGCGTCAGGCGAACCCAGGACAATCATCGAACACTTGTTCGCATAGTGCGAGACGTCCCGCCCCGCTGTCAAGCCGGGTGCGGCTTCCGGGGGAGAACACCACTGACGTAGCGGACGTCGCCCGTGCGCAGGTCGTCGTCCGCCAGGGACGCCAGGCCGTGGGTGGCGAGCAGCTCCCGGACGGTGCTCCCGGTCAGCACCCAGCCACGAGCCTCCAGGTAGGGCGCCGCTTCGTGGCGTTCACCGAAATAGCGCAACCGCGTCATGTCCGTGTCGAAGCGGTGCTCGCGCCAGCGCGCGGAAATCCGGTCCAGGCCGGCCTTCGTCCGCTCCTCGTCCCCCGGTCGCGGGGTGGGGCGGCTCTCGGTGGCCAGCCTGCTGCCCGGCGCGCTGAGCCCGGTGACCGTGTCCAGCAGCCGGTCCTGCGCCTCGGGCGGCAGGTAGCCCAGCAGGCCTTCGGCGCTCCACGCGGCCGGCCGCGCCGGGTCGAAGCCGGCCGCGCGCAAGGCGCCGGGCCAGTCCTCGCGCAGGTCGGCCGCGACGACCCGCCGGTCGGCGGCCGGCTCGGCGCCCAGCCCGGCCAGCGTGCGGGTCTTGAACTCGAGCACCTGCGGCCGGTCGACCTCGTACACGACGGTCCCGGCGGGCCACGGCAGCCGGTACGCGCGCGAATCCAGCCCCGCGGCCAGAATGACGACCTGGGTGGGGCGCGCCGCGCGGAAGAAGTCGTCGTAGAACTTCGTCCGCACCTTGGCGACGTCGATCCACACCGGCTCGACGAGGTCGCCGGGCGCCGTTTCGCCGCTCGCCAGCCGGGTGAGGAGGTCGACGCCGACCGCCCGGACGAGCGGTTCGGCGAACCGGTCGTCGATGAGCGACGGATCCGCGCGGGTCGCCATCGCCCGCGCCGCCGCGGCCATCGTGGCGGTCGCGCCGACGCCGGACGCCAGGTCCCAGGTGTCGCCGTCCTGCCTGCCCGAAGTCATGCTCTCCCCCGACCTCGCCGGAACCTCCACGCCGGCACCGAAGGTACCCCCGCCGGACCCCGGAGGCGCCGGCCGCACTTCGTCCCGGAGATCCGGCGGCGGGCCTCACCGCCACCGGTGAGGCCCGCGCCGGTCAGCCCGCGAAGGGGCTCGCGTCGATCCCGCAGGTCCGGCCGGCGGCCGGGAAGGTCCCCGAGATCAGGTAGTCCCGCTTGACCTTTTCGGTGCACGTGCTCGGCACGTACATCGACGAGTGCCCGTACCCCTCGGTGACGAACACCCGCGCCCGCGCCAGTTCCGCGGCGCCGTCGCGGGCGCCGGGCAGCGGGGTGGACGGGTCGTAGCGGTTGTTCAGTACGAGGATCTCCGCCGACGTCGGGCGGTTCCACGGGCCCGTGTAGCGGTCGGTGTCCTTGGCCCGCCAGTACGCGCAGCTCATCATGTCCAGCACCGCGATCCGCCCGAAGTACGGCACACGCTGGTCTTCCGACTCGGCGTAGCGGCTGTAGACCGCCGGGTCGGTGGGCACGTCGCTGTCGCTGCACTGGATGGCGTTGAACGACTCGGTGCGGTTCGAGGTGTACTGCTCACCGGCCACCGAGGCCGTCCGCCGGGCCGGCGTGGCCGGAGCGTCGTAAAGGCGCTGCAGCAGCGCGGCGATGTCCGGCCAGCCCCGCGAGTCGGACAGGTCCGCCGCCGCGTTGACGATGCCCGAGTAGGTCCACGCCTCGCCGTCGCTGACGATCGGGGCCTGTTTCGCCCGTGCCGTCAGCGCCGCCCACTTCGCCGCCGGGTCACCCGAGGAGAACGCGCACTTCGGACCGGCTTCGGTGCACAGGCGCAGGAACTGCGCGAAGGTCTGCGCGATGCCGGTGGCGACGTCCTGGCGGGTGTCGAGCGGGACGCTCCTGCCGTTGCCGTTCTGCCCGGTCGCGTTGCCGGCGAAGTCCATGGTGCCGTCGAACACCATCGCCCGGATCCGGTTCGGGAACAGGTTCGCGTACGTCGCGCCGAGCTGGGTCCCGTAGGAAATGCCGTGGTAGTTCAGCTTCGGGTCGCCGACCGCGCGGCGCAGCAGTTCCAGGTCGCGGGCGGTGTTCGCCGTCGAGACGTGCTCCAGGATCGGGCCCGCCTTCGCCGAACAGCGGTCGGCGAGTTCCTTCGACTTGGCGTAGAAGGCCGCGTTGCCGCTCGGGTCGCCCGGCATCTCGGGGAACGAACCGAAGAACGCCTGCTGTTCGGCCAGGGTGTCGAAGCACCGGACCGCGGTGCTGTTCGCGATCCCGCGCGGGTCCCAGGAAACCAGGTCGAACCGCGCGCGCAGCTCGCCGGAGAACAGCCACGGCCACTTGCCGCGTTCCCGCAGCCGCTGCAGGCCGGACGCGCCCGGGCCGCCGAAGTTGACGAACAGCGAACCGATCCGGTGCGCGGGGTCGGTGGCGGGCAGCTTGATGAGCGCGAGGTCGATCTTCGCGCCGGACGGCCGGTCGTAGTCCAGCGGCACCGAAGCCTTGGCGCACTGGAACCCGTCCGCGCAGTCGCTCCAGCTCAGCTGCGGCGTCGGCACCTTGTCGATCGAGGCCGGTGCCGCGGACGCGACCGCCGGTCCCGCCGCGACGGCCATCGAGACACCGAGCGCCACGACCACGCCGCGCACGATGCCTCCCCCAGAAAGTCGACGCACGAAAAATCCTCTCGAGAAGGGAAACGATCACCACCACAGACGGCCGGCCGGGCACCGAGGTTGACTCCGGCGGCCGAAAAAGATCACTGGCGCACACTGAAGCTATGTAGCTATAGTGCTAGGTAACTAGATAAATGGAGTTGCCGATGATCGAGTTCCACCTGGACGCGAGGTCCGGCCTGTCGCCGTACCAGCAGCTGGTCCAGCAGGTGCGGCACGCGCTGCGCCTCGGCCTGCTCACCGAGGGAGACCAGCTCCCGAAGGTCAAGGACGTGGTCGCGAGCCTCGCCATCAACCCGAACACCGTGCTGAAGGCCTACCGCGAACTGGAGCACGACGGCCTCGTCTCGGCCCGCCCCGGCGTCGGCACGTTCGTGACGGCCACGTTGAACGGCGCCTCGTTCGCCGCGATGGCGCCGTTGCGGCAGGACCTCCGCCGCTGGCTGAGCAAGGCCCGCAAGGCGGGGCTCGACGAGGAGAGCATCGAGGCCCTGTTGATGTCCACGTTTCGCGACTCCGCCAGAGAGGACATAGCGTGACTGTCCTGAACGCCCAGGGACTGGGCAAGAAGTACGGCCGCAAGCAAGCGCTCACCGGCTGCACGCTGGAGATCGAGGCCGGCCACGTCACCGGGCTCGTCGGGCCCAACGGCGCCGGCAAGTCGACGTTGCTGAACATCGCGGCCGGCATGCTCGAGCCGACGACCGGCACGATCGAGGTGTGCGGCGGGGTGCCGGGCAGCGGCCCGGACCAGCTGACCAAGGTCGGCTACGTCGCCCAGAACACTCCCGTCTACAGTGGACTGTCCATCGAGGAGCACCTGCGGCTCGGCGCGCACCTCAACCCGCGCTGGGACGCCGGGGCGGCCGAAAAGCGGATCGCCCGGCTCGGGCTGGACCCCAAGCAGCACGCGGGCAAGCTCTCCGGCGGCCAGCGCGCCCAGCTCGCGCTCACGATCGGCATCGCCAAGCGCCCCGAACTGCTGCTGCTCGACGAACCGGTCGCGGCGCTGGACCCGCTGGCCCGCCGCGAGTTCCTGCAGGACCTCATGGAAGCCGTGGCCGAACACGAGCTGTCCGTCGTGATGTCCTCGCACCTGGTCAACGACCTCGAGCGGGTCTGCGACCACCTCGTCGTGCTGGTGGACTCGCAGGTCCGGGTGATCGGCGAGGTGGAGACGCTGCTCGCGACGCACCACCGGCTCTCCGGCCCGCGCCGCGACCTCGAAACGCTGCCGGCGGACCAGCACGTCGTCTCCGCGACGCACACCGACCGCCAGACCACCGTGCTCGTCCGCACCGAGGCACCGATCCTCGATCCCGGGTGGACGGTCGGGCAGCTCGGCCTGGAGGACCTCGTCCTCGAATACATGAGCAACCCCACCGCCGCCCGCCCCGCCCTGGAGGTCCTGAGATGACCTGGCTGACCTGGCGCCAGTTCCGCATCCCCGCCCTGTCCGTGTTCGCGGGCCTGCTCGCGATCGCCGTCGTGCTCGCGATCACCGGGCCCGACCTGGTGGGCCGCACGGACTTTTCCGATGAGAACGCCCTCTTCGGCGGGACCGTCCTGGTGCTGTACCTGCTGCCCGCGGTGATCGGTGTCTTCTGGGGCGCGCCGATGATCACCCGCGAGCTCGAGAACGGCACGCACAGCCTCGTGTGGAACCAGACCGTCACGCGCAAGCGGTGGCTCACCACCAAACTCGGGTTCGGCGTGCTCGCCGCGATGCTCGCCGCCGGCGTGCTGAGCCTGGCGGTCACGTGGTGGGCGAGCCCGATCGACGCGCTCGCCGCGGTCAAGGAAGACCACGGGATGCTTTCGCGCATCTCGCCGGTGGTGTTCGCCGCGCGGGGGATCGTCCCGATCGGCTACGCGGCGTTCGCGCTCGTCCTGGGCGCCGCGGTGGGCATGGTGCTGCGGCGGACGGTGGCCGCGATGGCCGTCACCGTCGTCGCGCTCGCCGCGGTGCTGCTCGCGGTCACGCTGCTGGTCCGCCCGCACCTGCTGCCGCCGCAGACCGAGACGGTCGCGATCACGCCCGAGAGCATCACGAACATCACCGGCAACGACAAGCAGGGGATCACCGAGATCGGCGTGCGGAAGCCGGCCGGGGCGTGGGAGCTGGCGAACGAAACCCTGGACCCGTCCGGGAACGTGGTCACCTCGATGCCGGACTTCCTGCAGGACTGCGCGCCGCGGCCGGGCGTGGCCCCGCCGGAGCGCGGTGACATCCAGGCGTGCGTGGCCCGGCTGGGCGCGCACGGCTACCACCAGCGCGTGACCTACCAGCCGGGTGACCGGTTCTGGCCCCTGCAGTGGCTGGAACTCACGCTGTACCTCGCGCTGACCGCCCTGCTCACCTGGTTCTCCTTCCGCCGTCTCCGCCACCTGTCCTGACGAAGTCCGACTGGGGGATTTCATGCGCATTCTCGCGGCAGCCACCGCATTGACACTCACGTTGTCCGCGTCACCCGCTTCGGCGGCCACGACGCCCTACCTGCCCGCCCCGACCGGGCACCGGCCCGTCGGCGTCACCACACTGTCCTTGAAGGACACTTCGCGGCCCGACCCGTGGGTGCCGTCCGTGCCCTACCGGGAGCTGATGGTCTCCGTCTTCTACCCGGCGACCTCGGCGAACGGGCCGAAGAAGCAGTACATGACCCCGCTCGAGTCGGAACGCAACCTCGAGCGGGAGAACCTCCCCGGCCTGCCCCTGGACGTCTTCAGCACGGTCCGGACGAACGCCGTCGTCGACGCTCGCCCGGCCGGGCGGTGGCACAGCCTGCCGCTGGTCGTGCTGTCCCCCGGCTGGACCCAGCCGC
Source organism: Amycolatopsis sp. cmx-4-61 (assembly GCF_046548775.1). Taxonomy (NCBI): domain Bacteria; kingdom Bacillati; phylum Actinomycetota; class Actinomycetes; order Pseudonocardiales; family Pseudonocardiaceae; genus Amycolatopsis; species Amycolatopsis sp. cmx-4-61. Next base: position 29,370 of record NZ_JAEBEI010000011.1, on the reverse strand, counting down.
GGGCGACGCTCACCGCGCTGGCCGAGGACCTCGCCAGCCGCGGGTACGCCGTGGCGGCGATCGACCACACCTACGAAAACCGCGCCACGACCTTCCCCGACGGCCACGTCACCGGCTGCGCCGCCTGCGACGTCGACGAACTGCCCGGGTTCTGGGAGAAGTTCGCGCAGGTCCGCACGAAGGACACGTCGTTCGTGCTCGATTCCCTGCTGTCGTCGAAGTGGGGCGCGCTAATCGACGCGCAGCGGATCGGCATGGCCGGCCATTCCGCGGGCGGCGCGGTGACCACCCAGGCGATGCTGGCCGACCCCCGGATCCGCGCCGGGGCGGACCTCGACGGCAGCGTCCACGTCCCGATCCCGGCGTCCGGGCTGGCCCGGCCGTTCATGTTCGTGGGCCGCACGGAATCGAACCACCCGGGCCAGCCTCCGTACGACGGCTGGGAACGGGATTGGCCGCACCTGACCGGCTGGAAGCGCTGGCTCATGGTGTCCGGCACGGCGCACGACTCCTTCAACGACCTCGGCGTGCTCGCCGCGCAGCTCGGCGTCGACATCGGTGACACGATCGACCCCTACCGCGCGCTGACCGTCACGCGGACCTACGTAAGCGCTTTCTTCGACCAGCACCAGCACCTGCGCTGCCGCCCGCAGCCGCTGCTGACCGCACCCTCGCCCGCTTACCCGGAAGTGACCTTCGTCGGATGAGAATCAAGAGCATCATGGCCAGCACCGTCCTCACCGCCCTCGCCCTCGGGTCGGCCACGCCGTCCGCATCGGCGTCGCCGGCTCCGCACCTGGCCCGCCCGACCGGCGACCGGCCCGTCGGCACGGCCACGCTGTCCCTCGACGCCACCGGTGGGCCGGTATCGCTCTTCTACCCCGCGGTTTCCGCGGCGGGGCCGAAGGCGCCGTTCATGACCGAGGCGGAGGCGAAGGCCGTCCTCGACGCCGACGGCATCACCGGGGTGGCGCCGTCGGTGCTCGCCGGCGTCCGCACCGACGCCGTGGTGGACGCGCCGCCGTCCGGGCACCGGCTGCCGCTGGCCGTCCTGTTCCCCGGGCTCCGGCGGCCGCGCGCCGAACTGACGTCCCTGGCCGAGGACCTGGCCAGTCACGGCGTCTTCGTCGCCGTGGCCGCCCGCCCCGACGGACCGGCGGACGTGTCGCCCGTGCTCGACTCCCTGACCCGCTCGAAATGGGCGGACCTGGTCGACCCGGACCGGATCGGCGTGGCCGGGCTCGACGGCACCGGCCCGGCGATGGCGGCCGATCCGCGGGTCAGGGCCGGGGTCGACCTCGACGGCCCGGACGCGCCGCTGCCCGCACCCGGCCTCGACCGGCCGTTCCTGTTCCTCGGCCGACCGGACGCCGGCACGGCCGGCTGGGACGGCCTGCGGGGCTGGAAACGCCGGCTCACCGTGACCGGCACGGTCCACCGGTCGTTCACCGACATCGGCTTGGTGGGCGAGCAGCTCGGCCTCGGTTTCGGCGCGACCACCCCGGCCGTGCGCGCGCAGGCGATCACCGCGGCCTACGTCCGGGCGTTCTTCGACCGGCACCTGCGCGGCCGGCCGCAGCCCCTGCTGGACCAGCCCTCGGCGCAGTACCCGGAGGTCGTCTTCGCCCGGACGTCGACGCCGTACCTGCCCGCCCCGACCGGGGACCGGCCGGTCGGGGCCACGGCGGTGTACCTGAAGGACACTTCGCGCCCGGACCCGTGGGTGCCGTCGGTCCCCTACCGGGAACTGATGGTCTCCCTCTTCTACCCGGCGGCTTCGGCGAAGGGCCCGAAGACGCAGTACCTGACCCCGGCGGAGTCGGCGGCGTTGCTGCAGGGCAGCGGCCTCGACATGCCCCCGGACGGGCTCGCCGCGATGGTGACCAACGCCGTCGCCGACGCCCGGCCGGCGGGCCGCGGGCTGCCGCTGATCGTGCTCTCCCCCGGCTACACCAAGCCCCGGGCCACGCTCAGCGCGCTGGCCGAGGACCTGGCCAGCCACGGGTACGCCGTCGCGCTGGTCGGCCACACCCACGAGAACACCGGCCAGAGCTTCCCGGACGGGCACTTCGCCGGGTGCGCGTCCTGCGACCTCCCGCACGACGACGCCTTCTGGGAGAAGCTGGAGCAGGGCCGGGCCACCGACGTGTCGTTCGTCCTGGACTCGCTGGCGCACTCGAAGTGGGCGCCGCTGATCGACACCTCCCGGATCGGCATGGCCGGGCACTCCATCGGCGGGGCGAGCACCCTCCCGGCCATGGTCGCCGACGGCCGGATCAAGGCCGGGATGAACATCGACGGCACGACCCACGTCCCGCTGACCGGGCTGTCCCGGCCGTTCATGTTCCTCGGCCACCAGCTGGGAGACACCGCCTGCGTGCCGGGCGACCCGACCTGGCAGCGGGACTGGCCGCAGCTCACCGGCTGGAAGCGCTGGGCGGACGTGCGGGGCGCGCAGCACGCGTCCTTCACCGACGTGGGCCTGGTGGGTGACGAATTCGGCGTCGACTACGGCGCGACGACGAGCGCCCTGCGAACCCAGGAGATCACGCGGACCTACGTCAACGCGTTCTTCGACCAGCACCTGCGGGGTGCGCCGCGGCCGGTGCTCGACCGGCCGGCGTATCCGGAAGTCTCGTTCTGCCACTGAGACGACGGCGGGAGGCGGCGCACTGGGGGTGCGCCGCCTCCCGTGTCCCGGTACCGGTGCTCAGTGGTCGAGGCCGAGGAACGAAATGGCGTACGCCAGCTGGCCGGTCAGCGGCAGCTGGTGCCCGACGCCGGCGATGCTGACGCCCTCCACCGTGGCCTGGGTGCTCGTGTTGCCGTACCGCGTCCGCGTCCACGACGACTGCGGGTGGTCGGTGTACGCCGGCGTCTGGCTCAACCCGTTCAGGTTGGTCCACTGCTTGATCTCTTCCCCGAAGTTCGGGTACGCCAGCGTCGTGTCGGTGGTGCCGTGCCACAGCTGCATCCGCGGGTAGCGGCCGGTGTAGCCGGGGTACATCGACCGGGCCAGATCGCCCCACTGCTGGGCGGTCTTGATCGACTTACCGCCCGAGCACGTGCTGTTCCACAGCGAGCCGTTCGTGGTGGCGAAACACCCGGCGGGCACGCCGGAGAACGCCGAGGCCGCCGAGAACACGTCCGGGTACTGGGCGGCCAGCACGTTCGTCATCATCGCCCCGGAGGAGAACCCGCTGACGACGATCCGGGCCGGGTCGACGTTGTAGCGCGACCGGGCGTAGGCGACCATCGACATGATGCCCGTCGAGTCGCCGCCGCCGTTGCGCCGCAGCGCGTTCGGCGTCGAGACGTCGAAGCACTTCTCGCTGCGGGTGGCTTCGGGCAGCACCATGACGTACCCGTAGCGGTCGGCCGCGGTGACGTAGTCCTTGCCGTTCCAGCCGAAGATCGAGCTCGCCGAGCCGCCGCAGTAGTGCACCAGCACCAGCAGGGCCGGCTTGGCCGCCACCCGGTCGGGGACGTAGACGTACATGTTCAGGTTCGTCGGGTTGGTGCCGAAGTTCGTCACCCTGGTCAGGGCCGCCGCGTGGGCGGGGGCGGCCAGGCCGGTGACCGTGACCACCAGGGCCAGCAGGACGCCGAGCACGCGTTTCATCTGTTTCTCCTTCACGCCGCACCGAAGGCCTGGAGCACGGCGGTGTACGCCGGCTTCTTCGCGTAGTTGCCGTCGAACAGCAGCGGCGTGCTGCCGCTGCGCCAGGAGTACTTGTCGGTGACGCCCCACGTCGTGATGCTCGTGCAGCGGGAAACCGCCAGGCAGGCCCGCACGACCTGGCCGAACGTGCTCGCCTGCGCGCTGCCGGAGCCGCCGACGTCGAGCTCGGTGATGTTCACGTCGACGCCGAGGGCGGCGAACCGCTGGAGGTTCGCCTGCAGCGTCGAAAGGTTCTGACCGGCTGACAGGTGGGCCTGGAACCCGACGCAGTCGATCGGCACCCCGCGGGCCTTGAAGTCGCGCACCATCGCGTAGACGCCGTTGCTCTTGGCGTTCTCGTTGTCGGTGTTGTAGTCGTTGTAGCAGAGCTTCGCGGAGCCGTCGGCCGCGCGGGCCGCCCGGAACGCCTCTTCGAGGTAGCTGTTGCCGATGCGCTGCTGGAACACCGACGCGCGGCGGGTGCCGTCCTCGTTGAAGGCCTCGTTGACGACGTCCCAGTACGCGATCTTGCCGCGGTAGTGCCCGGCCACGCCGTTGATGTGGTTGCGCATCGCCGCGAGCAGGTCCGAGCCCGACCCGATGCCGCTCACCCAGCCGGGCAGCTGAGCGTGCCACACCAGCGTGTGCCCGCGGACCTTCTGGCCGTGGCTTTGGGCGTGGCTCACGATGGCGTCGCCGCCGGTGAAGCGGAACGAGCCGCGGGACGGCTCGGTCGCGTCCCACTTCATCTCGTTCTCCGGGGTGACCCCGGTGAATTCGCGGTCGAGCGTGGCCGTGTACGCCGATTCACCGAGGTGGCTGTTGGCCACGGCGGCGGCGAACGTGCGGCCCTTGGCCGCGGCCGCCGAACCCAGGGTCGCCGCGGCGAGCGCCTCGGTGGCCACGGCGGTCCGCGGGTTGCCGATGCTGCCCGGGACCGACCGCAGGGCGGTGTACCAGACCGCCGCCATCTTGTCGTAGCCGGTGGCGTTCGGGTGGACGCCGTCGGGCAGTTCGGCGGCGGACACCGCACTGTGCATGTCCACCAGGTGCACGTGCTTGCCGGCGTTCACCTTGCCCTGCACGATCCCCGGCAGCGCGGCGTTGAACGTCCGCACGGCGGCGTCCCCGCTCGCCCACCCGATCGGGATGAGCTGCGCGACGAACACGTCGGCGTTCGGCGCGGTGGCCGTGATGTGGTCGAGCAGCGTGGACAGCCGGCCGGGCGCGCCGGCGACGTTGTAGTTCTGCAGCACGTCGTTGGTGCCGATGTGCAGCAGCACCGAGCGCGGGTTGTACGTGCGCAGCCAGCCGGTGATGTTCGCGTCGATCTGGTCGATGCGCCAGCCGGGGTGGCCTTCGTGGTCGTGGTCCCACAGGCTGGCGGGCCCGTTGAACTGCGAGCCGACGAAGTCGTTGGTGTAGCGGCCCGCGGCCAGGCGCTGCCACAGGCCGATCCGGTACCCGCCGGGCACACCGGTGCCGTAGGTGATCGAGTCGCCCAGCGGCATGATCCGCACGCCGCCGTTCGACTCCGCGTGGGCGACACCGGTCAAGCCGGTGAACGCCAGAGCTGCGGCCGCCAGTGCGGCCAGGAACCGTGTTCTCATCGACGTCCTCCTCCCGCATCGGGGTCAGGAACAATTCGCCGGTGGCGATCGAAACTTTCGCCAGCGAATCCGAAATTCGACGATTTCCTGAAACTTTCGCTTTTACTGTTAGCGATAACATTCGATTGTCGGCCACAGCTTAAACCCGCACGCCACCCGTTGACAACGGTCGATGACGGACCCGTCACGCGCGGCGAAGAAATTCGTCCACTGTGGACGAGAGAGGTCACCAGGTCGGGTGCGCGGTGACCCCGCCGTCGACGACGAGGTCGTGACCGGTGATCCAGGACGCCAGCGGCGAAGCCAGGAACACGCACGCGTTCCCGACGTCGGCGGGGGTCCCCAGCCGGCCCAGCGGGGCCGCGCGCCGCCAGCGCTCGACGCCCTCCGGCCAGTCCTCGGCCAGGCCGGGGCGCGAAACCAGCCCCGGCGACACGGTGTTGACGCGGATCCCGCGCGGCCCGTACTCGAGCGCGGCACCGCGGGCGTGCATCACCAGCGCCGCCTTGGCCGCGCTGTAGTGGACGTGCCCGTGCGCCGGCTGCCGCGCTTCGATCGACGCAATGTGCGTGACACTGCCGCCGTTGCCCAGTACCCGGACCGCGGCCTGGGTGCAGGAGAACGCGCTCGTCAGGGTCGCGTCGAGCATGGCCCGCCAGTGTGGCGCGCTGAGCTCCGCGAGGGGCTCGACGGGCTGGATGCCCGCGTTGTTGACCAAGGCGTCGAGCCGGCCACCCCATTCCGCGACGGCGTCGAGCAGGGCGTGGCAGGCCTGGTCGTCGGTGAGTTCGGCGGCAAAGGCGCGCGCCCGTCCGCCCGCGGCTTCGATGGCCGCGACGACGTCGTCGGCGGCCCCCGGACGGCGGTGGTGCACGGCCACGGCCGCACCCGCTTCGGCGAACCGGAGCGCGATTCCGCGGCCGATGCCACCGGAGGCGCCGGTGACGCAGGCGGTGGTGCCGGACAGATCGGGCAGGGCGGTCACCGCGCCGATCGTAGCTGCGCGGGCCGGATCCGTCGTAGGTTGTGGGCATGGCCGAAACCCGGAAGTTCGCCGGACTGCTGCAGACGCAGATCCGCCACGAGTTCACCGCCGCCCAGCAGTACATCGCCCTGGCGGTCTGGTTCGACGCCCGCGACCTGCCGCGCCTGGCCAAGCGCTTCTACCGCCAGGCCCTGGAGGAGCGCAACCACGCGCTGGCGATGGTGCGCTACCTGCTCGACCGCAACGAGCCGGTGGCCATCCCGGGCACCGGTGACGTGCGGAACGACTTCTCGAGCGTCCACGAAGCAATCGAGCTGGCGGTGACCCAGGAGCGCGCGGTCACGGCCGACATCCAGGCAATGGCGAAGGCGGCCCGCGCCGAGGAGGACTACCTCGGCGAGCAGTTCGTGCACTGGTTCCTGAAGGAGCAGGTGGAGGAGGTGGCCCAGATGTCAACGCTGCTCACGGTGGTGGAGCGAGCGGGCGGCAACTTGTTCGAGGTGGAGAACCACCTGTTCCGCGAGTCAGGAGCAGAGGCCGAGGACGCCCCGGACATGCCCCCGGTAGCGGGCGGCAAGCTCTGACGGAAGCCCCCCAACCGGAGGCAAAGCCCCCGGTGGCCCCAACCGGAAGCCGAACCCCCGGCAACCCCCAACGGGAAGCCGAACCCCCGGCAGCCCCTCAACCGGAAGCCGAACCCCCGGCAGCCTCCAAACCGGAAGCCGAACCCCCGGCAGCCCCGGATCCAGGCCGCAACCCAGACCCCCGCAACCCCGATCCGAAGCCCCAACACGGCCGGCGGCACCGGGTCAAGGCACGCTTTCCCGCCTTGACGCGGTGCTGCCGGCCGTAGTCACAATCACGGCTTCGGGGTTGCGACCCGACAATCGGCAGAGCGCGAACCCAGCTAGACTGGAACACGTTCTAGTCAACCGCCCCGGGGAGCCCGATGCCCGAAAACCCGTTCCCGATCACCAACGGCATACCACCCGCCCGAGCCCTACTCGGGCAAAGAATCCGCGACCTGATCCAAGCCTCCGTCTGCGCCCAGGACAACGACGCCAACCTGACCACCGCAGCAGAACAGATCGAAGCCATCACCGAGGCACTACGAGCCCCCGGAACCACCCCACCCCTGCTCCTGACCGCCCTCGAAGGCGGCGGACACCTCAGCATCAACAACCCCCTCGAAGGCCCCGGCAACCCCCTGGCCCCACCACTGTCCTGGACCAGGATCGACCCGACGTCCGTCTCCGCCGACGTCCTGCTCGGCCCCGCGCACGAGGGGCCACCCGGACGGGTGCACGGCGGCTGGGTGGCCGCGGTCCTCGACCACGTCCTCGGCCGCGCCACCGCCGCGGCAGGCTACCCGGGGATGACCGCGTCCCTGACCGTCGACTACCACCACGGGACGCCGTACGCGGTACCGCTCACGGCGGAAGGACGGCTGGTCCGCCGCGACGGCCGCAAGCTCCACGCCACCGGCGAACTCAAGGCGGGTGACGTCGTCTGCGCGTCGGCGACGGCGATCCTCGTCCACTTCGGCGCCGACCGGTTCCCGGTGTCCACGAAGGACTAGTCGAGCTAGCCCTGCGGCGGCACGTCAGGTTCCGGTGCGGTGGGAGGCCGGGAGTGCGAACCCGAACCGTGCACTCATCGCCCGGACATCGAGCAGATCCTTGGCCGCGGGCGGATAGGCGGTCTTGAACTGGAACATCCGTTCCGGGCTGATGCACCGCACCTGCTTACCACCGATCACGCCGACGCCGGTGAACGAGTCGTTCGGGTACTCGATCCCGTGGATGTGGTTGCCGTCCGCGTCGAACTCGAAGACGTGGACGTCCACCGACCCGCCGCCGGACCTCGCCAGCACGAAGTTCCACTCGGTGGCACCGGCTCGGCTCTCGGCCGCGTAACCGAGCACCGCGAGGCACTCCCGCAGCCGGGAGACCTCCGGGCGGGTGACCGCGACGTCGAGATCGTCGTGCTCCCTCGTCCGTCGGCCGAGCAGCGCGTCGACGCACCACCCGCCATCGATCCACACCTCGATCCCCGCAGCTCGGCACGCCCGCACGACTTCGAGGACCTCCGCCGTCTCCACGTCGTCAGCCTAACCGACGACCGTCGTGTGCCGGGGCGCCTCCGAGCTCGACGTCGCCATCAGGACCGCGCAGATCGGGACCGCCATCGCCAGCGCCGCCAGGACGAACACCGGGAACAGGAACGAGAACACCTCCGTGCCGGAGGGGTCGGGAGCGGCCGGGTCCAGGTGGACGCGGACCGCCGCCATGCCCGTGTAGTGCATGCCCGTCACCGCCGCGCCCATCACCAGGCCCGCCGCCAGCCGGGGCAGGAGCTTGTCCAGCCCGACGGTGAACCACAGCGCGGCCGTGGCCGCGACGACGGCGATCACCACCGACAGGACCACCAGCGTCGGGTCGTAGCCGATCGTGCCCTTGATCTGCACGGCCCACATCCCCGTGTAGTGCATGACGTTCACCGCGAGCCCGGTGAGCAGGCCGCCGAGCAGCAGCCGCTTCCACGCGAACCGGTTGCGGACGCCGAACACCAGCAGCCCGCAGAACACCGCCGCCACCGACAGGATCGCCGACAGCGCGGTGCGCAGGATGTCGTAGCGCACCGGCAGCCCGGGCGTGGAAAACCCGAGCATGGCGATGAAGTGCATGACCCAGATGCCGACACCGCCGATGGACACCGCCGCGAGCACGAGCCAGACCAGCCGGCTCCGCGGGCTGTCGGTGGACCGCGCCTGCAGCGTGCAGGCGAGGCCGAGGGCGCACCCCACCACCGAAGTGAGGTAGGCGAGCACGATGAGCCAGTTCCCCATCGCGAAGTCTTCGTGGTCCATGGGCATTTTCCGGGTCTCCTTCAGGCTTTCCGTGATCGGGGGGCGTGGTGCTCGGCGAGCGCGTGCTCGGCCGCGGCGATGAGGGTCTGCTTCGTCGACTCCGGCGAACGCGCGTCGCAGGTGACGACCTCCACCGCCGCCGGGATCTTGAGGGCCTCGCGCACCTGCTCGGGCCCGTGCTGGCGGGTGTCCTGGAACTGGTTGATCGCGACCAGGAACGGCAGGCCGCGCGACTCGAAGAAGTCGATCGAAGCGAAGGAGTCCGCCAGCCGGCGCGTGTCCACCAGGACGATCGCCGCCACCGCGCCGCAGACGAGGTCGTCCCACATGAACCAGAACCGGTGCTGGCCGGGGGTGCCGAACACGTACAGCACCAGGTCCTCGGCGAGGGTGAGCCTGCCGAAGTCCATCGCCACCGTGGTGGCGAACTTCCCCGGGACCGCTTCGGTCCGGTCGACGCCGACGGCCGCGCTGGTCATCAGGGCTTCGGTCCGCAGCGGGTCGATTTCCGAGACGGCACCGACGAACGTCGTCTTGCCGGCCCCGAACCCCCCGGCCACGACGATCTTCGCCGAGGTGATCCTTTTGTCAGAGCGCACGTAGTCCACTGAGGACCCTTTCGAGCAGGTCGTTCCGTTCGTCCCAGGAGGCGTCCGCGGTGAGCGTGTCGCGGATCGACACCTGGCCGGCGATGAGCAGGTCGCCGATGAGCACCCTGGCCACGCCGAGCGGCACGCCCAGGTGGGCGGCGACCTCGGCCACCGACCGCTGGTGCAGGCAGAACTGCGTCACCACGGCCAGGGGGTTGGTCGGGCTGAAGGGCGCCGCCCGGCCGTCTGCCGTGGTCTCCACGAGGGCTTCCACCGCCAGGTCGACCGTCGGCCGGGTGCGACCGGCGGTCCACGCGTAGGGGCGGGCCAGCGACGCCGCGTGCCGCCCGCCCTCGCGTCGCCGGCCTTCGGTCACCGGGCCGCTCCCGGGGCGGCCGCGGGCCGAGCCGGGGTCTCGACCACCTTCCCGACCCGGTCCACCAGCAACGTCATCTCGTAGCCCACCAGCCCGATGTCGCAGCCCGGGTTGGCCAGCACCACCAGGTTCGAGCCGTCGCCGACGTTCATCAGCAGCAGGAAGCCCTGCTCCATCTCGATCACCGACTGCACCACCCGTCCCGCGGTGAACAGGTCGGCGGTGCCGAGCGCGAGGCTGGCGAGGCCGGACGCGATCGCCGAGAGCTGGTCGGCGCGATCGCGCGGCAGGGTGTCGTTCGCCGCCACGAGCAGCCCGTCCGCCGAGACCAGTGCGGCGTGCGCGACGCCGGGCACCTCCTGGGTGAACGCCGACACCAGCCAGTTCCGGGACCGCTCGGCCACTTCCGCTCCTTCCTGCCGGGTGCTCATCGCTGCTCCCCCTCCGGCTCGCCCGAAACCCGGTGCCGGGCCGCACGCATGCCGCTGTAGTGGCGGGAAAGGTTGTTCCGCACCGCCGCCGGGTCGCGGAAGGACGTGTCCGCCGGCTGCGGCGCGCGCGGGCCGACCGAGCCCGGCGCGAGCTGCGCCCCCGGTGTCCGGGCGGGCAGCCCGGAGTCGGTGAACTCGGGGTCGTCGAGCGTGCCGATCGCCGCTTCCGCGGCCTGGCGGACCCGGTCGGCCGGCGTCGCCCAGGCTCCGGCCGCGGGGTCCGGCGGAGTCGCCGGGGGTTCGGCGAACCAGTGCGACAGCATCTGGTCGAAGATCGGCGTCGGCGGATCCGCCACGGCCACCGGCGGCGGTTCTTCGGCGGGCCACCGCGGTTCGAGCTCGTGCCGGGCCGTGCCGCCGACCGAGCCGTTGATCGAGCCGTTGACCGAGCCGCTGACCGAGCCGCTGACCGCGGGGGTCAGCGCGGGCGGGAGGGCCCGCGGCGGCAGGTCGACCAGGATCAGCACCCCCGGGACGTGCACGCTGGCGGTGATGCCGGCGCCGGCCGCGCGCGTGGTCGTGGGCCGCAGCCGGACGGTGATCCCGTGCGACGCGGCCAGCCTGCTCACCACGAACAGGCCCATCCGGCGGGTGGTCTCCGGGCTGACCGTGGCCCCGGCGGCCAGCCGGGCGTTCGCCGCTTCGAGGTCTTCGCGGGTCATGCCGAGCCCGACGTCGACGACCTCGATCAGCAGGCCGCCGTCGAAGCCGCGGTCGGCGGTGAGCACGACCTGCTCCTCCGGCGGCGACGACCGGATGGCGTTCTCCAGCAGCTCGGCGAGGATGTGCACGACGTCCGCGGCGGCTTCGGGCTGCACCGACCCGCGCGGCGCGTTGCCGAGGGAGACGCGCTGGTAGTCCTTGACCTCCGAGGTCGCGGCCCGCAGCAGCTCGACCGTCGCGACCGGCCCGACGTCGCGGCGCACCGGCTTGCCGCCCGCGAGGACCTGCAGGTTCTCGCCGTTGCGCCGCAGCCGGGTCGCGATGTGGTCGATCTGGAACAGCTCGGCCAGCCGCTGCGGGTCCTGCTCGTCGGCTTCGAGGTCCTCGATCACCGACAGCTGCAGCTCCACCAGCGACTGGCTGCGCCGGGACAGCGTCATGAACATCTCGCTGACCTGGATCCGCATCTCGGCCTGCTCGCCGACCGCCAGCCGCACGGCCTGCCGGTGCATGTCGTCGAACGCCCGGGCGAGCTGCCCGATCTCCTCCTCGGAGTCGACCGGGAGCGGCGGGGTCGCCCGCCAGTCGACGTCGTCGCCCTCCCGGATGCGTTCGATGGTGCCGGGCAGGCGGCGGCGCGCGGTGTCGAGCGCGGCGGCGTGCAGCCGCCGGATCGGGGCGACCACCGAGCGGGCCACGGCGAGGGCGATCGCGAGGGCGCCGAGGAGCGCGGCGAGCACCAGGGCGGCGTCACGCAGGGCGTCCGACCGGGCGGTGTTGGTCTGCGCCCCGACCGCGTCCGAAAGCGTCTTCACCTGCTCGGCGAGGAAGGTGCCGAGCATCGCGCGCTTCGCCTCGGCGCCTCCGGCGCCGAGACTGGTCGCCGCGGCGAACCGCGCGGCCGCCGCGCCGGGCGGGAGAGCGCGCCGGATCTGTCCGGTGATTACGGTTTCTTCGGCCGCCGCGCGCTGAGCCGCCTCGGCCGAAGTGCCTTCGGACCGGCCGGCCAGTGCCAACTGGCCGGCCAGGCTCGTCCGCAGCTGCACCAGCGATTCGGCGACGGTGGCCACGGTGCCGAGATCACCATTCCCGGCCTGCCCGACGATCCCCCCGATCACTTCGCTCAGCGCGACCGTGAAGTCGTGGTAAGCGGCGGTTTTCGCGGCGGGCGAACCGGTCTGCTGCCGCAGGTCGGCCAATTTACCCAGCTGATCTTCCAATGACCGCGACAGCTCCGGGGTGAGCTGGGAAAAGGCGGCGTCGTGGCGGACCGCGGCGGCTTTCTCGTCGACTGCCGCGGTCTGGGCGGCCGCGCCGTCGTGGATCATCTCGTCGTCGGCCAGCCCGGCGAGTTCGGAAATCCCTTGCACCACCGGCATTTGGTCGCGGACGGCGCTGAGCCCGCCGGCCTGGGCGAGCTCGGCCTGCACCCGGCTGCCCGCCAGCAGCAGGGCGACCAGGACGGGCAGCAACAGCACTACGGAGATCTTGGTGCGCAACCGCCAGCTGCCGGGATTCCAGGAGCTGGCGGAACGACGGGACGAGGGTTCGTCTTCTTTCATCGGTGGCGTGGCTCGATTCGTACCGGTGGCCCGAGAACGATTCCGGTTCCTTTTCCGCGGAATTCAGCCGACGACGTAACCCCGGTGGCCGTGGTGTTGTCAAGGAATGGCGGTCGTTTCCCCCGTACGCACCAATCACACAGCGTGAACTGCCACGCGACGGCTTTTTACCCTTGCGGAGGGTGAAGGGAGGTCGCCAGACCGTGCGGAATTGCGCGGCGGGTGCGTGAATTTCCGGCGGCCGCGGCCCGCGTCCGGGACTCCGGCGTTGCCCGTTACCCTCGGCCGGGAAAGGGGTGGCCGCCGTCGATGTTGAAAATTCACTTCACCGAAGCCGACCTGACGAAGGTGACCATCGCCGAGGACGCCGACCCGATGTGGGAACTGCTGATGAGCAGCTACCGCATCCGGCGGCCCGAGGGTGAGCCGTTCTTCGGCCGCTGGCGGCGGGGATCGCGCTCCGCGGTGCCGGCGTCCGGCCGGCTGCTGATGTCCGCGGTGCCGCCGTACGGCTACTGCCCGGACTTCCTCACCCCGGCCGGCACCCGCACGATCGGCGACGGGATCTCGGCGGTGCTCGAGACGCCGGCGCCCGCGCTGGCCACCGACGTCGGCGAGCTGGTGGCGCAGGGCACCCGCGTCCCGGCGTGGCTGCGCCGCATCGGCGACGGCGAACCCCGTGAGCTGCGGCGGCTGGGGGCGGCCCTGCACGACTACTACCGCCAGTGCGTGGCCCCGGACTGGGCGGCGGTGCGCCGCGCGGTCGCCCGCGACCGCCAGCGGCTGCAGGCCAACCTGGACCGCGGCGGGCCGCAGCTGCTGCTCTCGACCCTGCACCCGGAGGTGACGTGGTCCCCGCCGGTGCTGCGGGTGCGTTTCCCGATCGAGCAGGAACTGCACCTGGACGGCCGCGGGTTGCGGTTGATCCCGGCGTTCTTCGCCCACGGCATGCCGACGACGTACAAGGACCCGGCCCGGCCGCCGGTCCTGGTGTATTCGATCAGCCACCCCCGCTTCGACAGCGACGCGGAACCGGGCCCGTCCCTGGCGGCGCTCCTCGGCCAGACGAGGGCGAAGGTGCTGGTGACGATCGCGACGACGAGGTGCAACACGAGCGAGCTGGCCGACCTGACGGGCATCTCCCCGGCGACGGCCAGCCAGCACGCGTCGGTGCTGCGGGCCAGCGGGCTGATCAGCAGCAACCGGTCGGGGAAGTCGCAGATCCACGAGATCACGCCGCTGGGGCTGGGGATCATCCGGGCGAGCTGATCACCGGCGTAGCGCGGCTCGTTCGTCGAACGCCGAGCGCAGACAGGCCCCGCCGCGGGGCTGAACAGCGGAATGCCGCGCGAGCCGACCCCATCTGTGGCACTGACCAGCGGAAACGTCCCGTGCGTCGACCGCGCGTGCCCCGCCCGGACGCCCGGGAGCCGAGCCGTGCGAGGTCTTCGCTCGTCGTGTTAGCCTGTCGCCGTGCTGCGCCCGATGTCGTCCTCGCGACTCGTAACCCGGCGCGCCGGCTGAACCCAGGTCGCCGGCGCGCTGCGTCGGCGATCGCTCTTTTTCCGGGACCTGGCCCCGCTCTCGTGTTCCCATTCAGCAGGGAGATCCGCCATGTCCACTTCCTTCGCCGTTCCCGCACCCCGCTCGGCCATGCTGCTGCGCCGCCGGATCGCCACCTACTTCGTCGGCGGGGCCGACCAGATCCCGTCGCTCGTCGGCGCCCTCGAAGGCCGGCTCGTCCACGAACTGTCCGTCGACGTCAAGGACGGTGTCCGGGAGAGCAGCATGGTCTGCGCCGTCCTGCTGGCCGCCGGGGAAACCGGCCCGCTGCTCGACCGGCTGCGCGAACTGCCGTCGGTCGTCTCGGCCGAGCTCGCCTGAGCGTCCCGGGGCCAGGGGCGGCGGGTTTGCCCGGTTCGGGTCCGGGTAGCCGGGCGCCATGACCGAAGTCCACGCCCGGCCCCGGCGGAGCACCGCCCGGGCCGCCGCCCTGCTGTTCGGGATCGCGTTCCTGCTCGTCGGCGTGCTGGGGTTCATCCCGGGCATCACCACGGACTACGACGCGCTGAAGTTCGCCGGCCACGAGTCGGGCGCGCAGCTGTTCGGCGTGTTCACCGTGTCGGTGCTGCACAACCTGGTCCACCTGCTGTTCGGCGTGCTCGGCGTGCTGGCCGCCCGCGCCAACGGCAGTTCGCGGGCGTTCCTGATGATCGGCGGCGGGATCTACGTGCTCCTGTGGGTGTTCGGCCTCGCGCTGAACCACGACAGCGCGGCCAACATCCTCCCGATGGACAACGCCGACGACTGGCTGCACCTCGCACTGGGCGTGGCGATGATCGCCGCGGGCATCGCCACCACGGCCGCCGACCGGGCCCGGGGCCAGTACCCGGAACCGGAAAAGCAGGGCCACTGACCCAAGCGCCCCAAGGCGGCCTTGGTTGCGTCTGACGCACCGAAGGCCGCCTTGGGTGCGTCTGACGCACCGAAGGCCACATTGGGGCGCGGGGGAAGCGGGGGTCAGGGCTTTCGGCCGATGCCGGTGGAGACCTCGTGCAGGCGGTGCCGGTCCGGGGCCAGCGGGGCCGTGTCCGCCCCCGCGCCCGCGCGCAGGCCCGCAAGGAACTCCTTCAACGCGAACGCGGCGTCGTGCCGGGGCTGCCAGTCCAGTTCGGACTCCGCTCGTCCCGTGTCCATCACGGGCAGCCGCATGACCGCGTCGAACAGGCCGGGCGTCGCCGGGATCGCGTGCAGGCGCCAGGCCGCGTCCACCGCCGCGCGGACCACGCCCACCGGCACCGGGATCGTGCGGGCGCCCAGGAGGTCCGCCACGAACCGCGGGTCGACGACCGGGCCGGTCGCGATGTTGAACGGCCCGCGCACCGGGCGCGTCACCGCGCGGCGGACGGCGTCGGCGAGGTCGTCCGTGTGCACGATCTGGCACCGCAGCCCCGGGACGTCCGGCACCACCGGGATCAGGCCCGGCCGCACCAGCGAACCCGGCACGAACGGCCCGGCGAACAGCCGCCGCTGCTCCGTCGCGGCGCTGCGCTGGAAGACGAACCCCGGCCGCATCCGCACGACGTCGAGCTTCGGGTGCCGGGCCTCGAAGGTGTCCAGATACCGCTCCAGATAAGCCTTTTCCCGCGTGTAGGCCGCTCCGGGCCAGCCGTGCGTCGGCCAGTCCTCGGTCACCGGCGAGTCGTCCTCCCGCGGCGAGTAAGCCCCGATCGACGACGTGTAGACGAGCTTGGGCACACCCGCCATGGCCGCCGCCTCGAACACCCGCATCGAGCCGAGGACGTTCGCCCGCCACGTCCGTTCGGGGCGGCGGGTGGGCTGGAACAGCCACGCGAGGTGCACGACCGCGTCCGCGCCGCGGAAGTGCGGCACGAGGTCGTCGCGTTCGACGTCGGCCGTGACGACGCCGTCCGCCGGCCGCCTCGCGAGCTTGACGATGGTCTCGACCTGCGGATCCGCGCCCAACGCGCGCACGACCCCGGTCCCGATGTTGCCGGTCGCTCCGGTCACCACGATGCGCATCCGGGGCGGTTACCCGGGCCCCGGTCCGCCAATCCTGCTATCTTCGCAGGCGAAGATCGTCTGGAGGAGACCAGTCGTGGCAGGTGACGTCGACATCTCCGGGTAGCCCCGGAGTGCGCAGGCCCCCGGCAGCGCCGGTGCGGGCCGCCGTCGACGACCCCTTTTCCGATTTCACCCCATCGAGGTCTTCGCCATGTCCGAAATCGTGCTGTCCGGCCTGTCCTTCTCCTGGCCGGACGACACCCCCGTCTTCGACCGGCTGTCCGCCACGTTCCCGGCCGGCCGCACCGGTCTCGTCGCCCCGAACGGCTCCGGCAAGACGACGCTGCTCAAGCTCGTCGCCGGCGCTCTGCAACCTTCCGCCGGGAGCGTCACCGTCGACGGCGTGCTCGGCTACCTCCCGCAGGACCTGCCGCTGAGCGGGGAGCCGTCCGTCGCCGAAATCCTCGGGGTGGCCCCGGTGCTGCGCGCGCTCGCCGCCGTCGAAGCCGGGGACGTCGACGAGGAGCACTTCACCACCATCGGCACCGACTGGGACATCGAGGAACGGACCCGGGCCCAGCTCGACCGGCTCGGCCTCGGCGGCATCGGGCTCGACCGCACGCTGGGCACCCTCAGCGGCGGTCAGATCGTTTCGCTCGGCCTCGCCGCGCAACTGCTGAAGCGGCCGGACGTGCTGCTGCTCGACGAGCCCACCAACAACCTCGACGCCGAAGCGCGCCAGAAGCTCTACGCCGTGCTCGACGACTGGTCCGGCGGCCTGCTCGTGGTCAGCCACGACCGCGCGCTGCTCGACCGGGTGGACCGGATCGCCGAGCTCCACGGCGGCGAAATTCGGTTCCACGGCGGCAACTTCACCGCTTACGAGCAGGCCGTCCGAGCCGCGCGCGAAGTCGCCGAGAAGAACATCCGCAACGCCGAGCAGGACGTCAAGCGCGAGAAGCGGGAGATGCAGCAGGCCCGGGAGCGCGCCGCCCGCCGGGCGAGCGCCGCGTCGCGCAACCTCGGCAACGCCGGCCTGCCCAAGATCTTCGCCGGCACGATGAAGCGCAACGCCCAGGAGTCGGCGGCCAAGGCGGACGGCACGCACGCCGCCCGCGTCGGCGCCGCGAAGGCCAAACTCGACCAAGCCGAACGCGAACTGCGGACCGAGCAGAAGATCAGCCTCCAGCTGCCGCAGACCGAGGTCCCGGCGGGCCGGACGCTCTTCCTCGGCGAAGGCATGCGCGTGCGCGACCTCTTCGGCGGCGGCGCCGACCTGGCGATCCGCGGTCCCGAGCGGATCGCGCTGACCGGCCCCAACGGCGCCGGGAAGTCGACGTTGCTGAGGCTGGTCAACGGCGACCTCGAGCCGGACAGCGGCACCCTCACCCGCGCCGACGGCCGGATCGCCTTCCTGTCCCAGCGCCTCGATCTGCTGGACGACGACCGCAGCGTCGCCGCCAACCTGGCGGCGGCGGCCCCGGCGCTGCCGGCCGCGCAGCGGATGAACCTGCTCGCCCGCTTCCTGTTCCGCGGTTCGCGGGTGCACCTGCCGGTCGGCGTCCTGTCCGGCGGCGAACGGCTGCGCGCCACGCTCGCCTGCGTCCTGTTCGCCGAACCGGCCCCGCAGCTGCTGTTGCTCGACGAGCCGACGAACAACCTCGACCTGGTGAGCACCGGGCAGCTGGAAAGCGCGCTGACGGCGTTCCGCGGCGCGTTCGTCGTCGTCAGCCACGACGAGCGCTTCCTCGCGGAGCTCGGGATCGACCGGTGGCTGCGGCTCGAGGACGGCGAACTGCGGTGACGTACCCGGGTGACGTCGGGCGAGGGCACCAACCCGGAGCAGCTGTCCGCCGCGGGCTGGGCGTCCTGCTTAGGTGACTTCTCCCTCGGCGCGGTACTGCACCTGGAGGTGTCGGGTATCGACCGGGCCACGGCCGACGACCTGGTCCGGGACGCGCACCAGGGGGTGCCCGTACTCGAAGGCCACGCGCGGCAACATCGAGGTCGCCCCGCGCGACGCGCTGAGAAAAGGGGCCCGGGTGGCGGGCCCCTTTTCTCACATCCGGTCGGCGTCGATGACCGCCTGGGCGAACGGCCGCGGTGCCTCCTGGGGCACGTTGTGGCCGATGCCGTCGAAGATGCGGTGTTCGTACCTGCCGGTGAATTTCGCGCGGTAGGCCTGGCCGTCCTTGGCCGCGCCGTCGAAGTCGCTGCCGATGGTGATCGACGGGACGCCGATGGTCGCGCCGGCGGCCAGTTTCTGTTCGTACGCCTCGTATTGCGGCTCGCCCGGGGCGAGGCTGAGGCGCCAGCGGTAGTTGTGGATCACGATGGCGACGTGGTCGGGGTTGTCGAACGCCGCCGCGCTGCGGTCGTAGGTCGCGTCGTCGAACTTCCAGGCCGGGGACGCGGTCTTCCAGATCAGCTTGTTGAAGTCGTGGCGGTTCGCCGTGTAGCCGGCGCGGCCGCGCTCGGTCGCGAAGTAGTACTGGTACCACCAGCCGAGTTCCGCCTGCGGGGCCAGCGGCTGCCGGTTCGCCGCCAGGTTCGTGACGATGTAGCCGCTGACCGCGACGATCGCCTTGCAGCGTTCCGGCCAGAGCGCGGCGATGATGTCGACGGTCCGGCCGCCCCAGTCGTAGCCGCCGAAGACGGCCTTGTCGATCTTCAGCGCGTCCAGCAGGGCGACGACGTCGAGCGCCACGGCCGTCTGCTGGCCGTTGCGGACCGTGGCGGCGGACTTGAACACCGTCGGGCCGTAGCCGCGCAGGTAGGGGACGATCACCCGGTAGCCGGCGGCGGCCAGGACCGGCGCGACGTCGACGTAGCTGTACGGGTCGTACGGCCAGCCGTGCAGCAGGACCACCGGCTGGCCGCCGGCGGGCCCGAACTCGTGGTAGGCCATGGTGAGCACGCCGGCGTCGGCCTGCTTCACCGGACCGAGCGAGGTGTGCTCCCCCGACCCGGCCCGCAGGTCGGGCGCGGAGGCGGGTGCGGCCGCGGGAGTGCCCGACGAGCAGGCCGCCAAGGACGTCGCCGCGAGCCCGGCCGCGAACACCTGCCCGAACCTTCTCCTGCTGATCATCTGCTGCTCCTGCGCGAAAAGACGGTGGGACTTCCACGACGTTAGGAGCGGCTCGGTGACCTTCGCGCCCGTCGGGTGACGCAGCGCGTGTACGTCACCCTTCGAGGTTCTTCAGCTTCCCGGCGAGGTCGGCGCGCGAGCTCACGCCCAGTTTGGGGAAGATCCGGTGCAGGTGGGTGCCGACGGTCCGGTGCGAAAGGTACAGCCGCTGCCCGATCTCCCGGTTCGTCAGCCCTTCCGCGGCCAGCTGGGCGATGCTCAGCTCGTGCGGGGTGAGCTTGTCGCGGGCGTCCGGGCCGCGGTTCGGGCTCGACTCGCCCGCGCTGCGCAGCTCGCGCCGGGCCCGGTCGGCCCAGGCGGCCAGGCCGAGCGCGTCGAACGCCTTCCGCGCGGTGCGCAGGTGTGTCCGGGATTCGACGACCCGCCGCTGACGGCGCAGCCACTCGCCGAAGGCCAGGTGGACGCGGCCGCGTTCGGCGGGCCAGCCGGTCAGGTCGGCGCCCAGCGCCTCGGCGAACCGCTCGTCGCTCGGGTCGAGCACGGCTCGCGCGTACCGGAGGCCGATGTGCAGGGCAGGTGACGGCGTCCGCGCCGCGAGCGGCTCGAGCTCGGCGAGGACGTCCCGCAGTTCGTCGGTCCGCCCGGCCCGGACCGCGGCCTCGGTGAGTTCGGCGACGCAGTAGGTGCGCAACGCCAGCTGGTAGGCGGGGTCGGCGGGGTCGAGCAGCCGCCGCAGGTCGGCGAACGCGTCCTCGAACCGGCCTTCGCTCAGGCTCGTCAGCCCGCGCGTGAGCTGCACGGTGGCCAGCACGGGCCGGGCGCCGGCCGCGAGCCCGGCGCGTTCGGCCTCGTCGGCCAGGGTTTTCGCCTGCTTGTGCTCGCCGCGCAGGGCGGCGATCTCGGCCTGGACGGCGGTGGCGAGGCCGGCCATGAACGGCTGGCCGGTCTCCCGGGCGAACCGGACCGCCTCCGCCGCGGCCGGCCCGGCGCCGGCCAGGTCGCCGAGCCGGACGCGGCTCCACGCCTGGACGGCCAGCGCCCGCGGCAGCAGCCCGAGCCGGCCCTGGGCCCGCAGGCCGGGTGCCGCGGCGGCGGCGAAGCGGGCGGCCAGGTCGAAGGCCCCGACCTGCAGCGCGGCGCTGCCCAGGTACCGGTCGACCTCGGGATCGGCGCCGGTTTTCGCGACCAGCTCCCGCAGGTGGTGCAGGACGGATTCGCCGCGGTCGAAGGGCGCGACGTACGCGGTGACGGCGACGATCCGCGGGTCGCCGTCCGGGACGGGCAGCCGGTCGGCGACGTCGAGCAGGGCTTTTCTCGCGGCTTCGCCGGGCTCGGTCCAGAAGCAGCGCATGGCGGCGCTCCAGAGGATCCGCAGGGCGGCGTCGTGCTGCCCGCCGTCGGCGACGGAGGCGGCGGTCCTGGCCAGTTCGGCGACGCGGCCGGGATCTTCGCGGACGCCGTCTTCGAACTCGCTGAGCAGCCGCGCGGCGGTGGCCCGGCGGCGCGGATCGGCGGGAGCGGCGGCGTGGAGGAGCCGTTCGGCGGTCTCCCGGCGCCCGGACTCGACGGCCAGTTCGGCGGCCAGCAGCAGCCGGTCGGTTCTGGCTTCGGCACCGGGACTCAGCCGCGCGGCCTGTTCGAGAGCGGCGATGGCCGCGGCGGCCCCACCGCGCGAGCGCGCGCGTTCGGCGGTCCGCTCGAGCTCCGCGGCGACGGTTTCATCGGGCCCGCCACTGGCGGCGGCCTGGTGCCACGCGCGGCGATCGGGCTGGTCCCGGAGGGCTTCGACGAGGGCGAGGTGCGCGCTCCGGCGCTCGAGCGGAGTGGCCGAGGCGGGAAGGGCGGACCGCATGAGCGGGTGCCGGAAGGTGACGCAACCGGCCGGCAGGTCGACGAGCCCGGCCTCGACCGCGGGCGCGAGGATGGCGGGACCGGCGCAGAGCCCGGGTTCGCGAGCCGCGGCGAACCCGCCACCCGACCCGCTTGCGCCCACCTCGTCACCAGCCGCCGTGCCCGGCGCGGCGCCCGTATCACCCCTCCCGAGCAGGGCACGAGTCGCCGTCAAAGTCTCCGTCAACGATGTCGTCTCGTTCAGCGCCGCCACCAGCAGGGCCGTGCGCGTCACCGCCGGCAGCGCGGCCACGCGGGCCGTGAAGGTGCGCTCCAGGCGCTCAGTCAGCGGTAACACCGGATCGAGTCCGTCGACCTCAGTCATCGCCGCGGGGAGCTCCGTCAACGCCAGCGGGAGGCCCGCCGCCTCCGCCAGGACCCGCGTCCGGACCGATGGGGCCAGGCGGGGCGCGACCGAATCCAGCAGCTCGGCCGCCGCGTCCGCCGGCAGGCGGTCCAGCACCATCGGCGTCAACCCCGCGTCGGCCAGCGGAGACTCCGCGCCGTCGCGCAGCGTCGCCACCAGCACGATCGGCTCGTGCTCGAGCCGGCGCGCCACGAACGCCAGTACGTCCGCGCTCGCCCGGTCCAGCCAGTGCACGTCCTCGGCCACCAGCAGCAGCGGCTTGGCCGCCGCCTTCTCGGCCAGCAGCGTCAGCGCCGCCAGCCCGACCAGGTACGCGCTCGGCTCGGCCACCGAAGCCAGGCCCAGCGCCGTCTCGAGGGCGTCCCGCTGCGGTCCCGGCAGCTGCGCGACGCCGCCCCGGACCGGGTACAGCAGCTGGTGCAGCCCGGCGAAGGCCAGGTTCCGCTCCGCCTCCGCGCCGGTCGTCCGCAGCACCTTCAGCCCCGCCACCGACGCCGCCGCGGCCGTCGCCGCGACCAGCGCGGACTTCCCGATGCCCGCCTCGCCGCGGATCAGGACGCCACTGCGGCCGGCCGGCCCGTCGACGAGCTCGCCCAGCTCCTTCAGCTCGGTGTCCCGTCCGCTCAGCGCCATGGGCACGACCCTAGCCGAGTGACGTACGCCGGCAGCGTCATCCGACGGGCGCGAAGCCACCGGCCGCCCGCCTACCGTTCGACCGCAATGTCCACATCGGACGAAAGCGACCGGAGAGACCGATGAAACGCCTCCTTCTCGCCGCCGCCGTGCCGCTCCTGCTGACCACCGTCACGCAGCCGGCCGCCTCGGCAGCAGCAACCCCGACCCCGTGCGCCGCCGTCGCGGTGCCCGCGCCGCCCGGCGCGAAGATCGAGTCGGTGCAGGCCGCGCCCCAGCCGTCGTCCTGCCTGCTCACCGTCACGCTGACCCACACCGGCGCCGACCACGTCAAGGTCGCCGTGGCCCTGCCGGACACCGGGTGGAACGGACGGCTGCAGGCCCTCGGCGGCAGCGCCTACGCCGCCGGCAACTTCGACGCCCTCCCGCAGGCGGTCAAGGACGGCTACGCGGCCGTGACGACCGACGCGGGCGTGTCCCTCGACGGCCTCGACACGTCCTGGGCGCTGAAAGACGGCCATGTCGACCAGACGCTCCTGACCAACTTCGCCACCCGGTCGGTGCACGAAGAAGCCGTCATCGGCAAGGCCGTCACGCAGCGGTACTACCAGCGCCCGATCTCGTACTCCTACTGGACCGGCTGCTCGACCGGCGGCCGCCAGGGCTATTCCGAGGCCCAGAAGTACCCGCAGGACTTCGACGGCATCCTGGCCAACGCCCCCGCCGTCGACTGGACGCAGTTCGCGGTCGCCACCCTGTGGCCGCAGGTGGTGATGAACTCCAGTCACGACTTTCCCAGCCCCTGCGTGCTCACGGCGTTCCGGCAAGCCGCCGTGCAAGCGTGCGACGCGCGGGACGGCGTCACCAACGGCATCGTCGACCGCCCGGACGAGTGCGGCTACGACCCGCGCAGCCTCGTCGGGACGAAGCTGGTCTGCGACGGCCACGAGGTCACCGTCACGGCCGCGGACGCCGAGGTCGTGCGCAGGATCTGGGCCGGCCCGACCGACGAGCGCGGCCGCAGGCTGTGGTCCGGCCTGCCGAAGGGCGCGGACTTCACGTGGCTGGCCGGCACGCAGCCCGGCCCGGACGGCACCCTGATCGCGCCGGGCTTCCCGGTCGCCGTCAAGTGGGTGCAGTCGTTCCTCGAGAAGCAGGCCGGCTTCGACACATCGAAGCTGACGTACGCGCAGTTCACGGCCCTGTTCCACCAGTCGGTGCGCGAATACGACGACGTCATCGGCACGTCCGACCCTGACCTGTCGGCGTTCCGCCGCGCCGGCGGCAAGCTGATCACGTTCGTCGGCGCGAACGACCAGCTCATCCCGCCGGGCGGCACGCTGTCCTACCGCAACCGGGTGGAGCGCACGATGGGCGGGCCGCAGCGGGTGAACGACTTCTACCGGCTGTTCCTCGCGCCGGGTGTCGAGCACTGCTTCGGCGGTGGCGGCCCGGAGCCGACGAACGCGCTGGGCGCGCTGGTCGGCTGGGTCGAGCACGGCAAGGCGCCGGCCACCCTCGCGGCCGCGTCCGCGGACGGCAGGACGCGCGACCTGTGCCCGCTGCCGCGGGTTTCCCGCTACACCGGCGGCGACCCGGCCACGGCGTCGAGCTACCGCTGCCGCTGACCGCAAGCGTCCCGAGGCGGCCTTGCGCCTCACGCACCCGAGGCCGCCTCGGGACGATCGTCAGCCCGACACCACCGCGCCGCCCTGGACGACGTGGCGGAGGTGCTTCTGCTCGGCCAAGACGCCGATGTCCACCAGCGGGTCACCGTCCACCACCAGCAGGTCCGCGTGCGCGCCCACGGCCAGCGTGCCGACCTGGCCGGTGAGGTTCAGCAGGTCCGCCGCCGTCGACGTCGCCGAGCGGAGCACCTCCAGCGGGGACTGCACCTCGGCGCGCAGCCGGAACTCGTGGTTCTGGTGGCGGTGCATGCCGCCGAGCAGGTCCGTGCCGTAGACCAGCTTGACGCCGCCGCGGGCCGCGCGGTCCAGGGCCGCCAGGCCCGCGCCGAGGACCTCGTCGACCTTGCGCCAGCTCGATTCCGGCAGCCCGTGCTCGCGGCCCTCCTCCTTGAGGGCCCAGTACGTCACCAGCGTCGGGACCAGGAAGGCGTCGTGTTCCAGGAACAGCGAAACACTGCGGTCGTCGAGCAGGTTGCCGTGCTCGATCGACCGGACACCCAGTTCCAGGGCGCGGTTCACGGCGCGGGCGGTGTAGGCGTGCGCGGCGACGTACCGGTTGGCCGCTTCGGCCTCCTCGACGATCGCGCGCAGTTCCCCGGCCGAGTACTGCGTCGAATCGATGCGGTCGGTCGGGGACGCCACCCCGCCGGACGCCATCACCTTGATGTGGTGGGCGCCCTTGCGCAGTTCGTCGCGGGCTGCGGCGCGGACGGCGTCCTCGCCGTCGGCGACCCGGCCCAGGCCCGCGCAGCACGGGTGGTCGTCCTGCACGTGGGTGCCGCGGGTGCGGCTGTCGCCGTGGCCGCCGGTCTGGCTCAGCGCCCGCCCGCAGAACAGCAGCCGCGGACCGCGGAACAGCCCGTCCGCCTGGGCGTCGGCCAGGCCGAAGTCGGCGCCCGAGGCGTCGCGGACCGTGGTGAACCCGCGGTCGAGCATCCCGCTCATCGTGCGGGCGGCCTGCGCGGCCACGTAGGACGGTGACGACGAAGACAGCGAACCCAGGTCCGCGGTCGACGCCGTGACGTGCACGTGCGCGTCGATCAGCCCGGGCAGCACGGCCGCGCCCCGGACATCCAGCACGGGGACGTCGGCCGCGGCCAGGCCGGTCCCCACCTCGGCGATGCGGCCGTCGGCGCACCGGAGGTCACCCTCGGTGTACTCGCCGGACAGCGGGTCGAGCAGGCGGGCGTTGCGCAGCAGCAGGGATCCGGTCACTTTTCCTCCTCGAGCGCGGGCGCGGCCAGCGGGGCGAGCGCTTGGGCCACCTGGACCGAATCCTCGTCGTAGGCGCCCTCGGCGTCGAGGATGTTGAGCACCCCGAGCGTCCGGCCGTCCGCGACCACCGGCACGTTGATGATCGAGCCGCAGCCGAGGGATTCGATCAGCTCGTGGTCGGCGAAGATCTCCCGCACCGCCGCGCGGTCCGGGCCGAAGTACGGTTCCTGCGCGGTGATGCAGCGCTCCAGCCAGCCCGCCGCGACCTCGACGGTCTTCTCCCCGCCGACCGGGTACTGCGCCGGATGGCTGCTGTGCACGCGGCGCAGTGCCCGGCGTTCCGGGATCCAGGCGAGCACCGTGAACAGCCGCACGCCGAGTTCGGCGCGCACCCGTTCCTCCACAGTGGACAGACTCACTTCGTCATCTCCTTCGCGGCCGCCACCGGGGCGCCGTGTTCGGTCAGTTCTTCGAGCGAGCGGCCCGCGGTGGACAGGCCGAAGACGAGCACGCAGAGCACCCCGGCGGCCAGCACCGCCGTCGTCAGGCCGAAGACGCCGGCGAAGCCGAGGCTCGCCGCGGACAGGCCGATGATCGTCGGCGCCAGGATGCTGCCGACCCGGCCGAACGCGCTGGACAGGCCGGTGCCGCTGGCGCGGATCCAGGTCGGGAACACCTCGGGCGTGTAGGAGTACACCCCGGCGTAGGTGCCGTTGAGGAAGAAGGACAGCACCGCCCCGGCCAGCGTGATCGACCACGGCGCGCTCGTCTGGCTCAGCCAGAACGCACTCACGGCGGAGCCGGCCAGGTAGAGCGCGATGGTGTGCTTGCGGTCGAGCCGTTCGGACAGCCACGCGGCCGAGAAGTAGCCGGGCACCTGGGCCAGGTAGATGATGATCGAGAACTCGAAGCTCTTCGTCACCGTGATCCCGCGTTCCACGAGCAGCGTGGGGATCCACGAGAAGAAGCCGTAGTAGGAGAACGTGATCACGAACCAGACGGTCCAGATCACCGCCGTCCGGCGCCGCATCGCGGGGCTCCACAGGAACTTGAGCGCGCTGAAGAGGTTGACCTTCGGCGTCTCGGTCGCCGGTTGCGCGGCGGCCGGCGGCACCGGCGGAAGGGTGGTCCCGGTGGCTTTCTCGACGTCCCGCTCGATTCCGGCGACGACGGCCTCGGCCTCGGCGGCCCGGCCGTGGGCCAGCAGGAACCGCGGCGATTCGGGCAGCGACCGGCGCCACCACAGCAGCATGACGATCGGCAGCGCGGTGACCAGCTGCGCGACCCGCCAGCCCTCGGCGAAGGACGGCACGACGAACCGGCCGATCAGCGCGGCCGCGACGAAGCCGAAGGAGAAGAACCCGGCGAGCGCGCCGACGAACCAGCCGCGCCGCCTGGCCGGGACGAACTCGGACAGGAAGGGCGCGATGATCGCGCTTTCGGCGCCGGCCCCCGCCCCGGCCAGCACGCGGGCACCGAGGAAGACCTCGTAGTTCGGGGAGAAGGACGCGACCACGGAGAACAGCGCGTAGAAGGCCAGCGCGTACATCATGACCTTCTTGCGGCCGATGCGGTCGCCGAGCAGGCCGGCGGCGATCGCGCCGAAGAGGAAGCCGAACGGCGTCGCGGAGCCGATCAGGCCGAGCTGGCCGTTGTCGAGGTGCCACACGGCCTTCGCGCTGGGCAGCAGGAAGGCGACGACGGCCGAGTCCATGCCGTCGAAGGTGTAGCCGAGCCCGCCGATGAACAGCAGTTTGTAGTGGGGACGGCTCAGCGGGAGCCGGTCCAGTCGAGCCAGCAGCGTCATGGGGAACGCCTTCCGTCGGAGAGTGTCGACAACATAGACTGCATTTCGACAAAACTGCAACGTTCTTTGCAAAACTGCGTGCGTTACGGTGCACCCGACCCGAGGGGAGGCGCGAAGTGGCGGAGACCGACGACGGTTTCGAGGCGTGGCTGCGGGACCGGCTGCCCGACCGCGGCCTGCGGCCGAAATCGGCCGCGGTGCTGGAGGTCCTGGTCTCCCAGCCGAGACGGGCGTCGTTCGGCTCGACGGCCGAGCTGGCGCAGCTGGCGGGCGTCAACGTGGCGACCGTGACGCGCACGGCCCAGGCCCTCGGCTTCGCGGGCTGGCCGGCGTTGCAGCAGGAGCTGCGGGCGCGGTACATGTCGTCGCTGAGCGCGCCGCAGGTGGCCGAGGAGCACCGCGGCGTGGACTCGCCGGGGTCGGCGTCCCTGCGCCGTGACCTCGACGGCCTCGCGCTGCTGAACCGGCGGTTCGACGAGGAGGTGCTGCGGACCGTGGCGAAGGCGATCGGCGCGGCCCGCCGGACGCTGGTGATCGCCGACGGCAGCTACGCGGCGGTCGGGATCGCGATGGCGCACAACGCGCGCCTGGCGGGCTACGACGTCCACGCGGTGACGGCGGGCGACGCGGAGCTGGCGAACCAGACGGCCAAGCTGACCGCGGACGACGTCCTGGTGGCGATCAGTTTCTGGCGCCTGTACGAGAGCACGGTCCTGGCGGCGAACGAAGCCAGGACCCGCGGCGCACGGGTGTTCGCGATCACGGACGCGGCCAGCCCGGCGCTGGCGGGCGCGGCGGAGGAGGTACTGATGGTGCCGGCGGAGGGCGTGACGTTCTTCCCGTCACTGACGGCGGGCATGGCCCTGGTCCAGGCGATCGTGGCCCAGCTGGCGGCGGTGGACCCGGCCCGCACGAGCGCCTCGATCGAGGCGGCGGAGGCGATGTGGTCCCGGTTCGACCTCCTGCACCGGCGCCCGTCGGGGTAACGCGGAACTTCCGCACCAGCCGTCGGAGACCTCCGGCCGACGCGGTCCGGCGGGCACGGCCGTGCCCGCCGGAGCCGGTCAGTGCCGAGCCGGGCCTCCGTCCGCCGAGCTCATCCGCTTCGTGAACCGGGCGGCGACGTCCCGCAGCTTGATGTTCGTGTGCTGGGACTCCACGATCAGCCGGTGCATCGCCGCGTCCTCGTTGACCCGGTGGATCAGCATCAGCATGCCCTTGGCCTGCTCGATCACCGCCCGGGTCTCCATCGCGTTGCGCAGTTCGTCGGCCAGGCTGCGCGCCTCGCGGTAGCGGCGGGTCAGCCGCAGCACCGTCTCCACGCACAACGTGAACAGCCGCAGCACCTTCGTGTCGAACTCGTGGTAGCCGTGGCCCTCGAAGGCGAACAGCGTGATCGCGCCCACCAGGTTGTCGTCCACCCGCAGCGGGACCGCCAGGTAGCTGCCCACGCCGAGTTCCTTGGCCGCCGCCACGAACTCGGGCCACTGGTCGCCGGTTTCGGCGACCGCCACCCGGACGACCTCGCCCGTCAGCGCCGCGAGCAGGCCCGGACCGTCGCCTGCCGCGTACTGGACGTCGTCGATGCGCTGGGCCCGCTCGTCGGTGAACGCCGCGGTCTGCGTCACGCCGTCGCGGACGACCATGATGCTGGCCAGGTCCGCGTCCCGGACCACCCGGACCGCCTCGCCGCAGACCGCGTCGAGCAAGCCCGGCGTGTCGGACATCGATTCGAGGACCCCGACGAGATCGGCCAGCACGGCGTTCAGCTCGTCGACCCGCTCCGCCATGCCGTCGCCAGTGGTCGGCAAGGCCCACCCCTCCCATGCGTCAAGCGGCGAGCACGGGTTCGAGCTCGCCAGCAGCGTCAACAGAGACCACCGCTGGCGTTTCAACGGGTCCGGACGAATTCTACCGGCCACCGGACCCGGTTTGACGTCGGCCGCGCCGGGTCGCCCGGGACCATGGGCGATCCGGTGGTCGACGACGAGTTGTGGGCGGAGTTCCACCGGGTGGTGAACATGACCTCGCGCGAGCTGGAGGACTGGCTGCGCACGCGCGACGCCGGTCCGGAGACCGAGCCGCTCCCCGGCGAGGCGGGCCCGCCGACGGGCAACGAAGTGCTGGTCATCCTGCGCAAGCGCCGGTCCGACGTGGACCAGCGCGACGCGGACGTGATGCGCAAGGTCGTCGACCGCGTGCACACCCAGCGCCGCGACGACCCGCCTGACCCAAGCGCCCCAATGAGGTTTTCTCAGTAGCGGCCTTGGTGCTCGTGATGGGTCAGGACGAGGGCTGCTTGGACGATGGCGCCGATGCGTTTCGGGCAGAGAGTGACCCGTCGTAGGGC
>NZ_JAEBEI010000010.1:0-295697 GCF_046548775.1 Amycolatopsis sp. cmx-4-61 | reverse complement strand
GGTTCAACCTGCTCAAACAATGGCGCGGCCTGGCCACTCGCTACGACAAGCTCGCCATCGTCTACCGATCAGCGGTTGTTCTCCATGCAGTGATCACTTGGACCAAGGCTTTGTCAGACACGCCCTAACTGTGATGTCAGGGAGGTTGGTCAGCCGTGTGCTGGGTGGCTTGCCGCCGACGGATGAGTGGGGTCGGTGGTGATTGTAGAAGCGCAGCCAGCCGGGTAGCGCTGCTCGGCGGTCGGTTTCGCTGGAGTGGAAGCCGGCGTAGGCCCACCCGCCGGCGACGTGCGGTGGAAGCGTTCGATTTTGCCGTTGCTCCGGGCCGGTAGGGCCGGGTCCGTTTCGGGAAGATGCCCAGCTCGGCGCAAGTGTCAAGCCAGGCGTGGGAGCGGTAGGTCGAGCCGTTGTCGGACAGGACTCGTTCGACGGTGACGCCGAGGTCGGCGAACCAGGCGGCGGCCCGGCGCAGCACCGCAGTGGCGGTTTGGTCGGTGTGGATTTCGCGTAGGCGACGCGGAAGTGGTCGTCGATCACGGTGTGCAGCATCGCGGTGCCGGTGCGGGGCTTGTAGTCGGCGCCGCGGGGCAGGCCGGGGGTGGAGCGTTTGTTGATCTCGCCTTGTTGCCGGCCGACGTAGCGGTGTCCGCCGCCGTCGGGGATGTTGCCCAACTTGGTGACGTCGACGTGGATCAGCGATCCGGGATGGTCATGTTCGTAGCGGCGCAGCGGTTCGCCGGTGACCCGATCGATCCGGGAAAGGCGGTTGATCCGGCAGCGCGCCAGCACCGCGTGCACCGTGGACGCGGGCAGATCGAGTCGGCCGGCGATCTGGACCGGGCTCATCCGGTGCCGCCACCGCAGCCGCACAATCCGGCGCACCAGGTGCCCAGGTGTGCGGGCCGGGCTGTGGTGCGGCCGACTGCTGCGATCAGCCATCCCGACCACGCCTTCGGCGCGGTGGCGATCGGCCCACTTGCGGGCGATTTAGCAGCAACCATGAACATCTTTGCCGCCTCGGCGCAGGTCCAGCCTTGTTTGACGATCAGGCGTGCGAGTCGTAGCCGGGTGCGGGGGCCAGGGTGGCGTTATGGGTGGGACACGAAGGCCTCCGGTCGGCGAAGCGGTTCCTAGACAGCTCCACTTCACCTCTGGAGGCCTTCAGCTGTCTCCACGACAGGCCGCCACCAGTCACTTCAACCCGGGACAACGGTCCCCGGACATCACACCTAGCCACACCGGTCACCCAAGCCAGGCATCGCCACTCCACCCGCCGAGGCCAGATCCGGCCTGCTTCTTCCCTTTCCCCTCCCCTTGCCCACCCGCCGCCACCACCTCCGATTTCACTACGTCACTCGCCCACCTCCCCGTCCGCCAGCTCGCGCAGCACGTCCAGGTGTCCCACGTGGCGCGCCGTCTCCTGGACGACGTGCGCGACCACCCACCGCACCGTGAACTCCGCCCGCCGCCGGGTCCGGTCGTCCGGCCCCACCCCGCGCAAGGCCTTCTCCACCCGCGCCCACTCCGCCTTGTACGCCGCCACCACCGAAGCCGGTGTGTCGTCCGGGCCGACGTCCCAGCTCGGGTCCGGGCTCCCGGCCCACAGCGAGGGCAGGTCCGCTCCGCCCGCCTCGATCGCCAGCCACCAGCGCTCCACCGCCGTCAGGTGCTTCACCACCCCGAGCGCGCTCATCCGGGGTGACGCCGGCAACGGTGCCGCCGCCGCCTGCGAGCGCGTCAGCCCCGCCAGTTTGTTCACCGCCGTCGCGCGCAGGAACTGCAGGAAGTCCAGCAGGAGACGCAGCTCGTCGGCCGCCAGGGGCGCGGGCCACTGGCGGTGCGTCTTCGAACTCGTGTTCGACATGCCCGGGACCGTACCCCACGGGTCCGACAAAATAGAGTGATCGGCATGTGGTGGGGACTGCTCTGCGCCTTGGGCGCGGCATGCGCGTACGGCGTGGCTTCGGTGATGCAGTCGGTCGCCGCGCGGGCGACGGACACCGGCGCCGACGGCGTCGACCCGAAACTGCTGGTCCGCGTGCTCGGCCAGTGGAAGTTCGTGCTCGGGCTCTCGCTCGACGTCCTCGGCTTCGTCGCGCAGATCGTCGCACTGCACGTCCTGCCGCTGTTCGTCGTCCAGGCCGCGCTCGCCGCCAGCCTCGCCGTGACCGCCGTCGCCGCGCGGTTCCTCGGCGTGCGGCTCGGCAAAAAGGAATGGGCGGCCATCGGCGTCGTCTGCGCCGGGCTCGCCCTGCTCGGCGCCGCCGCCGAGAGTGAAGGGTCCGACCCGGTCGGGCTCGGCTTCCGGCTCGGCCTGGTCGCCGCGGTCGCCGTCCTCGCCGTGGCCGGGATCGTCGCGGGCAAGGCGAGCCGCCGGATCCGGACGCCGGCGCTCGGGCTCGTCGCGGGGCTGTGCTTCGGCGTCGTCGCCATCGCCGGCCGGATCATCCCCAGCCTCGCGCCGCTCGACCTGCTCACCGACGTCGCGACCTACACCGTCGCCGTCGCGGGCGGGCTGGCGATGCTGTTCTACGCGACGGCGCTGCAGCGCGGAAGCGTCACCACTTCGACGGCGATGATGGTCCTCGGCGAGACCGTGTTCCCCTCGCTGGTCGGCGTGCTGGCCCTCGGCGACCGCACCCGGCCGGGCTTCGCGGCCGTCGCCGTCGTCGGGTTCGCCCTCGCCGTCGCGGCCGCGCTCGCGCTGGCCCGGTTCGGCGAGCCGGCGACCGAATCGCGGAATGAGACGAAGCCGACCACGCTCCCGTAACCCGTTTACTTAGACTAGCCTTACCTATGCCAGCTCTGGAGAGGGAGGCGCGGGTGCGCACGACGGGACGGCAGGTCCTCCGCCGGTCGATCGCCGGGCAACGCCGACCGGTGGCGCTCGCGGCGCTCCTGACCGCGGGCCACCAAGGCGGTGAAGCGCTGGTCCCGGTGGTGATCGGCGTGGTCATCGACCAGGCCGTCGCGGGCGGCTCGGTGCGCACCCTCCTGGTCTGGCTGGCGGTGCTGGGCGTGCTCTTCGCCGCCCTGTCGACCAGCTACCGCCTCGGCGCCCGGTTCGGCGAGCGCGCCGCCGAACGCGCGGCCCACGACCTGCGCCTCGACGTCGGTCGCCGGGTGCTGCACCCCGGCGGCGTCGGCGGCTCCGGCACCCTCGCGGGCGAGCTGGTGAGCATCGGGACGTCGGACGCCAAGCGCGTCGGCACGGTCAACGGCGTCCTCCCCTTCGGGGTCGCCGGCCTGGCCGGGCTGCTGGTCAGCGCCGTCGCGCTGCTCACCATGTCGCTGCCCCTCGGCCTTCTCGTGCTGCTCGGCACGCCGCCGATGCTGTACCTGGCGCACCTGGTCGGGAAGCCCCTGGAACGCCGCAGCGAGGCCGAGCAGGAGCGGTCGGCGTTCGCCTCCGGGGTCGCCACCGACCTCGTCGCCGGACTCCGCGTGCTCAAGGGCATCGGCGCCGAACGCGCCGCCGTCGACCGCTACCGGCGGACCAGCCAGGACTCGCTGCGGGCGACGCTGCGCGCGGCCCGCGCCCAGGCCTGGCACAACGGCGCACTGCTGGCGCTCACCGGGATCTTCATCGCCGTCGTCGCACTGGTCGGCGGAAACCTCGCCGCGGCGGGCGACATCAGCGTCGGCGACCTGGTCGCCGCGGTCGGGCTCGCGCAGTACCTGATCACGCCGTTCACGCTCTTCTCCTGGGTCAACGGCGAACTCGCGCAGGGCCGGGCCTCGGCCGCGCGCATCGCCGACGTCCTGAACGCGCCGCCCGCGGTCAGCGGCGGTGACGCCACGCTCCCGGTCCCGGCGGCCGGGCACGTCAAGCTGTCCGGCCTGACCCGCGGCGCCCTGCGGGACGTCGGATTCGAAGCCCGCCCGGGTGAGCTGCTGGGCGTGGTGGCCACGGACCCGGCCGCGGCGACGGACCTCCTGGACTGCCTGGGCCGAGCCGCCGATCCCGACGGCGGCTCGGTCGCGGTCGACGCGGTGGATCTGTCCACTGTGGAACCGAGCCGGGTGCGGGAGGTGGTGCTCGTCGCCGCGCACGACGCCGACCTGTTCGCCGGGACCGTCGCGGACAACGTCACTTTCGGGCCGCTGGCCGCCGAGGCGATGACCGCGGCCGCCGTCGACGAAGTGGCGAGCGCGCTGCCCGACGGCGTCGCCACCGCCGTCACCGAACGCGGACGGTCGCTGTCGGGCGGGCAGCGCCAGCGCGTGGCGCTCGCCCGGGCGCTCGCCGCCGACGCGCCGGTACTGGTGCTGCACGACCCGACCACCGCCGTCGACACGGTCACCGAGGCCCGGATCGCCGCGGGGCTCGCCGAACTGCGGCGCGGCCGCACCACGATCCTGGTCACCACCAGCCCGGCGCTGCTCGCCGCCACCGACCGCGTCGTCCTGCTCGACGACGGGCGCGTCGCGGGCGAAGGCACGCACACCGAGCTGGCCGGCCGTCCCGACTACCGAGCGGCGGTGCTGTCATGACCCGCGAACTCCTCCCCGTGGCCGAGGGCCGCCGGATCCGCGCCGTCCTCGGCGAACTCCTCGGCCGGGCGAAGGGCCGCGCGGCGGCCGCGGCGACGATGCTCGTCGCGGCGACGGCGATCGGCCTGCTGACCGCGCCGCTGCTGGGCCGGGTCGTCGACCTGGTCGCCACGCGCCGTCCGGCGACCGAGCTGGTCACGCCGGTCGTGGGGCTGGCGCTGGTCGCGGTGGCGCAGGCGGTGGCGACGGCGATCGGGGTGTCGCTGGTGGCGCGGCTGGGTGAGACGATCCTGGCTGAGCTGCGGGAACGCTTCGTGGAACGCGCCCTCGGCCTGCCGCTCGAACAGCTCGAGCGCGCCGGGTCCGGTGACCTGACCGCACGCGTGACGAACGACGTCTCGGTGGTCGCCGAGGGCGTCCGGCAGGCGCTGCCCGAGCTGGGGCGGTCGGTGCTGACGGTCGTACTGACGCTCGGGGCACTGGCCGTGCTGGACTGGCGGTTCCTGCTGGCCGCGTTGCTGGCCGTGCCGATCCAGCTGTGGACCGTGCGCTGGTACGTGCCGCGCGCGAAGCCGTTGTACGCCGCTCAGCGCGAGGCGGTCGGGGCGCAACAGCAGCAGCTGCTGGACACCATCGGCGGCGCGAAGACGGTCCGGGCGTTCCGGCTGGCGGACACCCACCTGGCGCGGGTGCGCGACCGGTCCGATGCCGCCGTTTCCCTGGCGCTGCGCGGAATCCGGCTGGTGACGCGGTTCTACGCGCGGCTCAACCTGGCGGAGTTCGTCGGGCTGTCGGCCGTGCTCGCGCTGGGGTTCGTGCTGGTCGGCGCGGACGCGGTGACGGTCGGCGTCGCGACGGCGGCGGCCCTGTACTTCCACAGCCTGTTCGGGCCCATCACGACGGCGCTCGCCCTGGTCGACGACGCGCAGGCGGCCGCGGCCAGCCTCGCGCGCCTGATCGGCGTCGCCGACCTGCCCGCGGAGACCTCGCCCGCACAGCCGTCACGACCGGCGGACGCGTCGGTGAAGACGGCAGGCGTCGGATACTCCTATGTGGACGGTCACCCGGTGCTGCGGGACGTCGACCTCGGTTTCACACCGGGCGAACGGGTGGCGCTGGTCGGCGCGAGCGGGGCCGGGAAGACGACGCTGGCGAAGCTGATCGCCGGCATCCACCGCCCCGAGGTCGGCTCGATCACCCTCGGCGGCGTGTCCCTGGACGAGCTGGGGCCGGACGGTACTCGCCGGGCGGTCGGGCTGATCAGCCAGGAGGTTCACGTCTTCGCCGGGTCGCTGGCCGACGACCTGCGGCTGGCCCGCCCGACGGCGACGGACGCCGAACTGCGGGCCGCGCTGGCCAAGGTGGGCGCGCTGACCTGGGTGTCCTCCCTGCCGGACGGCCTCGCGACGGTCGTCGGCGAAGGCGGTCACCAGCTGACGGTGACCCAGGCGCAGCAGCTGGCCCTGGCCCGGCTGGTGCTGGCCGACCCGCCGATCGCCATCCTCGACGAGGCTACGGCCGAGGCGGGCAGCGCGGGATCGAAGGTCCTGGAGTCCGCGGCCGCGGCGGCGCTGGAAGGACGCACGGCCCTGGTGGTGGCCCACCGCCTCACGCAGGCGGCGGCGTCGGACCGGATCGTGGTCCTGGACGCGGGCGCGGTGGTCGAGTCCGGAACCCACGAGGAACTGGTGGCCGCGGGCGGCCAGTACGCAAACCTCTGGGCGGCGTGGTCCGGCCAGCGCGCCTGACACCGTGTCGTCCCCCCAATCACGCGAGATGACCCTCTGATCACACGAGATCCCCCTCCAGTCACGCAAGATCCCCCGTTGAGCACGCGAGGATTCGCGAGCCGACCGTCCGCGCACGCAAGTCGAGCGTTCCGGTTCACGGAAACCGCGTGATCGGCAGCGGAACTCGTGTGGCTCGACGCGGAACTCGTGTGACTGAAGGCGGAACTCGCGTGATCGACCGGGCATCTCACGTGATTGAAGGGTCATCTCGCGTGATTGGAGGGTCATCACGCGTGATTGGAGGGTCATCAC
This sequence comes from Amycolatopsis sp. cmx-4-61, assembly GCF_046548775.1. NCBI lineage: Bacteria > Bacillati > Actinomycetota > Actinomycetes > Pseudonocardiales > Pseudonocardiaceae > Amycolatopsis > Amycolatopsis sp. cmx-4-61. The sequence goes on along the minus strand of NZ_JAEBEI010000010.1, from coordinate 289,161 downwards.
GCGTGATTGGAGGGTCGACTCGGGGTGGGGAGAGACGACACGCCGGGAGCCCACGGCTCCCGGCGTGTCGTGCGGAGGGTGGTCAGGCGTCCATGGCGTCGGCCAGGGACTTGGGGCGCATGTCCGTCCAGTTCGCTTCCACGTGGTCCAGGCACTCCTGGCGGGACGACGGGCCGAACGCGACCGTCCAGCCGGCCGGGACGTCGACGAACTCCGGCCACAGGCTGTGCTGGTTCTCGGCGTTGACCAGGACCAGGTACGTCCCGGCGGGGTCTTCGAACGGGTTGGTCACGGCAGGCCTCCTCAGGCGGTGATGTCCGTGCGGGCGCCCTTCACCAGCGCCGTCAGCTTCTGGATGACCGGCGTGGCGAGCAGGTGGTTGAAGCGCGGCTCGGCCGACCAGTCGCCGAGCTGGTTCGCCTTGACCGCGGGCAGCTGGTTCCACGTCGGGAACTGCGTCATCCGGGCGCGCGGCATCGCGTACGAGCGCGAGTCGGTCAGGATCAGGTCCGCCGGGTACTTGCTCACCTGCTCCCACGACAGCTGCTCCCAGTAGTCCTCGCTGCCGCCGCCGGAGACGATGTCCAGGCCCAGCTCGCGGTAGTACGCGAGGTCGGCGAAGAAGTCCGGCTTCGCGATGTACAGGCCGTCCTTGTCGCCGTACAGGACCAGGACCTTGAGCCCGGCTTTCTCCTTCGCCGCCGCGCGCAGGTCCTCGGACGCCTTGTCGAAGTCCGCCTTGGCCTGCTTCATCGTGTCCGAGTTCGCGTCGCCGCCCAGTGCGACGGCCAGCTGCGAGTACCGCTCGATCACCTTGGGCAGCGTGACCTTGTACTCCGACAGCGCGACGATCGGGGCGACCTGCTGCACCTTCGGGCCGAGGTCGCCGGTGAGCACCCACATGTCCGTCGGCTTGGTGCCGGTCAGGCCGGTGACGACCAGGTCCGGCCGGAGCGCGGCGAACTTCTCCATGCTGAAGTCGTCCCAGGCGTTGCCGATCGAGGTGACGGCGTTCAGGTCGATGTTGCCGGCCTGGATCTCCTTGCCGCCGTCCGCGGTCTTCTGCGGGCCGAACACGCCGACCGGGCGAACGCCGTAGTCCCACAGTGCCGCCGCCGAGCTGGCGTAGGCGACCACCCGCGCCGGACGCTGGTCGCGCGCCGCCTTCTGCCCGCGGTCGTCGGTGAACTCCCACGGGCCGGAAGCGCCCCCGGCCGCCGGTTTGTCGCCGCTGCCGCACGCGGTGAGGGCCGCGGCGGCCGCGACGCCGCCCGCCCCGATCAGGAAACCACGCCGGCTGAGCCCGGCAGCGCCTTGGAACACGGACATGAGCACCTCTCGCAGACCATTAACTTAGGCACACCTTATTTAGGTAAGGCTGTCAAAAGCAACTGTGTCAGCGCCCACGGCCGGACAGCTGCGCGGGAGCTCCCGGCACCGGCTCGGCCGGGTCGTGTCCCAAGTGGACCTGCCGGTTGTCGCCGTCCACGTGCACCACCCGCGGCCGGTGCCCGGCGCGCTCGGCCTCGTCGACCTGCGCGTAGGTGATGATGATGACGAGGTCGCCGGGGTGCACCAGGTGCGCGGCGGCGCCGTTGACGCCGATCACGCCGGAACCCGGCGACCCGGTGATGGCGTAGGTCTCCAGCCGGGCGCCGTTGGTGATGTCGACGACCTGGACCTTCTCCCCTTCGACGATGTCCGCGGCGGCCATCAGGTCCGCGTCGATGGTCAGCGAGCCGACGTAGTGCAGGTCGGCCTGCGTGACGGTGGCGCGGTGGATCTTGGCGTTCATCAGGGTGCGGTGCACGTCTGCTCCGTGTCTCTGTTCAACAGCGCGGCGAGTCCGGCTGCGGTGGGGGTGCGGAAGAACTCGGCGATGGCCAGTTCGGCCCCGAGCCGCTCGGTGATCCGGTTGCGCAGGACCACCAGCAGCATCGAATGGCCGCCGAGGGCGAACAGGTCGTCGTCGGCGCCGACGGCGGCGACGCCCAGCACCTCCGCGAAGATCTCGCAGAGTGCCTTCTCCGTGGCCGTTTCCGGCGCGCGGCCCCGGGTTTCGAACTCGGGCACCGGCAACGCCGCCCGGTCCAGCTTCCCGTTGGCGGTCACGGGGAACGCGTCCAGGGGCACGATCGCCGCGGGCACCATGTACTCCGGCAGCGACCGGGCGAGGAACGCGCGCAGTTCCCCCGGATCAGCGGTCGCCGGAGCCGTATACGCGACCAACCGCTCGTCCCGGACGACGACGAGCGCCTCGTCGACGTCGCCGTGCCGAGCCAGGGCGGTCTCGATCTCGCCCGGTTCGATCCGGAAGCCGCGGAGCTTGACCTGGTCGTCGGTGCGGCCGAGGTATTCGAGCTGCCCGTCGGGCCGCCAGCGCACCAGGTCGCCGGTGCGGTACAGCCGCTCCCCCGGCTCGAACGGCGAGGCGACGAACCGCTCGGCGGTGAGCGCCGGCCGTCCGTGGTAGCCCCGGGCCAGCCCGGCGCCGGCCAGGTACAGCTCGCCCGGCACCCCGGCCGGGACCGGCGTCAGGCCGCCGTCGAGCACGTACGCCCGCGTGTTGTGCACCGGGCGGCCGATCACCGGCCGGTCGGCGTCGCCGAAGCGGCCGACCAGGGCGTCCACAGTGGCCTCGGTGGGGCCGTAGAGGTTGTACGCCGCCGTGCCCGGCATCGACGCCAGCGTCTCCCACAGCGGCTGCGAAACGGCTTCGCCGCCGACTCCGACCACGCCGAGGGCGCACCGGCCATCGGCGATGACCCCGGCCACGGCCAGCTGCGCGAAGTGCGACGGCGTGAGCTCCAGGAAGTCCAGTCCGCGCTCCCGCACCACGGCCGCCAGCCGGTCCGGGTCGCGGCGGGTGTCGTCGTCGACGACGTGCACCTCGTGCCCGTCGAGCAGCCACAGCTGCGGCTGCCAGGACGCGTCGAAGAAGAACGCCCACGCGTGCCCGACCCGCAGCCGCCGGCCGCCCGCCGCGGCGACGGCCGGGCGATAGAGCGTCTCGCGGTGGCTGTGGAACAGGTTGACCAGTCCCGAGTGCGGGACGACCACGCCCTTCGGCTTACCGGTGGACCCGGACGTGTACAGCACGTACGCCGGGTTGGCGGGCGACGGCGGCGTGAGCACGGCGGAACTGTCCACTGTGTCCGCCGGCAGGTCCTCGACGCACAGCGCCCCGGGCACGACCGAAGCCAGCGAACGGCTGGTGAGCACCAGCGACGCCCCCGAGTCGGCGAGGATCGCCGCGATCCGGTCCACCGGCTGGTCCGGATCCACCGGCAGGTAGGCCGCCCCGGTCTTGAACACGCCGAAGATCGCTTCGACGACCGCCGCGGACCGCGGCAGCACGAGCGCCACGACCTTCTCCGGACCGGCGCCCTGCGAGGCCAGCCACCGGGCCAGGCGGTCGGTCCGCGCGGCGAACTCCGCGAAGGTGACGCTCGAGCGGGCGTCGCTCAGCGCGGTCGCGTCCGGCGTCGCCGCCACCTGGGCGGCCAGCCGGTCCACCACCGTCGGCGCCGAGAGCGTGAGCGGCTCGCCCGCACTCCAGTGGTGCAGGATCCGGTGCCGCTCACCGGCATCGAGGACGTCGATCCGGCTCAGCGGCCGGTCCGGGTCCGCGACGACCGCCGCCAGCACCCGGACCAGGCGCTCGGTGAGCGTCCGGGCCGTCGGCTCGTCGAAGAGGTCGAGGCTGTACCCGAGGTCGCCGTCGATGCCTTCGGCCGTCTCGACCAGGTCGAACGACAGGTCGAATTTCGCCTGCCGCAGCCCGGTGTCCCGGTACGCCGCCTCCAGCCCGAGCAGCCGTTCCGGCTCCGAGCCCGAGTGGTAGACCGCGAGCATGACCTGGAACAGCGGGTGCCGGGCCAGCGACCGGGGCGGGTTGAGCAGCTCGACGAGGTGCTCGAACGGCAGGTCCGGGTGGGCGTACGCGGCCAGGTCGGCCTCGCGGACGCGGCCGAGCAGCTGCCGGAACGTCGGGTCGCCGCCGGTGTCGGTCCGCAGGACCAGTGTGTTGACGAAGAACCCGGCGAGGTCTTCCAGCGCGTGGTCGGAGCGGCCGGCCACCGGCGTCCCCACGGGGATGTCGGTGCCCGCGCCGAGCCGGGTCAGCAGGGTGGCCAGCGCCGCCTGCAGGACCATGAACACGCTGGTGCCGCTGCGGTGGGCCAGCTCGCGGAGTCCTCGGTGGACGGACGCGGGCACGGTGAACGGCACGGCGGCGCCGCGGTTGGTCGAGCGCGCCGGGCGCGGCCGGTCGGCCGGGAGCGCCAGCTCGTCGGGGAGTCCGGCGAGGGTGTCCCGCCAGAACGCCGCCTGGCGGCCGAGGAGGCTGGCCGGGTCGTCGGCGCGGCCGAACATCTCCCGCTGCCACAGCGTGTAGTCCGCGTACTGAACCGGCAACGGCGTCCACTCTGGACGCCGGCCGTGCAGCCGGGCCGCGTACGCGGTGTCGAGATCCCGCTTCAGCGGCGGCAGCGACCAGCCGTCGCCCGCGATGTGGTGCACCAGCAGCACCAACACGTGCCGGTCGGGCCCGGCCGAGACGAGCGTCGCCCGGATCGGGATCTCCGCGTCGAGGGTGAAGCAGTACGACGCGGCGGCGGTGACACGCTCGTCGAGGCCGGCCGCGGTCACGGTCTCGGTGACCAGCACCGGCTCGGCGTGGCCGAGCACGACCTGCCGCGGCGTGCCCTCCTCTTCGACCAGCAGGGTCCGGAGGACGTCGTGGCGCGCCACGACGTCACCCAGCGCGGCCCGCAACGCGCCGGCGTCGACCGGCCCGGTCAGGTCCCAGGCCCACGGGATGTTGTAGGTCGCGGACGGCCCGTCGAGGCGGTCGAGGAACCACAGCCGCTGCTGCGCGAACGACAGCGGCACCACCTCGGGGCGCGCCGCCGGGACCAGCGCCGGGCGGCGGCCCCGGCCCGGGTCCAGCGCGTCGGCGAGCCCGGCCGGGGTCGGCGCGTCGAACACCGCCCGGATCGGCACCTCGACGCCGAGCAGCGCGCGGATCCGGCTGACCAGCCGCGTCGCCAGCAGCGAGTGCCCGCCGAGAGCGAAGAACCCGTCGTCCGGGCCGACCGCCGGAACCCCGAGGACGTCGGCGAACAGCTCGCACAACGCCTGTTCGGCCGGGGTCCGGGCGAGCCGTCCGGCCGCGCGCCCCCGCGGGTCGGGCAGGGCGGCGCGATCGAGCTTGCCGTTGGCGTTGACCGGCAGCTCGGGCAGCAGGACGATCGCCGACGGCACCAGGTACTCCGGCAGCCGCGCCGCGAGCGACGCGCGCAGCGCGACCGGGTCACCCGACGGCGCCACGTAAGCGATCAGCCGGTTCTCCCGGGCGATCACGGCCGCGCGGGCCACGGAAGCTTCCGCCGTCAGCGCGGCTTCCACCTCGCCCGGTTCGATCCGGAACCCGCGGATCTTGATCTGCTGGTCGGCGCGGCCGAGGAACTCGAGCGCCCCGTCGGCGCGGCGGCGGACGAGGTCGCCGGTGCGGTACAGCCGCCGGCCCGGCTCGAACGGCGAGGCGACGAACCGCTCGGCGGTGAGCGCCGGCCGGCCGAGATAGCCCCGGGCGAGCCCGGCGCCGGCCAGGTAGAGCTCTCCGCGGACCCCCGGCGGCACCGGCCGCAACGCGGCGTCGAGGACGTGGGCGCGGGTGTTCGCGATCGGCCGCCCGATCGCGACCGGGCCGCAGACCTGCGCCAGGCTGTCGCCGGCGACCTCCGAACAGCCGTAGAGGTTGACCAGCTTCGCCGACGGCCAGCGGGCCGCGACCTTCCCGGCGACGCCGGCGGAAAGCGGCTCCCCGCTGGTGATCCACGTGGTCACCGAGGCGAACGCCCCGGCCGGAGCGTCCTGCGCGAAGGTCTCGAGGAGGCTCGGGACGACGGTGAGCACCTGCGCGCCGGACTCGCGCACCAGTGCGGCGAGCGCCACCGGGTCGGTGGCCGTGGCGTCGTCGGCGAGGACCACCGGATCGCCCGCGACGAGGCCGCCGAGCAGCTCGGTCGAGCCGTCGATGAACGTCAGAGCGCTCTTCGCGACGCGCACGCCCCGGGCGAGGTCCCGGCCCCAGTGCAGGCGGTTGGCCAGCGCGCGCTGGGTGCCGGCGATGGCCTTCGGGCGCCCGGTGGAACCGGACGTGAAGATCACGTACGCCGGGTGGTCCGGACTGACCGAGGGCCAGGCCGGTTCGGTCCCGGTCTCGCCGGGCCGGACCAGCCGGTCCCCGAAGCCGGCTTCCGCGACGACCAGGTGCGGGGCCGCGTCGGTGAGCATCAGCTCGAGGCGGTCCGCCGGGTGGTTCAGGTCGAGGGGCAGGTAGGCGGCGCCCGACTTGAGCACCGCCAAGAGGGCGACGACGAGGTCCGCCGACCGCGGCAGCGCGACCGCCACCACCCGTTCCGGCCCGGCGCCTCGCGCGAGCAGGGCCCGGGCGAGGGCCGTGGCCCGCGTGTCCAGTTCGGCGTAGGTGAGCCGCTCGGCGCCGGACACCAGCGCCGGGGCGTCCGGGGTCCGGGCGACCTGGGCGGCGAACAGTTCCGCGGCCGTCTCGGCGGGCAGCGGTGTCGCGGGTGCCGGGGCGAGCTGGTCGCGCTCGGCGGCGGTGAGCAGGTCGACGGCACCGATCCGGGTGTCCGGCTCGGCGACGACGGCGGCCAGGAACGTCCGGAGCCGCTCGAGGATCGCCTCGACGCTCCCGCGGTCGAAGACGTCGCTGTTGTACTCGGCCGTGCCCCGGATCCCGGCCTGGTGCCCGGGCCGCTCACCGACGAAGAACGTCAGGTCCGCCCGCGCGGTGCCGGTGCGGACCGGCTCCTCCGCGACGGTCAGCCCCGGCAGGGCGAGGTCGGCGACGGCGTTGTTCTGCCAGGCCAGCATCGTCTGGAACAGCGGGTGGTAGGCCGGCGACCGGACCGGGTTCAGCGCCTCGACCAGCCGCTCGAAGGGCACGTCCTGGTGGGCGTAGGCGTCGAGGCTGCGCTCGCGCACCCGGGCGACGAGGTCCCGGAACGACGGGTCGCCGCCGGTGTCGACGCGCAGGACGAGCGTGTTGACGAAGAACCCGACGAGGTCGTCGAGCGCGGCGTCGGTGCGGCCGGCGATGGACGTGCCGAGCGGGATGTCGGTGCCCGCGCCGAGCCGGGTGAGCACCGCGGTGAGCCCGGCGTGCACGACCATGAACACGCTGGCGCCACACGCGCGGGCGAGCTCGAGCAGTCCACTGTGGAGCCCGGGGTCCCAGCCGAAGGCGAACTGCTCGCCGCGGTAGGACGCCTGAGCCGGGTGCGGCCGGTCGGTCGGCAGCTCGATCCGCTCGGGCAGGCCGGCGAGGGCTTCGCGCCAGTAGGCCAGCTGCGGTTCGATCACCGGCTCGCCGAGGGAGTTCCGCTGCCACAGCGTGTAGTCCGCGTACTGCACCGGCAACGGCGTCCACTGTGGAGCGTCACCGGCCCGGCGGGCGGTGTAGGCGGTCGCGAGGTCCCGCCACAGCGGCGCGGTCGACCAGCCGTCCGAGGCGATGTGGTGGAACACCAGCACCAGGACGTGCTCGCGGGCGCCGAGCCGGAGCAGCTGCGCCCGCAGCGGGATCTCCGACTCGAGCTCGAACACCGTGCCCGCCGCCGCGGAGACGGCGTCGGCGAGCGCGTCTTCGGTGACCGGCTCCACCGGCAGCGGGACGGTGACGTCGTCGAGGACGAGCTGCCGGGCCTCCCCGTCGACCTCCGGGAACACCGTGCGCAGGGCTTCGTGCCGCTCGACGACGTCGGACAGCGCCGTGCGCAGCGCTTCGACGTCGAGGGCGCCGGTCAGCCGGACCGCCGTCGGCATGGTGTAGGTCGCCGACGGGCCGTCCAGGCGGTGCAGGAACCACAGCCGCTGCTGCGCGAACGACAGCGGCAGCACGTCCGGCCGCGGATCGGCGCGCACCAGCGCGGGCCGGGCGGGCGAAGCGCCGGAGGTGGCCAGCAGCGCGGCCAGCCCGGCGACCGTCGGCGTCTCGAACACCGACCGCACCGGCAGTTCGACGCCGAACACCGCGCGCAGCCGCGCGACCAGCCGCGTGGCCATCAGCGAATGTCCGCCGAGGGCGAAGAAGTCGTCGTCGACCCCGACGGAGGTGTCGAGGACCTCGGCGAAGAGCCCGCAGAGGACCTCTTCGACCGGGGTTCGCGGGGCCCGGCCGGCGGTGGCCGCCTGCCTGTCCGGGCTCGGCAGCGCACGCCGGTCCAGCTTGCCGGACGCCAGCAGCGGCAACCGGTCGAGGAGCACGAACGCCGAGGGCACCATGTACTGCGGCAGCCGGTCGCGGACGTGCGCCCGCAGCGACGCCACCAGCGCGCTCGCGTCCCGTTGCCCGGCCGGGTGGTTGCCCAGCGCGTCGAGGGCGGCCCGGACCGGCCCGGCGCGGTGGATGCCGGTCGGCTCGCCGGTCGTGAACACGGCTTCCAGGACGCCCTCCTCCGCGGTGAGGGTCGCGTACACGCGGTAACCGTGCCGCTCGCCGAGGTCGTGCAGGGTCTCGGGATCCACTCCGTCGCGCCGCTCCAAATAGGACAGTGCTGCCTCGGCGTCGCCCTGGGCGAGCGCGGTCACGGCGGCGAGTTCGCCGGACAGCCGGGCGTCGGGCACGCCGGTCACCCGCAGCCGGGCCGGGCGGGCGGCCAAGGCCTCTTCCAGGTCGTCCGGTGCGACGACCAGTTCTTCGGCGGGTTCGGGTCGCGGCGCCTTCCGCAGCACGACGTCGTAGCGGTGCCGGGTCAGCTCGTTGTGGGCGTGGCCGCGCTTGACCCACAGATCCACGTCGTCGAAGCCGTCGAGTTCCCGTGCCCGGAAGAAGTCCGGGTCGAGCACCAGCTCACCCTCGCGGGCGATGGCCTGGTCCACCGCGGCGGGGTCCCGGCGGCCGTGGCGCAGCTCGGTCGCGGTCCGGAACGCCCGCAGCGAGCGGAGGTTGCGGATGTCGCCGAGGAAGATGACGCCGCCGGGCCGGACGTGCGCCGCGGCCGTGCGGAGGACTTCGGCGAGGTAGCCGACGCTCGGGAAGTACTGGGCGACGGAGTTGATGATCACCGTGTCGAACTGCGGCAGCTCCCCGAGATCGTGCGCCGGGCGCGCGGCCAGGTGGACCTTGCTCGCGAACGGCGTCGCCGCCAGTCCACGCCGCAGGTTGGCGATGGCCCGCTCGGAGAGGTCGACGCCCCAGTACTCCTCGGCGTCCGGCGCGATCCGCGACAGGATCAGCCCGCTCCCGACCCCGATCTCCAGCACCCGCCCGAACGGGGCACCTTCACGTGGAAGTGCCCTCCGGGTGGCCACGGAACGGAGGCGGTCGATCGTCGCCGCGTGCCACTCGCGCATCTCGTCGAGGGGGATCGCCGAGCCGTCGTAGCTGGAGTTCCAGCCGGTGAAGTTCTCCTCCAGCCCGCCGGACGCCGCCTCGGTGAAGACGTTCTCGTGCAGTTCGCGCCACTCGCCGACGTGGTCCAGCTCCGCTTCTTCGTCCCGTCCCGCCGACGGCACGGCGTAGGCGATCAGCCGCCCGTCCCGGGCGACGACGACGGACTGCCCGACGGCCGGGTGTTCGGCCAGCACGGACTCGATCTCGCCGAGCTCGATCCGGTACCCGCGGATCTTGACCTGGTCGTCGGCCCGGCCGAGGAACACCAACCGGCCGTCCGGCAGCCACCTGACCAGGTCACCGGTGCGGTAGAGGCGGCCACCGGAACCGAACGGGTCGGCCACGAACCGCTCGGCCGTCAGGCCCGGCCGCCCGAGGTAGCCGCGGGCCAGGCCGCTTCCGGCGAGGTACAGCTCCCCCACCACCCCGGGCGGCACCGGCCGCAACCGGGCGTCGAGCACGTACGCGCGGGTCCCGGGGTCGGGGATGCCGATCGGGACGACCGTCGCGTCCGCCAGTTCGCCGGGGTCGCTTTCGCCGAGGGTCGAGTTCGTGGTCGCCTCGGTCGGGCCGTAGGCGTTGAACATCCGCCGCCCCGGCGCCCAGCGGCGCACCAGCTCCGGCGACACCCGCTCGGTCCCCGCCAGCAGCACGCTGTCCCGCGGCAGGTCGAGGTCCGCCGGCAGCGCGTCGAGCAGGGCCGGCGGCAGGATCATGAAGTCGACGGCGTGCCGGTGCGCGTACTCGGTCAGCGCCGGGCCCGCGACCCGCCGCTCGGCCGGGACGACGACCAGGCGGCCGCCGGAGAGCAGGCCGAGGCACAGGTCCCAGAAGGCGACGTCGAAGCTCGGCGACGCGAACTGCAGCACCCGGCTGTGCGGCCCCACGCCGAAGCGTTCGACCTGGGTGGCGACCAGCTTCGCGACGCCCGAGTGCTGCAGCACGACCCCCTTGGGCCGCCCGGACGAGCCGGACGTGTAGATCACGTACGCCGCGTTCTCCGGGGTGATCGTGACGTCCGGGTCCTCCGTGGACATCCCGGCGAGCGCCGCGTCCGCCAGGAGCACCCGGGGCAGGGCCGGCGGCAGCTTCGCCTCGATGTCCGCGGTGGTCACCACGCACACCGGCGCTGCGTCTTCGACCATGTAGGCGATGCGGTCGCCCGGGTAGTCGACGTCGATCGGCAGGTAGGCGGCGCCCGCCTTGAGCACCGCCAGCTCGGCGATGATCATGTCCACCGACCGCGGCACGGCCAGCGCGACGACCCGCTCCGGCCCGGCGCCGCGGTCGAGCAGCAGGTGCGCGAGCCGGTTGGCGCGGGTGTTCACCTCGGCGTAGGTGAGTTCGAGGTCTTCGAACACGAGCGCCACCGCGTCGGGCGCCTCGGCGACGCGGCGGCCGAACAGCCCCGGGAACGTCTCGGTGCCCGCCGGTTCGAGGGACCCGGCCCACTCGGTGAGCACCCGCTCGCGCTCGTCGCCGTCGAGGAGGTCCAGGGCGCCGACGGGACGGTCGGGCTCGGCCACGGCTGCGCCAAGCAGCACTTCGAGGCGGCGCAGGATCGCGTGCGCGCCGGCGTGGTCGAAGACGTCGGCGTTGAACTCCAGCACGCCGTCGATCCCGGCGGCGCGCTCGGTCAGCGAAATCGACAGGTCGAACTTCGACGTCCCGGTGGTGACCGGGATTTCGGTGACGGACAGGCCGGGCAGGGTCACCTCGGCGCGGGCGGTGTTCTGCCCGGCGATCATGACCTGGAACAGCGGGTGGTACGACAGCGACCGCGCCGGGTTGAGCACCTCGACCAGCCGCTCGAACGGGACGTCCTGGTGGGCGTAGGCGTCCAGGTTGCGCTCGCGGACGCGGGCGAGCAGCTCGCGGAACGTCGGCTCGCCGCCGGTGTCCACGCGCAGGACCAGGGTGTTGACGAAGAACCCGACGAGGTCGTCGAGCGCGGGGTCGGTGCGCCCGGCGATGGGAGAGCCGATCGGCACGTCGGTGCCGGCGCCCAGCCGGGTGAGCAGCGCGGCGAGGGCCGCGTGCACCACCATGAACACGCTGGCGCCGCTGTCGCGGGCCAGCTCGGCCAGGCGCGCGTGGAGGCCGGCGTCCCAGGTGAAGGTGTGCAGCTCGCCGCGGAAGGTCGCGGTGGCCGGGTGCGGCCGGTCCAGGGGCAGCTCGATCCGGTCGGGCAGGCCGTCGAGCGCCGTGCGCCAGTAGTCCAGCTGGGCGCTCAGCAGGCTGTCCGGGTCGTCTTCGCGGCCGAGCAGGTCCTGCTGCCAAAGCGTGTAGTCGGCGTACTGCACCGGCAGCGGCGTCCACTGTGGAGCGTCACCGGCGCGGCGGGCGGCGTAGGCGGTGGCGATGTCGCGCCACAGCGGGGCCATCGACCAGCCGTCGGAGGCGATGTGGTGGAACACCAGCGCGAAGACGTGCTCGCGGGCACCCAGGCGCAGCAGTTCCGCGCGCATCGGCACCTCGCGCTCGAGGTCGAACGAGCCGCGGACCAGCCCGGTCAGCGCGTCGTCGAGGGCGGTGACCTCGCGGACCGGCAGTTCGAGTTCCCCGGGCGGGAGGATGTCCTGGTACGGCAGGCCGTCCCGCTGCGGGAACCGCGTGCGCAGCGCTTCGTGCCGGGCGACGACGTCCGACAGCGCCCGGCGCAGCGCTTCGACGTCGAGTTCGCCGTCGAGGCGCATGATCAGCGGGACGTTGTAGGTGGCCGAGGGTCCTTCGAGGTGGTGCAGGAACCACAGCCGCTGCTGGGCGCCGGACAGCGGGACGAGGTCCGGACGGCGCGCGGCGACCAGCGGTGGCCGCGCGGTGCCGCGCGCGGTGGCCAGCACCGCGGCCAGGCCCGCCGGGGTCGGCGTCTCGAAGACCGCCCGCACTTCGAGCTCGGCGTGCAGCGCGGTGCGGACGCGGGCGATCAGCCGGGTGGCCAGCAGCGAATGGCCGCCGAGGGCGAAGAAGCTGTCGTCCGGGCCGACCCGCGGCAGGCCGAGGACGTCGGCGAACAGCTCGCACAGCCGGCGTTCGACCGGCGTGCGCGGCTCGCGGTCCGACACCGGCGCGGTCAGCTCCGGCGCCGGGAGCGCGCGGCGGTCGAGCTTGCCGTTCGCCGTCACCGGCAGCGCGTCGAGGACGACGATCGCCGAGGGCACCATGTGCTCGGGCAGCCGTCCGGCGGCGAAGGTCCGCAGCTCCGCCGGCAGGGCCGCGCTCCGGCGCGATCGCCGGGGGTTACCGGTGTAGGCCAGGATCGGGTCCGGGCCGGGCCGGAAGGCGCCGGCCGGGTCGCCGCTGGTGAACAGGACGTCGACCGAGCCGTCGCCGGCCGCCGACCAGGTGACGACCGCACCCAGTGCGTACCAGTCCTCGGGGTCGACGCCGTCGGTGATCCGTCCGTTCGGGACACCCTCGACGCGCAGGCCGTCGCGCACCCGGGCGAGCACTTCGTCCACCGAGGACACATCGGTGCCCCAGGTCAGCGTCTCGACCGGCCGTGGCTGGGCGGTGCCGGGGCGCAGCACGACGTCGTAGCGGTACCGGGTGAGCTCGTTGACCGCCCGGCCGCGCTTGACCCGGATGTCCGCGGCCACCCCGTCGAGGCCGGCGAAGAACTCCGGCGCGACGAGCAGCTCCTTCTCCCGCAGCAGCCGCTGCTCGACGTCACCACCGCGCGCCTGGGCCACGGCGGTGTGGAACGCCCGGACCTGCCGCAGGTCCCGGACGTCCCCGACGAAGAGCGAGCCACCCGGCGCCAGCAGCGCCAGGGCCTTGCGCACGACGTCGAGGAGGTAGGTCCCGCTCGGGAAGTACTGGACGACGGAGTTGAGCACGATCGTGTCGAAGAACTCCGGCGGCAGGCCGGTGAAGTCGGCGGCGTCACCGGTGCGCAGTTCGACGCGCCCGGCGAGCGCGGGATCCGCCGCGACCCGCTCGCCCAGCGAAGCGATGACCTCGGCGGAGAAGTCGGTACCCCAATACGCCTCGCAGTCCGGGGCCAGCTCGGTCAGCAGCAGGCCGCGGCCGACGCCGATCTCGAGCACCCGCCGCGGCCGCAGCTCGCGGAGGCGGGTGACGATGGCGTCACGCCACTCCCGCATCTCCGCACGCGGGATCGGCTCGCCGGTGTAGCTGGAGTCCCAGCCGGCGAATTCGGCACTGTCGTCGGCGTACACCGAGTCGTACAGCTCGCGCCACTCGCCGACCTGCTCGGTCTCCTCCTCGGCCGAGCCGGCGCCGTCGGCGGGGACGACGTACCCGACCAGGCGGACGTCACCGGGCCGGTCTTCGCGGGCGACGACGACGGCGTGGGCGACGTCGTCGTGCGCGGACAGGGTCGCGGCGATCTCACCGGGCTCCACGCGGAACCCGCGGATCTTGATCTGCTCGTCGCCGCGGCCGAGGAACTCGAGGACGCCGTCGGTGCGGAAGCGGGCGAGGTCGCCGGTGCGGTACATCCTCGTGCCGGGCGCGCCGAACGGGTCGGCGACGAACCGCTCCGCGGTCAGCCCCGCCCGGCCGAGGTAGCCGCGGGCGAGCTGGACACCGGCGAGGTACAGCTCGCCGGGGGTACCCGGCGGCACCGGGCGCAGGGCGGCGTCGAGGACGTAGGTGCGGGTGTTCCACACCGGACGTCCGATCGGGACGGAACTGTCCTCTGTGGACGTACGCCACGACGTGACGTCGACCGAGGCCTCGGTCGGGCCGTAGAGGTTGTGCAGCTCGGCGTCGAGGACCCGCCCGAACTGCGCGACGGCGTCGAGGGGCAGGGCTTCACCGCTGCAGAGCACGCGGCGCAGGCTCGTGCACTCCCCCGCCGCCGGTTCCTGGAGGAAGACCTGCAGCATGGACGGGACGAAGTGGACGGTCGTGACGGCGCGGTCGCGGATCAGCCGGGCCAGGTAGGCCGGGTCCTTGTGCCCGTCCGGGCGGGCAAGCACCTCGGTGGCGCCGGTGAGCAGCGGCCAGAGGAACTCCCACACCGACACGTCGAAGCTCGACGGCGTCTTCTGCAGCACGCGGTCGTCGCCGGTGAGGCCGTATTCGCGCTGCATCCAGAGCAGCCGGTTGACGATCCCGGCGTGCGGGACGACGACACCCTTGGGGCGGCCGGTCGACCCGGACGTGTAGATGACGTACGCGGGGTTCTCCGGCCGGAGCACGACGTCGAGGGGCGCGTCGGGGACGCCGGCGAGGGTGGCCGGGTCGTCCAGCAGCAGCGCGCCCGGGACGGCGGTGTCCGCGACGGCCAGCACCAGGGCCGGATCGGCGTCTTCGAGCATGAACGCGATCCGGTCGGCGGGGTAGCCGGGGTCGAGCGGCAGGTAGGCCGCGCCCGTCTTCAGCACGGCCAGGATCGCCGTGACCAGGTGCGTCGAGCGGGGCAGCGCCAACGCGACCACGCGCTCGGGCCCCGCGCCCCGCGCAGCCAGCACCCGCGCGAGGCGATCCGAGACGGCGTCGAGTTCGGCGTAGCTGAGTTCTTCGTCCTCGAAGACCAGCGCCGGGTGCTCCGGCGTCCGCGCGACCTGGGCGGCGAACAGCTCGGGCACGGTCACCGCGGGCACGTCCTCGATCGCCCCGGACCAGGTCTCGCCGAGGCCGTCGCGCTCGGCCGGGGTGAGCACGTCGAGCGAGCCGAGGCGCCGGTCCGGGGCGGCGACGACCTGCCGCAGCAGCGTTTCGAGGCGGTCGAGCAGGCCGGTCACGGTGGCCCGGTCGAAGACCTCGGCGTTGAACTCGGCCTGGCCGTGCAGGCCGTCCAGACGCTCGGTGAAGGAGAACCAGAGGTCGAACTTGGCCGTGCCGGTGCCGACCGGCTGCCCGGTCACGGTCAGGCCGGGCAGCTCGACGCCGGCGCCGGGGGTGTTCTGCCAGGCGAGCATGGTCTGGAACAGCGGGTGGTACGACAGCGACCGCGCCGGGTTGAGCGCTTCGACCAGGCGCTCGAACGGGACGTCCTGGTGGGCGTAGGCGTCGAGGCTGCGCTCGCGCACCCGGGCGACGAGGTCCCGGAAGGACGGATCGCCACCGGCGTCCACCCGCAGGACCAGGGTGTTGACGAAAAACCCGACGAGGTCGTCCAGCGCCGGGTCGGTGCGCCCGGCGATCGGCGTGCCGATCGGGATGTCCGTGCCCGCCCCGAGGCGCACCAGCAGGGCCGTCAGTGCCGCGTGCACGACCATGAACGGGCTGGCCCCGCAGGCGCGCGCGAGGTCGGTGAGCGCGGTCCGGAGCCCGGCGTCCCAGGTGAAGGTGAGGAAGCCGCCGCGGTAGGCCGACACGGGCGGGTGCGGCCGGTCGAGCGGGAGCGGGATCCGGTCGGGCAGGCCGTCGAGGGCGTCCCGCCAGTAGGCGAGCTGGGCCGCCTCTTCGGTGACCAGGAGTTCTCGTTGCCAGAGCGTGTAGTCCGCGTACTGCACCGGCAGCGGCGTCCACTGTGGAGCAGCACCGCGCAGGCGGGCGCGGTAGGCCGTGGCGATGTCCTGCCACAGCGGGGTCAGCGACCAGCCGTCGGCGGCGATGTGGTGCACGACGAGGACCAGCACGTACCGCCGCGGGCCGACGGCGAGCAGCTCCGCACGCACCGGCACCCCGGCACCGAGGTCGAACACCGCACGCACGAGCGCAGCCACCTCGGCGTCCGCGTCGGACACCGTTCGGACGGCGAGCTCCACCGTCCCTTCCGGCAGGATCCGCTGGTACGGGACGCCGTCCACGACCGGGAAGACGGTCCGCAGGGCCTCGTGCCGGGCCACGACGTCGTTGAGCGCCGACCGCAGCGCGTCGACGTCGAGCTCCCCGGCCAGCCGCATGACGAGCGGGACGTTGTAGGTCGCGGAGCCGCCTTCCAGCCCGTGCAGGAACCACAGGCGCTGCTGGGCGAACGACAGCGGCAGCCGGTCCGGTCGCTCGGTGACGCGGACGAGCGGAGGCCGCCCGGTCGCGGTGACGGCCCCGGCGAGGAGGTCCGCGAGCGCGGCCGGCGTCGGGGCGTCGAACACCGCCCGCACTCCCACCTCGGCGCCGACGGCCGCGCGGATCCGCTGGATCAGCCGGGTGGCGAGCAGCGAGTGGCCGCCGAGGGCGAAGAAGTCGCCGTCCGGCCCGGCCTGCGGCACGTCGAGGACGTCGGCGAACAGCTCGCACAGCAGCTGCTCGACGGGGTTGCGCGGCGCCCGGCCCGGCCCGGCGGCGAACCGCTCCGGGCTCGGCAGGGCCTTCCGGTCGAGCTTGCCGGACGCGAGCACCGGCAGCTTGTCGAGCACGACGAACGCCGACGGCACCATGTACTGCGGCAGCCGGTCCCGCACGTGCGCGCGCAGCGACGCCACGAGCGCCCCGGTCTCCCGCCGGGCCGCGGGGTTGTTGGCGTACGAGCCGGGTGCGCCCGTCGGACGGACCGGCCGGTACGCAGCGCCCCCCAAGCGCCCCAATGTGGCCTTCGGTGCGTCTGACGCACCGAAGGCCGCCTTGGGTGCGTCAGACGCAACCAAGGCCACATTGGGGCGTGTGAAGACGGCGTCGAGCTCACCGGCTTCGGCCGCCGGGGTGACCGCCACGCGGTAGCCGGCGCGCTCGCCCAGGTGGTACAGCGCTTCCGGGTCGACGCCGTCGCGGTGGCCGAGGGCGGCCAGGGCCGCTTCGGCGTCGCCGGTGTCCAGCGCGCGGACCGCGGCCAGCTCAGCGGCGAGCCGCGCGTCCGGGATCGCCGTGACGCGCAGCCGTTCCGGCGCCTCGGCGGCCAGGAACCGTTCCACCGCGGCGAAATCGCCGAACGCGACGACCTGTTCGGCGGCCGCGTCGGGCGCGGGCGCCTTCCGCAGCACGACGTCGTAGCGGTGCCGGGTCAGCTCGTTGTGCGCCTCGCCGCGCTTGACCCACAGGTCGACGTCGCCGAAGCCGTCGAGGCCACGGGCCAGGGCCGGGAAGAAGTCCGGGTCGAGGACCAGCTCGCCTTCGCGGGCGATCGCCTGGTCGACCGCGGCGACGTCGGTCCGGCCGCGGTGGAGCTCGACGGCGGTCCGGAACGCCCGCAGCGACCGCAGGTTGCGGATGTCGCCGAGGAAGATCGTCCCGCCCGGCCGCACGGCACCCGCGACCGTCTTGACGACTTCGGCGAGGTAGTCCGCGCTCGGGAAGTACTGGGCGACGGAGTTGATGATCACCGTGTCGAACTCCGGCAGCTCGCCCAGGTCGTGGGCGGGCCGGGCGGCCAGGTGGACCTTGCCCGCCAGCTCCGGCACGGCGGCGACCTCGCGCCGGACGTTCTCGATGGCGCTCTCGGAAAGGTCGACGCCCCAGTAGGTTTCGGCGTCCGGGGCGATTCGCGACAGGATCAGCCCGCTGCCGACGCCGATCTCCAGGACGTGCTTCGGGCGCAGCGCCCGGATCCGCTCGATCGTCGCCGCGTGCCACTCGCGCATTTCGCCGAGGGGGATCTCGGAGCCGTCGTAGCTGGAGTTCCAGCCCGCGAAGTTCTCCTCGATGCCGTGGGAGCCGGCGAGCATCTCCTCGTGGACGGCGTGCCATTCGTCGACGTGGCCCTGCTCGGCCGCCGGGTCGCGGTCGGGCACCGGCACGGCGTAGGCGATCAGCTCCCCGTCCCGGGCGACGACGACCGACTGCCCGACACGCGGGTGTTCGGCCAGCACGGCCTCGATTTCGCCCGGCTCGATCCGGTAGCCGCGGATCTTGACCTGGTCGTCGGCCCGGCCGACGAACACCAGCCGCCCGTCCGCCAGCCACCTGACGAGGTCGCCCGTGCGGTAGAGCCGTCCGCCGGAGCCGAACGGGTCGGCCACGAACCGCTCCGCCGTCAACCCGGGCCGCCCCAGATACCCGCGCGCCAGGCCGCTTCCCGCCAGGTACAGCTCGCCGACGACGCCGACCGGCACCGGCGCCAGGTGCGCGTCGAGGACGTACGCGCGGGTGCCGGGGTCCGGCACGCCGATCGGGACGGCCGAGCCGGGGGCGATCTCCGGGTCGCAGCGGCCGAGCGTCGAGTTGGTCGTGGCCTCGGTCGGGCCGTAGGCGTTGAACATCCGCCGTCCCGGCGCCCACCGCCGGACCAGCTCGGGCGACACGCGCTCGGTGCCCGCGAGCAGCACGCTGTCGCGCGGGAGGTCGCAGTCCTCGGGGAACTCGGCGAGCAGGGCGGGCGGCAGGATCATGAAGTCGACGCCGTGCGCGTGCGCGTATCCGGCCAGTTCCGGGCCGGGCACCCGCCGCTCGGCCGGGACGATCACCAGGCGCCCGCCCGAGAGCAGGCCGAGGCACAGGTCCCAGAACGCGACGTCGAAACTCGGCGAGGCGAACTGCAGGACCCGGCTCTGCGGGCCCACGCCGAACCGCTGCGACTGCGTCGCGACCAGCTTCGCCACGCCCGCGTGGGAGACGACGACCCCCTTGGGCCGTCCCGTGGATCCGGAGGTGTAGATGACGTAGGCGGCGCTGGCCGGGACGATCGCGGCGGCGGGGCCGGTCGCGGGGACGTCGTCCAGGCCGAGTTCGTCGAGGTCGAGGACGCCGCCCTCGAGGACGCCGCCGTCGAAGCGGCCGGCGAGTTCGCCGGTGGTCACCACGCACACCGGGCGGGCGTCGGCCACCATGAACGCGATGCGCTCGGCCGGGTGGTCCGGGTCCAGCGGCAGGTAGGCGGCGCCGGCCTTGAGGACCGCGAGTTCGGCGACGATCATGTCGATCGAGCGGGGCACGGCCAGCGCGACCACCCGCTCGGGCCCCGCGCCGCGTCCGATGAGGACGTGGGCGAGCCGGTTCGCCCGCGCGTCGAGCCCGGCGTAGGTGAGTTCTTCGTCCTCGAAGACGAGGGCGACCGCGTCCGGCGCTGCCTCGACCCGGGCGGCGAACAGCTCCGGCAGCGTCGCCGAAGGCGCCGGGAGGTCGGTGTCGTTCCACTCTTCGAGGATGCGGCGGAGCTCCGGCGCCGGCATGAGGTCCAACCGGGACACTGGCCACTGTGGACGTTCGACCGCATCGGCGAGGAGACACCCGAGGTGGTCCAGCATTCGATCCACAGTGGATTCGTCGAGGACGTCGGCGCGGTAGTCGGCGACGAGCAGGGCACCGGCGAGGGTCAGGTTCAGGTCGAGCGGCAGCACGGTCTCCGCGCCGAAGCCGACGTTGACCAGGACCGATCCCCCGCGGCCGGGCTCGGGCGCCAGCTCGGCGACCAGGTCGCCGAACGGGATTTCGTGCGCCAGGGCTTCTTCCCGCGCTTCGCGGACACGGGCGACGACGTCGGCGAACCCGGGCGCGCCCCCGAGATCCACGCGCAGGGGCACCAGCGCGCCGATGCCGAGCACAACGTCCGCGGTGCCCGCGTACCGGGACAGCAGCACGGCGAAGGCCGCCAAGAGGGTCGGCTCGTCGGCCGCGGGTGCGGGCCGGGTGACCCGCGCTCGCGCCGAGCCGGGCTGGGCCGGATACGGCCGGTCGACCGGGAGCGGCAGCTCCTTCGGCGCCGAAGCGAGGCGGTCCCGCCAGAACCCGGCCCTCGACACCTGCTGCTGCACAGCGTCACCCTTGCTCACCGGTAGACCAGCCTCCCGCTGCTCACGGCACCCCGACCGAGGTGCTGACTTAGGTGACCCTAACAAACGGATGGTGAGGATGCACTCCTGTACCATCGGTTAGCCTTACCTAAATCAGTACCAGTCGGAGGTGCGGTGCGAACAGACCCCGGAGGCATCGCTCTCGAGCGACGCCCGCCACACACGGGCCGCGCACTCGGTCTGCTGGCCGCTTTCGGCGTCCTGGTTTTCCTGTGCCTGTTGAGTGTCTGGCTGGGGTCGAAGGAGATTTCGTTCGCCGCCGTCTGGCAGGTGCTGTGGCACGACGACGGCTCGGCCGACGCCGTGATCATCCACAGTGTCCGGTTGCCGCGCACGTTCCTGGCCGTCCTGGTCGGCGCCGCGCTCGGCCTCGCCGGCACCCTCATGCAGGCGCTGACCCGCAACCCGCTGGCCGAGCCGGGACTGCTCGGGATCAGCGCCGGGACCGCGTTCGCCATCGTCTTCTCGATCACCGTGCTCGGCGTCGGTTCCCTCTACGGCTACATCTGGTTCGCGTTCGCCGGCGCGCTCGCCGCGACCGCGGTCGTCTACTTCCTCGGCACCCGCGGCCGCGCGGGCTCGAGCCCGGTCAAGCTCGCCCTCGCCGGGGCCGCCGTCACGGCGTTGCTCGGCTCGTTCACCAGCGCGATGGTGCTGTCGGACCCGGTGGCGCTCAACCGGTTCCGCTTCTGGTCGGCCGGCTCGCTCGCCGGTGTCGACAGCGGTTCGCTGCTGCGGATCCTGCCGTTCCTGCTCGCCGGCGTGGTCCTGGCGATCACGAGCGGGCCGGCGTTGAACAGCCTCGCGCTCGGCGACGACGTCGCGGTCGCGCTCGGACGGCGGCTCGGCCCGCTGCGGCTGCGCGGCGCGCTGGCCGTCACGCTCCTGACCGGCGCGTCCGTCGCGGTCGCCGGGCCGATCGTGTTCCTCGGCCTGATCGTCCCGCACGCCGTGCGGTTCGTCATCGGGCCCGACCACCGGTGGCTGCTGCCCTACACCGCGGTCCTTTCCCCGTGCCTGCTGCTGGCCGCCGACATCCTCGGCCGGGTCGCGGCGCGGCCCGGCGAGGTCCGCGCCGGCGTGATCGTCGCGTTCCTCGGCGCGCCCTTCTTCATCTGGCTGGTCCGCCGCCGCAAGCTGGTGGAGTCCTGATGAGCCTGCTGCAGGTGCGGCGCGGCCGCGTCACCTTCCGCCTCGCGAAACCCGCGGTGTCCGGGCAGGTCCGGCTCCGGCTCGTGGCCGTCTCGCTCGTGCTCGCCGTGCTCGCGTTCGCGTTGTTCTGCGTGGGCACGACGATCGGCGACGTCCCGCTGAGCGTGTCCGACGTCCTCTCCGCGGTGTTGGGCGGCGGCGACAGCGGGACCGGCTACATCGTGCGGGAACTGCGGCTGCCGCGGGCGCTGACCGGGCTCCTGGCCGGGCTCGCGTTCGGCGCGTCCGGTGCGGTGTTCCAGACCATCACCCGCAACCCGCTGGCCGGCCCGGACATGATCGGCATCAACGCGGGCGCGGCCACCGCCGTCGTCGCCGGGATCTCCTTCGGCTTCGGCGGCGGCCTCGGCACCACCACGCTCGGCCTGCTGGGCGGGCTGCTGACCGGCCTGCTCGTGTACGCGCTCGCGTGGCGGCGCGGGACCACCGGTTACCGGATCATCCTGGTGGGCATCGGGATCTTCGCCATGTGCACCAGCCTGACCGACTACCTGCTCAGCCGCGCGCAGATCACCGAAGCGCAGGCGTCGATCGGCTGGCTCGTCGGCAACCTCGCCAACCGCGGCTGGGACCACGTCGTCCCGCTGGCCGGCGCCCTGGCGGTGCTGCTGCCGCTGGTGCTGGCCCTGTCGCGCTGGATGCGCACCCTGCAGCTCGGCGACGACGTGGCGGCCGGGCTCGGCACGCCGGTGCAGCCGGTGCGGCTGGGGCTGCTGCTGGCCGGCGCCGGGCTGGTGGCCTTCGCGACGGCGTCCGCGGGCCCGGTCTCGTTCGTCGCGCTCACCGCACCGCAGATCGCGCAGCGCCTGGCGCGCCAGGCGTCCCCGCCGCTCACCGCGTCCGCGCTCACCGGCGCGGTCGTCGTCCTGGGCAGCGACATCCTGGCCCGCACGCTCACGGCGTCCCCGCTGCCGGTCGGCATCGTGACCGGCGCGCTCGGCGCCCCGCTGCTGCTCTGGCTGCTGGCCAGGGCCAACCGATCCGGCTCCGGAGGCTGAGAAGATGACACCGTCCCTGCGCGTGCAGGACCTGCGCGTCGCCTACGACGACCGGGTCGTCATCGACGGCCTCGACCTCGACATCCCGCCGGGGAAGATCACCGCGATCGTCGGCCCGAACGCGTGCGGGAAGTCGACCCTGCTGCGCACGCTGGCCCGGCTGCTCACGCCGAAGGCCGGCGGGGTGTACCTGGACGGCCGGTCGATCCACGACCTGCCGACCCGCCAGGTCGCCCAGCGGCTCGGCATCCTGCCGCAGTCGCCGGTGGCGCCGGAGGGCATGACGGTGGCCGACCTCGTCGGCCGCGGCCGCGCCCCGCACCAGAGCTGGTGGCGCCAGTGGTCCACATCGGACGAAGACGCGGTGCGCGCGGCCCTGGCAGCGACTTCGATGACCGAGCTGGCCGACCGCCCGGTGGACGAGCTGTCCGGCGGCCAGCGCCAGCGCGCGTGGATCGCGATGGCGGTCGCCCAGAGCACGCCGGTGCTGCTGCTCGACGAGCCGACGACGTACCTGGACCTGGCCCACCAGATCGACGTGCTCGACCTGGTCGTCGACCTCAACCGCGCGGAGGGCCGCACGGTGGTGATGGTCCTGCACGACCTCCCGCAGGCGTGCCGCTACGCCGACCACGTGATCGCGATGAAGGCGGGCCGCGTGGCCGCCGCGGGCGAACCGGCGTCGGTGATCACGGCGGAGCTCGTCGACGAGGTGTTCGACGTCCGCTGCCAGGTGACCCCGGACCCGGTGAGCGGCACCCCGCTGGTCATCCCGATCAGCCGCCACCACCCGGCGCCGGCCGGCTAGTACCACCGGGTCCCAAGCGCCCCAATGTGGCCTTGGTTGCGTCTGACGCACCGAAGGCCGCCTTGGGTGCGTCTGACGCACCGAAGGCCGCCTTGGGGCGCTTGAGCCGGCCGCCGCGGAAACCGGATCGCCAAGATCAGCCGCCACCACCTCGCGCCGGCCGGCTAGCGCTATCCTGGGGCCCGGCCCGCCTCACCGTCCCGAGGCCCATCCGGCCGGACCCCCACCGAGAAAGCTGACTGCCGTGTATGCGCTGCCCGAAAAGACCACCGGCTCCGAGCGCGAACTGCTGGAGGCCATGCTGGACCGCAACCGCCGAGCGCTCGTCGAGAACACGCGCGGGCTGTCGGAAACCGAGGCCAGGCAACGGCTGGTGCCGTCCCTGACCACGCCGATCGCCCTGGTCAAGCACGCCGCCGTCGCCGAGCGCCGGTGGTTCCAGTGGCTGGTCGCCGGGCTGGACGAGGCCGAGATCGACGGGCCCTCGACGCCCGGGGACGCCAGTTTCGCCGTCGGCGACGACGAAACCGTCGACGACGTCATCGCCGAATACGAGCGCGCCAGTGCCCGCTCGCGCGAGATCGCGGCCGGCCGCTCGCTCGACGACCGGTGGACGCACCCGGTCGTCGGCGAGGTCACCCTCCGCTTCATCTACCTGTTCCTGATCGAGGAGTTCGCCCGCCACACCGGCCACGGCGACATCCTGCGGGAGCAGCTCAGCGCCCGCTGATCGCGTACTCCCCCACCGGCTCGGCGACGATCCTGCGGTCCACCACGGACTGCAGGATCTCGCCCACCCGCACCGCGGTGTTCGACAGCAGCGACGACGTGATCCCGTGCGTGTGCTCGGTGCCGCCCTGCAGGTAGATCCCGCCGCGCAGGGGGAAGTCCGTCGTGATCCGGTAGTCGCGTTCGACGCGCAGGCGGCCGGACCCGTCGCGCAGGCACCGCGCGCCCAGCTCGCCGAGCAGCGGTGTCGGGTCCGCGGGCCGGTAGCCGGTGGCGTAGACGACCGCGTCGGCGGCCAGGACCGTCTGCGCGCCCGTCGTCAACGACTCGACCGTCACCGTGCCCGCGTCGGTCACCTCGACCGGGCGCGAGACGTTGAACAGCCGCAACCGTTCCACGCCGAGGACCTTCTCGCGGTAGACCCGGCGGTAGAGCTCGTCGATCAGGTCGAGGTCGACTGCCGAATAGTTCGTCGCGCCGTGGTAGCGCATCAGGCGGTCCTTCACCGGCTCCCCCGCGCGGTAGAACTGGTCCACCGCCTCGGGGTCGAAGATGCGGTTCGCGAACGAGCTGTCGTCGGCCGGGCTGTAGCCGTAGCGGGCGAACACCGCGCACACTTCGGCGCGCGGGAACTCGTCGTGCAGCAGCGCCGCGACCTCGGCCGCGCTCTGGCCCGCGCCGACGACGACGAACCGCTTCGGGTCGGCCGCGCGCAGGGCGTCCACCCGGAACAGCAGCTCGCTGTTGTGCCAGATCTGCGGCCCGGCGGTGACCCCCTCGGGCAGCTGCGGCCGCAACCCGGTGCCCACCACGAGGTTGCGCGCCCGCAGCGACGAGCCGTCCGACGCCTCGACGTCGAAGTACGCGACCTCGGGGCCGTCGTACACCGGCGTCACCGAGACGACCTCGGTGCCGTAGGAAACGACGTCGTCGACCTTCGCCGCCGCCCACTCGAAGTAGTCGTGGAACTCCACGCGCAGCGGGAAGAGGTTCTTGTGGTTGATGAAGTCGACCAGCCGCCCGGCGGCGTGCAGGTAGTTGAGGAAGCTGAACTCGCTGGTCGGGTTCCGCATGGTGACCAGGTCCTTGAGGAACGACACCTGCATGGTCGCCGTGTCGATGAGCATGCCGCGGTGCCAGCCGAACCGGGGCTGGCGCTCGAGGAAGTGCGCGGTCACCGGCTCGCCGGAGCCGGCGTTGTGCTCGGCGAGGGCGATCGCGAGGGCGAGGTTCGACGGCCCGAAGCCCACGCCGACGATGTCGTAGATCGGGACCTCTGCAGTCATCTTGCTCCCTCGCGCGCTCCGGTACGGTTCAGGGAACCCTAACCTAACTTAGGCCAGCCTGTCCTAGTACGTTCGTGGTGATGTTCGTCCCCGATCATGAAAGGCACTCTCGAATGCGCGTGGCGATGTTCGGCTACCAGACCTGGGGGCACCGGACCCTCCAGGCGCTCATCGACGCCGGCCACGAGGTCGCCCTCGTGGTCACCCACCCGAGGAGTGACCACGCCTACGAGCGGATCTGGGCCGACTCGGTCGCCGACCTCGCCGAGGCGCACGGCATCCGCGTCCTGCTGCGCAACCGCCCGGACGACGCCGAGTTGCCGGCCGAGCTCAAGGCCGCGGACCTCGACCTGATCGTGGCGAACAACTGGCGGACCTGGCTGCCGCCGGAGATCTTCGAGCTGCCGCGCCACGGCACCCTGAACATCCACGACTCGCTGCTGCCCGCGTACGCCGGGTTCTCGCCGCTCATCTGGGCCCTGCTCAACGGCGAGCCGGAGGTCGGCGTCACCGCCCACATGATGGACGGCGAACTCGACGCCGGAGACATCGTGCTGCAGCGCGCGATCCCGGTCGGGCCGGCCGACACGACGACCGATCTCTTCCACCGCACGGTCGACCTCATCGCGCCGATCACCGCCGAAGCCATCTCCCTGATCGAGACCGGCTACACGCCGGTGCCGCAGGACCGGTCGAAGGCCAGCTTCTTCCACAAGCGGGCCAAGCGCGACAGCCTGATCGACTGGACGCTGCCGCCCGCCGACCTCGAGCGGTTCGTGCGCGCCCTCTCGGACCCGTACCCGAACGCGTTCACCCACCACCGCGGCCAGGAGCTGCGGATACTGAAGGCGTCGGTGTCGCAGGGGCACTACGGCGGCACACCGGGCCGGATCTTCATCCGGGAAGGCGACGGCGTGGTGATCGTCGCCGGGCCGGACGCCCGCCGCGGGCAGTCCCCCGGCCTGCTCGTCGAGCGCGTCCGCACCGCCGACGGGACCGACCTGCCCGCGGCCGAGTACTTCAAGGTGATGGGCGGCTACCTCACCGACCGCCCGTGACCGGTGAGCGGGACATCCCTTGGCGGCGGCCGCGCCGGTGAGCAGGATGTCCCGCATGGCCGGGATCAGCTTCCTCGAGGAACACCGCACCTGGGTGCTCACCGGGGACTCGAGCACGTACGCGTTGCGGCTCGGCGAAGACGACGTCCCGGCGCACGTCTACTGGGGACCCGCGCTGCCCGAAGCCGCCGTCGCCGAGCTGACCGGGGAAGCGCTTCCCTGGTGGGACGGCTTCAACGACCCGAACGAGGGACTCGCCGAACTCGCCGTCGACGGCGGCACCCGGTACTGGACACCCGCCCTGCAGGTCCGCTTCGCCGACGGGACGCGGGCCCTCGAATGGCGGTACGAGCACCACGAAAGCACGGCCGATCACCTGCGGCTGGTGTTCGCGGATCGGCACTACTCGCTGCGGATCACCCTGCACTACCGCCTGCGCGGCGCGGTCCTCGAACGCTGGACCGAGCTGAACGCCGGCACCGACGTCGAAGTCGTCCGCGCCGATTCGGCCACCTGGGCACTGCCGGTCTTCGATGACTACCGGCTCAGCCACGTCACCGGCCGCTGGGCGGCGGAAACCCAGTTGCTCCGGACGCCGGTGCCGCACGGGGAGACCGTGTTCGGCAGCCGACGCGGGATCACCAGTCACCACGCCAATCCGTGGGTGATGGTCGACGACGGCACGGCGACCGAGCGCCACGGCGAGGTCTACGGCGTCGCGCTGGCCTGGAGCGGGTCGTGGCGGCTGACCACCACGCGCTCGTCGACCGGCCGGCTGACGGTGAGCGGCGGGTTCGGCCAGGACGGCGTCGTCCACCGCGTCGGCCCCGGCCGCCCGCTCGTGACGCCCGTTTCCGCCGGGCTCTACACCGACGGCGGGTTCGGCGCGGCCAGCCGCGCGTGGCACGCGTACACCCTCGCGCACGTCCTGCCGCACCCGGGCGAGCTGCGTCCGGTGCTCTACAACTCCTGGGAAGCCACCGGGTTCGACGTCACCGAGGCCGGGCAGCGGGCCCTCGCCGAACGGGCGGCGGCGCTCGGAGTCGAGCTGTTCGTGCTGGACGACGGCTGGTTCGGCGCCCGCACCGGCGACCACGCCGGGCTCGGCGACTGGCACGTCAACCGCGCGCGCTTCCCCGACGGGCTCAAGCCACTGGCCGACGCGGTGCACGGTCTCGGCCTGAAGTTCGGCCTCTGGGTCGAGCCCGAGATGGTCAACCCCGACAGCGACCTCTACCGCGCGCACCCGGACTGGGTGCTGCACCACCCGCACCGGCGCCGCTCGGAACTGCGGCGGCAACTGGTGCTCAACTTCGCCCGCCCGGACGTGGCCGCCTGGGCGCACGACTGGCTCGACCGGCTCGTCGGCGAGCAGGGCGTGGACTTCCTCAAGTGGGACATGAACCGGCCGTTCAGCGAAGCGGGCTGGCCGGGCGAACGCGACCAGGACCGGTTGTGGGTCGAGCACACGCGCGCGGTGTACGCGCTGCTCGACCGGCTGCGCGCGGACCACCCGGACCTGCGGGTCGAATCGTGCGCGGGCGGTGGCGGGCGGATCGACCTCGGCGTGCTCGCCCGGACCGACCAGGTCTGGACCTCCGACAACACCGATGCGCTCGACCGGCTGCGGATCCAGCACGGCTACGGCCAGCTCTACCCGGCGCGCGCGATGTCGGCGTGGGTCACGGACAACCCGAACTTCGTGACGGCCCGGTCGGTGCCGCTTCGGTTCCGCTTCCACGTCGCCATGGCGGGCGTGCTCGGCCTCGGCAGCGACATCCTGCACTGGCCCGGCGACGACCTCGCGCTCGCCCGCGACCTCGTGGCGCTGTACAAGGACATCCGGCCGGTCGTGCAGCACGGCGCGCTGTACCGGCTGCGGCCGCCGGTCGACGACGGCGTGACCGCGCTGGAGTACGTGCACGGCGATCGCGTCGTCGTGTTCGCGTACCGGCAGGCCGCGCACTTCAACGCGCCGGACCGGCCGCTGCGGCTCGACGGCCTCGACCCGGCCGCGCGGTACCGCGATCCGGATTCGGGCCGCACGCACAGCGGGGCCGTGCTGCTCGCCCGCGGGCTCCCCCTCGACCTGCCCGCCGGCGACTTCGCCAGCGCCGTCGTCCGCCTAGACCGCCTAAAGATCTGATCTATTTCGCCTTCTTCGGCGTTTCGCGGCCTCCTGGTGGTTGACATCATCGAATAGGTCCGATGAAATGCGTCATACATCACATATGGTGGGTCGAGGAAGGTGGCTGGACATGAGAAGGTCCCTGGCGCTGGGAGCGGCGGCGCTCCTGGCGGTGAGCGCGTGCTCGGTCGGGTCGAACGCCGGCGGCAGCGGCGCGGAGATCACCTTCCTGACGTTCGAAACCCCGAACCTCACCCCGGCCTACTGGGACGCCGCGATCAAGCGCGTCACCGACAAGAACCCGGGGATCAAGGTGAAGAAGCTCGTCGCGCCGACCGCCGACGGGCGGACGTCGTACGCGAAGCAGCTCCTGCAGTCCGGCCAGTTCCCGGACGTGATGATCGCCGTCGACTCGGCCGGCTTCGCCGAAGCGGGCAACCTCTACGCCTGGACGCCGGACGAGCTGAAGGACTTCCAGTTCCCGCAGGCCAACCCGGTCAACGGCAAGTACTACCAGCTGCCGGCGAACACCCAGACCATCCCGCCGGTCTACTACAACAAGAAGATGTTCGCCGACGCGGGCATCGCGGCGCCCCCGAAGACGTGGGACGAGCTCGTCGCCGACGCCGGCAAGCTCAAGGACAAGGGTTTCTCGCCGTTCACCATCGGCGGCGGCAAGGACGGCTTCCCGTCGTCGATGATCCTCTCCGGCCTGGTGAGCACCGAGGTCTACGACACGGTGCCGGACTGGCTGACCCAGCGCCGCCAGGGCAAGGTGAAGTTCGCCGATCCCGCGTTCCAGCACGCGTTCTCGAAGCTCGCCGACCTCGCGGCGAAGGGGTACGTGGACAGGACCAGCGTGTCCCGCGACTACGCCGCGACCGAGCAGGCGTTCCTGGACGGCCAGAGCGCGATGTACCCGATGGGCAACTGGTTTTCGGCCAACGCCGATGCGAAGAAGCACGACTTCGAGGTGGGCGTGTTCGACTTCCCCACCGAGGACGGCAAGCTCGTCGTCCCGGCCTACACCGGCGGCGGGATGATCGTCAACGCGAAGGCCGCGAACCTCGACGCGGCCCGGAAGTTCGCCCTCGGCTTCCAGCTCGACAAGGACCAGCTGGACGCCTCGGTGAAGGCCGACGGCCTGTTCCCGGCGATCAAGGGGTACACGCCGCCGCCCGACGTCGGGGCGACGTTCAAGGCGGGCTACGACCTGTACACCCGGGCGGTGCAGGAGAACGCCGTGGTGCACGCGTTCCGCTGGGAGACCGCGGACGACGGGTTGCTGCCCGGGATGAAGGACAAGGTCGACCAGGCCGCCCAGGACGTCATCACCGGCCGCAAGTCCGTGGCGGAGGCGTGCGCGTTCCTGGACACCGAGTGGGCGAAGGCGGGCTGACGTCCTTGACCGCCGTCATTTCGCGCCCGTCCCCGCCCTCGGCTGCCACCGCCCGCCGACGCCCGGTTCTGCCGCGGCTGGCGCACTTCGCGTCGTTCGGCGCGCCGGGTGTGCTCGTGTACCTGTGTTTCGTGCTGGCACCGATCCTGATCAGCTTCGGCTACAGCCTGACGAACTACAACCCGTTCAACCCGCCGGTGAAGTTCGTCGGCCTGGACAACTACCGGCTGCTGTTCACCGATGCGCAGTTCCTCACCGCTCTGCGGGTGACCACGGTCCTGACGGTGATCGTGGTGATCGTCCCCAATGTCCTCGGCCTCGGCGTGGCGTTGCTGCTGGACCGGAAAGGCTGGCTGTACAACACTTTGCGGAGCGTGTTCTTCACACCGGTGATCCTGAGTTCGGTCGTGGTGTCGATCGTCTGGTCGCGCCTGCTCGACGACCGGGGGCCGCTGAACGGCTTGCTACGCGCGTGGGGTGTCTCCCACCCGCCGGGCTGGCTGTCCGATCCGGACGTGGCGTTGTACTCGGTGGCGTCGATCGTGTGCTGGCAGATGCTGGGGTTTTGCGTGGTCGTCTACCTGGCCGGTCTCCAGGGCGTGCCGGCCGAGTTGCTGGAGGCGGCGGAGATCGACGGCGCCGGACCGCTGCGCCGGTTCCGCGCGGTGACGTGGCCGCTGCTGGCGCCGTCGCTGACGATCAACACGGTGGTGCTGCTGATTTCGGCGTTCAAGACCTACGACAACGTCAAGGTGATCACCAACGGCGGCCCGGGTTCCGGAGCGACGGCGACGATCGCGTTCGACGTCCTCCAGACCGGGTTCGACTCGAACCACGTCGGCTACGCGTCCGCGATGGCCGTGCTGATGCTGGTGATCGTGGCGGTGGTGACGACGGTGGTGCTCAACTTCCTGCGCCGCCGGGAGGTGGACCTGTGACCCGCGCCTGGCTGCGCCCCGCGGTTGCCCTGCTCGTGAGCGCGGTGTTCTTCGTCCCGTTGTACTTGGTGCTGGCCAACGTGGTCAAGGACGGTTCCCTGATCGCGAAGTCACCGGCGTCGCTGCCGGTGCCGCCGACGCTGGCGAACATCCGGGCGGTGCTGACCCGCCCGGACGGGCTGTTCTGGGTCAGCCTGGCGAACAGCGTCGTGGTGACGGTGTTGTCGATCCTGGTGCTGACGGTCCTGTCGGCGATGCTGGGCCACTACCTGGCGCGCTCGGGCAAGCGGTGGACGAAGGTGCTGACGCTGGTGCTGCTGGCGGGGTTGATGATCCCGCCGCAGGTGATCTTGATCCCGATCACCGACGTCCTGCGGGTGACGCACCTGATGGCGACGCTGCAGGGGCTGATCCTGTTCAACGTCGGGTACTACGTGCCGTTCGGGGTGTTCGTGTTCACGGGGTTCATCCGCGGGGTGCCGGTGGAGCTGGAGGAGGCGGCGCTGCTGGACGGGGCGAGCCGCATGCAGGTGTTCTGGCGAGTGGTGTTCCCCCTGCTGCGCCCGGCCACGGCGTCGGTGTTGATCTTCCTGGGCGTGTGGATCTGGAATGACTTCATCGACCCGCTGATCATCCTGGGCCCGAGCCAGGGCACGACGATCACGACGGGGATCTATCGGTCGATCGGGCAGTACCAGGCGGATCTGGGGAGCGTTTTCGCGTTGATGTTCCTGGCGACTTTGCCGGTGTTGATTTTCTATCTGGCGCTGCAGAAACAGTTCGTGAAGGGCCTGACAGGAGGGGCGACGAAGGGGTGAGCAGTGCTCTCGTGTTGGATCGGTGACCACCTGGGGCGCGCGTGCGGTGCTCACATCGGAGAGCAGTGCTCTCGCTGCCGAGGCGGGCAGTGCTCACGTTCGAGAGCACTGCTCACACCCGACTGCGAGCACCGCGCCAACTCGAGAGCACCGCTCACACGCGCGTGCAAGCACTGCCCCAACTCGAGAGCACCGCTCACCGCCAACCGGCAGGCATGCTCTCCTTCGAGAGCACCGCTCACCCGCCACAGCCGGCGGCGAGCAGCGCTCAAAGCACCTTGACCATGGTGTCCGAGTCCCGCGACCCCGCCCCCACGACCTCATACCCCTCCGCGAGATAAAGCCGCTGAGCGAAGTTCACCCGCTCGACGCTGAGGCTGATCCGCCGAACCCCCGCGGCCCGAGCCCGGGCTTCGACGGCCCGCAGCAACGAGCGCCCCACTCCCCGGCCACGCCAACCCGCAACGACCCCGATCGTCAGCTCCGGGACATCACCGGCCACGAACCCGTACCCCGGATCATCAGCCGGGAAGAAGCGCAGCCAGGCACCACCGACCGGCGTCCCGTCGGCCTCGGCCACCACCCCGAGATCGCCCGAACGCGGCCAACCCGCGATGTAGTGCCCGGTGTCCGGAGCCGCCAGCACCCGGCGGCGTGACTTCTCCTTCCACTCCGGTGACCAGTTGACCGCCGCCACGAGCACGTCCGTCAGGAAGTCCGCGTCCGCGGGCGTTGCCTCGCGGAAGATCACCGCTCGGTGACCTTGCCGCCGTCGACCTCCAGGCGGCGGGTCACGTGCACCGCGTCGAGCATGCGGCGGTCGTGCGTCACCAGCAGGAGCGTCCCCGGGTAGCTGTCCAGCGCCGCCTCCAGCTGCTCGATCGCCGGCAGGTCCAGGTGGTTCGTCGGCTCGTCGAGGACCAGCAGGTTCACCCCACGCGCCTGCAACAACGCCAGTGCCGCCCGCGTGCGCTCCCCCGGCGACAGCGTCGCCGCCGACCGCAGCACGTGCGCCGCCTTCAGGCCGTACTTGGCCAGGAGCGTCCGGACCTCCGCGTCGGCGAGCTCCGGCACCTCGCGCGCGAACGCCGAAGCGAGCGGGACGTCACCGAGGAACAGCCGCCGCGCCTGGTCGACCTCGCCGACCACGACACCCGGCCCCAAGGCCGCGGCCCCCGCGTCCAACGCGATCCGGCCCAGCAGCGCCGCCAGGAGCGTCGACTTGCCCGACCCGTTCGCCCCGGTGATCGCGACCTTGTCCGCCCAGTCGATCTGCAGGTCGACCGGCCCCAGCGTGAACCCGCCGCGCCGCACCACCGCGCCGCGCAGGGTCGCGACCACCGCACCGGCGCGCGGGGCCGCGGCGATCTCCATCCGCAGCTCCCACTCCTTGCGCGGCTCCTCGACGACCTCCAGTCGCTCGATCATCCGGTCGGTCTGCCGGGCCTTCGACGCCTGCTTCTCGGTCGCCTCGCTGCGGAACTTGCGCGCCGCCTTGTCGTTGTCGGGCTGCTTCCGGCGGGCGTTCTTGACGCCCTTTTCCATCCACGCCCGCTGCATCCGCCCCCGCGCTTCCAGGGACGCCTTCGTATCGGCGTACTCCTCGTAGTCCTCACGCGCGTGCCGGCGCGCGACCTCGCGCTCCTCGAGGTACGCCTCGTACCCGCCGCCGTAGACGTTCACCTGCTGCTGGGCCAGGTCCAGCTCGACGACGCGGTCGACCGTCCTGGCCAGGAACTCGCGGTCGTGGCTGACCAGCACCGTCGCCGCGCGCAGGCCGGACACGAACCGCTCGAGCCGCGCGAGGCCGTCCAGGTCGAGGTCGTTGGTCGGCTCGTCGAGCAGGAAGACGTCGTAGCGGCTCAGGAGCAGGGAGGCGAGCCCCGCGCGCGCCGCCTGGCCGCCCGACAGCGACGTCATCGGCTGGTCCAGATCCACCGCCAGGCCGAGCTCCGCGGCCACTTCGGCGGCCCGCTCGTCGAGGTCGGCGCCGCCGAGGGCGAGCCACCGGTCCAGGGCGGTCGCGTAGAGGTCGTCCGCGCCCGCGGCACCGTCGGTCAGGGCCGAAGTCGCCGAGTCGAGCTCGGCCTGCGCCGCCGAGACGCCGGTGCGCCGGGCCAGGAAGGCCCGCACCGACTCGCCTTCGCGCCGTTCCGGCTCCTGTGGCAGGTGCCCGACGGTCGCGGCCGGCGGGTTCAGCCGGACCTCGCCGCTGTCCGGTTTCGCGAGCCCGGCGAGGGTCCGCAGCAGCGTGGACTTGCCGGCGCCGTTGACCCCGACCAGGCCGACGACGTCCCCGGGCGCGACGACGAGATCGAGGCCGGAGAAGAGGGTGCGGTCACCGTGGCCCGCGGCCAGGTCCTTCGCGACGAGAGTTGCACTCATGAGGTAGCCGAGTCTACGACCTCGTGGTGAACTGTCAGATCAAGGTCAAAACCACCGACGGTGTGTGTCCCGTGGCGCTTTGATCACTCACTGTGGGTACCCTGTTCGGTTGTCAGTCCAGCAGCGCAGTGAGGTCGGTGAACAACATGGGCGAGCCCGCTCCCCCGGTCACCCTCGGCCGCAGGCCGAAGCCGAGGGAAAGCCGCCCGTCCGCGCCGCGGCCCACCGTGAGCCGCCGCCGGGAGGTCAGTCACGCCAGCGCGCGGTCGCTGCTGATGACCGTCCTCGGCGAGTACGCGCTGCCGCGCGACAAGCCGGTCTGGACGTCGATGCTCGTCGAGGTCCTGGGCATCCTCGACATCGAGGAGAAGTCGGCGCGCCAGGCGCTGGCCCGCTCCGCCGCCGAGGGCTGGGTGGTCTCCGAGCGCGTCGGGCGCCGAGTGCGCTGGTCGCTGACCCCGCCGGGGCGCCGCCTGCTGACCGAGGGCGCCGACCGGATCTACGCGTTCGGCCGCGAAGAACGCCGCTGGAACGGGCAGTGGCTGATGCTGATCGTCTCCGTCCCGGAGGCCAAGCGCGACCTGCGGCACCGCCTGCGCACCCGGCTGACCTGGGCGGGCTTCGGCTCGCCCGTGGCCGGCGTGTGGGTCAGCCCGGACCTGTCGCGCCAGCGGGAGGCCCAGCAGATCGTCAGCGAGCTCGGCCTCGACGCCCAGGCCATGTCGTTCACCGCCGCGTACGGCGAGGTCGGCGAGCAGGAGTCCATGGTCGCCCGGTCCTGGGACCTGACCGACCTGAAGGACCGCTACGAGGACTTCATCGACCGGTTCACCGGCCTGCACCCCACCGGCGGCCGCGCGGTGCTGCGCGCGCAGACCGAGCTGGTCCACGAGTGGCGGCGGTTCCCGTTCCTCGACCCGCAGCTGCCGGCGGAGCTGCTCCCGGCGAAGTGGAGCGGGACGAAGGCGGCGGAACTGTTCCATCACAAACACGTCGACTGGCGCCCCGAGGCCCAGCAGTATTGGGACGACATCGTCGAAGCCGAAGAAGCAGGGTGAACATGACTCAGCAGGTCCGCCTCGATCGTGACGGCGGGCTCGCCGTCCTGACCGTCGACGCTCCGCCGTTGAACCTCTACACGGCTTCGCTGCAGTCCTCGCTCGCCTCGGCGATCGGCGAGCTGGAGGCCGAGCCCGCCCGGGCGCTGCTGATCCGCGCCGAAGGCAAGATCGTCAGCGGCGGCGTGGACGTCTCGCTGTTCGACGCCCAGGGCTCGCCCGCCGAGGCGAAGGTGCTCTTCGACGAGATGCTGGCGGTGCCGGACCGGATCGCGGCGCTGCCGTTCCCGACGGTGTTCGCCGCGCACGGCCTGTGCCTGACCTGGGCGTTCGAGGTCGCCGTGGCTTGCGATGTCATCCTCGCCGCTTCGCGCGCGAAGTTCGGGCTGGTCGAGAAGGTCGTCGGGCTCACGCCGACCATGGGCGGCACCCAGCGGCTGGCCGCGCGGGCCGGCGTCGGGCGCGCCAAGGAGTTCGTGATGACCGGCGACACCTACGACGCGGCGACGCTCGAGCGCTGGAACGTCGTCAACCGCGTCCTGCCGGACGAGGGGTTCGACGAGGCGGCGCGGGCGTTCACCCGGCGGCTGGCCGAGGGCCCGACGCGTGCCCACGCGGCGACCAAGCGCGTCCTGGACCACTTCGCCGCGGGCGGCGTTCCCGAGGCGAACGCGCACATCACGACGATCGCGGCCGAGCTGTTCGAGACCGAGGATCTCCGCAACGCCGTGAAGTCGTTCCTGGCCGACGGACCGGGCAAGGCGACGTTCTCGGGGCGTTAACAGTCCGTTCGGACAGCGCTTGCCGCCGTTCGGGCCTGCGCGGTTCTCCCCGCACCGGGTTACATTCGATGTGGTCTAGACCACGTCGTCCCCGCCTCGTGCCGCTTGGAGAACCGCCATGAGACGCACGCCCGTACGACTACGCTCCGCACTCGCCGCCTTGCTCATCGCACTCGGTGGCACCGCGGCGCTCGCGCCACCCGCCGCCGCAGCCGGTTCGCTGACCGCCACCCTGGCGCTGAACGGCACGACCGGCACCTACACCGTCGCCAACACCGGGACCGCCTCGGTGAGCAACTGGGCGATCACCTTCACGCTGCCCGCCGGGATCACCGCCTCGACCGGCGAAACGGCACGGTCACCCAGAACGGCACCCAGGTCACGCTGACCCCGGCGTACTACATCGCGACGCTGGCGCCGGGCCGGAACACCTACCCCTACAGCCCGACTTTCCGGCTCAGTGCCGCGGCGACGCCGACGCAGTGCCGCGTCGACAACGCCAACTGCGACGGTTCACCGGACACCCCGCCGGGCGCGCCGGCAAACCTGCGCCTGGTCGCGAAGACGACCAAGACGGTCGCCCTGGCGTGGAACGCCTCGACGGCCGATTCCCTCCCGGTGACCGGGTACGACGTCTACCAGGGAACCTCCCTGGCCGCGTCGGTGACCGGGACGAGCGCCACGGTTTCCGGGCTCACACCGGGCACCGCGTACTCCTTCACGGTCAAGGCCAAGGACGCCAAGGGGAACACCTCCCCGGCGAGTCCCGCTCTGGCCGTGACGACGAACAACCCCGCCGACGACACGCAGCCGCCGTCCGCGCCCGCCGGGTTGCGCTCGACGGCCGCCGATTCGGGCAGCGTCTCGCTGGCCTGGACGGCGTCGACCGACAACACCGGCGTGGTGAGCTACGACGTCTACCGCGGGGCGGTGCTGGCCACCACGGTGACCACGACGTCGGCCGTGGTGACCGGGCTGGCACCGTCCACTTCGTACACGTTCACGGTCCGGGCGCGCGACGGCTACGACAACGTGTCGGCGCCGAGTGCCGCGGTGA
This sequence comes from Amycolatopsis sp. cmx-4-61, assembly GCF_046548775.1. Lineage (NCBI taxonomy): Bacteria > Bacillati > Actinomycetota > Actinomycetes > Pseudonocardiales > Pseudonocardiaceae > Amycolatopsis > Amycolatopsis sp. cmx-4-61. Next base: position 252,501 of record NZ_JAEBEI010000010.1, on the reverse strand, counting down.
CCGCTCGCACCGGCGACATCGTCTCCGGGTACGCGAAGGTCGGGTACTTCGTGCAGTGGGGCATCTACGGCCGCCAGTACTTCGTGAAGAACCTGGAGACGTCCGGGGCGGCGGCGAAGCTGACGCACCTGCTGTACGCGTTCGAGAACATCGATCCGGTGAACCTGACCTGCCTGTCCGGGGTCACGAAGGGCACCACGGCGGATCCCGAGGACCCGAACCAGGGCGACGGCGCCGGTGACGCCGAAGCCGACTACTCGCGGCCGTTCTCGGCGGCGCAGTCGGTGGACGGGGTGGCCGACACCGGCTGGGAGTCGCTGCGCGGCAACTTCAACCAGCTCAAGAAGCTCAAGGCGAAGCACCCGAACCTGAAGGTGCTGGTTTCGCTGGGCGGCTGGACGTATTCGAAGTACTTCTCGGACGTCGCGGCCACCGACGCGTCACGCAAGAAGTTCGTTTCGTCCTGTGTGGACACCTGGCTGAAGGGCAACATCGCGTCCTACGGCGGCGCAGGCGGCCCTGGCACCGCGGCGGGCCTCTTCGACGGCATCGACCTCGACTGGGAGTGGCCGGCCAGCGGCGACGGGCACCCGGGCAACCACTGGAGCCCGAACGACAAGGCGAACCTGACGGCCCTGCTGGCCGAGTTCCGCACGCAGCTCGACGCGTACGGCGCGACGACCGGCAAGCGGTACCAGCTGCACGCGTTCACGCCGGCGGACCCGGCCAAGGTGGCGGCCGGCTGGGACCTGCCTCGCGTTTTCGACTCCCTGGACGTGGCGAACGTGCAGGGCTACGACTTCCACGGCTCGGGCAGCGACAACTCGTGGGAGCCGAACCGCACGGGCCACCAGGGCAACCTGTACGCCGACGCGGACGACCCGTACCCGTTCCACTTCAGCGCGGAAACGGCGATCAACGCGTACACGAACGCGGGCGTCGACCCCCGCCGGCTGACATTGGGCCTGGCGTTCTACGGCCGAGGCTGGCAGGGAGTGGCGGACGGCGGCAAGAGCGGCGAGTGGCAGCCGGCAACCGGCGCGGCACCGGGCCAGTTCGCCGAAGAAGCGGGCACCCGCGGGTACGCGAACCTGGTGGCAAGCGTCCCGAACTGCACGGTCCACCACGACACGGCGGCGGTGGCAACATCGTGCTACACGGGCAACGGCGGCCAGTGGTGGACGTTCGACGACGCCTGGTCGATCGGCCTGAAGACGACGTGGCTCAAGTCCCGCGGCCTGCTCGGCGTAATGGCCTGGGAGATGTCGGGCGACACGGGCGCGCTGATGAACGCGGTGAGCGCCGGGCTGGGGTGAGGTCCTTGCTCCTCGGTCTCTCTGACCTGTTCCCGCAGGTCAGAGAGACTGGGGACCCTGCGTGCAGGGCCGTTCGGCGGGCACGATAAAGTACTTCCACGCACTCAGGGAGTGCGGGTCCGGGCTGTGGCGCAGTTTGGTAGCGCACTTGACTGGGGGTCAAGGGGTCGCAGGTTCAAATCCTGTCAGCCCGACGGACAAACTGGCAGGGCCCGTGAGCAGCATAACCGCTGCTCACGGGTCCTTTGTGCCGTAGTGGCCAGCTTAAGCACCAAGCCTCCGGCAACTCGTACGCGTGGACCATCCGTGGACCATCAAGCGAGTTCCACGCCTCCTCAGTCGCTCGCCAAGCTGCAAGCCAAAGCGACGTCGTGAGGCTCACCGATCCATCCGGACCTGGCCCAACCGGACATCCAAGCCTCAGGCACACTCAGTGCGTGAAGCAGCTCCCACCGTGGTCGTGGTACTTGGCATCCGTCGGCGCACTCATCGTAGGGCTCGGGGGGTTCCTCCCGTCAGGCTCCTACGCTCAGGCGACCGCTTTACAAGTCGGCAGCGTCTTTCTACTTATTATCCCCGTCGTTCTCGCCGAACGTGGAATGCTGAGCGCACTTCGTCAGAAAGTTGACGAGTCAATAGCGGTTCAGGAGCTTCTCATAGAAACGACCATAGATATGGCCGAGAATACCGCCCAAAATCACGAACCCATCCCCGAAACGGACACCTCACCTACCGCCGATGAGAATGACAGGCCAGACGAGCCGCCGACGGCCGGAAAATCGCGTCCGCGCCCGCAGACTTCATCTCGAATCATGTTGCGAGACCTTCTCCGCGTCCTCAAGGAAGAGGGCTGGGAAATGCGAAAAAGCCGAGGTACTCACGAAATCTGGGCGAAGGATGACAATATAATCGCCATTCCACTGACCCCAGCAAATCCCCAGAGCCTCATTAGACGAATCATCCGAATGTCCGCACTATCCGATGAGGGTCAGCGAAAGTTGTTGAAAGACTTCTAGATACAGCCGGCTTGGCGCACCGTGCCCAATGATCTGAGCTCAACGCTGGTTGCCAGGTTCATGGGACCCGGCAGCGAACTGGAGATCACATTCCGCGACCTCGGCGGGAATTGGTGGCGTCGCGTTGGCAGTCGCTCGCCAGTCCCGGACTGCAAGCCATGACCGTGACCATCGAGACCCGCCCCAGCGATCTTGCGCAATACGCGCATGGGAACAGCCATCGACGTGAGTCCGGTGTGACGAACGTCGTGGCGGCGAAGGTGCTCGGATCCGAGCTTTGCGACCTCCTCGTCCCCGTGATTCGCGTCCCGCAGGGTCGCCGCACTGGACAAGTACAGGTGCAAAACCGGACACGACAGGAACGCCGCCGAAGGGTCCGCGGACCGACGGGTACGGGTCCGACGAGGTCACCACCACTTCCCCCGCGTCTCCGCGTTAGCGGTCGCGTTCACCACCACAGCACCATCATGATCGGTATCACGAAGGTCTGTACCTTCGAGGTGCGCGCTGTCGAAGTTAGTATGAGTAAGTTTTGCGGCATCGAGGTTCGCGCTAGTGAGGTACGCATAATTTAGCAATGCATAGGTAAGGTCGGCGTGCGGTATAGATGCATTGTCGAAGTGCGCGAAAGTGAGGTTCGCGTAAGCGAGATCCGCGTTTTCGAGATATGCACCCGCGAGGTCTGCGTGATTTAGGTTCGCCTCGCTGAGATGTGCGTTGGTCAATTCGGCGTGCCTAATGCAAGTTTGACGAAGATCGACACGGGTGTCGTTGTCCTGCGTCGTGTCGCGGCGACCCAGAACCGTGAGAGCAGCCTGGACATCGGGAGCAACAGTTCGATCAGGGCAGGTACGTGGCGTACCGTCAAGAGGGTCAACCGCGGTCGGGGTGGCGGTGCGAATAAATGCGGAGAGAACTTCAATGATTGTTGACTGGTCACGCGCGGAGTCATGAGCCAGTCGCTCGAGACTGTAGATTCCTCCAAGTCGAGCTTGCAGATGCTCAGTGCCGACCTTGTCAAGTTCGTCAATAGCCTTCGTATAGCGGTCGGTGTACTGGCCCTGCTGCGTAGTGTTGAACGAGAGAGCAGTGACCGCCAGCGCGCCGATAGCAACTAACGCACTAGTAAGTGAGGTGACGGCGAGCCAGTTCACCTTTTTCGAGGCCCTGCGAAGATCACGCCTAGGCGGGCGCAAGCCTAGGCGTACACGCCGCGACGATGTGGCAGACGTACTTGATGCGGTAATCCGCCGTCGCGACGCTCTCAACCGTTGTTTGTTGATCATGCGGCTAAAGCTCTCCTCGGGTGTGCCGTTGCCACCAGCGACTTCTGATCGCGGCGTCAGACTAGTCGACGGCATGCTTCTGCTGCGGTCTATTCGCGGTTTACAGGTGTCGTACCAGACCGGCGAGCGGGCTATCGGCACCCTCGAAAGGTATTATGACCTGCGGTTTACCAGGTCCAATCGCCAAGTCGGACGCCTGCTGCCACGGATTCAAAACCCATCGAATGTGCGCTCGAACCTCACCAGGGCACCCCCGATGACTAGCGGTAGCCAGTCTCGCAACCAGGCAAAACCAGCCTAGGGTAGATCCGCTCTCGTCTGGGTGACCGTGCATGTAGCGCGTGAACGCGCTGCGGCGACTGACCGTCGGTGACGAGATGGAAACTGATGCTACCCCGCTCGCTTTGGCGCGGCTGGGCGCCGGCGCGTTGGGTGCTGGTGCTTAGTGGGCTGGCGCTGCTGGCCGGGATGACAGCACTGTTCGGGTGGGTGGACTGGCCGGCGCTGGGTCGGTGGGCCCGTCCCCTTGCCTTGCCACTGGTCCTGTTTGCCGTCGCCGGCGGCGGCATCCCGGTCGCCGTGGCACGGCGGAGGGGAGAGCGAGCGCCGCGGGCTCGGGTGTCGGTGACGAGCTGGTGGGTCGTGGTCGCCGCCGCAGTCGTGGTGGCTGCCGTGGGGTGGGTAGCTACCAGTTGGCTGCTTGACGAAGCCAATCAGGCGAGCGACCCGGACAAGAAGGCGTCGGCGCGAGTCGAGGCGGTTAAGACCGGACTCGGGATCGGTGCGGGTACCCACCGGAATCTTCGCGCTGCTACTCGCGGTACGGCGCCAACAGCACAACGAGAGCGACGCGACGGAGAAGAACGTCACCGAGCTCTACACTAAGGCCGCCGACCAACTCGGCTCCACTGAGGCTCCGGTGCGCCTGGCCGGGCTGTACGCCTTCGAGCGCCTTGCTCACAACGACCCCGGCCAGCGCCAGAGCATCGTCAACGTCATCTGCGCTTACCTGCGGATGCCCTTCACCCCGCTCGACGTCACGCCGTCGGCCGCGGCCGACGGCGCGCAGCAGAAGGAATACCAGGGCCAGCTACAGGAACGGGAAGTCCGGCTCGCGGCCCAGCGCATTCTTGCCGAGCACATCAAGCCCGACGTCCAACGGACGTTCTGGACCGATATCGACCTTGACCTGACCAACGCCTACCTGATCGGCTTCCATCTGGACGACTGCTTAGTTCGCCGCGCCGTGTTTGACGGCGCGACGTTCAGTGGGGACGCCTGGTTCCGCGGCGCAACCTTTACTGCCCAAGCATGGTTTAGCGGCGCAACCTTCACCCACCGCGCACGGTTCGACAAGGCGCGCTTTACCTGCGGCGCATCGTTTCACAACGCGCACTTCACCGACTACGCCTCATTTCGCGAAGCCGACATCGCGCGAGCCTGGTTCCACGGCGCGAGCTTCAACGACCACGTCGTATTCGACGGTGTCCGTTTCACCGGCGAGGACGCAGTATTCGACGACGCGACCTTCGCCGAGACCGCCAGGTTCGGCGATACAACTTTCACTGGCGACGCCAGCTTCCACCAAGTGACCTTCAATCACGCAGTCGACTACACCCGCGCAACTTTCGGTGGCGATGCTGTGTTTCTTAATGCCACCTTCGTCGGCGGCGTATGGTTCCGCGACGCAACCTTTACTCGCACCGCCGCATTCACCCGTGCAGCATTAACCGGAGACGCCACGTTCGACCACGCGAAGTTTACCGCCGCCGCTGTGTTCGACCGCGCCATCTTCACCGGCAGCGCCGCGTTTGATCGCGCCGTCTTCACCGGCGACGCCACGTTCGATCGCGCCGCTTTCACCGGCGAGGCCACGTTTGACCGTGCCCGCTTCGCCGGCGCAACCAGCGTTGACGGCGCCACCTTCGTCGGAGTCGCCATCTTCGATGGCACGACCTTCGCAGGCGCCGTTGGGTTCAACGGCGCCACCTTCGTTGGCGGCGTTGGGTTCGACAGCGCGACCTTCGCTCCGGATACAGTGTTCGTCGGCGCTAACTTCGCCGCCGACGCGGCGGACTCCGGCCTAATCGTAAATCCTCGCGAGTTCGACACCGTTACGGTTGATACGCGAGATACCGGAACGAGGAAAGCCAACGTGCAATTCTTGCCGACAGTTTGAGGACCGACTACGACGTTGAGCAGCGTCCAGTCAGCCTGCCATCTCTGGCTGACACGAGAACGCCGGTCAATCTGCGCTGGCCAACTCACGGCCATCGGGTGTTACATCGCGTGGGGTACCGTCCGGGATTCCGCTCACCAACTCGACGTCTGCGAGGTCAAGAGTCGGCGAGGCTCATCCGTCGACGACCCTGTGGACCAGCTGTGGACCAGCACAAGGGCGACTGCCGCGAAACCTGCAAGTCGCGTAGCAGCAACTTGACCGCTCATATCACTGTTTTGAGGTCACGCGTGCCGTCAAGTCCTCGGGTTCAAGGGGTCGCAGGTTCAAATCCTGTCAGCCCGACGGACAAGCCACGTTCACGCAGGTGAACGTGGCTTTCGTCGTTTCTGGACACGAATAAGCCCAGAACTTGGCCTCCATCAATGCATCCATCCGCACATGAGCCACCCTCGTTGAGTTTGGCGACAACTTGTCGTAATCTTTACGACAGATTGTCGCATCGATACCCGACGGAGGAGATTTCCATGGACCCGCTGAGCGATCGTGCCGAACTCATCGAGCTGCTCGGCCGGTATGCCGACATCGCGGACCTGAAGGAGTTCACCGAGCTGCCCGGCCGCGTCTTCTCCGACCCGCTGACGCTCGACTTCGGGTCCGTCGCCGACATTCCGCCGATGACCGTGCCGCTCGCCGACTACGTCGAGAACCTTCGTGGCGCCTTCGCCTTCTACACAGCCACGCACCACGCGATCACCGGCCACGTCATCGACGTCGACGGCGACCGGGCGACGATTCACGCGCACGTCCGCGCCGATCACTGGGTCTCCGACGAGCTTGCCGCCGGGGGGCCGAACCACTGGCTGGTGGTCGGCTTCTACGACAACGAGGCGGTGCGGACGGCGGACGGGTGGCGCCTCGATCGCGTCAAGCTGACCTCGACGCACCAGGACAACCCGCACCTGTCGAGCGTCTCCCTGGCCGCGGCGCTCGCACGCTGACGCGCGCGGCGGTGGGAAGATGATCCGATGCCACGGATCCGGGGAGCCAGCATCGAGGCCCACCACGAGGTCGTGTGGGCCGACCTCGCCGCGGCGACGCGGCAGGTGCTGCTCGAACGCGACTACGACTCGATCACCATGGGCCACATCGCGGAGCGGGCGGGACTCGCGCGCAACACGCTGTACAACTACGCCGGCGACAAGAGCGCGCTGATCCAGGCGCTTACGCAGCGGCTGGCGCGGCCCGCGATCGAGCGGGTGGCCGCGATCGCCGCGCGGTCGGCGGACCCGGCCGCGCAGCGGCTGCGCGAGATCATCGCGGCCGTCCTCGAGGCGTTCACCGATCCGGTCCTGCAGCTGATGTTCCGGCCCGCTTCCGGCCTGCCGTTCGCCGAGACGCCGAAGGGCCCCGACAGCCCGTTCCACGCCATCGTCGTCGAGGTCGAGAACGTCGTCCGAGCCGGCATCGACCGCGGCGAGTTCCGCGACGTCGGCGATGTGCCGCTCGCGGTGGAGCTGCTGTCCGGCGTCATGCGGGCCGGCGCCGAACGCATCGGCCGGGACCCGGGCGCCTTCGCGGCCACCGACCGCGCGGCGCGAGAGCTCGTCCTTTCGGCGCTGAGCCGCCTTCCCGTCGCCGGAAGCTGACGGGCACGGGATCAACGGCGGCTTTGCTCTTAACGGAAATTCGCGCCAGGACGATTCAACCCACCCGCGCGCTGGGTAGGTAACCCCTACTCGGGACGGGGTCTCGGGAACGGACGGCGGCCTGCCGCAATGACCGCCTCGCACCGTCGGGGCGGTGTTGGGCCATGACGGTCATCGCGGCAGGCCGCCGTTGTCGTGCCCGGGATTCCGGTCGGCGAAACCTGGTTGAGGTGCCGCCGGAGTGGGCAGTACCCGTTCGGCCCGGACGAACGCCTTGCGCGCCTTCAGGTCGTGACGCCGCCTTCGTGGCGGCGCAGCGGTTGAAACCACCAGCCGCCACCGAACCCGGTTCGGCCTGCCCACCCGGCGGCCGGCAGCGCGGGGGGCGCGGCGCACCGGGCCTCTCGCACCGACGAGAGGTCACCCATGCCCGGCATCGTCACCCCCAGCGACCTCGAAACACCGTCCCGCGCACGAACGCACATCACCGTGACCACCACCGTGGACGCCACGACGGTGACCGTCGCCGGTGATCTCGACCTGGCCACCACCCCGCGCCTGCGAGACCGGCTGGACGACGAACTCAAGTTCCGGCCCGCCGCCCTCATCATCGACCTCGACGCGGTCGGCTTCTGCTCCTCCTGCGGCCTGTCGGCCCTGGTCGAAGCCGTCACCGGCGCCCACGCCCGTGGGATTCCCTGCGCGATCATCGCCACCCAGCGCGCCGTGGTCCGGCCGGTCCGGCTGCTGCGGCTCGACCGCGTCCTGCCGCTGCACGCCGACCGCGCCGAAGCCGCGACCTGGCTCGCCCTGGTGGCCCGGCTGCGGTGAAGTCGCGTGCTTGGCCGGGGAGACATCCGGGTAGTCCCCCCGGCACCGGCGCCGCGGAACGGCCGTGGCGCCGCGAACAGGAAGGGGTCCGGCCCGGATGCCGACCGAACAGCAGTTGCCCCGGCTCGACGACTCGGTGCGCGTCATCGCCCTCGAGGTCACCGACGACCTCGCCGAGCTGGCCACCGTGCGTGCCTGGGCCGACCGCTTGCTGCAGGACCTGCCCGAGCACCAGCGGCTCGACGCGCTCATGGTGGTCGACGAGCTCACCTCCAACGCGCTCCGGCACGGGAAGCCCCCGCGCCAGGTGCGCCTGCTCCGCAAGCAGGACTGGCTCTCCGTGGAAGTCGACGACGCCTGCGTCGACCCCGCCTGCCCCCGGCCCCCGTCGGCCGCCGGCGGCCACGGGCTCGCCCTGGTCGGCGCCATGAGCGTGTCCTGGGGCCAGTGGCAACGTCCCACCGGGAAGACCGTGTGGGGCGAGATCGACCTCACCGGTCAGTCCCAGACCCCCGACGCGGCGGTCTCGGAGACGTAGTCCTCGAACGGCCGGGCCGGCCGGCCGAGGGCCCGCTCCACGCCGTCGGCGGGTTCGGGTGCCGAGCCGTCGCGGATGGCCGCGAAGATGCCGGTGAACAGCCGCGCGACCTCGAGCGGGACGCCGGCGGCGAGCTGGCGGGCAACGTGGGTTTCGGGCGCGATGTCGACGTACCGGACAGGGCGGCCGGTGGCCTGGCCGATGAGGTCGGCGGCCTCGCCGAAGCCGATGGCCCGCGGGCCGGTCAGCTGGTAGGTCCGGCCGCTGTGGCGGTCTTCGGTCAGCGCCGCCGCGGCGACCGCGGCGATGTCGTCGGCGTCGATGAACGGCGTGCGCCCGTCACCGGCGGGCAGGGACACGGTCCCGGCGAGGATCGACGGCAACCAGGGTCCCTCGCTGAAGTTCTGCGCGAACCAGTCCGGTCGCAGGATCGTCCAGTCGGCTCCCGAGGCGCGCACGGCTTCTTCGGCGGCCTTGAGCGGGTGGCTGTCGTCGGCCGCACCGACGCCGCCGGCCGACAGGAGCACCAGCCGCCGCACGCCCGCGGCGACCGCTTCGGCCACGAACGCCGGGATGCGGCCCCCGCCCGCCTGGAGGCTGGGTTCCACGACGTAGGCGGCGGTGACGCCGTCGAGGGCGGGTGCCCAGGTCGCCGGGGCGGCGAGATCGAACGGGGTGTTCCCGCCCGTGCGGGACGCCGTCCGCACCGGTCGGCCGGCGGCCTCGAGGCGCCGGGCGAGGCGGCGACCGGTCTTCCCGGTGCCGCCGAGGATGAGAATCTTCTGCATGACGGCCAGCCAACTCCCCCGCCGGGAGACGATCCATGGGACGACGTCGAAGATTCCTTTGTGATCGTCTAGCGTGGGCGCGGTGGACGTGCTGAGCGATCTGCTGGTCCGGGCCCGCGCCGGCCACACGCTGGTCCGGCAGCTGGTCCGCCGGCCACCGTGGTCGGTGACCTATGCCGACGCGCCGCCGCTGACCGTCGTGGCGACGCTCGGCGGGTGCGGTTCGGTCCGCTTCGACGACGCCGGTGCCCCGGCGGCGCGGCTCGCCCCGGGCGACATCGCCCTCATCCGGGGCCCGGGCCGGCACACGATCGCCGACGACCCGGCCACCCCGCCCGGCTTCGTGATTTCCCGGGGGAAGAAACACTTCCCCGACGGGCGCGAGGTCGCGGCGGCGGCCCAGCGGAACTCGGCGCCGCGCACCTACGGCGCCGGTTCGCCCGGGGCGACGACCATGCTGCGGGGCGCCTACGAGTTCCACGGCGCCGTCGGCGCCCGGCTGCTGGACATGCTCCCGCCGCTGGCGGTCGTACCCGCCGGGCCGCGCACGCAGGCGGCGCTGGACCTGCTCGCCGCGGAGATCGCGCGCGACGAACCCGGGCAGGACGCTGTCCTCGCCCGGCTGCTCGACCTGGTGCTCGTGCTGGCCCTGCGGGGTTGGTGCGCAAGACCGTCGACGGTGCTTCCCGCCTGGTACCGGGCGCTGGAGGACCCCGCCGTCGGCGACGCACTGCGCCTGATGCACGACGATCCCGCGCGCCGGTGGACCGTCGCCGCGCTGGCCCTGGAGGTCGGTATGTCCCGCGCCGCCTTCGCCGCACGCTTCACCGCACTGGTCGGCGAGCCACCGCTCACCTACCTCATCGGCTGGCGGATGACGCTGGGCGCCGACCTGCTGCGGGACACCGAGGAGACCGTCGCCGCCGTCGCCCGCGCCGTCGGCTACGAAGACGCCTTCGCCTTCAGCGTCGCGTTCAAACGCGCCCGCGGCGTCAGTCCCTCGGTCTGGCGTCGCGGGACGGCCCCGGCGACGCGGCGAGATCCGGCGGCCGACGGGTGAGTCCGGGTCAGCCCGGTTCGGAAGAATGACCGCCCGCACGCTGGCGGCATACCTGGACGCGGAGTCGTCGACCGCGGAGACAAGCGCGGAAACCCGGCCGAACCGGCCGGTGGCGCGGATCCCTCACGGCAGCTTCGTCGGCGGAGTGGTCCCGGTGCGTTCGTCGCCGTAGCTCAGCCAGGTGCCGATCGGCGCGCGCTGCCCGATGCCCGGGCGGCGGTAGTCGCACACGCCGCCGGGGAACGCCGTACGCAGGCGCTCCCGGTCCGCTGCGGTGAAGGTGACCGGGTAATCGCCGAAGTCGAGCGGCTTGAGCCGGCACTTGAGCACGTCCAGCGTCAAGCCTTCCCCCGCGACCGTCCGGGTGTTGCCGGCCACCGGGTACTGCGCGCCGCACCGGCCGCCCGCCGGGTACGTCAGGTGCTCGGTGATCCGCGAGGTGGGCGAGAGGTAGCAGCCGTCGCCGAGGTCGCCCGGCCGGTTCGCCAGCACCTTCTGCAGGCGGCTGCGGTGGGAGCGGTCGGCGTCGATCGCGGTCAGCCAGCGGTCCATCGCGTCGAGCTCGTAGCCGCTCGCCGCCGCCGCTTCGGCCGCGGTCGCGTGGTTTTCGATGATGACCTGGTTGCCCGCCGTGCCGTTGGCCCGCAGAAGCCGTTGCCGCAGCACGTAGGACCATTCGGTGGTGTGGATGTCGTTGCCCGGGCCGGCGAAGTCGAGGTCGGTCCGCTGGTCGATGATCGGCGTCTCCCGCAGGCCCTCCGACGCCGAGTTCAGGATGTCGTCGGCGTACGCCGCTTCCAGCGCCCGGGGATCGGCCGCCGTCCGTTGCGGCACCGGCTTTCCGGTGTGGTCGAGGCCGCCGATGGTGGCGTTGAGGTCGGCGAACTGCGCCGCGGTGATCGTGCCGGCCCGCAGCGCGGCCAGCCCGTACTGCACGCCGGTGCTGTCCAGCGGGCTGCGCACGAACCCGGTCCGCGGGTCCCGCCCGAGCTGGTTGGCCAGCTGCTCGTTCGAGTTGCACTTGACCCCGCCGGGGTTGGTGACCGGATCCCACCGCGCCGGAACCGGGATGGCCGCGTTGCAGCTGCCGGTCGCGGTCGCGCGGCTGGCGAAGGTGGCGTCCCAGGAAGTGCAGCTGTCATAGCTGGGGAAACCCGCGACGGCCTGCTTCTGCGCCGGGGTGAACGACGCACCCGGCCCGGCGAAGTACCGGTCGAGCAGGCGGCAGTCCGACACCGGGCCGCCCACGCTCAGCGGGTCGGGGAACGAGACGCCGGGGATGATGCCGTCGACGATGCCGGGGTAGTTCTCCGCGATGTCGTACTGCTGGATCGCCCCGCCCGAGCCACCCCAGCCGATGGTGTGGGCGACCGGGCCGTAGGTCTCGGCGAAGTGCTCCTTGACCATCATCGCCGCTTCGGCCGAGATGATCGGGCTGCAGTTGTTGTCGAGCACGTTCAGCGTCGACGACGCCACCGCGTACCCGCGGGCCAGAAACAGGTCGTTGACCACCCCGCCGGTCGAGCTGCCCTGGTGGTAGCCCGCGTTGCAGCCGCCACCGAAGGTGTAGACCAGCTTTCCGTTCCACGCCCGGGTCCGGCGTGACGGGCGACGGCGTGCCGTCGTAGAGCGCCGCGATCTCGTAGACGGCGCGGTCGATCGTCCCCCGTTCGACGCGGACGACGTACGGCACCGCGTGCCCGCCGACCGTGGCCGTCGCGAGGTCCGCGGGCCGGCTCGCCGGGTCCGCCAGCGGCGCGAACGCCCCGGCGGTCGTGCGGTACTGGTAGCTCACCTGCGTCGGCGCACTGCAGAACGGCTGCGCCGCCGGGGGCAGGCCGAACGCCGGGGTTTCGCAGTAGAACGGGCGCTGCTGTGCGCCGGAGAACACCGGCCCGGTGATCGGGTGGTTGGTGACGCGCAGGCTCGCCCGCCGGCCGAAGGCACCGGCCCGCAGGTCGTTGGCGCCGTCGCGCAGCCCGGTCACCAGGCCGAGCAGGCTGCCGTCGGGCTGGGCGCGGAAGCTCGAGGTGACGTCACGGCCGTTGGCGCTGACGGTGAGCCGCCCGGCCCTCCCCGGTGGCACGACCTTGACGAGCACCTGTCCCCCGCTGACGAGCGCGGGCCGCGGGTTCGACACGGTCTCGATGGTCAGCGGCCACCCGGGTGAGGCCACCGCCGGCGCGGTACCCAGCAGGAGGACGGGTGCGGCCAAGGCGGCCACCACGGCGGATGAACGCACAGCACGGTTCGCCACCGGAGACTCCGCTCGCTCGGGGCATCGCCGCGTCGCGACACCGGGCAGGTGCCGGTATAGCACCTGCGGCCGCGGGGGAACAACGGCATTCGCCTCGCGAAGTCGCCCGCCCGCGATCGATCCGGCGGACTGGTCGGTGACCGAGCACCTGGCCATCGACGCCCGCGTCACCGAACAGCAGGACCCTGACGACCTCGCCGCCGCGACCGTGGCGTCCATCGATGTGCGGTTCACCGGCCGGCGCGGAATCCACCCGGTGGCACGCCGAACTGGCGCTTGAACGCGTGCGAGAACGCGAACGGTGAGGCGTAACCCACCTTCGCGGCGACCGACGGCAACGGGAGGTCCGTGTCCTGGAGCAGGCGCGCCGCCGTCGTGAGGCGCCACCACGTCAGGTACGCCATGGGCGGCTGTCCCGTCAGCGTCGTGAACCGGCGGGCCAGGGTGGCGCGGGACAGGCCCACCCGGGCGGCCAGGTCCTCGATCCGCCACGGTGCTTCGGGGTGCTCGTGCAGGGCCTCCAGCGCGGCGGCGACTTCGGGGTCCCGCAGCGCCTGCGGCCAGCCCGTGCCCGGGTTGCCGTCGAGCCACGCGCGGATCAGGTAGACCAGCAGCAGGTCCAGCAGGCCGGTGAGGACCGTCGCCGAACCCGGCCGCGGGTCGCTCACCTCGCCGCCGAGCAGGTCGATGGCCGCGCGCAGTTCGGGGTGGCGGCCGACTTCGGCGGGCAGGTGCACGACCTCCGGGAGGCTCGCGAGCAGCGGGTGCCGCCGCGCGTGGGCCAGCCGGTACTTGCCGCACAGGAACTCGGTGCGGCCCGACGGCTCGGCCACCGCCGTTTCGAACGGCACCGCGCCGGTGGCGTCCGGCGTCGAGGACAGGACGTGCGCGCCGCCGTGCGGGACCAGGACCGCGTCGCCCGGGCCGAGCGGCACCGGCGTCCCGCCGTCCGCGAGCAGCCAGCCGCTGCCGCGCAGCAGCACGTGGAAACCCGCGCCTTCGTACGGCGCGAAGCGGTAGCACCACTGCGCACCGGCCCGGAGGCGGTTCGACGCCGGCTGCCCGATCCGCACCGCGGCGATCGCGTCACTGAGCACATCCACGTGGGCGAGCGTACTCCTGAGACGATCGCGCATCATTGTGAGCACTAAGCGCATGGAAGCGCTCAGTGTCCGGCCTTAGCGTGGAGTCATGCACATCGGAGAAGTGGAAGTCCTCAGGGTCATCGAGTGGCAGGGCGAGATCGCCCCGGCGCAGTTCATCGTCCCCGACAGCCCCGCCTCGATCTGGACGGACAACGCCGCCTGGCTCGCCCCCGACCACTGGAACCCCGAGACCGGCGGCTACCGCGGCGCCGTGCAGACCTGGGTGCTCCGCAGCGAAGGCCGGGTGATCCTGGTCGACACCGGCGTCGGCAACGACCGGGACCGGCCGCAGATCCCCCTGTTCGACCACCTGGCGACGCCGTTCCTCGAGCGGCTGGCCGCGGCCGGCGTCCGGCCGGAGGACGTCGACGTCGTCGTCAACACCCACATCCACTACGACCACGTCGGCTGGAACACCGAGCTGCGCGACGGCGAGTGGGTGCCGACGTTCCCCCGCGCCACCTACCTGATCCCGCGCGCCGACCAGGTGTACTTCGACCCGCGCAACGCCCACCGCCGCCCCGCTCCGCGGACGCCGCACGAGCAGCTTCGCCGCGAGGGCAGCCTGCTCGTCTACGCCGACAGCGTCACCCCGGTGCTCGGCCGGGCCGAGCTGTGGGAAGGCAGCCACCGCATCGACGGCAACCTCACCCTGGAAGCGGCACCCGGCCACACCCCGGGCTCGTCGGTCCTGCGCGTGTCGTCCGGCGGGGACCGGGCGGTGTTCGTCGGGGACCTGCTGCACAGCCCGGTCCAGATCCTCGCGCCGGAGCACAGCAGCTGCTTCTGCGAAGACCCGCACCAGGCGGCCACGACTCGCCGGGCGATCCTCGAACGCGCCGCGGACACGCGCGCGCTGGTTGTCCCCGCCCACTTCGGCGGACCGGGCGCCGCCGAAGTCCGCCGTGACGGCAGCCGGTTCGCCGTGCGCCGCTGGGCCGGGGCGGCCTAGAGGCACTCGGCCGTCAGATGCGACGGGCTCGAGCTGGGCCGCTCAAAGGTGGCCGAACCCGGACAGACAGCGCCGGGCCTGGGCGCTTCCCTCACAGACGCACGGGTTCGTCCGACATGAGGAAGGCCGACGTCCACTCGGCGAGCTCGGTCAGGCGGACCGTCAGCTCCTCGATCTCCGCCCAGCGGCGGTGCTCCCGTTCCAGGTCCGGCACCAGGAAGTCCTCCACCAGCAACAACAGCGTGGCGATTTCGTAGGCGACGTCGGCGAGCTGCAGGAACGGGCGGTACTCGGCCACGGTGCCCGCCCCGTGCCGCGCGGCCCAGTCGCGGGCGCCGTGGCCGGCGGTGCGGCAGACCGACACCACCGTCCGCCGCAGGTCGGCGCGGCGGGAGCCGGGCTGTCCTTCGGCCAGCGGGGCGACGTTCCAGGCCACCGACAGCAGGCAGCACCCGGCGTCGTCCATCGACTCGTTCATCACCCGGCGCACTTTGGGGCCCCGCGAGCACGGTTCCGCCGTTCCGACTCGCCCGGCTCAGCCCATCGTGTGAAGAACCGGCCCGGATCGGGCGAGCATCGGGACCGACACGAAGTCCGCGAGCGCCTGCTGGCCGGCGGCGTTCGCGTGGATGCCGTCACCGTTGTCGTACGCCGGCAGGATGCTGTTCGGCTTCAGCGGATCCGCCAGCACCGCGTCGAAGTCCACGACGCCCGCACACGTTCCCCCGCAGGTGTTCCAGCGCTTGACGAACAGGGCGATCTCGTGCCGGGCCAGGTTCGCCTGGTCGCCGTAGCCCGGCCGGGGCGTGCTCGGCGTGACGTACACCGGGATCCCGGCCGCGCGCAGCCGCGCGAACACCGCCCGGTAGCTGTCGAGGATCGTCGCCGCGTCGCAGCCGTACGCCAGGTCGTTGGTGCCGTAGTAGTAGATGACGGCCGTGACGCCGTGCAGGGCCAGGACGTCCCGGTCCAGCCGGCTCGCCGCGTCCAGGCCCGCCACCGACGGCGGCGTCCCCGGGCACGACCGGGCGCTCGTGGTGCCCGAGACGCCGGCGTTGGCCACCGCCAGTGGCGCGGCCGAGGCGGCGATCCGCCGCGCCAGGTCGTCGGTCCACCGGCGGTTCGCGCCGAGCTGGGTGCAGCCCGGGCCGCAGTTGGTGCTGCCGATGCCGTCGACGACCGAGCTGCCGAACGGGACGACCGTGCCCTTCAGGGCCGAGTTGTGCACGTCGACGGCGCTGACGACGTAGGTGGCCCCGACCGTCGAGGTGAAGGCGTCACCCGGGACGTCGGCCGCGTGGTCGCCCGAGCCCGGCGGCGACAGGTAGTTGTCCCGCAGGGCGGCGCCGTGCCGGCCCGGCACGGCGGTGCCCTCGACGGCCATGCTCACCGCGAGATCGGAATCCGGGCGCGTCACCAGCCGGGTTTCGTCGCTCCAGACCTCGCCCCCGGCGGGAATCGTCACCGCCGGACGGCCGGCGAAGGTCAGCTCACGCGCGGACGAGACCGCGGCGCCGCCCGTGCTCGGCCCGGCGGTGGCGTGCCCGATGGTCAGCGGCCCGGTGCCGAAGGTGTTCTGGAACCGGACGCGCACGGCGTCGCCGCCCTGGCTGAGGTGGGTGATCATGCGCAGCGACCGGTCGGTGACGGGCGTGTCGGCCCGGCCGTCCTGCGACTGCGCCCACGACGTGAACCACGCGCGCGGCGCACCGGCGGCCCCGGGCGCGGAGACGACGACGGCCGCGGCCACGGACACCGCAGCGAGAAGGGCGATCCTGCGCACGGCGCCTCCCGGGTCCACAAAGGACGAGCAACGAAGACCTGCCCGCCGATCGTAAGCAGCCGGTCACGGAAACGACAGGATTCTGTCCGATCTTGTCAGTGCCCGACCGGAAGCAGCAGCGCCGCTAACCCTTCGCCAGTGCCTGCACCCGGCCGAGCGGGCCGTTGTAGTAGTTCTGGTCCCCGG
Source organism: Amycolatopsis sp. cmx-4-61 (assembly GCF_046548775.1). Taxonomy (NCBI): domain Bacteria; kingdom Bacillati; phylum Actinomycetota; class Actinomycetes; order Pseudonocardiales; family Pseudonocardiaceae; genus Amycolatopsis; species Amycolatopsis sp. cmx-4-61. Next base: position 235,515 of record NZ_JAEBEI010000010.1, on the reverse strand, counting down.
GCAGGGTGCCGCCGCGGGCGAACTGCCAGATGCTGTGCTTGTCCCAGCCCGCCGGCAGCTCGCCGACGTCCGGGCCGTACCGCGCCAGCCACAGCGGGTCCGTGTTGCCGAATCGGTCGGTGTTGCCCGTGCAGCGTTTCCACCACGCCGTGCTCGTGTAGATCAGCGCACTGCGTTTGGCCTTCGCCAGGTACGTGCGCGTGAAGTCCGCGATCCAGGCCGTCAGGTCGGCCGGGTTCTTGCCGTAGCAGACGTCGCCGTACGGGTTGTACTCGATGTCCAGCGCACCGGGCAGCGTCGTGCCGTCCGCGCGCCAGCCACCGCCGTGGGCGATGAAGTACTCCGCCTGCTCGGCGCCGCCCGAGACGTCCGGGCGGGCGAAGTGGTAGGCGCCGCGGATGATGCCCGCCGCGTGCGCGCCGTCGTACTGCTGGCCGAACTGCGGGTTGACGAACCCGGTGCCTTCGGTCGCCTTGACGTAGGCGAACTTCGCCCCGGCGCCGGCCGCGGCGGCCCAGTCGACCGCGCCCTGGTGCCCGCTGACGTCGTGCCCGAGCGTCTGGTCGACGACATCGGCGCGCGGACTCCCGTGGACGCCTTCGTGGCGCGCGATCTGCGTGCCGGCGTAGTTCGTGTCCGCCAGCGAGTAGTCGGGCGCCGCCCACGCGGGCGGGGCGGCGGCCACCGCGGCGAGCACGGCCAGGACACCGGCGAGCCGGGCCCGCCACCGCCGCTGTTCGTCGTGTCCGGCAACGGTTCGGCTCATCCACGCTCCGATCTCGGTACTGGCACGTCCGAGATCCATGGTGCCCGTCCTGCTCGCTCCCCGCGAGGCTTGTGTCACCCGATGTAGTGACTCACAGCTCGGTGGTGATGATCGCCTCCACGAGCGTCTCCCCCGGCGGGGTCAACCTGATCACGCCGTCGTCCGGGCGCACCTCGACGAGCCCGCGCGAGGCCAACGAACGGAACTTGCCCAGCCACGGTTCCGCGAACAGCGAGCGACCCGGGAACCGGGCGGTGTGCCGCGAATCGCGCAGCGGCTGCAACGTCGTCAGCGCCATCTTGACGGCCCGGGCCTCCTGCGCTTCGGGCGTGAACCGCGTCGCCGACCCCAGCGGGATCCGGCCGGAGAGCACGGTTTCGGTGTACCGGCGGGAGTTCACGTCGGTGATCGCTTCGGACGCGCGGCAGCTCGAACTGCCGCCGAGGCCGATCGCGACCTCGGCCTCCTGCTTGTCCTGGTCGACCATGATGGACTTCCACTTCTCCGGCCCGCGGCCGTCGCGCGCGAAGTACATCGTCGGGTGCTCGGCGTACCCGGCCGCGCGCAGGCCCTCGGTGAGCAGCTCCCGCATCTGGTACTGCTCGCCGAGCGTGGGCCAGCGGTGGCCGTCGCGCACCAGCTTGTCCCGGTAGGACGGCAGCTGCCAGGCCGCCGGCTTCTCGCCGGTGACGCCGGTGCGGGTGTCGCTGTAGGACGCCAGGTGCAGCTTCGTGCACACCACCGCCGTGACCTCGTGCTCGAGCACGACGTCCAGGTCGCGGCGGACGCTGTCCAGGCTCTGGTCGAGCAGGCCGTACATCAGGTCGATGCTGACCCACTCGAACCCCGCCGCGGTGGCGTTGCGCACGAAGTCGACGCACATCGACGCCGTGTGCTCCCGCCCGCACAGCTCCAGGACGTGGTCGTCGAACGACTGGACACCGCTGGAGAGCTTGGTGCAGCCCAGTTCCCGCAGCAGCTCGAGCTTGGCCGGGGTGAACGTGCTGGGGTCGCCCTCGAAGCGGATCGTCGTCGCGGGCGTGAACCCGAAGTTCGCGCGGTAGAACTCCAGCAGGCGGCGGATCTCGGGTTCCGGCAGCAGCGACGGCGTGCCGCCGAAGACGTTGAACTCGCCCACTTCGGCCCCGCGCAGGTGCGGCACGGCGTCGAGCCACAGCTGCGCCTCGGCGAGGTTGAGGTCGACCCAGGACTTCGCTTTCTCGTACGCCACTTCGGGTCTGCCCTTGACCAGCACCACCGGGTACTGGCAGAACCGGCAGCGGTAGGCGCACGTGGGGATGTAGGACCACAGGTGGATCGGCCCGGACGACGCCAGCTGCGCGTCCAGGTCGCGCAGGAACTCCGCAGGGGTGCCGGGGACGTTGCCCGGGAACACGTGCGCCCCGAAGGGATCCTCCTGCACGAAGTCGAGCAGGTGGCGGTTCTCGGGCGCTTCGAGGACGTCGAGCACGGCGGGGCGCGGCCACGCCGGATCGATCGTGTGCAGCGAGCCGATGGCCTGTTCGTAGCCGAGCGTCATCAGAACACCCCTCCGTTGCCGAAGTAGTTGTGGGCCTCGCCCGACTCGCGGTCTTCGCAGTAGTAGCGCGCGAACTCCGCGAACCGCTCTTCCGGCACCTCCGCCAGGCACGGCGGCAGCGGCGGCGGGAACCCGATGTCCTCGCCGACGTGGGCGCGCAGGCACGCGAACAGCTCGTCGGCGAATTCGAAGTACAGCCGGTACGCCGGCGTCTTGTAGGCGTGGATCGGGGTGAAGTCGACGACGCGCATCTCGTGGCGGATCTCGCTGATCCGCCGGGCCAGCCGCGCGGCCAAATCGGATCCGAAGAACGCGATGACGGCGTCGTCCTCCAGCAGCGCGGGGGTCAGCAGCACCGGCAGGATCGTGTTCTTCGGCGTGAAGTCCTTGATGGAAAACTCCCACGCCTGCCGCGCCTCGGCTTCGGTGAGGTCGACCGGTTCCGCCGGTGCCGACGGTCGGATGTCGCGCATGACGATGATGCCGTCGGAGCCGTAGGCGCGCCCGGCGATGACCTCGTCGATGGCGTGGTCGACGCGCCGCGGGTTGATCTCGACGCGCGAGCGCGGGGCGTAGGTGATCGCGTCGCCGCCGCTGGCGACCTTGATCCCGAAGTCCCAGTCGTCGGAGAGGTGGTTGACGAACTTCCCGTCCTGCAGCTGGTAGAAGATCTCGATGCCGCCGGCGCGCTCGTAGGCGTCGCGCTCGACGGCGAAGCCCTTGCCGTCGGGGAAGCCGCCGAAGAGCGCGAAGGTGACCGCACGGCACCGCAGCGTCCGCTGGATCGCGTCCCACAGCCGCGGCCGTCCGGTGAAGTGCCCGGCGTCGTAGTAGTAGTCGCAGACGCCGATGGCGGCCTTCGACGTCTCCATCGCGGCCAGGAGCTCGCTGAGCCAGTGCGGGTCGACCCGGCAGTCGGCATCGGCGGAGACGAGGTAGAACCGCTCCCCCGGGTCGCTGTCGGGCCGGTTGCGGCTGCGGGCCGCGGCGAAGTCCATGCCCGCCCGCCGCGCGCACGAAACGCCCTGCTCGGGCTCGTGGACGACGTGCAGCGCCAGGTCCGGGTGCGCCGCCGCGAAGGCGTGCGCGATGGCCACGGTGTCGTCGGTGGAGTTGTTGTCGACGAGCACGACCTCGTACCGGCTCTTGTCCAGGGGCCGGTCACCGTCGCGCTGGTCGTGCAGCGTCCGCAGCACCTCCGGGAGGTTCGCGGCTTCGTTGTAGACCGGCAGCACGACGCTCAGCCGCGTCGCCGCGCCCATCGGCGGCGGGTACAGCCGGCCGACCAGCTCGTCGACCACCCGCGTGCCGAACCGCGCCTGCCCCAGTTCCGAGTTCACCCGCACCACTTCCGCCCGTTTCCCTTCGTCGGTGATCAGCTCGGCGACTTCGCGCGCGAAGGCCGCGTCCGGCAGGTCGCGGGCCCGGATGTCCAGCACCGGGGCCCGGAAGCCCCGGCTGCCGTAGACGACGTCGTAGAGCTCGTACCCGCTGGTGATGTACGGCGTCCCGGACGCGATCGCCTCGCTGACCGGGTTGCCGTAGCTCTCATAGTCGTAGGAGGTCAGGAACGACACGACGGCCGCGTGCGCGAGCAGGTCGCGCACGGAGTACCGGCCGGGGACCCGGGTGTCGTACGGCGTCAGCCAGCCGCCGAACACGACGCGTCCGCGCACGCCGAGGCGGTCCGCCAGGCCGACGAGCCGGGCGTGCTCGGTGGGCGTCTCGTCGACGTCGCCGGCGACGAACAGCCACGCGTCCGGCAGCAGGGCCAGCAGGTGGAGGTCGCGGTCGATGCGCTTCTGCGGGATGATCCGCGTGATCCGCGCCAGCAGCGGGACGTCGTCGGGAATGCCGTGGTCGCGCCGGAAGGCCGCGTTGCGCTCGTCGATCCGCGCCGGGGCGATGGCGAAGGAGTTGGGCAGGACGTCGATGTTCGCCAGCCCCGGTACCCACGCCAGGGTTCGGGCCTTCGCCTGCTCGTGCAGGGCGAAGTAGTGGATGTGCGGGGAGTTGCGCGGCGCGGGGACGCCGGGGTACGGGAACGTGCCGTACTTCGCGATACCGGGTTCGCTCTGCCACATCAGGTCGTGGTCGCGCCAGAACACGAACCGGCCGAGCCGGTGGCGGGCGCCGTAGCGGCCGATCGCCCGGTACAGCGCCTCGGTGTAGGCCGGGTTTTCCGGCAGGGTCCCGTTTTCCACCATCACCACGGTCACGCCGAGGCGTTCCCAGGTGGCCACGATCCGGTCGGCGAGCTCACCGGCGACGCGGTCGATCTCGGGCCGCAGCGCGCCGTCGCCGCCCTGCACGACTTCGGTCAGGACCCGCTCGACGAACTCCCGGTCGTAGCCCCGGATCCGCTCGACGCCGTCGACGCGGTCGAGCGTGACCCACTCCGGCAGCAGCCGGGCCTCGTCGCGGTACGGGCGGAAGAACGCGCCCTTGTCGGCCTTGATGTCGTACCCGAGGTCGAGGTGGACGCGCTGACCGCGAGCGGCGAAGCGGTGCGCCGTCTTGAGGAACTCGACCACGACCCCGGACAGCGGAGTGGCGTCGAAGGACACGCCCCAGAGCACTGACATCGATGTCAAACCCCCGTATCGGCTTCGCCGTCGGTTCCAGGGTACGGGCCCGGACGCACCCCGGCCGGTTGACCGCGGGCGCTCCCAGCCACCACAGTGACCGCATGAACCGGGCCCTCGGGGTGCTGACCTGCGGCGCCTTCCTCTCGATCGTGCTCGGGGTCCTCGCGTCCGGGGAGCCCCGGCTCGCCCTGGTGCTCGGCGCGGTCTTCACCGTGCTCGCGACGGCGGTGTTCAGCCGGTTGCGCGACCGCGGACACCGGGCGTGGGGCGTGGCCTACGTCGCCGTCCAGCTGCCGCTGGCGTTCGTGCTCTTCACGATCGACGCCGGGGTCGGGACCACGCTGTTCCTCGTCGTGCTGGTCAGCCAGTGCGTGCTGCTGCGCCTGCCGCGGCCGGCGATCGCGCTCGTCATCGCCGTGGTTCCGCTCGTGCACCTCGGGATGTCGCTGGGCGAGGGCCTGCGCGAGGGCATCGGCACCCTCATGTCGGTGCTGTTCGCCGCGATCATCACCGAACTGCTGCTGCGGGAACAGCGCTCCCGCGGTGAGCTCGCCGAAGCGCACGCGAAGCTGCGTGACCACGCCGCCCAGGCGGAGCGGCTCGCGACGGCGCAGGAGCGCAACCGCGTCGCCCGCGACATCCACGACGGCCTCGGGCATTCCCTCACCGTCGTCCAGATGCAGGTGAAAGCCGCGCGGGCGGTGCTGCCGACCGATCCCGGCAAGGCCGACGAAGTGCTCGCGAAAGCGCAGGAGCAGGCCGAAACCGCGCTGGCGGAGGTGCGCCGCTCGGTGCGGACGCTGCGCGAACCGCGGCCGGTCCCGCCGCTGCCGGAGGCGCTGGAAGCCCTCGCCGAGGAGACGTGGGCCCACGGCGGTGCCGATCGTGCTCGTCCTGCTGGGCACGGCGGCGGTCGTCGCAGTCGTGCGGCTGCGGCGCAAGCGGCTCAGCGGACCTGCTTGAGCTTCAGGTGGAAGTTGTCCAGGGTGGCCGGCAGCGGGCGCTCCGGGGACAGCACCGGTCCCGACGCCGGCTCGAACCGGTGGTCGCGCACCAGGTGGGCCAGCGTCGTGCTCGCGCAGAACTGGACCAGGTCGCGGCCCGGGCAGACCGCCGGGCCCGCGCTGAACGGGACCAGCGCCGGGTTCTCCGCCGCCCGGCCGTCGAGCCAGAGGTCCGGTTCGAACCGGTCGGCGTAGGGCAGGGCGGGATCGCGGTGGAAGAACGGCGTGAAGATCAGCACCGTCGTCCCGGCCGGGCCCCACTCGGTCTCCTCCGTCGTCTCCCGCAGGATCATCGGGGTCGTCGGCCACAGCCGGACCGCGTCCAGCAGGCACGCGCGCAGGAACCGCAGCTGGTTCGGCTCGGCCAGGTCGACGCCCTCGAGGTCCGCGCGAGCGCGTTCCAGCTCGGCCGGGTGACTCGCCAGCAGCGCCAACGTCCGGAACGTCGCCATGCCCGCCGCGTCGAACGCGAACAGCCAGTGCGCCACCTGATCGGCGGCGTTCACCGCGTCGGACGCGGCGATCACGGCGGCCAGGCTGCCCGGCTCGGCGCGGTCCAGGTGCCCGCTCAGCCGCCGGTGGAACTCCTCGCGCAGCTGCTTGCGCTTCGGGTGCGCGTATGCCCAGTTCGCGTCGAGCCGCAGGCGTTCGAGCTGGTCGGTCAGCGTCGTGTCGTCGCGGGCGGCCGCGCCGAGCACGACCCTCCGGGCCAGGCGCCACCACGCGACGTTGAACGTGTCCCAGTCGAGGGTCGCCGAACCCGGCAGGCCGGCCGACTCCTCGGCGATGGCGCGGGCGAACGGCGCGGCCAGCTCGTGCAGCGGGCGGCCGGGCTGGAGCACGGTCTCGGTGAACCGGCGGCGGGCCGGCCGGTCGGCCGCGGCGGAAATCAGGACCCCGTGCGGCTGGAAGTGGCTCAGCGCCGCCCGCTTCTCCACTGTGGACGGACTGAACGGCGTCGGTGCGCCGGCCAGCACGCGTTTGACGTCCGCAGCGGACAGCGCCAGCTCGACCGACCGGCCGGGGACGCGCAGCCGTAGCGGACGGCCGTAGTGGCGGTCGCGCAGCCGCGTGAGCAGCTTGACGGCGGCTCGGTCGAACTGCAGCTTCCCGGCCAGCGCCACCGCCGCGGGACGGCGCTTGATGACCCCGCCGGCCAGTGTGGGCAACGCGACCTCGAGCGCGACACGCAGGGTTTCGGCCACCGAAGCGGTCTCCGGCTGCGTGCGGTGTTCCCGAGTGGACGTCATACGCCCGGCTACCCGCCGGCGCGGGGGCGGAAACGCCGTCAGCCGCGCAGGGCGACGTTCAGCACATCGCCGGCGTGGTCCAGGCAGTCCACGCAGATCACCGCGTCCCGCGCGGCGCAGTCCACCCGCAACAGCGGGCGCCGGAGCCCCAGGAACGTCCGTCGTTCGCGGCGGCCGCAGAAGTCGCAGACCGCCGCCAGCGGGGACGTCACCGCCGCCAGCACGTCACCCGAGCCGCTCTCGCGGTCCGCGCCGTCGCGGACCACCCGCAGGCCGGCCCGCACGCAGTCCACGCAGATCGGCCCGTTCCGGCCGGGCACCCGGGGGTCGCGCCGCCTGCCGCAGAACCGGCACGGCCCGCCCGCCCCGTTCATCGCCGTCACCGCGGCCTCCTCGTCGGTTTCGCCGCTCGCACGCCGGGAATCCGGGCCGCGGCGCGCCTTCCCCGGCCACGCTACCCGGCTCCCGGGTAGCCGGCCGATCGCGGTGCGCCCCGCGGATCCCGGATTCCACGCTCGGCCGGGCCTCCCGGCCGCGTGACGCGGGGACGAGCGGACAGGAGGAGATCGTTGTCGTCGTTGACGGTGTTGTTCGGAGTCGCGGGCCTGCTGGCGCTGGCCGCCGCGATCGTGCCGAAGCTGGTCGCCGACCGGCCGTTCTCGGTGCCGCTGGTGATGCTCCTCGCCGGCATCGTGCTCGGGGTGCTGCCGCTGCCCGAGCCCTACGGCGACGGCTGGAGCGACCCGGCGGCCCACCTCCACGGCGTCGAATCCTTCACCCAGCTGGGCATCCTCGTCGCGCTCGCCGGGGCGGGCCTGGCCGTCGACCGCCCGTTCGGCCTGCGCCGCTGGGGTTCGACGTGGCGGCTGCTCGCCGTCACCATGCCGGTGTCGATCCTCGCGATCGCCGCGCTCGGGTACTGGTGGCTCGCGCTCGCCCCCGGGGTCGCGCTGCTGCTCGCCGCGGCGCTGGCCCCGACCGACCCGGTGCTGGCGGGCGACATCGGTGTCCCGCACCCCGACGCCGAGCCGGAACTGGCCCGGGACAACGAGATCCGCTTCACGCTGACCACGGAGGCCGGGCTCAACGACGGGCTCACCATGCCGTTCGTGCTGCTCGGCCTGGCGCTGGTGGGCAGCGAACCCGAGATGGACCTGTCCTGGGTGCTGGTGGACCTGCTGCTCCCGCTGGTCATCGGGGTCGTCGCCGGCCTGGTCACCGGCCGGGTGCTCGGCTGGGCGATCTTCCGGGCGCCGTCGGACCGGCTGCGGCTGGCCGAATACGCCGACGGGCTGGTCCTGCTCGCCCTCGCCTTCGTGCCCTACGCGCTCGCGGAAGCGAGCCACGGCAACGGGTTCGTCGCCGTGTTCACCGCCGCGGTCGCGGTGCGCACGCAGGAACGCGAGCACGAGTACCACGGCGTCCTGCACGCGTTCGGCCACCAGCTGGAGCGGCTGTTCGTGCCGATCGCGCTGCTGGGGCTCGGCCTGGCCATCGGGGACGGCCTGCTGCGCGGGCTGCAGCCGCTGGAAGTGGTGCTGGCGGTGGTCGCGGTGCTGGTGGTCCGGCCGGTGGTCGGCTGGCTGTCGCTGCTCGGCGCGCCGTCGCCGGGGCGGCGGGCGAGCGCGGCGATCGCGTTCTTCGGCGTGCGCGGCATCGGCACGCTGTTCTACCTCGCCTACGCGCTCGACCGGCAGCCGATCCCCCACCAGGACGTGCTGTGGCGCGTGGGCGCGGTGGCCATCGCCGTCTCGGTGGTCGTGCACGGCGTGCTCGCGGAGCCGGCGATCCAGCGCATCGAGCGGATGGGCGGTCATCTGCCGGCCGATGTCTAGCCGGCTGTCCGGCCGGCGATGTTAGGAACCGGGGTGAGTGGGTACACCACTGTCAAGGCCCTTTTGGCGACTGGCCGATCCGGAAATGTCGCCGCAACGGAAGGTGCACCCGATGAACGACAAGTTGGAAAACAAGGGCGAAGAGCTCAAGGGCCGGGCCAAGGAAGCCGTCGGCGACGCCACGGGCAACGAGCAGTGGCAGGCCGAGGGCAAGACCGACCAGGCCAAGGGCTCGCTCAAGCAGGCCGGCGAGAAGGTCAAGGACGCCGTGAAGGGCGTCACGAACAAGGACTGACCCAGTTCTTCCGCTGCCGCACCCCGCACACCGGGGTGCGGCAGCGTTCTGTTTCCGGGGGTAGCCGTGTTCGAAGGCTTCACGCTCGACCGCGTCGATCTCGGCGAGGTGACCCTGCGGGTGCGCCACGGCGGCTCCGGGCCGCCGGTCCTGCTGGTGCACGGGCACCCGCGCACCCACACGACGTGGCACCGCGTGGCCCCGCTGCTGGCCGGCGGGTTCACCGTCGTCTGCCCGGACACCCGCGGGTACGGCGAATCCGGCAAACCGCCGACCGACGAACACCACACGCCCTACAGCAAACGCGTCATGGCGGCCGACTGCGTCGCGCTGATGCGGCACCTGGGGCACGAGGAGTTCTTCGTGGCGGGGCACGACCGCGGCGCGTACGTGGCGACCCGCCTGGCCCTCGACCACCCGGCCGTCGTCCGCGGCGCGGCGATCCTCGACGCCGTCCCGATCGGCGAGGCCCTCGCCCGCTGCGACGCGCGGTTCGCGCGGGAGTGGTACCACTGGTTCTTCTTCGCCCAGCCGGAGAAGCCCGAGCGGGTGATCACGGCCGACCCCGACGCCTGGTACGACGTCGGCACGCGCAACACCCCCGAGCGGCTCGGCGAGGAGAACTTCGCCGACTTCCACCGCGCCATCCACGACCCGGCGACGGTGACCGCGATGCTCGAGGACTACCGCGCGGGCCTGGGCGTCGACCGCGCCCACGACGACGCCGACCGCGCCGCCGGGCGGCGGATCACCTGCCCCACCTTGGTGCTCTGGTCCAGCGACGACGACATGGAAGACCTCTACGGCGATGTCCTCGGCGTCTGGCGGCCGTGGGCGGCCGACCTGCGCGGGCACGCGATCGAGTCCGGGCACCACGTCGCCGAGGAGAACCCCGAGGCGCTCGCCGCCGCGCTGACGGAGTTCTTCGGCGGGCTTCAGCGGTAGCGGGAGGCGAGTTCCGGGCTTTGCGCGCCGAAGGCGGCCAGGTCGGCCCGGAAGACGGCCTCGAGCAGGCCGGCGTCCTCGACGCCCGGGGCGGTGACGACTTCGCCGAGCTCGAACCCGCGCAGGGACGCGGTCACAACGTCGGCGGCGCTCATGCGGGGCACCGCGCTCAGGTCGAGGCCCTGGCGCTCGTGGAACTCGGTGGCGACGACACCCGGGCACAGCACCTGCACCCGGACCCCGGTGCCGGCCAGCTCGGCGTTCAGCGTCTGGGACAGGGCCACGAGGTAGGCGAGCGAACCGGCGTAGACGGCCCGCCTCGGCATGACCGACGCATCGGCGGGGCCGCTGAACGCGATCATCCCGGCCACGTTGACGATCTTTCCCTCGCCGCGTTCCTGCATGCCCGCCACTGCGGCCCGGGTCAGCATGGTGGGCGCGGCCACCTTGACGTGGACGAGTTCGGCGGCCTTGGCGGCGGGCAGCTGCGCGAGCGGCATGTAGTGGGCGACCCCGGCGTTGTTGACGAGCACGGTCAGCGGCTCGGTGGCGCAGAGGGCGGCGACCGTCTCGACGCCTTCGTCGGTGCCCAGGTCCGCGACCACGGTCCGGACCCCGATGCCGGTGTGGGCGGCGGCGAACTCGGCGAGCCGGTCCTCGCGGCGGCCGGTGACGATCAGGTCGTAGCCGTCGGCGGCCAGGCGGTCGGCGAACGCCCGGCCGATGCCGGAGGTGGCGCCGGTGACGAGGGCGAGCTGGTGCATGGGTTCGGTCCTTTCCGGAAGTTCTGCCACCACGATCGGCCCGGAGCGCGCGGGCCGGAAGTGTCCGGTTTTCCTGGGACGGGCAGTACCAGGACAAGCGGCCGTCCGGCTTGCACAATCGAGGCATGGCGAACACCGCACTCGGCACGGCCCTGCGCCACTGGCGCGACCGTGTCTCCCCGCAGGCGGCCGGCCTGTCCGCGGGTGGCCGCCGCCGGGCCGCCGGGCTGCGCCGCGAGGAGCTGGCCCAGCTGGCCGGCATCTCCGCCGACTACGTCGTCCGGCTGGAACAGGGCCGCGCGACGAGCCCGTCGGCCCAGGTCGTCGAGGCGCTGGCCCGGGCCCTGCGCCTGACGTCGGACGAGCGCACGCACCTGTTCCGCCTGGCGGGCCTCGCTCCCCCGGGCCCCGGCACGGTCCCGCGGCACATCACGCCGGGCGTCCACCGCATGCTGGACCGTCTCGCGGGCACCCCGGTCGCCGTCTTCGACGCGGCGTGGAACCAGCTGCTGGCCAACCCGCTCCACACCGCCCTGATGGGTGAATGGCACGGCAGCGACCGCAACGGGGTGTGGCGCAACTTCCTCAACCCGAACAGCCGAGTGCGTGACACACCCGAGTCTCGCGCCGCCCTGCAGGCGGCGTTGGTGGCCGACCTGCGCCGCACGGCCGGGCAGTACCCGGACGACCCGGACCTGCGGTCCCTGATCGCCGACCTCCGCCGCCGCAGCCCCCGCTTCGCGGAGATGTGGGAGTCGGGCGCGGTCGGCCGGCACGAAGCGGCCCGCAAGACGATCGACCACCCGGACGTCGGCCCGCTGACGCTGGACTGCGACGTCTTGAGCGTCGCGGGGAGTGACCTGCGGATGATGGTGTACACGGCGGAACCGGGCAGCGAAGCGGCCGACCGCCTGGCGCTGCTCGGCGTGATCGGGACGCAGTCCCTGGTCGGGGAACGGCCTTAGCCGGTCGTGCGGCGGGTGCCGTCGCCGAGGGGTTCGGTGTGCCCGGCCGCGTCCAGGCGTTCCAGCAGCGGGATCATCACGCGGCGGGTGCTGTCGAGGGCCTGGCGCGCCTCCGACACCGTGAACGGCTGCGGCAGCCCGCGCAACTGCGCCGCCGCCAGCTCGGCCACGTCCGGGCCGAGGACCACCCCTTCGGCGACCGCCGTCAGCCGGCCCAGGCGGACCGCCGCCGCCAGCTCGCGGCGGCCCAGGCCCAGTGCGCGCAGCTCGTCCGCCTCCGGGGCGCGGAACGGGTGCTCGGCGAGCCGCTTCGCGACCACGTCCAGCGCCTTCTCCACGGCCGGGGCGAGCCCGGCGCCGGGGCGGCGGACCAGGCCGCCCGACACCTCGAAGCCGGTCCCCCGCACCACGGGGACGACCAGGTCCGGGGCGGGCAGCCCGAGCCGCTGCCGCAGCGCTTCGACCGGCACGCCCGCGGCCGTGCTGTCCCACGAGCCCACGACTTCGGCCGCCCGGGCGCGCAACGCCGTGAGCCGCTCCTCGTCGGCGTACCACTCGCCCAGACGCTCCCCCGTCGCGCTCAGCCCCATCGCCGTGAAGTCCCCGGCCCGCACGAAACCCTTGCGGCGCAGGTACGTCCGGGCCAGGTCCGGACCGGCCAGCTCGCGGCCGCGGGCGCGCGCCGCGCCGCGGCGGGACAGCGGGGGCGGGTCGACGTCGAGGACGTCGAACCCGGCGGCGATCCGGTGCTTGCCCGGATCGCGCACCAGGCCGCGGTCCCCCGTGCGCAGCGGCAGCGGGCTCGCCGTGGCGAGGCGCGCGGTGTCCGTCCCGAGTGGACGGACGCGCACCGGCACGGCCGCGGTGCCCAGGTGCAGCACCAGCTCGCGGTGCAGGTCCGCGGCCGCCACGCCGCGCAGCCGGACGTCGAACTCCGCCGTGGTGCGCCACCGGCCCGGCGTCAGCAGCACGTCACCGCGGCCGACGTCGCCGCGGGCGGTACCGCGCAGGTTCACCGCGACCCGGGCCACGGCGCCGACGCGGGCCCGGGGTTCGCCCAGAGCCTGCAGGCCGCGGACCTTGACCCGCGACGACCCGAGCAGCAGCTCGTCGCCCGTGGCGATCGTGCCCGCGGCCAGCGTGCCCGTGACGACCGTGCCCGCGCCGGAAACCGTGAAGGCGCGGTCGATCCACAGCCGGACGTCGGCGCCGGGGTCCGGCGTGGGCAGCCCGGCGGTCAGGTCCGCGATCGCCGCGCGCAGGCGGTCGAGACCCGCGCCCGTGGTACCGCTGACCGCGACGCTCGGGACCGCGCCCAGCGACGTCGCCGCGATCTCCTGCCGGGCGAGCGCCGTGGCGGCGGCCGGGTCGGCGCGGTCGGCCTTGGTGACGACGAGCAGGCCGCGGCGGACGCCGAACGCGTCCAGCGCCGCGAGGTGCTCGGCCGACTGCGGCATCCAGCCTTCGTCGGCGGCGACGACGAACAGCACCGCCGGGGCCGGCCCGGCGCCGGCGAGCATGTTCGGCACGAACCGCTCGTGCCCCGGCACGTCCACGAACGCGACGTCCTCGTCGCCGATCCGCGTCCACGCGAAGCCGAGGTCGATGGTGAGGCCGCGGCGGCGCTCCTCGGCCCACCGGTCCGGCTCCATCCCGGTCAGCCGCCGCACCAGCGTGGACTTGCCGTGGTCGACGTGCCCGGCGGTGACGATCACCCGCATCGGCGCACGGCTTCCCGCAGGTTCGCGTCCTCTTCCGGCCGCACGGTCCGCAGGTCCAGCAGGCAGCGGTCCTTGACCACCCGGCCGGCCACCGCGGGCTCGCCCGTGCGCAGCGCGGCCGCGTACCGGGCGGGCAGGCTCACCGCGACGCTGGGCAGCTCGACCCCGGGTGCGCCCCCGCCGCCGACGGCCGCCACCGACCCGACGACGCGGGCATCGACGTCCTCGACGTCCCCGAGGGCCTTGACCAGCGCTTCGGCGCGTTCCCGCAAGCTCGCCACGGACGCTTCGAGCGCGGCGCGTACCGGGGGCACCGGCCCGCGCAGCGTCGCTTCGAGGGCGGCGAGAGTCAGCTTGTCGACACGCAGGGCCCGCGCGGCCGGGTGCCGCCGCAGCCGTTCGACGACGCCCGCGTCCCCGAGCAGCAGGCCGGCCTGCGGGCCGCCGAGCAGCTTGTCCCCGCTCGCGGTGACGACCGTGGCGCCCGCCCGCAGCGCGCTCGCCGCGTCCGGCTCGTCGGGCAGCAGGGGGTGCGGCGCGAGCAGGCCGGAGCCGATGTCGGCGACGAGCGGCACGCCGAGGCCGGCCAGCTCGCCGAGTGTCGCTTCCGCAGTGAACCCGGTGACGCGGTAGTTCGAGGGGTGGACCTTGAGCACGAAGCCGGTGTCCGGGCCGATCGCCGCGGCGTAGTCCCGGATCGAGGTCCGGTTCGTGGTGCCGACCTCGCGCAGCCGCGCCCCGGCCGATTCCAGCAGGTCCGGGAGGCGGAAGCCGTCGCCGATCTCGACCAGCTCGCCCCGGCTGACGACGATCTCGCGGCCCGGGGCCAGCGCGAGCGCGCAGAGCAGCAGGGCGGCCGCGTTGTTGTTGACGACGTGGACCGCGCCGGCGTCCGGCACCGCCGCCTCCAGCGCCGCCAGTGCGCCGCGGCCGCGGCGGGCCCGCTCGCCGGTCGCGAGGTCGAATTCGACGTCGGTGGCGCCGCCGGCCGCGGCGAGGGCGTCCAGCGCGGCGGGCGACAGCGGGGCCCGGCCGAGGTTGGTGTGCACGACGACGCCGGTCGCGTTGACCACCGGCCGCAGCGAGGACGCGCTCGCCGGCAGCCGCGCGAGCACGGCGTCGGCGACGTCGCCCGGGGCGATCTCGCCGGCCCGCGCCGCCCGCTGGACGTCGTTGACCACCGATTTCACCAGGTCCCGGCCGAGCGACCCGGCGGCCTTGGCGATCCGGGGCTCGGCCAGGACCGCGTCGGTCCGCGGGATCGCGCGGCGCGGGTCAGGCATGGCGGAGGCGGACGGGAATCGAACCCGCCAGCGGCAGAACCTGCCGTTCGACGGTTTTGAAGACCGCGCCGGTCACCAGGCCGGATACGCCTCCCTGCACCATGGTGGCCATCCTGCCAAGGATGCCGCCGGCGGGCAGGATGAGGGGGTGGGTTACCGACTGACGCAGTACGCGCACGGCGGCGGGTGCGCCTGCAAGATCCCGCCCGGCGAACTGGAAGCGGCCGTGGCCGGCCTCACCGGAGCCGCGCCCGTTTCGCCGCCGGGAGAGCTGCTCGTCGGGCTCGACACCGGCGACGACGCGGCCGCGGTCCGCATCTCCGGGGACACCGCGCTGATCGCCACCACGGACTTCTTCACCCCGGTCGTCGACGACGCCTACGACTGGGGCCGGATCGCCGCGGCCAACGCGCTCTCCGACGTCTACGCCATGGGCGGCACGCCGGTGGTCGCGGTCAACCTGCTCGGCTGGCCGCGGGAGACGCTGCCGTTCGAGCTCGCGGCCGAGGTCCTGCGCGGCGGCCTCGACGTCTGCGGCGAGGCGGGCTGCCACCTGGCCGGCGGCCACAGCATCGACGACCCGGAGCCGAAGTACGGGCTCGCCGTCACCGGCGTCGCGGATCCCGCCCGGCTGCTGCGCAACGACGCGGGCCGCGCGGGCGTGCCGCTGACGCTCACCAAGCCGCTCGGCATCGGCGTGCTCAACTCGCGGCACAAGGCCACCGGCGAACGGTTCGAGCAGGCGATCGACGCGATGACGACGCTGAACGGGCCGGCGTCGCGAGCCGCGCTGGCCGCCGGCGCCACCTGCGCCACCGACGTGACGGGGTTCGGCCTGCTGGGGCACCTGCACAAGCTGGCGCGCGCGAGCGGCGTCACGGCGAGGCTGGACCCGGCGGCGGTGCCGTACCTCGACGGCGCGCGGGAGGCGCTGCGCGACGGGTACGTCAGCGGCGGCACGCGGCGGAACCTGGACTGGGTGCGCCCGCACGCCGACCTGTCCCGGATCCCGGAGGACGAGGCGTTGCTGCTGGCGGACGCGCAGACGTCGGGCGGCCTGCTGGTCGCCGGGGAGCTGCCGGGCCACCCGGTGATCGGGTCACTGGAACCGCGGTCGGCGCACACGATCGTCGTGGGCTGAGTTTTCGTCGTTTTCGTCCCGGCCGCCGCGGGTACGCCGGGGTGGCAAGAACGATCAGGAGGTGTGCGATGCCCGCTCCGGACCGGACCAGCCTCGAGCAGCACCTGTCCGAGACCGAGTACCCCTGCGGCCGCGACGAGCTTCTGCGCCGCGCGGCGGCCGCAGGCGGCGGCGACGGCGTGCTGGGCTCGCTCGGCGGGCTGCCGGACAACGACCGGTACGACAACTTCGACGCGGTGTGGGAAGCGGTGTCGGCCAAGCACATCGGCGGGGCGCCCTGATCGCGGGCTCGGGAATTGTCGGTGCCGGTGGCTAGGGTGGCGCCATGACCACTTTGACCGGCCGGCCGAACACCGCCCTGCTCGTCGTCGACGTGCAGAACGGCGTGATGGAGACGGCCCACGACCGCGAACCCGTCCTGGCCAACCTCGTCACGCTGGTGGAACGCGCCCGCGCGGCGGGCACCGACGTGGTGTGGGTCCAGCACACCAGCGACGAGCTGCCGCGCGGCAGCCGGACCTGGGAGTACGTCCCGGAGCTGGTGCGCGCCGAGGCGGAACCGCTGGTGCACAAGGAGTACGGCGACTCGTTCGAGGCGACCGACCTCGAGGAGGTGCTGGCCGCCCGGGGCATCGGCTCGCTGGTGGTGGCGGGTGCGCAGACGGACGCGTGCATCCGGTCGACCCTGCACGGAGCGCTGGCTCGGGGGTACGACGTGGCGCTGGTGGCGGATGCGCACACCACGGAGGATCTTTCGGCTTACGGGGCACCGCCGCCCGGGCAGGTCATCGCGCACACGAATCTGTACTGGAAGTACCAGACCGCGCCGGGGCGGACCGCGGGGACTGTGGAGACCGCGGAGGTGGACTTCGGGGTGAAGGCGCCGGTCTGAGGGGTTGCCGGGCTGGGACCGCGGGGTTGGCTGCGAGTCTCGCCGGGGAGCGCGCGGCCGGTGGGCGTGGGGCCGGTGGGTATAGCACTGTGCCCGGCGGCGCTGGTGGAAGGCCCTGGGCCGATCGCCGGGGCGAAGCTGTGGCCGCACCCGACGGCCGGGCTCGCGGGGCGCCGGGTGCGGCCGCGCGCACAGAGCTGCCGGGTGGCCGTGTCTGCGGGGCACCGGGCATGGCCGCGCGCACAGAGCTGCCGGGCGGCCGGGCCTCGGGGCGCCAGAATCGGCCGCGCGCACAGCGCTGCCGTGCGGCCGCGACCGGGCAGCCGGGCCTGCAGGGCCACTGGCGCTAAGCCGACCATGGCGGGGGACACCTGCGGCCTCCGCCGGGCGTGCGGGCAGCCAAGGGGCGGTGAGCCACCTTCGTCCTGGCGGCCATGTCCGATGCCGTGCGGCGGCCCCCCTTACTCCTCGCCCCGGTCGAAGCCGTACGCGCGCTCCACTCTGGCCACCTCGATGTGGTACCTCGTGTACCACTGCTCCCGGCCTCGGCGCTGGGCCTCCAGGTGCTCCGGATGCTGTTTCCACGCCGAGATCGACTCTGCGTCGCGGTAGTACAGCACCGTCAGGTCGCGGCCCTGCGCGTCCGTTTTCGACTCGCGGCCCAGGTATCCCGGCTGGGCTCGGCCCAGCTCCGCCATGCGCTCGTCCATGGCCGCGTAGCCGTCGAGGTCGGTCGCGTCGAGGGCGCTGGTGATGATCACCGCGTAGTACGGGGGTTCGGGTCTGGTGAACGACACCGCCGGAGCCTAAGCCGCCTTCCCCGCGCCCCCAACCGGTTTTCCCGCCGGCACCGGACCGCGCCTTCCCCGTCTTGGACGGCAGGGACCGCGACCGTGAACACTGCGAGAGATCACCTCGAAAGGAAGCTCCTCGTGCCGCTCCCCCACGCCCGGCGGGCCGCGCTCGCCGCGCTGGTCCTCCTGCCGCTCACCGCCTGCGCCGCCGAACCGCCGACACCGACGCGCCGGCCACGACCGCGCCGCGGACGACCTCGCCGCCCGCGACCGCGGCCGTCGCGTCGCCGGACTTCGCTCCGCTCGAGCGGGACTTCGACGCCCGCCTCGGCGTCTACGCCC
This sequence comes from Amycolatopsis sp. cmx-4-61, assembly GCF_046548775.1. NCBI lineage: Bacteria > Bacillati > Actinomycetota > Actinomycetes > Pseudonocardiales > Pseudonocardiaceae > Amycolatopsis > Amycolatopsis sp. cmx-4-61. The sequence goes on along the minus strand of NZ_JAEBEI010000010.1, from coordinate 217,390 downwards.
TGGACACCGGCTCCGGCCGCGAGATCGCCCACCGCGCCGACGAACGCTTCGGCTTCGCCTCGACGCACAAGGCGTTCTCCGCCGCGGCCGTCCTCCAGCGCACCAGCCTCGACGGGCTCGCCGAGAACCTCACCTACACGCGCGCCGATCTGCAGCCGAACTCGCCCGTCACCGAACAGCACGTCGCCACCGGGCTGCCGCTGCGCGACGCGATCGACGCCGCCCTGCGCTACAGCGACAACACCGCCGCGAACCTGCTGTTCCGCGCACTCGGCGGACCCGCCGGGCTCGCCCAGGCGCTGCGCGGGATCGGTGACACGACCACCCACGTCGACCGGATCGAACCCGGGCTCAACGACCTCGCACCCGGCAACGTCCGCGACACGAGCACGCCGCGCGCGATGGCGGGCAGCCTGCGCGCCTTCACCCTCGGTGCCGCCCTGCCGCCGGAGAAGCAGGCCGTCCTAGTCGACATGATGCGCGCCAACACGACCGGCGGCGCGCTGATCCGGGCGGGGACGCCGGCGGGCTGGACCGTCGCCGACAAGACCGGCACCGGCAGCTACGCCACCCGCAACGACATCGCCGTCGTCCGGCCGCCCGGGCGCGCGCCGATCGTGCTGGTCGTCATGTCCAGCCGGGCGGCCGAACACGCCACCCACGACGACCGGCTGATCGCGCAGGCGGCGAAGCTGGTCTTCGACGCCCTGCAGAGGAGCTAACCGAAGAGCCGCCGCACCTCCGCCGAGACGTCGTCGAGCCACTCCGCTCGCCGGGCCGCGTCGGCGTCGCCGACCACGCGCAGCACCAGCCGGCTCACCTCCGGCTCTCCGAGGTAGGGCGCGAGGCAACGCCGCCAGATCGCGTCCAGGGGGTCGCCGAACAGCGTCCGCTCCCGGTCCGCCGTCGTGTCGGACGTGTTCACCACGAGCAGGCGCCGCAGGGACAGCAGCGATTCGGGCGCGCCGCCGGCGTCGTCGAGGCGGTACGCCACCCCGGGCACGAGGATCCGGTCGAGCCAGCCGCTGAGGATGGCGGGCGGCTTGCCCCACCAGTTCGGGTGAATCGCGACGAGGCCGCCGGCGGTGCTCAGCTCGTCGCGGTGCCGCCGCACCAGCGGGTCCGGTTCGGCGGCGAGGAACTCCTCCGCCCGGGACCCGCTGGTGTACGCCTCTTCCGCGGTCAGCACCGGGTCGAACCCTTCGGCGTACAGGTCGTGGAACCGCACCGGCACCCCGGCCCGGGCCAGCGTGTCGGTCACTCGCGCGGCGAGCGCGTGGTTGAAGCTGCCCGGCCGCGGGTGCGCGAGCAGCACCACCACCGGTGCGGTCATCCCGTCATCGCCACCAGGATGCGCCGCTTGCCGGTGAACGGCTCGCGCCCGTGGGCCATCAGCATGTTGTTGATCACCATGATGTCGCCAGTCTGCCACGGGAACGCGTAGCTGACCTCGTCGTACACCTCGCGGATCCGCTCGAGGTCGGCGAGCGGGATCGGGCTGCCGTCGGCGAAGTAGGCGTTGCGCGGCAGGTCCTCCTCCGGGTACAGCTCCAGCAGCGCTTCGCTGACCTCTTCGCCGAGGCTGGACACGTGGAAGAGATTGGCCTGGTTGAACCACACGGTGTCCCCCGTGTGCGGTTCCGCCACGAAGGACGGCCGGACGTGCCGCGTGCGCAGCCCTTCCTCGGTCCATTCGAAAGTCTGCCCGTAACTCGCGCAGTACTCCTCGACGGCCGCGCGGTCCTCGGTCTGGAACGCCTCCTGCCAGGTCAGCCCCAGCCCTTCGCGGAACGCCCGGGTGTAGGTGACGCCGTCCGCGAACCGCCCCCGCAGGTCTTCGGGCAGCAGGCGGAACATCGCGCGGCTGTCCGCGATCGGCGTCGCGCCGCCGGTCTCCGCGGCGGTGTCGCACAGGAAGAACAGCCGCGCCGGCCAGCTCGCCGAGTAGGAGTTCTCGTTGTGCATCGGGATCGACTCGGCCGGCGGGTACTCCGTCGAGGTGTAGATGTTGCCCGCCACCGCCGAGCGCGGCGTCGACCGCTCGGTGTAGGTGAGCAGCGCGCCGCCGATCGTCTCGGTGACGCGGTTGAACAGGCCGAGGTCGGCGGGCAGGCCGCGCAGCAGGACCGCGCCGTGGTCGCGCAGGTGCGCCTGCAGCCGCGGCAGGTGCGCCTCGACCGCGGCGAAGTCCGCGGCCGGGAACACGGCGATCCGGGTGTGCTCGTTGCCCTGCAGTTGCTCCAGCGAAGCCCCGGACGGCAGAGCGGTCATGCTTCCTCCAGTTCGAAACGGACGAGTTTGGTGGCCTCGGCGTGCAGCGCGGCCAGGTCGTCGACGTCGGCGAACCCGGCGACGAGGACGTTCACGGCGTAGATCTCCTGGTCGTCGGTGAGCACCTGGCCCGGGGAAACGATGGTGACGACGTCGAGCACCTCGGGCAGGTCCGCGACCTCGCCGGTGCCTTCGACCCGCACCAGCCGCCCCGCGCCTTCGGCGTAGACGACCAGGTACCCGACCGGCACCGGCAGCCCGGTACCCCGCGCCGGCGGCGGTGTGCCGAGGGCGAGCGAGACCGCTTCGGCGCTGACGTCGATGCCGGTGGCGAGCTTCAGCAGCGCGGGCTGCGCTCCCCCGGCGGGCCGGCCGGCGTTGACCTCGACGACCACCGGCCCGAGCCGTTCGTCGTCGATGACCTCGACGTGCGCGCACGTCCGGTCGAGCCCGAGGGCGAGCACCGCGTCGGCCGCGGCCCCCCGGATCGCCGCCGCGCGCTCCCCGGACAGCCCGAACGGCGGGCACACCATGGCGAGCTCGAACTTCCGCTCGTCGATCAGCGGCTTGCCGACCACGGTGACGGTCTCCGCAGCGCCGTCGCGGACGAGGACGTCCACCGCGTACTCGGGCCCGTCGAGCAGTCCTTCGACGAGGAACACCCGCAGCGGGTCGAGGCCGCCGGGCAGCAGCCGGTGGTAGCGGGCGTCCGCGTTCTCCGGCAGCCGGGTGGCCAAGACCTGGTAGGCCGCGACGAGATCATCCACAGTGGACACCGTGCGGACCAGGGTGCTGGCGGCGCCGTTGACCGGCTTGACGATCGCCGGCAGCCCGACCCGCTCGGCGATCGCCGCGGCCTCGGCCGGGTCGGCGAACAACGCCGCCCGCGGCCCCGGCAACCCGGCCTCCGCCAGCTTTTCCCGGACGGCGAACTTGTTGTGCGCCACCGTGAACACCGACGCCGGGCCGCGCGCGACGCCGAGCTCCTCGGCGATCCGGGCGGTGCTCGCGATGATCCCCTCCGCCGCGGTGAGCACCGCGGCGGGTTCCCGGTCCCGCAAGGCGTCGGCGACGGCCGACACGTCCCGCACGTCCTCGACGACGACGAACCCGTCCACGACCGGGTCCAGCACGGCCCGCTCGGTGTCGTCCAGCGGCTCGGTGACGAGCTCGGCCCGCCACCCTGACGCCCGGACGGCGGCGGCGAAGTCGCCGATCCAGTGCCCGCGCGTCTCGCGGACGATGAACGCGGTCTTCACGCGACCTCCAGCCGGATCAGCTTGCTCGCTTCGGCGTGCAGGGCCGCGAGGTCTTCGTGGTCGGCGAATCCGGCGACGACGAGGTTGACCGCGTACGTCTCCTGGTCGTCGGTGAGCACCTGGCCGGGCGAGACCGTCGTGACGACGTCGACGACCTCGGGCAGCGCGGCGACCTCGTCGAGGCCGCCGATGCTCCGCAGCGTGCCGGAGCCCGCCGCGTAGAGGATCAGCATCGCCAGGGGGATCGGCAGTTTCGCCGGCTCGCGCGCGGGCGGCGGCGCACCCAGGGCCAGGGCCGTCAGCTCGGCGAACACGTCGATGCCCGTGCGCAGCTTGGCCAGCAGCGGCATGATCGACCCCGCCGGCCGGCCCGCGTTGACCTCGACGATCGTCGGGCCACGCCGCTCGTCGTCGATCACCTCGACGTGCGCGACCGTGTTGTCCAGGCCCAGCGCGAGCACCGCCGAAGACGCGGCCGCCGTGACCAGCGCGGCCCGCTCGGCGGACAGTCCCGCCGGGGGGCAGGACAGCGCCAGCTCGAACTTGCGCTCGTCGATCAGGGGCTTGTCGAGGATCTCGATCGGCTCGACGACACCGTCGCGGACCAGCACGTCCACGGCGTACTCCGGGCCGGCCAGGAAGCTCTCGACCAGGAAGGTCGCCGACGGGTCCAGGGACCCGAGCCGGCGGTGGTACCGCGGATCCGGCGAGGAAGGCAGCCGGGTCGCCAGCAGCTCGTACGCCGCCGCCAGTTCGTCCACGGTGGACACCGTGCGCACGAGGTTGCTGCCGGCGCCGTTGACCGGCTTGACGATCGCGGGCAGCCCGACCCGCTCGGCGACGGCCGGCGCTTCGGAAGCCGACGAGATCAGCGCGGCCGCGGGGCCGGGCAGCCCGGCCGCGGCCAGGGCCTCCCGGACGGCGAACTTGTCCGCGCACCGGGCGAACACGGCGGCCGGGCACCGGGCGACGCCGAGCAGCTCGGCGACCCGGGCCGTGCTCGCGATGGCGCCGTCCGAGCCGGTCAGCACGGCGGCGGGCGTCCCGTACGCCGAGCGGATCGCAGCGGCGACCGCCGAAGCGTCGTAGACGTCGTCGACCGCCACCACCTCGTCCACCAGCGCGGCGAGCGACGCGCGCTCGGCCGCGTCCACCGGCGGTGCGAGCAGCACCGCGCGGTGGCCCGCCGCGTGCACCGCGGCGGCGACCTCGCCGACCCAGTGCCCGCGGGCTTCCCTGATCAGGACCACGACGCTCACGCGGCCTCCTTCCCGGCGAGCCTGCGCTCGCGTTCCTGCGCGCCGACGAGGTCGTCCGGCAGCGAGTCGGGGACTTCGGTGTCGAACCGGCGCAGCAGCCGCACGCCGAACCCGCCGGCGTTGATCAGCAGGAGGATCAGCGCGTAGACGACGTAGGCGAGCCCGACGCCACGGCCTTCGCCGGTGCCCAGGACCGTGCCGACCGACCCGGCGAGGGCCCCGCCGGGCGCGAGCAGCGGCGAGAACCAGCCGACGGCCAGCGGCGCCAGCACCGCGAACCCGATCGGCAACGTCGACCAGGTGATCGTCTGGTTGATCGCGAAAACCCGGCCGTGGTAGCGCTGCGGCACCTTGACCTGCACCAGCGTCGCGTAGATGCCCTGCGACACCGCCATCGCGGCGGCCAGCAGGAACACCCCCGCCGCGACGACGAGCAGCGACGGGCGCAGGCCCATCACCAGGCTGCCCAGCGCGATGCCGACGTTGCCGAAGAGGACGCCGACCATCCGCCGGTGGCGCGGCCCGCCCCACAGCGCCATGCCGATGCCGCCGGCCACCGCGCCGATCGCCTCGGCCAGGGCGACCTGGGCGACGTCGGTCACCGTGCCGAAGGACAGCACCAGCGGCGAGACGAGCACCAGGGCGGGCGCCAGGAAGACGTTGGCCAGCGCGAAGTACAGCAGCATGGTGCGGAAGCCGCGGTGGTGCCACGAGTACTTCAGCCCGCCCGCGATCGCCGTCAGCAGCGGTTCGCGCGGGCGCCAGCCCAGCAGGTCGGGGAACCGGACGAACAGCAGGCTGACGACGGCGAAGGCGTAGCTCGCCATGTCCAGGACCAGGATGCCGGACAGCTGGATCGCGGCGAGCAGCCCGGCGGCGATCACCGGCATGAGCAGCTGCGCGAAGCCGTTGGACAGCTGGGCCAGGCCCATCGCGTGGCCGAGGTACTGCTTCGGCACCAGCTGCGCCACCGACGACTGGTAGGCGATCCGCTGGATCGACCCGGCGACCGAACCGAGCGGGATCAGCACGTAGAGGAACCACAGCTGCAGGTGCCCGGCCGTCAGCAGCAGCGCGAGCGCGAGCTGGATGACACCGGCGACCGCGCTGGCCGCGATCATGATCCGGCGGCGGTCGCCGCGGTCGACCAGCGCGCCCGCCACCGGCAGGACGAGCACGCCGCACAGCAGGGCGAGGGCCCAGAGCAGGCCGAGGTCGGTGACCGAGCCGGTCTTCGTGTAAAGCCAGATGGGCACCGCGAACGACGTCAGCGCGGAGCCGGTCGAGGAAACGAGCTGGCCGACGGTGACCGTGACGAACCGGGCCATGCTCGGCTGCACCGCGGCCTTCTCGTCCACTGTGGACTCGTGCGTGTCGTGCACGGCCCAGCCCGCGTCTTCACCGCGGGCCGAAACGTGCAGGTCACCCGGATCGTCGAGCGCCGGGTACACCCGGGTGAGGATTTCGGCAAGCTCCTCGGCGCGGTAGCGGAGGAAGAAGTGTCCGGCCTGGTCCAGCACGACCAGGGCGGTGCGGTCGGTGAGGAACTCCCATTCGCGGTAGCGCTCGGCGTAGTAGTCGGTGACCGGGTCCTCCGAGCCGACGACCGAGACGATCGGCGCGCGCAGCTTGGCCACGCGGGCGTCGAGCAGGCCGCTGAAGTACTCCTCGGCGGCGCGGCTGTCGGCGCGCATGTTGCTGATGATCCGGTCGGCCTGGGCCGGGTCGAGGTCGTCGGTGTCGACACCCATGCCCTTGAGCCAGTTCGCGTAGTACCGGTTGCTGCGCAGCTTCTCCAGCCGGGTGCGCAGGGTGCCGACCGCGCCCTTGATCCGGGCGAACGGGAAGATCGCGCCGATGTGGACGACCTCCAGTTCGCGGCCGCGCTCTTCCAGGCGCCGGGCGACGCCGACGGCGAGCGCGTTGCCGACGCCGCAGTGGCCGTAGATGGCGAGGGGGCCGTCGATGCGCTCGAGGACCTCGTCCGCCAGCCGCTCGACCAGCTCGTCGAACGGCACCGCCTCCTCGGAGAGCCCGACGTCGTGGCCGGGGATCGCCACCGAGAACAGCGAGTAGCCGCTCGGCAGGGCGTCGGCGAGGGGCTGGTAGACGATCGCGCTGCCGCCGCCGTACGGGAAGCAGACGTAGGTGAGCGTCGGCTTCGCGACCGGCTTGGTCAGCTCGTACAGCAGGCGGCCCGAGTCGTCGCGGTCGCCGGCCAGGAACACCGCCAGCGCGCGGATCGTGCGGTGCTGGAACAGGTCCATCACGCCCGCCTGGTGTCCCGCCTTCGCGATCCGCGCGACGACCTGGGTGGCGAGCATCGAATGCCCGCCGAGGTCGAAGAAGTCGTCGTCGACGCCGAGTTCGTCGACCTTGAGGACGTCCCGCCAGATGTCCGCCAGGAGGACTTCGAGCGGCGTGGACGGCTCGACCAGGGCCGTGCTCGCGTCGCGGGCCGCGACCGGCGCGGGCAGCGCCTTGCGGTCGAGTTTGCCGTTCGGGGTCAGCGGCAGGGCGTCGAGGGTGACGAACGACGGCGGCACCATGTAGTCCGGCAGCGTCTCCTTCAACGCCGTCCGCAGCACGCCCGCGTCCGCCTCGCCGACCACGTATCCGACCAGCCGCTTGTCCCCCGGCGTGTCCTCTCGGACGAGGACCACCGCGTCGGCGACGCCGGGCTGCTCCCGCAGGCGCGCCTCGATCTCGCCCAGCTCGATGCGCAGGCCGCGCAGCTTGACCTGGTGGTCGAGCCGGCCGAGGAACGCGATCGTGCCGTCCGGGCGCCACCGGGCGAGGTCGCCGGTGCGGTACATCCGGCCGTCGGCAGAAGCGCCGAACGGGTCGGGCACGAACCGCTCGGCCGTCAGCTCCGGCCGGTTGTGGTAGCCCAGCGCCAGCCCGGCGCCCGCGATGTGCAGCTCCCCCGGCACGCCGACCGGGCACGGGTGGCCGTGCCGGTCGAGGATGTGGATGCGCAGGTTGCGGATCGGCGCCCCGATCGGCACGGACGCGACCTCGGCGAGGGCTTCGGGCGTGCAGTGCCAGGCGGTGACGTCGATCGCGGCCTCGGTCGGGCCGTAGAGGTTGTGCAGTTCGCAGTGCGGCAGCCGCCGGACGAACTCGCGGGCGGTGCCCAGGGGCAGTTCCTCGCCACTGCACACGACCCGCCGCAGCGCCGTCACCGATTCGACGCCGGGCTCCGCGAGGAACAACGTCAGCATCGACGGCACGAAGTGCGCGGTCGTGATCCCTTCGCCGACGAGGAGTTCCCGCAGGTAGGCGGCGTCCTTGTGGCCGCCGGGCTCGGCAAGCACCAGGCGGGCGCCGGTCATCAGCGGCCAGAAGAACTCCCACACCGAGACGTCGAAGCTCGCCGGGGTCTTCTGCAGCACCGCGTCCGAGCCGTCGAGGCCGTATGCCCGCTGCATCCAGTCGAGGCGGTTGACGATGCCGCGGTGCCCGTTCGGGACGCCCTTCGGCCGCCCGGTGGAGCCGGAGGTGTAGATGACGTACGCCGGATCGTCCGCGCTCGCCAGGGGTTCCACGGGCGTGCCCGGTCCGGTCAGGTCGTCCAGGACGACCACGGCCGCGTCGCTCGCGGGCAGCGTGTCGCGCAGCGCGGCCTGGGTGAGCACGACCGGCGCGGCCGCGTCTTCGAGCATGAACGCGAGCCGGTCGGCCGGGTACTCGGGGTCGAGCGGCACGTACGCGCCCCCGGCCTTGAGCACCCCGAGCAGCGCGGCGACGAGCTCGAACGACCGCTGCGCGAAGACGCCGACCAGGGTGCCCGGTCCGACGCCGAGGTCCCGCAGGCGGTGGGCGAGCCGGTTGGCGCGCTCGTCGAGCTCCCGGTAGGACAGCGATTCGCCGCGGAAGGTCAGCGCGGGCGCGTCCGGCGTGCGGGCGGCCTGCGCTTCGACCAGCGAGTGCAGCGTGCCCGGCGGGATCTCGCCCGCGGTGTCGTTCCACCGGTGCACGACCAGGTCGCGCTGCTCGCCCAGGATGTCGAGTTCGGACAGCGGCCGGGTGGGGTCGGCGACGATCGAGCGCAGCAGTGTGACCAGGCGCCCGGCCATGCCGGCGACGGTCTCCGCGCCGAAGAGCGCCGTGTTGTGCACGAACTTGCCGATGATGCCGGACTCGATTTCGATCGCGTGGAACTCGAAGTCGAACCGGGTGGCGGGCAGGTCCATCGGCAGCCAGCGGAAGTCCACTTCGGACGTCCCCGCCGCGCCCAGCCGGCCCATCTCGTAGTTCTGCAGCACGAACATCGCCTGGAACACCGGCGAGCGGCTGACGTCCCGGGGCACGCCGAGGGCGTTCACCAGGCGCTCGAACGGGACGTCGGCGTGCTCGAACGCGTCGAGCACGTGCCGCCGGGTCCGGGCCAGCAGCTCGGCGAAGGGGGGATCGCCGTCGAGCTGCGCGCGCAGCGGCAGCATGTTGATGAACATGCCGACGACGCCCTCGAGCTCGGGCAGCCCGCGCCCGGCCGACGACGACCCGACCGCGAAGTCGTCCTGCCCCGAGTACCGCGAAAGCAGCACCTGGTAGGCGGCCAGGAGCGTCATGAAGAGCGTGACACCGTGGTCGCGGCTCAACGCGCCGAGCGCGCGGGCGAGGTCCTGCTCGACGAAGAACTCGTGGATGGCACCGTCGAACGTCTGGGTCGCCGGCCGCGGGTGGTCCGTCGGCAGTTCGAGGGGTGCCACGCCGTCGAGCGCGGCCCGCCAGTGGTCGAGCTGGCGGTCCAGTTCGGCGCCGGTCAGCGTCCGGCGCTGCCAGTGCGCGAAGTCGCCGTACCCGATGGACAGCGCGGGCAGCGCGGCCGCCGTGCCGTGGTAGTGCGCGGCGAGGTCGCGCAGGAGCAGGTCGACCGACCAGCCGTCGCCGACGATGTGGTGCGTGCACACGGCGAGCAGGTGCTCGTCGTCGGAGATCCGGGCCAGGGTCGCGCGCAGCAGCGGCCCGGTGGCCAGGTCGAACGGCTCGGCCGCGGCGGCGTCGACGGCCGCACGGGCCGCCTCCTCGCCACCGCAATCCACCATGGACAAGGGAACGGCGGCGACCGGTTCGATGTGGACGGACGGCTGCCCGTCCTCCCCCGCCGGGAAGCGCATCCGCAGGGCCTCGTGGCGGGCCGGGAGGGCGTCGAGCGCCGCCTGCAGCACGCCGAGATCGAGCCGGCCGCTGAGCCGGATCGGCACCGGGATGTGGTACGACGTGGTCCCGGGAGCGAACTGCTCCATGAACCAGACGCGTTCCTGCTGGTAGGACAGCGGGACGGGGTCGCCGTCCGGCCGCCGGCTGATGGTCGCGGCCGGCTCGGCGCGCCGCCGCAGCCGCTGTTCGAGCAGCGCGCGGCGCGCGGCCGCCCGGCCGGTTTCGTCGATCGTCGTCACGCCGGCCCGCCTTCGGCCAGCTGGGCCTGGACCTCTTCGTCGCTGAGCTGGTCGAGGTCGGCCTCCAGGCGGCGCTCGACCTCGGCGGCGAGCTCGGCCACCGTGGTGAACGAGAACAGCCCGCGGACCGGCAGGTCGACGCCGACCTGCTTGCGGATCCGCACCATCGCCCGGATGGCGAGGAGCGAATTGCCGCCGTGGGCGAAGAAGTCGTCGTGCACGCCGAGCTTCTCCACGCCCAGCAGCTCGCCGAGCACCTCGGCGACCAGCTCCTCGGCCGCGGTGCTCGGGGCCACGTACTCCGCCGCGCCACCGAGCTGCGGGTCCGGCAGGGCGGCCCGGTCGAGCTTGCCGCTCGCCGCGACCGGCAGCGCGTCCAGGGTGACGAACACCGTCGGCACCAGGTACTCCGGCAGGGTCGCCCGCAGGGCGTCGGCCGCGCCGTCCGCGGTGCCGACGACGTACCCGACGAGCGTGCCTTCGCGGACGGCGACCGCCGCGTCCCGGATCCCCGGCAGCTCCTTCAGGGCGGCCTCGACCTCGCCCGGCTCGATCCGGAACCCGCGCAGCTTGACCTGGTCGTCGGTCCGGCCGAGGTAGTCCAGGGTGCCGTCGCGGCGCCAGCGCGCGAGGTCGCCGGTGGCGTACATCCGCCCGAACGGACCTTCGGGGAACCGCTGCGCGGTCAGCTCGGGCAACCCGAGGTAGCCGTGGGCGAGCTGCGCGCCGGCCAGGTGGAGCTGGCCGGCGACCCCGGGCGGGACCGGCCGCAGCCGGTCGTCGAGGACGTAGGCGCGGGTGCCGGGGATCGGGCGGCCGATCGGCACCGGCCCGGTGACCGGCCCGTCGAGGCGGTGGGCGACGCAGCCGACCGTCACCTCCGTCGGCCCGTACTCGTTCGTGACGGCGATCCCGGAGAACGGCTGCACGGCCTCGCCCAGCAGCGCTTCGCCGCCGAGCACCAGATCGCCGGCCGGGTGGGACTCCGCCGGCAGGACGGCCAGGTGCGTCGGGGTGGCCTTGACGAAGTCCGGTCGTCCCGAGTCCACAATGGACCCGCCGGCGGTGAGCGGGCCGAGCAGCGTCGTGACGGTCAGGTCGAACGACGCCGACGTGTGCAGCAGGGCGCGGCCGGCCAGGCTCGGGTACGCCTGACGCGCCCAGCCGAGGTAGGTGGCGAGCGCACGGTGCCCGACCTGGACGCCCTTCGGCCGCCCGGTCGAGCCGGACGTGTAGATGACGTAGGCGATGTCGTCCGGGGCCGGTCGCGCGGGATTCTCCTCGGGCGAGTCCGCCCAGGCCGCCGGGTCGTCGAGCGCGAGGGTGTCCCCCTCGAGAACCACGTCCCCGGCGGTGAGCACCACCCGCGCTCCGGCGTCGGCCAGGATGAGCGCCTGCCGCTGGGCGGGGTTGGCCGGATCCAGCGGGACGTAGGCCGCGCCGCTCTTCAGCGCACCGAGGATGCCCACGATCAAGTCCGCGGAGTTCGGCGCGCAGATCCCGACCACGCCGCCACCGCCGAGGCGGTGCGCGACGCGGTTGGCCCGCGCGTTCAGTTCGGCGTAGGTCAGCCGGACCCCGCCGAGGTCGACGGCGACGGCGTCGGGGGTCGCCCGCACCCGGTCTTCGAAGCACGCGACGACCGACGGGGCGTCCTCGGTGGCCGAACCGCTCCACTCCTCGAGGACCTGGACGCGCTCGGCCTCCGACAGCAGCGGCAGGTCCGCCACCGCGACCGCCGGGTCCGCGACCGCGGCCGTCAGCAGCCGCAGGAACCGGTCGGCCATGGCCTCCGCGGTGGCCCGGTCGAACAGGTCGGTGCGGTAGAGGAGCCGGCCGCCGACCGCGGTCAGGTCGATGGCGACGTCGTCCTTCGCCGTGGCGTAGCGGACCGGCTCGATGCCCGAGTCCGGGATGAAGTTGAAGCCGAGCTGGTAGACCGCCTGCACGCTCGGGTCGCGCTCGGGACGGACCTCGTCGGCGACCAGCTGGAACGGCACCCGGCCGTGCTCGATGGCGTCCAGCACCGCGGTCCGGACGCGGCCCACCAGCTCGGTGAACGGCCGGTCGCCGTCGCAGTCCACCCGGATCGCGAGCTGGTTGACGAACATCCCGATCAGCGGCGCCAGCTCCGGCAGGTCGCGGCCCGCGACCGGCACGCCCACCACGATGTCGGCCGAACCGGACAGCCGGGACAGCAACGCCGTGTAGGCGGCCAGCAGCACCATGAACGGCGACGCCGACACGCCCCGGCCGACCTCGCCGACCCGCGCGAGCAGGCCGTCGGGCAGGGCGAAGTCGACCTGGTCGCCGGCGAACCCGAACTCCGCGGGCCGCGGCCGGTCGGTGGGCAGGCCGTGCACCGGCGGCAGGCCGGCCAGCCGGTCGCGCCAGTAGTCCAGCTGCGGCCGGACGGCCGCCAGCTGGCCGCGTTGCCAGGCCGAGTAGTCGGGGTACTGGATGGCCAGCTCGGGCAGCTTCGGCAGCCGGCCCTCGGCGGCCGCGTTGCACGCTTCGTCGAGTTCCTTGCCCAGGACGACCGCCGAGCCGGCGTCGAACACCGTGTGGTGCACGACGAAGGTGAGCAGCCAGTCCGTGTCGGCCAGCCGGCACAGCTGCGCACGCCACGGCGGCGCGGTGTCCAGCGGGATCGGGCGGCGGGCGATCGCTTCCGACAGCTCGGTCGCGCGGGTTTCCCGGTCCGGGTCGTCCCGCAGGTCGTGCACCTCGAAGTCGATCGGGACGTCCTGGTGCACCACCTGGACGAGGTCGCCGCCGTCCATCCGGAACGTCGTCCGCAGGGCTTCGTGCCGCCCGACGACCACGCCGAGCGCGGCCCGCCACTGTCCCTCCGTGAGCGGCAGGTCCTGCCGCACCTGGCACGGGAGGTTGTACACCGGGGACGCCGGGTCGAGCTGGTTGGACAGCCAGATCCGCTCCTGCCCGAACGAGGCCGGGAACGTCCATTCCTTCGTGTCGGTCATGTCTCCTGCTTCAGCGCTCGAGCTTGGGGATGGTGGTCGCGGCCGGGGCGGGCTCGGGGGCGCTTCCACGGGAATGGGCCCCGCTGCGCAGTTCCTCGATCCGCTCGGCCAGTGCGGCCACCGTGGAGGATTCGAACAGCGTCTTCATGGCCAGCCGGGCGCCGGTGGTCTTGCGCACCTGGGCGATCAGCTGGATGGCGACGAGGGAATTGCCGCCGAGGGCGAAGAAGTCGTCGTGGACGCCGACGCGCTCGACGCCGAGCACCTCGGCCCACTGCCGCGCGATCTCCGCCTCGAGGTCGGTGCGCGGGGCGACGTAGTCGTCCTGCGCCTGCGGCGAGACCGCCTCGGCGACCTCTTCGGTCTCTTCCAGGCGCTCGGCGGTGACGCGGCGGGCGAACAGGTCGCGCACCGGGCGGGTGCTGATCACCACCTGCCCGCCGAGGCCCGGCGTCAAGGCCCGCAGGAACGCCTCGGCGCCGTCGACCGGCCGGATCCCGGTGGAGTCCACAGTGGACCTCGGCACGACGCTCAGCCCGCTGCTGACCGCGTTCTCGTCGACCTGCCGCAGCACGAAGTCCTCGATTTCGACCAGCACGCGGCCGGTGTCGTCGCAGAGCGTCAGGTCGGCGGAGATCACCTGGTCGCCACCGGAGTCGCGATGACGCAGGTGGCTGTGGAAGCTCGCCGGGAGCGGGGCGTGCACGACGACGCGCCCGTAGCTCATCGGCAGGTAGGTGCCGCTTCCCCGGCCGCGGCCGAACGCGGTCGCGACGTCGAGCAGCGCGGGGTGCAGGCCCCAGCCGGTGTCCCCGGCGGCCGCGTCCGGCGCGACGAGCGATGCCAGTTCCTCGTGCTCGCCGACGTGGTGGGTGCGCAGCGCCGCCCAGCGCGGGCCGAAGGTGACCATGCTGGTCCGGCCGGTGCCGAAGGCGTTGCCGTCGTCGAGCACCCGGGTCCGGCCCCGCACCGCTTCGAGGTCCACTGTGGACGTCGTCGGGGCCGGGACCCAGCCCGCGGAGCCGCGGACGTGCACCTTCGTCACCCCACCCGCGCGGCTGGTCACGGTGAAGCCGTCGCCCTCGAAGGCGACCCGGTACTCCGCGACGGTCCCGTCCGGCACCGAGAACGGCTCGAGGAAGGCGACGTCCTGCAGTTCGACGACGTGGCCGTCGCCCGGGCGCGGCCGGGCCGCCTCGACCGCCGCTCGCACGGTTTCCAGGTGCCCGGTGCCCGGGACGACCGGCACGCCGGAGATCCGGTGCTCGGCCAGCAGCCAGTGCCCGTTCGCCGAGACCAGACCGTGGCAGCTCTCGCCGGTGCGGGTGGTCAGCACCGGGTGCGAGACGGGGCCGTCCGCCTTGGTGCGGGTGGAGCGGATCGTCGTCGGCGCGGCGACCTCGGCGGCCATGCCGACCTCGTCCCAGCCGCCCCAGTCGTGCGAGACGACCCGGGCCCGCCAGCCGTGGGAGCCGCGGGCGTAGGCGTCGAGGAAGTTGTTGGCCGCGCAGTAGTCGACCTGCCCGAAGTCACCGGAGACGGCGGTGACCGACGAGCACAGCGCGACGAAGTCCATCGGCAGGTCGGCGAACGCCTCGGCGAGCGCGAGCGTGCCACCGATCTTCGGGGCGAGGACCGCTTCCGCGGCCGCCCGCTCCTTGACTTCGGCGACGCCGCCGCCGGGCAGGCCGGCCGCGTGCACGATCCCGTCGAGCCCGCCGAACTCGCGCTCGGCCAGCTCGCGGACCTCCCGCAGCCGTACCGGGTCGGTGACGTCGGCGGCGACCACGTGCACCACCGCACCGGCCGCCTCCATCCGCCGGATAGCGCGGATCGCGCGGGCCGGTCGGTCGTCGCCGTCATAGGCGGCCCAGTCCTCGCGGGGCGGGAGCCCGGACCGAGTCAGCAGGATCAGCTTCGCGCGGACGCGCAGCGCGAAGTCCTCGGCCAGGGTGATCCCGATGCCGCCGGTCCCGCCGGTGATCAGGTACCGGCCGCCCTCGCGCAGCACCGGCTGCGTCACCTCCGGCACGGTGAGCTGCGTGTGCTCCAGGACCCACCGACGGCCGCGCCGCAAGGCGACCTCGGCGGTGTCCGCCGGCCCGAACAGCTCGGCCACGACCGCACCGGACACGCTTTCGACGTCGATCCGCCGCACGACCGTGCCGGGGACCTCCAGCGGGAGCACCCGGGCGATGCCCGCGAGGGTCGCGTGCTCGGGCCGGGTCAGGTCGGTGCCGGTGACGTCGGCGGTGCCGGTGGCCAGCACGTCGATCCGCACCGGCTCGCCCCACGCCTGGACCAGGTCGAGGACGCTGAAGAACCCGCGGTCCTGCGCGGCCATCCCGGTTTCCGTCCCGCCGAGGGCCCACGCGTGGACGACCCGCTCCGGCCGGGTGCCGAGGGCGGCGACGAGTTCGTCGTAGTCCTTCCGGGCCCCCGGCCGGACGGTGAAGCCGTGCTCGACGGCGGCGAACTCCGCACCCGGGCGGACCTCGGTGACCGTGACCCCGGCGTCCCGCAGCAGGCCGGGCAGCACGTCGTCGTCGACGAACGCGAGGCAGGTGGCGAACGGCTCGCGCCGCAGCTCCGGGCCGGCCTGGCGCCAGGACGGCACGGCGAACCACTCGTCCAGGGGCAGCGGTCCGCTCGGACGCGCCGGTTCGGCGATCGTGCCCGCCGGATCGGGGTCGACCCAGTAGCGCTTGCGGGCGTACGGGTAGCCGGGGAGGGGAACGCGGTGCCCGGGCACCGTCGACTCGACCGGTACTCCGTGTGTCCACAAGAGACCGGCCGCGGCATGGAGCGTTTCGACGTCGCCTTCGCGGTCGGTGCGGCCGGGCAGGCTCGGCCGCGGCGCGGGCAGGCCCTTCGGCACCTGGCCGCGGGCGAGCCCGGCCAGCTGGTGCCCCGGACCGCACTCGACGAGCGCCCAGCGGTCACCGCCGGCGAACAGCGTCCGCACGCAGTCGCCGAACCGGACCGCCTGCCGCAGGTGCGCGGCCCAGTAGCCCGGGTCGGTGGCCTGCGCGTCGGTGATCCAGCCGCCGGTGAGGTTCGAGAGGAACGGCAGCGACGGCGCCGACCGCGGCACCGCGGCGACGGCCTCGGTGAACTCGGCCAGGATCGGGTCCATCATCGGCGAGTGGAAGGCGTGCGAGGTCACCAGCTCACGGCACTGCACGTCACTCGACCTGAGCAGCGCGGCGAAGTCCGCCACGGCGTCGGACGGCCCGGCGACGACGCAGGTGCCCGGGCCGTTGACGCCCGCGATGGCCAGGCCTTCGGGCAGCCGTTGCGTCACGGCCGCTTCGTCGAGCTGGACGGCCAGCATCGCGCCGGCCGGCATCGCCTGCATCAGCTCCCCGCGCCGGACGACCAGCCGCAGCGCGTCGGCCAGGGTGAAGACCCCGGCTACGGTCGCGGCGACGTACTCGCCGACGGAATGGCCGATCATCGCCCCGGGCCGCACACCCCAGCTGCGCCAGAGGGTGGCGAGCGCGTATTCGACGACGAACAGCGCGGGCTGGGTGTACCGGGTCTCCCGCAGCTGCGCGTCCCCGCCGCGGTCGAAGATCAGCTCCTTCAAGCCCGGCAGCCCGGCCAGCTCGCAGCACTCGTCGACGGCCGCGGCGAACACCGGCTCGCTGCGGTACAGCTCGGCACCCATCCCGGCGTACTGCGACCCCTGCCCCGAGAACAGGAACGCCACCTTGAGCTCGGCCGCCTGCGCGGTGAGCAGGCGCCGCGGGTCACGCAGGCCGTCGACCGCGTCTTCGGAATCGCGGGCGACGACGGCCGCGCGGTGCGGGTACTCCGTGCGCCCGGCCGCCAGGGTGTGGGCGACGTCGGCGAGGTCGAGGTCGATGTCCCCGGCCAGCCGGTCGGCCAGCCGCTCGACCGCCGCGGCCAGCGTTTCCGGCGTCTTCGCCGACACCCGCAGCAGGTAAGCCGGGTGCGGGCGGCGGTGCCGCCGCGGCGCCGGGGCCTCCTCCAGCACCAGGTGGGCGTTGGTGCCGCCGACGCCGAACGAGCTCACCCCCGCCCGGCGCGGGGTGTCGGCCGCCTCCCACTTGGTCACCGTGCGCGCCGGGTAGAACGGGCTGCGCGGGAAGTCGATGCCCGGGTTGGGTGCTTCGTAGTTGATGGTCGGCGGGATGAGCCCGTGCTCCATCGCCAGCACGGTCTTGATCAGCGCGACGACGCCGGCCGCCTGGGACAGGTGGCCGATGTTCGACTTCACCGAGCCGATGGCGCACCAGCCGGTGTCCGGCACGCCGTGTCCGTACACAGTGGACAACGAGGTGATCTCGATCGGGTCGCCCAGCGCGGTTCCGGTGCCGTGCGCCTCGACGTAGGAGATCGTGCGCGGGCTCACCCCGGCCATGCCGACCGCCTGCGCGATGGCCTCGGTCTGGCCCGAGACGCTCGGCGCGGAGAAGCCGACCTTCGTGGCACCGTCGTTGTTGATCGCGTTGCCGAGCACGACCGCCCGGACGTGGTCACCGTCCGCCAGGGCCTGCGAAAGCCGCTTGAGCAGGACGACGCCGACGCCGCTGCTCCAGACCGTGCCGTTGGCGCCCGCGTCGAACGCGCGGACGTGCCCGTCCGGCGAGGTGAAGCCGTCGACACCCATGTACCCGATGCCGTGCGGCATCTCCAGGTTCACCCCGCCGGCCAGCGCCATGTCGCATTCGCCGTTGCGCAGGGCCTCGCAGGCCAGGTGCACCGCGACCAGCGACGTCGAGCACGCCGTGTGGACGGCCAGGCTCGGCCCGCGCAGGTTCAGCTTGTAGGACACCGACGTCGTCAGGTAGCTCGGCTGGTTCCCGGTCGACATCCCGATGCCGCCGTGCTGCGACGCCATCACCCGCTCGTTGCGCAGCAGGTTCTCGATCAGGTACCCGGTCCGGCCGGTGCCGCCGTAGACGCCGATCGCGCCGCGGTAGCGGGCCGGGTCGTAGCCGCCGTCGGTCAGCGCCGAGTGGCAGGCTTCGAGGAACACGCGGTGCTGCGGGTCGGTGATCTCCGCTTCGCGGCTGGTCATCCCGAACAGGTCGGCGTCGAACTCGTCGAAGCCGTCGACCATCGTGGTCGCGTTGACCCAGCTGGGATCGTCCAAGGTGGCCGGGTCCGCGCCGCGGGCCAGCAGTTCCTCGCGGGTGGCGGGCTTGATGGACTCGACGCCGTCGACGAGGTTCCGCCAGAACCGGCGCAGGTCGCCGGCGCCGGGCACGCGGGCGGCCATGCCGACGATCGCGATCGGGTCGGCGATCGCGTCGGGTTCGAGGTCGTGGGTCACAGCGGTCGCTCCTGTTCCTGGCCGGTCGTGCCGGCACTGCGGCGGGGTCTTCTGGACGGGGTGCGCCCCCGGCGGGCGGCGACCCGCTCGGCGGCGCGGGCGAGCTCCGGGCCGGGTGCGGCCCCCGCGTGCAGGTGGGCGGCGAGGGCGCGGACGGTGGGGTGGGTGAACAGGTCCACCATCGGGATGCGGCGGCCGAGCCGGGCGGTGACCTCGGCGTGGACGCGGGCCAGGGCGAGCGAATGCCCGCCGATGTCGAAGAAGTTGTCGGTCACGCCCACGGCGTCGAGCCCCAGCACCTCCCGCCAGGTGGCCGCGATGACCGTCTCCGTGGCGGCCAGCGCGGCGACGTCGGCGACCGGTGCCTGCTCGGACCGGGACCGTGCGGCCGCCTCCGGTGCGGCGGTGCGGACGGCGGCCCGCGGGAGCTCCGGCGCGCACGCCGCGGCCGGCCGGTCCGGCTCGGCGACCAGCGCCGCGAGCAGCGCCGTGAAGTCCTCGGCCAGCGCGGCCATCCGGGCCGCGTCGAAGAGATCCGGGTTGTAGAGCAGCTCGACGCCGTGCTCGAGCACGTAGACGGTCAGGTCGAACGGCGAGCCGGGCTTCTCGACCGGCAGCCACGACCCGCGCACCCCGGGCAGGTCGAGCCGGGGTTCGGTGAAGTTGAGGACGTTGACCATCACCTGCACGAGCGGCGCCCGCGACGGGTCGCGCGGCACGCCGAGGGCGTCCACGAGCCGGTCGATCGGTGCCGCCGGGTGCGCGGTGGCGGCCAGGAGTTCCTCGCCGCTGGCCCGCACCAGTGTGGTGAAGTCCGCCTCCCGCGCCCTCAGCCGCACCGGGACGATGTCCACGAAGAACCCGGCGACGTCCTGGGTTTCGGCCAGCTGCCGGTCCGCGACGACGGTGGCCACCAGGTGGTCGTCGCCGCCCGTCAGCCGGCGCAGCAGCTGCCCGAACGCCGCCAGCACCACACCGGCGCGGGTGGTCCCGGTGCGCCGCGCCAGTTCCCCGGCGGCGTCGGCCACGCCGGCGGGGAACGCCTGGTACCGGCTCGCGCCGCGGTAGGTCTGCACGGCCGGGCGCGGGTGATCCCGCGGCAGGTCCACAGTGGACGGTGCACCGGCGAGGTGGGCGCTCCACCAGGCGAGGTCGATCGCTTCACGACGGCGGTCGCGGTCCGCGCGCCAGACCGCGTAGTCCGCATAGGACACCGGCAGCGGCGGCAGCGCCTCGCCGCGGTAGGCCGCCGCGAGGTCGGCGCACAGCAGTTCCTGCGACCAGCCGTCGAACACCGCGTGGTGCAGCGTGCACCCGAGGACGTGCTCGTCCGGCCCCAGCTCGTAGAGCCGCACGCGCCAGGGCGGTTCGCGGTCGAGCCGCAACGGCGTCGCCGCGTCGGCGGCCAGCCGGTCGCGCACGGCGTCCGCGGCCACCGGGATGACCGGCAGGGCCACGTCGGACGGCGGCAGGCACTCGGCTCGCGGGACACCGTCGACCGGGCGGATGCGCCAGCGGAGCACGTCGTGCCGCTCGGCCACCGCCCGCAGCGCGGCCCGCAGCGCCTCGACGTCGAGACGACCGGCGAGGCGGAAGGCCATCGCGATGTTGTACGGCGCCGCGTCCGGGGCGAGCTGGTCGAGGAACCACAGCCGCCGCTGCGGCGGGGACAACGCGGGCGCGTGCCCGGTGGTCAGGCCCGCGCCGGAGAGCGGGGCGGCCGCGGCCACCCGCCGGGTGAGCCCGTCGAGGGTCCGCCCGGCGAAGACGTCCTCGACCGAGACGTCGGCGGCCAGGTCCGCCCGCAGGGCCGCGACCAGCCGCATCGCCGAGATCGAATCGCCGCCGGAGAGCAGGAAGTCGGCTCCGGCGCCCGCGCCGAGCACCCGGCGCCACACCGCTTCCACCGGTGACGCGGGTTCGGCGGCCGCCACCGGCTCGGTCCCGGCCAGTGCGCGCAGGGCGGCCCGGTCGATCTTGCCGGTGACGGCGTTGACCGGCAGCGCGTCCAGCCGCCGGAGCGCGGCCGGGCGCATCGCCTCGGTCAGCCGCTCCCCGGCATAAGCGTGGATGTCGGCGTCGGACGGGGCCGAGGCCGGGGTCAGGAAGGCGACCAGCCGGGTGCCACCGGGACCCGGTACGGCCTCGACCGCGACGGCGCCGACGTCCGGGTGGCTCCCGAGGGCCGCCTCGACCTCGCCGAGCTCGATCCGCTGGCCGCGGACCTTCACCTGGCGGTCGGCGCGGCCGGCGAACTCGAGCCGGCCGTCGAGGCGCAGGCGGGCCAGGTCTCCGGTGCGGTAGCGCCGCTCCCCCGGGGCGACCGGGTCGTCCACGAACTTCCGCGCGGTCAGCTCCGGGTGGTTCAGGTAGCCCGCGGCGACGCCCGGGCCGCCGATGACCAGCTCGCCCACTTCGCCCGGCGGGACCGGCCGCAGCTCGGCGTCGACGATGCTCGCGCGGTGGTTCGGCGTCGGCGTGCCCAGCGGCAGCGGGTCGGCCGGGCTGCCGGTCACCTCGTCGGTGACCACGACGACGGTGGTCTCGGTCGGGCCGTAGACGTGGAAGAACCGGCGGCCGGGCAGCCAGCGGGCGACCAGCTCGGCGGGCACCGGCTCGCCGCCGCAGGCCACGGTCCGCCAGCCGGGCACGTCCGCGGGGTCGAGCAGGGACAGCAGGGTCGGCGTGGTGAACCCGAAGTTCACGTCGTGCTCGACGACGAACCGCCGCAGCCGTTCCGGGTCGGCGCGGTCGGCCGAGCCGGCGAGCTGCACCGAGCCGCCGACGGCGAGCGGGACGAAGACGTCCATGGTGAACGCGTCGAACCCCAGCGAGGAGACGCCGAGCGCGCGGGTGCCTTCGCCGGCGCCGAGCCGGGCGGCGAACCCGGCGACGAAGGCGACGATGTTGCGGTGGCTGGTGAGCACGCCCTTCGGCCGCCCGGTCGAGCCGGAGGTGTAGAGCACGTGCGCGGTGTTGTCCGGTGTCGCGGGGCAGGTGCCCGGGTCACCGGGCGGCGGGACGTCGATTCCGCGGCCGGGCCCGAATTCCGCGACGGCGGCGTCCCCGACGACCAGGGTCACGCCGGCGTCCGCGGCGATGCCGGTCAGCCGGGCCCGCGGGCCACCGGGTTCGAGCGGGACGTAGCAGGCGCCGGACAGCAGCACCCCGAGCACGGTGGCCACCAGAGCGGGTGTCCGGTGGGCGCACACCCCGACCCGGGTCTCCGGGCCGGCGCCGCGCTCCCGCAGGGCGGCGGCCACCCCCCAGGCGGCCGCGACGAGCTCAGCGTAGGTGAGCTCGGTGGCGCCCTGCCGCACGGCGAGCGCATCCGGCGTCCGCCGCGCCTGCGCGAGGACCAGCGCGGCGACCGTCGTGTCCGGATAGGACAGTGGCGGGCCGTCGATGCCGGTGCCGGCCAACGTGTCGGTCAAGGTGAACTCCCCGGTTCGGTACGGCCGCGGTGGCGGCCGGGTGGTCGTGCGTGCCGGTCACGGGTGTGTCCCGGGACGGGCGGGTCGATCGGGTGGTGCCGCCGCCGGGCTGGGCGCGGGGCGCCTCAGCCGGGTGGACGAGCTCACCGGTCACCGTTGTTCTCCCGGGACCGGCGGGTCGATCCAGCAGCGGGTGCGCTGGAACGGATGTCCCGGCAACGGCACCCGGCCGGGGCGGGCGCCGTCGTGCCGGGCGGCCCAGTCGACCCCCGCGCCGCCGATCCAGCGGGCGGCCAGTTCCCGCGCCGCCCCCGGCGGGCCGGCCAAGCCGGTGCCCTCGGCCAGCAGCGTCTCCAGCGCCTCGACCGCCTCGGCCGCCGTCGTCGCGACCACGGCCGCGCGAACACCGAACTCCCGGCGGCCCACCGCGAGGGTGTACGCCACGTCGGCCAGGTCCGGTGGGTCGGCCGCGAGGCGGTCCCGCAACGCCGACAGCGCCTCGCGCAGGGCGGTCCCGTCCCGCGCGGACACCGGCAGGACGTACGGGCCGTCGGCCGTCACCCGCGGCCCGGGTGCCGGGGCCTCCGCCACGAGCACGTGGACGTTGGTCCCGCCCATGCCGAACGCGCTGACCCCGGCCACCCGCCGCGGCACCTCCGGCCAGTCGGTCGCCTTGACCGGCACGAAACACGGGCCGCCCGCCAGGTCCACCTCCGGGTGCGGGGCGGTGAAGTGCAGGTTCGGCGGGATCACGCCGTGGCGCACCGACAACACGGCCTTGATCAGCCCGGCCACTCCGGCCGCCGCGTCGAGGTGGCCGATGTTCGTCTTCACCGAGCCGAGCGCGCAGGTGCCGGGCGGGACGTCCCCGTACACCCGGTTGAGGGCGGCCACCTCGATGGCGTCGCCCAGCGGGGTGCCGCTGCCGTGCGCCTCGATCAGCCGGACCTCCGCCGGGTCCACCTCGGCCACGGCGAGGGCCTCGGCGATCGCGGCCGCCTGCCCGGCCGGGCTCGGCACCGCGTACCCGGCGCGGTCGCCGCCGTCGTTGGTCATCGCCCAGCCGGGCAGCACCGCGTGGATGTGGTCGCGGTCGGCGAGGGCGTCGGCCAGCCGCCGCAGCACCACCACCCCGGCGCCCGAACCGAACCCGGCGCCGCCGGCCGCGGAGTCGAACGAGCGGCAGCGGCCGTCCGGGGACGCCATGCCGCCGGCGCGGTACCGCGGCCACGTGACGCTCACTCCCCCGGCGATCGCGAGGTCGCAGCGGTAATCGGCCAGGCTCTGCGCGGCCAGCCCGACCGCGGCGAGCGAGCTGGAGCAGGCACTTTGGACGGCCACCGCGGGCCCGGTCAGGCCGAACCGGTAGGCGAGCTGGCCGGGCAGGTGGTCGGTCAGCTGGCGGCCGAGCAGCCGGCCCTCCCAGTCGTCCGGGTCGACGTCCCCGGTCACCGCCGGGTTGCCGAACAGGTGGAACAGGAAGTACCGGTTCACCCCGGCGGCGGTGAACACGCCGACCGGGCCGGTTTCCCGCGCCGGGTCGCGGCCCGCGTCCTCCAGCGCCCGCCACGCCGTCTCCAGGAACAGCCGGTGCTGCGGGTCGGTGCGGGCGGCCTCCTCGGCGGTGAACCCGAAGAACCCCGCGTCGAAGTCCTCGACGCCGTCGAGCCGGCCGCCGGCGCGCACGTGTGCCGGGTCGGCGCGCAGGCCGGGGCCGATGCCGAGGGCGGCCAGCTCGTCGTCGGTGTAGTCGTGGACCGAGTCGGTCCCCGCGCAGAGGTTCCACCAGAACGCGCCGGCGTCCGGGGCGCCGGGGAACCGGCAGGCCAGCCCGACGACGGCGATCAGGTCGCTGCCGGGTTCGTCCGCACGGGACTCGTCCGCACCGGAGAGCAGCGGGTCCGAAGTGGACTGCTCCAGGTACGCGGCCTGCGCCGCGACCGTCGGGTGCTCCAGCAGGCTCAGCAGCGGGACCTCGGTCCCGAACTCGGCGGCCAGCCGCTGCTGGACCCGGCCCAGCAGCAGGGAATGCCCGCCGACGTCGAAGAACGCGTCCGTGGTGCCGATGCGGTCGTGCCCGAGCACCGCGCACCAGATTTCGTGCACCCGGCGCTGCGCCGGGGACATCGGCCCGGCGGGGACGGGCGCCGGCGGCCGCGGGTCCGGAAGCGCTTCCTCGTCCAGCTTGCCGCTGACGGTGAGCGGGAACGCCGGCACCACGGTCACCGCGCCGGGTACCGCGTGCCCGGGCAGCACCTCGGCCAGCGCGGCCCGCAGCGCCGTCCCGCCCGGCCGGGATCCGGCCACCGGGACGACGTAGGCGAGCAGCTCCCCGTCGCGGACGATCGCCCGCGCTTCGGCCACTTCCGGGTGCTCGCCGAGCCGGGCCTCGACCTCGGTCAGCTCGATCCGGAAGCCGCGGACCTTCACCTGCCGGTCCAGCCGGCCGAGGCAGACGAGGTTCCCGTCGGGGAGCACCCGGCCGAGGTCGCCGGTGCGGTAGCTGCGGACGCCGCCGCCGGTGGTCCCGAACGCCGGGCTCGCCTGGTCGAAGTAGCCGTCGACCAGGTACTCGCCGCTGACTTCCAGCTCACCGCCGTCGAGCACGGTCAGCGTGTAGCCGGGCAGCGCGGTCCCGATGGGCAGCGGCCCGGTGTCGTCGTCGCCGACGTCCGCGGCGGTCAGCCGGTACTGCGCGGCGAAGGTCACCTCGGTCGCGCCGTAGCCGTTGACGTACACGCACTCGGGGGCGAACCGGCCGCGGCGGACGTCGGCGTAGATCGCCTGCTCGCCGCCCAGCAGGACGGTCCGCACCGAGGGCAGGTCGCCGTCGAGGGCGTCGAGCAGGTAGCGGTAGACCGTCGGCGTCGAGTGGTAGACGGTCACCTCGTGCCGCGCGAGCTCGCGGGCCGCGTGGGCCACGCCGTGGGCGCGGACGTCCACCGGCACGACGGCGGCGCCGGTCAGCAGCGCCGGGTAGAGGTCGGGGATCGCCGCGTCGAAGCCGAAGGAGGCCAGCAGGCTGACCCGGTCCGCCGCGGTGATCCCGAGCGTGGCGATCTGGTTGTCGACCACGTGGCCCAGGTTGCGGTGGGTCTGCGCGACGGCCTTGGGCGTCCCGGTGGAGCCGGAGGTGAACAGCACGTAGGCGGGCGCGTCCGGGTCCGGGTCGGGCACCGGCAGCGGCGCGGTGTCCGTTCCGGACCGCACGACCCGCGCGGACCCGGTGCGGCACAGGGCTTCCGCGAGTTCGACGTGCTCGCGACACTCGGCGTCGGCGAGCACGGCCGACACGCGGGCCGCCGCGACCTGGTGGGCGAGCCGGTCCCGCGGGAAGGTCGGGTCCAGCGGGACGTAGGCGCACCCGGCGGCCAGGGTGCCGAGGATCGCGGCGATGGTGGAGGTGCCGTGCCCGGTGACCAGGCCGACGAACTCCCCGGGCCGCACCCCGGCGTCGAGCAGCCGGGCGGCGTGCCCGCCGGCCAGCGCGGCCAGCCGGCCGTAGCCGACCGCCGGACCGGCCTCCAGGACCGCGATCCGGTCGGGGGCGCGCCGGGCGAGTTCCGCGAATCGTCTGAGACAACCGGCTTGCGTCATCGCCGGCAGTCGGCTCCCGATGGCGAATGGGCGCGCGAAAACCAAAGCGGTGACGTGGACTTCATCTCACTCCCCAGTGCGATTTGACGAAGAATCACGCAAGGCTAAGGGGCAGGACCGCATCTGGGGATACGCAATCCGCAGAGTTCAGCCGAATGCCCTATCGAACCTGGACCGGTCGACGCAGTTTCCCACGTCTTCCACGGTTGATCGCCACTGTGGACGATCGATCGGCTACCGATCGTCACCTGCCGGAATACCCGTGCTCCCGGTCGGATATTCACCGACCGCATTTCGGTAGCCCGGTTCGGCGGCCGGGCGGGTGGCAATTCCACGAAATCGATTCAGGCACCGCACGCGCGATCCCGCGAAGGGAGTGGTGGCTCCTCAGCCCGCGTTGGCGAGGAGGCCCTGCCCCGGTGTCGCACTCCGCAGCAGGCACGGGTGGCACGGCATGCCGCGCAGGCCGTCCAGCACCTCGGCATCGGCGGGGAAGATCGGCTCGCCGCACAGCGCCGTCAGGTGGCCGGGCACCGGGGCGTCCGGGACGGGGATCAGGTGGCAGACGCGTCTGCTTTCGCCGACGACGCCTCGGCGTAGCCGCACCAGCGCGAGCATCCCACCGTTCTCACCCATGGGAGCACGGTAGGCGAAGATCGGCGCCGCGACTTCGTGCCGGCGGCCCAACGATCTTGGGCGCCCGTGGTCCGGGACACCAAAGTCACGCCGGGGAGAGCACCGCCGCGCCCAGCCGGCGGCACAGGGCCAGCGCCAGCTCGACGTCCAGCCGTCCCTCGCCGAGGCCGCGCGGCAGCAGCTCCTGCGCCTTGCGGACCCGGTACTGCACGGAGTTCTTGTGCATCGTCAGCTCGGCGGCGGCCGCGGTGTAGCTGCCGCCGGAGGCGAGGAACACCTGCAGCGTCTCGCGCAGCCGCGCGCAGTTCTCGTCGTCGGCGGCCAGCGGCCCGAGCGTGCTCGCCACCCACAGCCGGGCCGCGTTGAGGTCGCTCGTCATCAGCGCCACCGTGCCGACCTCCCGGAAGGTCAGGACGCGGTCGCAGTGCTCCCCGGCGGCCAGGGCCAGCGCGTGCACCCGGCGGGCCTGCTGGTGGGTGTCGCGGAAACCGACGACGCCGGTGCCCGGGTCGCCGACGGTCACCCGCACGCCGGCTTCGGCTTCGGCGAGCACCGCGTCGAGGTGCTCGCGGCCGACCGTCGCCCCGGGGGCGAGCGGCAGCCACACCCAGGCGCTGGCCTCGTCGCGGGGCACGAACAGGGGACGCCCGTGCCCGCGGACGCGCTCGAACACCGCACCCGCGACCGACTCCAGCGACGACAGGGCGTCGTCGACGAAGGCGGCCGACGCGTGCCAGACGATCATCCCCACGTGCGTGCCGCGCAGGCGGTAGCCGATCACCGCCTCGGCGGCGTCGACGTCGGGCGGGCCGCCGTTGCCGTCGAGCAGGTCCGCCACCTTCGCCGCCCGCGCGGCACTGCGGTTGAGCAGCCACCGGTCGCGTTCGTCCTGGTAGACGCCGACGAGCTGGCGGACGACCCGGGTGATGAACTCGTAGGCGACCCGCAGCAGCCGGCGCATCATGGCCCCGAGCAGGGCGGCGTCGTCGACGAGCCGGGTGCACTCCTGGAACCCGAAGTCGAGCATCGCGGCCTGCCCGAGGTCGTAGGCACGGATCAGGTCGAACACCGGGGTGCCGCGCTGCGCGAGCCGGCGCGCGTACTCGATCGCCGCGGCCGGCGGCTCGACCCCGGCCGGGTCGATGCCGTGCCGGAAGATCTGCAGCGCGGTCTCGATGTTCTGGTAGACGCTCGACGACAGCAGGCTGACCATGCGCTCGTCGTCGTTGACCAGCTGCGGCAGATCGGTGGCGTACAGCTGGACCAGCTCGCCGGTGAGCTCGCCCGCGCGCCCCTCGAGGGTGGCGGCGATCTGCCGGATGCGCTCCGAGACGACTTCTTCGTCCACCATGGAGCCACCTTAGGGGGTCGCCCTTCAGGCTAGTCGAGGAACTCGTCGATCAAGTCGAACGTCTCCCGCGGAGCCTGGAGGGCCGGCTGGTGGCCCGCGCCCGCCACCACCTCGAACCGCGCGTCGGGGAACGCGCCCGCGTACGCCTTGCCGAACGCCGGCGGGACGACGACGTCGTCCTCGCCCCAGATCAGCAGGGCCGGGACCCGGACCCGGGCGAGGCGGCGCAGCAGTTTCGGATCGGCCAGGCCGGGCCCGGCGTACGCCTGCATGGCGGCCAGGTCGGCCGGGTCCGGCCCCGGGGCGCCCGGCGGCGGCTGCGGCAGCCGCACCGGGTGGCCCTCGATCGCCGGGCCGATGGCGTCGAGCAGGACGAGCCGGCCGAGCCGGTGGCCGCGGTCCCGCACCGCCAGTTCGGCCGCGACCCAGCCGCCGAACGAGCTGCCCACCACGACGACGCCGGCCAGGTCTTCGTCGTCGAGGAGGTCGAGGTAGGCCAGGGCGAGGTCGTCGACGCCGCCGAACGCGGCCGGGCGCGGGGTGCCCGCCCAGCCCGGGTGCGTCGGCGCGAGCACGCGGGCGCGCGGCGCGAAGTGCTCGACGATCGGGGTGACGCTGCGCGGTCCGGCTCCGCCGTGCAGGACGAGCACGGCACGGTCGCCGCCGCCGGTGTCGAGGAGGTCGAAGTCCACGGGTTTTCCTTCCGTCAGTGCTGCTGGGCGGCGAACCGCGTCATCTGCTCGACCATCGCGCCGGGCGCGCCGGGGGCGAAGCAGGCTTCGAGGCTCTCCGCGGAAACCCGTGCGGCGGCTTCCGCACGGGGGAACATCGCGGCTTCGTAAGTGGAGAGAGCGCTTTCGACGTCGTCGTGGCCGGCCAGCGCGAGAGCCAGCTCGGTCGCGTCGAGCATCGCGAGGTTCGCGCCCTCCCCGGCGAAGGGCGACATGACGTGCGCGGCGTCGCCGAGCAGCGTCACCCCCGGCACCCGCGGCCAACGGTGGCCGGTCGGCAGCGCGTGGATCGGCCGCGGGACCACGGCGCCTTCACTGTCCGCGACGAGCGCCCGCAGGGCGGGGGCGAAGTCGGCGAAGACCTCGAGCAGCCGATCCCGGTCGGCCAGCTCCGCGACGGCGGTCGTGTCGGCGGTCCCGACGGCGGCGTACACCCGGATCCGGCCGCCGCCGGTGCGCTGGGCGATCAGCCCTTTCCCGTCGGCGAGCGCGAACATCGAACCGGCGCCGACCAACGCCGACGCCGCCGGGTGCTGTCGGTCCACATCGGACAGATGGGCTTCCGCGAAGGACAGCCCGGAATAGCGCGGCACGGCGTCCGAAAGCAGGGTCCGGACCTTCGACCAGGCGCCGTCGGCACCGACCACGAGATCCGCTTCGACGACGTCGCCGGTGGCCAGGGTGATCGTCCCCGGCGACACGGCGGTCACCTTGGCCCCCCAGCGGACCACCCCGGACGGCAGCGACCCGGCCAGGATCCGCTTGAGGTCGCCGCGGTCCACTTCCGGCCGCGTGCCGCCGCCTTCGTCGGCCGTTTCTTCGAAGCGGACGGTGCCGTGCCGGTCCAGGATGCGCAGCGCCTCGCCCTCCTCGCGCACGACGGCGCGGAATTCGGCCGTCAGCCCCGCTTCGGCCAGCGCGCGCTGCCCCGACTCTTCGTGCAGGTCGAGGGTGCCGCCCTGGTCCCGGGCGGTCGGCGAGGCGTCGAGCTCGTAGACGGTCGACGGGATCCCGCGGGTGTGCAGGACCCGCGCCAGCGTGAGGCCGCCGAGGCCCCCGCCGACGATCGCGACGGACGGGGTCATCGGTCCTCCCCGGACGCGGGGCGCGGGGTGGCGAGCGCGCCGTTCAACAAGGCGTCGAACGCCCACCTCGCGCGGGCGGGCCCGGGGCCGGACACCAGGTCACCGGCCAGCGCGGCGATGTGGGGGTGCGTCCCGGACGGAACACCGGCCAGGGATTCGGTCAGCACCTCGTGTTCGCGGGCCGCCCCGGGCCGCTCGCGGCGGCTGCCGTGTTCGACGGCGGTGGCGGTCGCGGTCAGCAGCAGGACGTCGACCGCCCACGCGGCCTGTCCCGGGGCCATGCCACCTTCGTCGAGCAGGGCCAGCACCGCCTCGACGAGCGCCAGGTAGTGCGGACCGCTCAGCCGGGTCACCAGCGCGACCCGGGCGAGGCTCGGGTGCGCGAACAGCACCGCCCGGTAGGAGTCCAGCACCGCCCACAGGCGTTCGCGCCAGTCCCCGTCGCCGTCGAGGGCGACCTCGGCGAGCAGTTCGTCGAGCACCGCCGCGTGGAGCTCCTCGGTGTCCCTGACGTAGACGTAGAGCGACGCCGCGCCGGTGTCGAGCTCCTGGGCGAGCCGCCGCATGGTGACGCGCTCGACACCTTCGGCTCGCATCACGGCCACGGCGGCCGTCACGATCCCTTCGCGCGTCAACGCGGGCTTCGCCGGCCGCTCCCGGCGGTTGTGCGTGCTTCCCGGACTCATGACCCCACTGTAGCGAACATGTTCGTTCCGATCACGTTCGGAGCGAACATGTTCGAGTGAGCCGCGCCACAGCGATCAACACTTCATTCGGGTGCGTGGAATACGGCATTCGGATCCCCCATTTTGTTAAGTCGTCCGTTAAGCGGTCACCTCGAAAGACTCGAAAATAATCGCGAAAGAGCGGACCTGATTATCAGGTGGTCTGGACCATACCGGGAAAGATCACCCGTACGGCGGCTTTTCCTTGCCGCACAACGCCGACGGACCGGCGCGATCACCGGAGCACGGTTTTCGAAAGGCGCTTACACGACGTTTGGTGCTTGTGGCAACTCTCCACGAGCGGTATATCTGGGTGACCTGAATTCGCACGCGGCCGGCCACACTGCCGGCCGGTTCGATGCCGCCCTCTCCCCCGCTCCCCGGAGGCACCATGCATCGCCTGGACCCCGCCCGCGACCACGTCATCGGGCTCTACCGCATCGTCATCGGGTTCCTCTTCGCCTGCCACGGCCTCAAGTCGCTCTTCGGCCTGTTCGGCGCGAAGTCGACCATCCCCGTCGGGACCTGGCCCGGCTGGTGGGCCGCGGTCATCCAGCTGGTGTGCGGGGTGCTCGTCTGCGTCGGCCTCGGCACGCGGGTCGCGGCCGTGCTCGGCTCCGGGTCGATGGCCTACGCGTACTTCGTCGTCCACCTGCCGACGGGCCTGTTCCCGATCCAGAACGGCGGCGAAGCGGCCGCGCTGTTCTGCTGGTCCCTGCTCCTGATCGCCTTCGTCGGCGCGGGGCGCTTCGCCCTCGGCAACCTGCCCGTGCGCCAGCGGACGGCCGAGCCGACGCGAGAGGGCGCCGCGGTCTAAGCGGGACGGGAGATCCCGACGCCGCTGCGCGCGTCGGGACCGTACTTCGCCACTTCCGCCGCGAGGTCGAGCCGCCGGGTGGCCGCGCTCTTCGCCCGGTCCTCGTCGGTCAGCAGGTCACGCGGGATGATCCAGACGACCTCGAACTCCAGCCCGCTGGGATCCCGGCCGTACAGCGACTTCGTGGTCCCGTGGTCGGACGAGCCGACCAGCGCGCCCGCTTCGGCGAGCCGGGCGGCGAGCCGCTCGAGGTCACCGAGGGTGTCCACTTCCCACGCGAGGTGGTAGAGCCCCACCGAGGTCCGCCCGGCCCCGGAGTCCGCGGCGTCCGCGCCGATTTCGAAGAGGCCGAGGTCGTGGTCGTTGACCGACCCGGGAGCCCGCAGGAACGCGGCGCCGCGGTGCGCGTCCCCGCCGTCGATGTACCCGAAGCCGAGCACGTCGCGGTAGAACGCCACGCTCTCGGCCAGGTTCCGGACGTAGAGCACGGCGTGGTTCAGGCGGAAGATCGACATCGGTGCTCCACGGCGCGCGAATCGGTTGAAGTTTCAACTTGAGGTTAAGCGCCCGCCTGCGGCCGGTCAACCCGGCAGTGCCGCCACCCAGAGCCGGCCGAGCCAGGCCGCGTACCGCTCGTCGGACCACGCACGTCCCTCGACGAGCATCGCCGCCGCGGCGGGATCGCTCGCCGCCGCGGCGCGCACCGCCAGGTGCGGCCGCGCGGTCCGCCGCATGGTCGCAGCGGCGACCTCGCCTACACCATCGGCTTCGAGCACAACACGGTGTCGATCAACGGCCGGCCGGGACCCACTCTCCGTACGTCCGGTGACCGACCGGGCGACAAACCTTCGACACCGGATCGAGGCCCTGGTCAGGGTCCCCGGCGGTTCGTAGGGTGGGTCCACCGCAGGACATCGTCAGCCGTCCCGCGGGCGGTGGTGCCCCCGGATCCGACCTTTCCCCGAAGCCAAGTCCCGGGGCACCACCGCATCGACACCGCGGCCTCGGCCGGGCTAGCGCGTCCGGTAGGTGCCGAGGATCGCCGGCCCGACCTGGACGGCGGAGACCAAGGTGAAGTCGGCGGCGTCGCCGAAGAGCCGCCTGCCCGCCCCCGCCACGCTCGGGAAGACGAGCAGGCGGTACTCGTCCACGAGGCCGTGGCGGGCGAGTTCCTGCGCGATCCCGACCGAGCCGATGACCACCACATCACGCTCTTCCCGCGCGATCGTCTCGGCCAGTTCTCCCCGCAGCAGCACGGAGTTCCGCCACGCCGACACGTCCTGGAGGGTGCGCGAGGCGACCAGCTTGGCCGCGGCGTTGAGCCGGTCCGGGAACTCGCCCGACCGGCCGGGCCAGAGCTTCGCGAACAGCTCCCAGGTGGTCCGGCCGAACAGCAGGACACCCGTGTCCAGCAGGGACCCGAGCCGGAACTTGTCGCCGGCCACCGCCTCCGGCCCGTGCCGGAACGCCCAGCCGCCGAAGGCCGTGCCGGCGGACCCGTCCGGGTCCTCGACGACGCCGTCCAGGGTGGTGAACTCGACCACGATCACGCTCATGACTGCTCCCGGTGCTGTCCCGCCGCGCCCCGGTGGCGCGGCCGCACCGGTACCTACCGGCGGCGGCCGCCGGATTCATCGGCCGCCGCCGGCGGAGCTCCCTACGCCGTCACCAGCGACACGCCGTAGGTCTGCAGGATCTCGTTCACCGGCTGGAACCACGTCTCCCCGCCGGAGCTGCAGTTGCCCCAGCCCCCGGAGGTGACGCCCTGGGCCTGGTCACCGGTGATGAACGAGCCGCCGGAGTCGCCGGGCTCGGCGCAGACGTTGGTGCGAGTCACCTCGTAGACCGCGCCCTGGGCGTAGTTGACCGTCTCGTTCAGCCCTTCGACGACGCCGCAGTGCCAGTGCGTGGTCGAGCCCGAGCGGCACACCGACGTGCCGACCGGCGCGACCCACGACCCGCGGACGAGCGCGTCGCTCACCGTGCCCCAGCCCAGCACGACCGGTGCGGTCCACCAGCCGCCGCCGATGCGGATGAACGAATAGTCGTTGCCGGGGAAGGACGAGCCGGCGAACGTGCCCATCCACGAGCCGTCCCAGCCGACGACCGAGCTGCCCGCGCCGCCGCAGTGCCCGGCGCTGACGAACCCGCCCTGCACGGAGAAGCCGATCGAGCAGCGGGTGTTGCCGTTGATGTAGTACGGGTCCCCGCCGACGGTGCCGGCCGAGAACGGCGCGGCGGCCGGCGCGGTCGCCACGGTGACCGGACCGGCCTCGGCCGCCCGGGCCAGGAAGGCGTCGACGTCGGCGCCGCGGGCGCCCGGGCGGACGGTGACCACGACGCTGCCGGCCCGCGGGTCGGCGCGCCAGCCGGTGACGGCGGCGGGCGCCGGCCGCGCCTTCGCCGACGCGTCGATCGCGGCCTTCGCGGCGTCGAGCTTCGCCGCGCTGGTCCGGGCCGCCACGGGTTCGGCGCCGGCCTGCCGGACGGCGGCGGCCGCGGCCGGGTCGGTGACGCCGACGACGAGCTTGCCCCGCGCCGGGTCGAACCACGCGCCGCCGAACGCGCTGCCGGCGGCCTGCTGCGCGGCGGGCAGCACCCGGCTGGCGGTCATTTCCTGCGTGAGCCGGGCCGACGCCTGCGCGGCGGTGAGCCCGAGGTCCCGCTGCATGGCGGTGAGCAGGCCGGGTGACGCCTGGGCCACCGCCGGCGTGAAGGAAGCGGAGGCGAGGGACGCGGTGAGGACGGCGGCGCCGCCGAGAGCCAGGGCGATTCTTCGACGCATGGGAACTCCTCCAAGGCCGGGGGAAAGAAACACACCGTCCGCCGAGTGTGCGGGCGGCGCTCGCGCCGGTCCAGATTTGTCCGGTCTTCTGTCCGGAACTTCCCCCGCCTCGTCCACTGTGGACAGTGGAATCCCGTCGCCTGGCAACCCCTTTTGCCGCGCACGGCTGAGGCGCGGATCGGCCGCCGGCTCGTCCGCGCCGTGCCGCCACCCCTTCGTCGCGGCGTCGCAGAAAGGTCTGAACCAAGTAGAACACGCCCGGCCCGGCGGCGGCCCGGACGGGAGTCTGCCGGGCACCGGACGTGCCCGGCCGTCCCCGCCCCGAAGACGGACGAGCGCCGACACCCCCACCGACAGTCCGAAGTGGACGATCTGGCCGCGGTGGCGTACGACATCCGGACGAAACGCCGTGCGGCCTCCTGACCGGTCGTACTCGAAGGGCCTTCCGCGTCACCGCGGAAGGCCCTTCACCGTGTCGTCCCTCCAATCACGCGTGATGTCCTCCCAATCACGCGAGTCACGGGCTCGATCACGTCGGCCGCGGCTTTGCTCGTGCGCCGAAGGGCCATCACGCGTGATCAGAGGGACATCAAGCGTGATTGGAGGGACATCACGCGTGATTGAAGGGACGACTCGGAGGGCCGCGCCGGGGGATCCGGCGCGGCCCTCCGGTCACTGGTTGCAGCGCTTGCCGGTGTTGATGCAGTTGACCAACCTGGTTCAGCGTGCGAAGGCGTTGAGGAAGCGGTCGCGGAAGGAATCCATCTTCCAGATCGGCGCCTGCGCGCCCGGGTGGAGGCCGTCCTGCCAGCCCCAGCCGGCGATCCGGTCGAGGACCTTCGGGTCCTTGGCCACGATGGTGATCGGCACGTCGTGCACCGCGCCCTGCGGGGTGACCACCGGCGGCTGGTGGTCGCCGAGGAACACGAGCACGAGGTCGTCGCCGCCGTAGTGCCGGACGAACGAAATCACCGTCTTCAGGGAGTAGTCGGTCGCGTCGCGGTAGGCCTCGCGGATCTTCTCCGGGTCCTTCCAGACCGATTCCGGCGCTTCGCCCGCCGCGGGCTGGGGGGCGAAGACCGAGCCGTCCCCGACCTGGTTCCAGTCGACCAGCCACGGCCGCGGCGACCAGGGTGCGTGGCTGGAGACGAGGTCGACCTCGGCCAGCACCGGCTGCTTGGCCGAGTTCGCCAGTTCCTTGCGCTGCAGCATCGACAGCGAGAACTGGTCGGGCATGGTGGCGTAGGCGTAACCCGGCCCGTGGTAGCCGATGGACCGGGCGTCGTAGTAGGCGTCCGGGTGGTAGAACCGCTGTCCCTCCGGCCAGTCCTTCGTGTGCGCGGGCACGTCCCAGACCGTCCGCCAGCCGGCCCGCTGGAACGCCCCGCCGAGGGTCAGCCGGTCACTGGCGAGCAGGTCGTTGTACCGCTGCTGGTTGTCGATCCACAGGCCCGACTGCACGGTCGAGTGGGCGAGCCAGCTGCCGCCGCCGAACGTCGAGGAGGACAGGAACGCGCTCTTCGCGCCGATGCCCGCCGCGCGCAGCTCGGCCGTGCCCGCGTCCAGCGTCGGGCCGATCTTCGCCCCGATGACCGGGTCGTCGAGCGCGATCCGCCCGTAGCTCTCCACGAAGGTCAGCACGACGTTCTTGCCGCGCAGCCCGTTCAGCAGCTGCGCCCCCGGGGTCGACCGGAAGGCGTCGTCGGCGGCCACCTCCCCGAACGGCCGCTGGTCCCGCAGGTCCGCGCCGACCTGGCGCAGGTCGCCGTAGGCCAGCGCGGCGGCGCTCTGCGCGGCGACCGGCTGCCCCGGCGCGAGCTCGACACCGAACACCGAGGAGACGATCCAGACCACGGCGAGGACGGCCACCACCCGCGTCGCGCCGGTCCGGCGCCCGGCCGCGACGTGGCTGAGCCGCAGCACCGCGAGGACCATCAGCACCACCACGGCCACCGCGAGCAGGCCGGCGCCGACGAGCGCGGCGATCGTGGCCGCGTCCCCGATCTGCCCGGCGAGGAACTCGACGCCGGCGTGGAAGAAGCTCCAGTCGTAGATCGGGTCGAACGGCTTCTCGAGGGTCGCGTAGAACCCGGTGTCGAGCGCCTTCAGCAGGGTGAGCAGCCCGAGCCCCAGCCCGGCGAGCACCGCGCCGACGCGGCGCGCCCGCGGCGGCAGGACCAGCAGGACCGCGCCGATGACCACCCCCTCGACCGGCACCCGCACCAGGGCCGCCGCGGAGAACGAGCTGAGGTCGTCCGGAGCCAGCAGCCCGAAGAGCACGAGCAGCGCGGCCAGCACGGTCAGGACCCCGCCGGCGACGTCGTGCCGCCGGGCGAGCCGCGGCAGGCCGAAGTCGGGCAGGGACACGGCCGGGGTGGTCGGACCGGTTCGTCGGAGCATGCGGGCCTCACGTCGTCGTTCGCGGCGGCGACCGCGCGGCCCGTGCGGCGGGGCCGGCGATCCTCACCCCGGTATACGGGCTGCGGCCCCGGGCGGTTCAGGCGAAACCCCTCCGCACCCGTCCGCGCCCTTTCCCGGAACCGCCCGGCGTGAAACCCCGCCCCCGGCCGTTCACCCGCGGATACCGCCGGAATCGCCGGGTCAGGGGAAGGAGCGTTGCGGGTCCGCGCCACTGGTGCTTCCCTCGGGGTTGTCCGAACACCGGTTTCGAGCGGAGGTCCACGATGAACCTGTTCGACAAGGCCAAGGAAGCACTCGGCAAGCACCCGGACCAGGCCGACCAGGGTGTCGACAAGGCCGCCGAGGCCGCCAAGCAGCGCTTCGGCGACCACGGCGACCAGATCGACCAGGGTTCGGAGAAGGCGAAGGAGTTCCTGCACAAGCAGGGCGGCAGCGGGCAGGACGCCCCGCCGCAGTGAGCCGCCGCCGGTGATCCCCAGCCGTCCGGGGGAAGCACGCTTCGCCGCCCCCGCGGCTGGGTACCACCGGCTCCGTGGTCGCCACCTACCTCGTCCCCGTCCGGACCGCCCTGCTGCTCTTCCCGTTCGTCGCGCTGGCCGTGATGCTCCCGGCCGCCTTCGTCAGCTACCGCCGCCGCGGCCGCGCCGGCGGATGGCCGACGTTCGTCTTCTACACGTTCCTGTTCTACCTGCTGGCGATCGCGATGCAGACGGTCCTGCCGCTGCCGGCCGATCCCGCCTACTGCGCCGGGCACACCTACGCCAGTTCGCCGCAGCTGCGCCCGTTCTACTTCGTCGAGGTGGTTTCCCAGCGTGCCCGCGGCCACTGGAGCCCGGGCGCGCTGCTGCACAACCCGGCGGTCTGGACCACCGCGCTCAACGTCGTGATGCTGGCGCCGCTGGGGTTCTACGTCCGCTACGCCCAGCGGATGCGGCTGCTGCCCGCGACCCTGATCGGCTTCGGCGTGTCCCTGTTCTTCGAACTGACGCAGCTGACCGGCCTCTGGTTCGTCTACCCGTGCCCGTACCGGCTGTTCAGCGTCGACGACCTCATCCTCAACACCGCGGGCGTCGTGGCCGGCTGGCTGCTGGCCGGCCCGCTCGGGCGCCTGCTCCCGTCGCCGGAACCCGAGCACGACCGGCGCCGCTACGCCGCAAGGGTCACCTTCACCCGGCGGCTGTTCGCGCTGGCCACCGACCTGCTCGGGTTCGCCGCGCTGCTCGGGTTCCTCTTCGGCCTGCTGACGCTGTTCGGCGAGGACCTGAGCCACCGCGACACGCCGGTCGTCATCCTCGCCCTCGTGTGGTTCGTGGTGCTGCCCGCCGTGACCGGCTCGACCCCCGGCAAGCGGGCGATGCTGCTGCGGGTGACCCGCCGGGGCGGCCGGCGGGCCGGACCGGTCGCGCTGCTGGTCCGCAACGGCGTGCTGCTCTCGCCGCTGTGGCTCACCTGGCTGCTGCTGGACCTGGACCGCTGGGACCTGGGCGACCACCCCGAGCAGCTGCTGCTGCCGGTGGCACTGGCCGCCTCGGTGTTCGTCGTCGGGATCTGGACGCCGCTGGCGGTGCTGCTCGACAACGAGCACCGGGCGCCCTACGAGCGGCTGACCCGCACCGTGAACGTCGCCGTCGTGCCGCCGCAGCACGCGGAACCGGCGCCCCCGGCGGCCCGGCCGGAGGAAGTCCTTAAAGGACGGTGAGGGACGCCGGGCTGCCCGGGGTCGACAGCGCTGGTAGATTGCGACCGGAACGGGTTGAGCCCCGCCGGCCCGTGTCCCCTCCCCAGCCTGGAGTTTCCGATGACCACCGACGCAGCGCGGCCGCGGTACTCGGGTGACGGCTGGTCGCTCGTCGCGCACGAAGCCGGCGGCCTGAGCGTCTACACCCTGCGCGGTGAGTTCGACTTCGCGGCCTCGGCGAAGCTGGCGGAGCTGCTCCCGGCCGCTCCCGGCGCCGAGCGGATCGTCGTCGACATGGCCGAGGTCGAGTACTGCGACTCCAGCTGCCTGCAGATCCTGCTGCGGCTGTCCCGGCGGCTGCGCGCGGCCGGCGGCCGCTTCGCCGTCGTGTCGGCCGCACCCGCCGTGACCAGGCCCATCGCCCTGCTCCGCCTCGGTGACGTGCTGCCCGTGCACCCCGCCGTCGAAGCGGTCGAAGCTTCCTGGAGTGCGGCATGACAACCTCGGACACCCGTGTCGGCGGCCCCGGTTCCGGGCATGAAGAAGGGGAGGGCCTCCCCACGGGGGCCGGCACGGCGAAGGAGGCGGACGTGAAACTCCGATCTGTCCGGCACGAACTCGGCATCTCCCCCGAGCTCTCCGAACTGGCGCGGGTCCGCCACTGGGTCCGGACGGTGCTGCGCGGATTCCCGGCGCACTTCGTCGGCACTGCGGTCATGGTGGTGGACGAGCTGACGTCGAACGCGCTGCGGCACGGCCGCGCGCCCTACTACGTCCGCCTGCTGCCCGACGCCGCCAAGCTGCGGATCGAAGTCGACGACAGCGGCGGCGAGCCCGCCCGCCGCCGGGCGCCGTCCGACCACGGCGGGCGCGGGCTCCTGCTGGTCGAGCGCTGCGCGGCCGCCTGGGGCCAGCTGCGCCGGGCGGGCGGCAAGACCCTCTGGGCCGAGCTGGCCACCGACCCGGACCCGGCCGGAGCCCGTGGCTGACCGGGCGCACCCGACGCTCGCCGTCCCGGTGGACAGCACCCGCGGCTGGACCGCCGCGCCCGTCGCCGCCCTGGTGGCCGACGGGTCCGGCGTGCTCCGCTCGCTCAACGACGCCGCCCGCCGGCTCTTCCCCGCCGCCGCCCCCGGCCGGCCGCTGGCGGGCACGGTGGCGGACTGGCTGGTCACCGCCCACGGCGACGGTCCGCCCGGGATCGTCCGCGGCGAGGTCGGCGAGCGGTGCTTCGCGGCGCACCCGATCCTGCACGGCGACGCCGTGACGTGGTGGCTGCTCGACGAGACCGAGACCCGTTCCGCCCGCGACGCGCTGGCCCGCGAGCAGGAGCGGACCACGTTCCTCAGCGACGCCTCCGCGGCCCTGCTCGGCTCGCTCAACCTCGACCGCTGCATGGAGGTCGCCGCCCGGCTGGCCGCGCAGCACCTGGCCGACGCCGCGCTCGTCCTGGCCCCGACGAACGGCGGCCCCTTCCCCGCCGTCACCTGCGTGCGCGGCGGCGAGCCCGCCCGGACCCGGCTGGAGATCGACCCGGCCGAGCTGCCCGGGCTGGGCGAAGCGCTGCAGGGCTTCCCGCCGGTGCCGTCGCGCTGGCTCGACCCCGACGCGGCGCCGTCGTGGGTGCTGCCGGCGGGCTTCGGGCCGGTCGGTTCGGTCGTCGTGACGCCGCTGCCCGGCCACGGCGTCCCCGCGGGTGCCCTGGTCCTGCTGCGCCGGGGTGACCGGGCGTCGTTCAGCGAATCCGAGGAGCTCTTCGCGCGGCTGTTCGCGGCGCGGGCGGGCGCGGCGATGTCGGCGGCGCGGGTGTTCGCGCTGCAGGCGTCGATCACCGACACGCTGATGCGCGAGCTGCTGCCGCCGACCCTCGAACAGCTCGGCGGCGTCGAGTTCGCCGGCCGGTACCGCCCGGCCCGCGACGGCGAGCGGATCGGCGGCGACTTCTACGACGTCCACTCGGTGGTCACCGCCGAGGGCGACGAGTCACTCGCCGTGCTCGGCGACGTCTGCGGCAAGGGGCTGGACGCGGCCGTGCTGACCGGCAAGATCCGCACCACGCTGCGGGCGCTGCTGCCGATGGCCGTCGACCACCACCGGCTGCTCGACCTGCTGAACCGCACGCTCGGCGACAACGACGACGCCCGGTACGTCACCCTGGTGCTGGCGTCCGCGCGGCGCGAAGGCGCCACCGTGCAGCTGCGCGTGACCTGCGCGGGGCACCCGCCGCCGCTGATCGTGCGGGCCGACGGCCGGGTCGAGGAGGCCGACAGCCAGGGCAGCCTGATCGGCGTGCTGCCCGAAATCGAGTCGCAGAGCGCGGACATCACGCTGCACCCCGGGGAGACCTGCCTGCTCTACACCGACGGGATCGTCGAGGCCAAGGGCGGCCCGCTCGGGGACGTCATGTACGGCGAAGAGCGGCTCAAGCAGGCGGTGGCCGAGTGCGTGAACATGCCGGCCGACGCCGTCGTCGAGCGGGTGCAGATGCTCGCGTCGCAGTGGATCGGGCGCGGCGCCCACGACGACATGGCCGTGCTGGCGATCACCCCGCCTCGCGGGCAGCACCTGGCCGCAGTCGGCGGCCACGGCCGCGGGAGGTACACCGCATGAGCACCGTGACCCGCGGCACCCGGGTGGCCGAGCACGCCGAGCGGCTCTGGGACGCCGTCACGGCCGGCGACGAGTACGCGGCGGGCGACATCGTGGTCCGGGCCCTCGGCGACGGGACCGACCCGGAGAGCGTGCTGCTCGACGTGATCGGCGCGGTGCAGCGGCGGGTCGGCCGGGAGTGGGCGGCGAACCGCCTCAGCGTCGCCCAGGAGCACGCGGCGACCGCGATCAACGACCGCGTCATCGCCACCGTCGGCCACGTCCTGCGCCGTCCCGAACCACACCTCGGCCGGATCACCGTCGCCTGCGTCGACGGCGAGTGGCACGCGATGCCGGCCCGGCTGCTGTCGGAGGTGCTGCGGCTGCGCGGGTTCCGGGTGGACTACCTCGGCGCGCAGGTGCCGGCCCCGCACCTGGTGGCCCACCTGCACCGCACCGGCCCGGACGCGGTGGCGCTGTCCGGTTCGCTGGCGACCCGGCTGCCGGCCGCGCACG
The DNA here is from genome assembly GCF_046548775.1 of Amycolatopsis sp. cmx-4-61. Taxonomy (NCBI): domain Bacteria; kingdom Bacillati; phylum Actinomycetota; class Actinomycetes; order Pseudonocardiales; family Pseudonocardiaceae; genus Amycolatopsis; species Amycolatopsis sp. cmx-4-61. The sequence continues at coordinate 176,545 of NZ_JAEBEI010000010.1, read as the reverse complement.
CGACGATCACGGCGTGCCAGGCGGCGGCGACCCCGGTCATCGCGGGCGGCGCCGCCTTCGGCCCCGACGGCCGGTACGCCCGCCTGCTGGGCGCCGAAGCGTGGGCCCCGGACGCGCGCGCGGCCGCCGACCGGCTGGCCGAGCCGCTCCCCCGCCCGCACGCTGCGCACCAGCCGCTCGACGACCTGCCGCACCTGGCCGACCAGGAGTACACGCTGGTCACGCGCAGCTCGCCGGCGCTGGTGAAGACGGTGCTGACCGGCCTGGCGGAGCGCATCCCGGCGATGCGGGCCTACACCGACCAGCAGCGCCAGCACACCGCCGAGGACCTCGCCCACATCGTCGAGTTCCTGGCGACCGCCCTCTACGTCGGCGACGAGGAGCTGTTCACCGGGTTCCTGGGCTGGACGGCCGGGATCCTGACCGCGCGTGGCGTCCCGGCGGCGTCGCTCGTGCCGGCCCTCGAGCTGTTCGAAGCGGAGCTTCGCGACTTCCCGCGGGCCACCGGCATGCTCCGCGCCGCACGTACGCACCTGGCGGAGCCGGCCGCCGGATCGGAGCTGCCCGCATGACCACCGGGCTGACCTGTACCTGGACCACCGCGGAAGAGGGCACGGCCCGCGTGACGATCGAGGGCGACCTCGAGTTCGCCACGACCGGCACGCTGCTGCGCCTGATCGCCGACCACCTGGCGGCCGGCACCGGCGTCCGCCACGTCCGCCTGGACTGCGCCGCGATCGGCTTCTGCGACTCCTCCGGGTTGTCGGAGCTGATGAAGGTGCACCGCATCGTCGTGGCGGCGGGCGCCCGGCTGCACCTGGACAACCGCCAGCCCGCCCTGCACCGCCTCCTGACCCGGACCGGCACGGCCGCGCTCCTGACCGGCGACGCACTGGACTCCCGGGCGCGCCGCGACTCCTGAGCAGTCCCGGGCCCGGTACGCGCACTCCGCTACCCGGCCGGCGATTCGGGGCGCGCCAGTTTCGACGGCCACCAGATGCGCCGGCCGACGTCGACCGTCAGGGCGGGGACCAGCAGGGAGCGTACCAGGAGCGTGTCCAGGAGCACGCCGAACGCCACGATGAACGCGATCTGGGCCAGGAACAGGATCGGGATCACCGCCAGCGCCGAGAACGTCGCCGCCAGCACGACCCCCGCCGAGGTGATCACCCCGCCCGTCAGCGACAGGCCGCGCAACGTGCCCTCGCGCGTGCCCCGGGTCAGCGCTTCCTCGCGCACCCGGGTCATCAGGAAGATGTTGTAGTCGATGCCCAGCGCCACCAGGAAGACGAACCCGAACAGGGGCACCACCGGGTCCGCGCCGGGGAAGTCCAGGACATGGTTGAACACCAGCGCCGACACGCCCATCGTCGCCGCGAACGAGAGGACCACCGTCGCGATCAGCAGCAAGGGGGCCACCAACGACCGCAGCAGCAAGGCCAGCACCAGGAAGATCACCAGCAGCACGATCGGGATGATCAGCGCGCGGTCGCGCTTCGACGTCTGCTGCGTGTCCAGCTGGATCGCCGTCGGGCCGCCCACCTTCGCGTTCGCGTCCGGCACCGCGTGCACGGCGTCGCGCAGCCGGCCGACCGTGGCGACCGCCGCTTCCGAGTCCGCGGGGTCGGTGAGCACCGACAGGATCTGCACGCGGCCGCCGACCACCTTCGGACGGCCGTCGTCGCCGGGCAACGGGAACGACTGCGCCACCCCGGCCGTCGCGGCCGCCGCCTTGAGGACGGCGGGCAGCGCGCCGGCGTCGGCGATCGTGATCGCCGGGGCGCCGAGGCCGCCCGGGAAGTGCCGCCCGAGGATCTCCTGCCCGGTCCCGGATTCCACCTGGGTCAGGAAGACGTCGGATTGGGCGGTCCCGGACGCCTTGAGCTGCGGCAGGAACGCCACGCCGACGCCGAGCACCAGCGCCGTCACCACCCAGACCGCGCGCGGGCGGCGGCCGACCAGGCGGGCGACCCGGCCCCAGATCCCCGCCGTCTCCGGGTGCGGCGAACCCAGCGCCGGCTTGAACGGCCAGAACGCGCCGCGGCCGCACAGCGCCAGCGCGGCAGGCAGGAACGTCGTCGACGCCAGCAGCGCGGCACCGATGCCGATCGCCGCGACCGGACCGAGGCCCTTGTTCGAGTTGAGGTCGCTGAAGAGCAGGCACAGGACGCCGAGCACGACGGTGCCCGCCGACGCCGCGATCGGTTCGAGCGTCGCCCGCCAGGCCAGCTTGAGCGCGTCGAACCGGCTCGGCGTGTCGCGCAGCTGCTCGCGGAACCGGGCGACCAGCAGGAGCGCGTAGTCGGTCGCCGCGCCGAAGACGAGGATCGAAAGAATGCCCTGGCTCTGGCCGTTGAGCGCGAGCACGTCGTGCTTCGCCAGCAGGTACACGACCAGGCTGGCCAGGCCGAGCGCGAACACCGCCGACAGCAGCACCAGGAGCGGCAGCAGGGGGCTGCGGTAGACCACGACGAGGATCAGCGCCACCACGCCGCCCGCGACGAGCAGCAGGATGCCGTCGATGCCGCCGAACGCCTTGACGAGGTCGGCGATCTGCCCGGCGGGCCCGGTGACGAGCACGGTGAGCCCGGCCGGCGCGCCACCGAGCCGGGCCCGGACCTCCTTGACGACGTCCGCGGGGTTGCCGTCGGCGAAGATCGGCACGGCCAGCTGCTCGGCCTGGTCGTCCCGGGGGGCCTGCTGCGGCTGCCCGAGCGGGCCGGCCACTCCGGGCACGCCGCCCAGCTCCTGCGCCTTGGCCGCCAGGAACCGCCGGTCTTCGCCGGTCAGGCCGCTCGTGCGCTCGGCGACGACCGTCGCGGGCAGCACCTGGCGCGGGCTGAACGCTTTCGTCTCGTCGGAGACTTCGGTGGCTTCGGCGGACTGGGGCAGGAAGGCGGCGTTGTCGTTCTTCGCGACCTCACTGAGCTTGCCGGCGAACGGGCCACCGAACCCGCCCAGCCCGAGCCAGGCGATCACCAGGAGGGCGGGGACCAGCCAGCGGAGGCGGCGCGGCTTGTCGTTCATGGTCGCTAAGGTCCTTTCGAGGGCGGACACGCCCAATTGTTCAGCAAGCTGAACATTCTGCACGACGACCCGGAGTGACGGTGAGCACAACCCCCGAACCCGACCTGAGCACCTGGCCGACCGGCCGCCTGCTGGCCGTGGCCGCACGGCTGGTGGAGCAACGCTGGGTGGCCGTGCTCGACGGCATGGGCCTCACCCACGCGGGTCTCATCGCGCTGCACACCCTGCGTGACGGGCCGCTCCCCCAGCGGACGCTGGCCCAGCGCTGCCAGGTCACCGACCAGACGATGAGCCGCACGCTCGACCGCCTGACCAAGGCCGGCTTCGTCACCCGTACGGCGGACCCGGCCGACGCCCGCCGTCACCTGACCCGGTTGACCGACCACGGCCGGGCGGTGCACGAGCAGGCCGTGCGCGCCGAACCGGCCCTGCTCGGGGGCCTCGGCGACGACGACGCGTTCCGCGCCGGGCTGCTGGACCTGATCACCCGGCTGTCCACGGGCGATTGAGACCGCGCGAGGCTGGGTAGCTTTCTCACATGTGGATCGCGGTGAGCACCCCAGTGGCCGTCCTGATCGCTACCGTCCTGATGGAGCGGTTCGAACGCCGGTGCCGTCTGGTACCCGGCTCCGAAACCGAGCGCGCGCCGCTCGGCAGCTGACGTCGACCGGTTGATTCGCGTTCAACGGATTCGCGGTTCGGAAAGCGGGTACGGCAAACCCGCTCACCGGCCGAGGGGTTTCCGGTGAGCGGGCGCCTTGACAATGGCTCCGGCGAGGGCCTATTCAGCAGGTCTTCCACGCGAAGTGGTAAATCGTGTCCACGCTCGCGTGCTCAGAATCCATTTCGATGAAACTGCCCCCGGCGGACGAACCCGCGTCCGCGCGCAGTTCCGCATTGATGTTCAGGTTGCGGCTCTCCCCGCACGGGGCGAACACCAGGTCGGCCACGTCCGTCGTGTCGGTGGCCCGCCACACGCCGTGGAACGGGCCGGGGAAGGTGTGCCGCACGCGGGCGGTGGGCGCCGTCCCGGTGAAGTAGTAGTTGGCCTGCTCGAGGGCGCTCGCTCCGCTCTCGATGTGGGCGAAGCCGCGGTAGTCCGCCTCCGCGATCGCGTACGTGAACCCTTGCGGCACATGCACGAGCACGTTGATCTGGCAGTTCTTCCTGCCTTCGAGCGCCGACGCCCCGCCGCCCGCCTTGGCGGTGAAGTTCGTGTAGTGCACCGTGAACGCCGTGTTGTCCGAAGCGACGTCGGCCGACGCGGTGGCCGTGCCCGCCGGGCAGCCGGAACCGTTGATCGTCTTGATGTCGAGCGTGATCTTCTCGGACGGAACCGAGTCCGCCCCGGAAGCGACGGGGGCGGCGAAGGCGGACAGAACCAGTGCGGCAACGATCGACGTACCGAGCATGACGCTCCTCCAATTGGGCCACGGTGCCTGGTGGTCGTGATGATCGCGCGCGGAGAGGATCGTAGCGCGATCGCAACCTTTTCGACGGCCACTGAACGGAGTAACACGATCGGGCCCGCCGACCCGGGAAAACCATTTCCCGCCATTTCCCGTTTCACAGGGCCGGATATTCGCGGAATCGAAGGTCAAGAGCGGCGAGCCGGACCACTGTCGTGCCGGAGCGAATACGGCGGGGTGCAGCCGCCGAGCAGCGCTTCGGCGTCGAGCGTCACCGCCCCGCTCCCCCGCTCCGCGAACCGCCGCGCCACCAGCGCGCCGGGCTGTTCGACCGGGTCCGCACGCCCGGTCAGGAAGGCCCACTCGTGCTCGTCGGAACCGAAGTACAGCACGGCGCCGAACACCTCGCGGAACCGGCGCCAGGACGCGCGCAGCATTTCGTTGCGCCACAGCGTCGGGCAGCCCGCCTGGCAGGTCACGACCCCGCCCGGCGCCAGCAGGCGCGCGCAGCGGGCGAGGAAATCCGGGCCGTACAAGCGGTTGTGCTGCGCGGCCGGTTCGGTGTTCTCGTCCGGCAGGTCGATCACGACCACGTCGTAGGTCTCGCCCCGCCGTTCCGCCTCGCCCAGGAACGCCCAGCCGTCTAGATAGGACACCCGGACCGGTCCGTCCCCGCGCTCGGCCCGCGCGAGCTCCGCCGGGGTGTAGCCGTAGGGCAGGTGCTCGGCGCAGGCCCGCACGGCGTCGGCGTCGATGTCGACGTGGTCGACCAGCGAGGCGCCCGCGTCGACCGCCAACCGGCTCGCCACTCCCTCGCTCGAGCCGATGACGAGCACCCGCCGCACCCGCTCGGCCAGCAGCAGGGCGGGCACCATCAGGGCTTCGTGGTACACCAGCTGGCTCGCCTCGGTGCTCTGGCGCTCGCCGTCGCAGAACAGCGAAACGCCCTGCGCGGTCGTCCCGATCAGCACCTCCTGGTACGGCGTGCGCTCGTGGTACCGGACGTCGCCGACCTCCCAGACGCGGGTGAGGCCGTCGCCGACCGGTTCGTGGATCAGGGGCATCAGCGTTCTCCCCGGTGCAGGACCGACAGGTGGACCGAAGCGGCGTGCAGCGAGGCCGCGAGCAGCCGCAGCGCGTGCTCGGGATCGGCGCGTTCCCCGCAGGTGAACACGTCGGCGAAGAGCGACCCGTGCTCCGGGTAGGTGTGCACGGACGCGTGCGACTCGGCCAGCAGCGCGACCACCGTGGCGCCCTGGGGCGCGAACCGCTGCGCCACGACGTCGAGGACCGTCGCGCCCGCCGCGGTCACTGCGGCCCGCAGCAGTTCCCCGAGCCGGACCGGGTCGTCGAGCAGGCCGGGGTCGACGCCGTGCAGCTCCGCGAGCACGTGCCGCCCGGTGAACCGGCCGACGTCAGGCATCGCCCCACCGCCCGAGGCAGTACGTGCGCAGCGGCTCGATCCCGTTGAACCCCACCGACGCGTAGCTCGCGGTGTAGGCCCCGGTGCCCGGCAGGTCGAGCCGGTCACCGGGCCGCAGCGCCAGGGGCAGCTCGTACGGCGTCCGCTGGTAGAGCACGTCGTCGCCGTCGCAGGTGGGCCCGGCGAGCACCACCGGGCCGTCCGGGCCGTCGTGCGCCCCCACCGGCTCGAACCGGTAGGCGATGGCTTCGTTCTCCGCCTCGGCGAGCCCGTTGTAGCGGCCGATGTCGAGGTACACCCAGCGCCGCTCGTCCCGGTGCGCGACCAGCACGACCTCGGTACGCAGCAGGCCGGCGTCCGCGACGAGCACCCGCCCGGGCTCCAGCAGCAGCTCCGGCCGCTCGCCGGGGAAGAACGCCGCCAGGGCCGCCGCGATCGTCGACGCGTACGCGGCCAAGGGCGGGACGGCGGTGCGGTGGGCCGTCGCGAAGCCGCCGCCGAGGTTGAGCCGCGTCATGGTGACGCCGTGCGCCGCGGCCTCACCGAACAGCTTCGCCGCCGTGGCGATGCCGATCTCCCAGGCGGTGACGTCCGGCTGCTGCGAGCCGACGTGGAAGGCGAGGCCGGGCCGCAGTCCCCGCTCGGCCGCGCGCAGCACCAGCTCGAGCGCCCCGGTCGGCGCGCAGCCGAACTTCCGGCCGAACGGCGTCGCCGAGTCCGGCGCGTCGAGCACGACGCGGATCGACACCGCCGCGCCCGGCGCGTACCGGCCCAGGTGGTCGACGTCGGCCGGGGCGTCCGAAGTGAACTCCCGGACCCCGCGCTCGAACGCGAAGGCGATGTCCCGCGGCTTCTTGATCGGGTTGCCGTAGGCGAGGTCCGCCGGATCGGCGCCGCGGCCGAGGCACAGCCCGATCTCCCCCGGCCCGGCGACGTCGAAGCCGACCCCGGCCGCCACCAGCGCGTCGAGCACCGGCGGCGCCGGGTTGGCCTTGACCGCGTACCGGATCAGCGCGCCGGGGAAGGCCGCACCGAACTCACGCGCCCGGTCCGCGACGACGTCGGTGTCGACGACCAGGCACGGCGTCGGCGGGTCCCGCTCGGTGAGGAAGCGGCGGATCCGGGTGAAGTCGGCGCGCACGGCCGCCAGTGTCGCAAACCGGCGTCAGACGAACCGCCACAGGTGGTCCGGTGTCCCGTTGTCGTCCCACTGGGTGACCTGGGCGCCGTCCGCCGTGGACTGCTGGTCGACGGCCATCACCTTGCCGCTGCGGACGTTCACCAGCTTCGACCAGCCACCGCCGGCGTCGACGATCCGCCAGTTGTGGTCGGGCGTGCCGTTGTCGCGGTACTGCTGCACGTGGGCGCCGTTGTCGAGGCTCTGGTCGTGCACCGCCAGGACCTTCCCGCTGTTGCGGTTGACGATCCGGACGGTGCCGTCGCCGTTGTCCACCACGGCCCAGAGGTGATCGGCGGTGCCGTTGTCCGACCACTGGGTGACCTCGGCGGTGTCGGCCAGGGACATGTTCGAGACGGCGAGGACCTTCCCCGAGCGCTGGTTCTGCAGCTTCCGCCACACCGTCGCCGACGCGGCCGGGCGGGTCAGCAGGGCCAGGTAGCCGCCGGCGACCGGGCGGGCCTGGAAGCCGCGCTGGGTGGCGTCGGCGACGACGTACCAGTCGCTGAACGGCACGCGCTGCGGTGTGGTGTTCGCGTAGCTGTAGACGCCTTCGACCAGCGTGGCGCGGATGTTCGGCTGGTCGGTGAGCCAGGCCGCGGTCCACAGTTCCCAGTCGGCCTTCGTGTAGTCGTTCCGCGGGTCGAGCAGGACGCCGTGGGCCCCCGCGCGGGCCTGGTACCAGGCGGCCTCCTGCGTCGCGACGCCGTAGGGGACGAGGTCGAGGCCGAGCACGCGGTCGGCGAAGCCGTTGTACTTCAGGCTCCACGTACCCGGCTGGTCGTAGGCGAGCCGCAGGTGCTGCCCGTCCTCGGCGAGCGTCACCCACTGGCTGACGTAGCTGCGGGACGTCGAGCGGTACCGCTGGACGTCGGCGGTGTTGCCCACGGTGGCGGCGATGATGCCCATGGCGCCGACGCCGATGATCCCCTTCAAGGCGAGGTTCGCGCTGTGGGCGATGAAGCCGGTGAAGTCGTCGGTCTGGTTCTGGAAGCCGGGGTCGAGGGTGTTGGCGACGAGGTATTCGCCCCACTGCCGCAGGATTCGGTAGTGGGTGTTCGCGAACGCCACGGCGTCGGCCGACGGCAGCCGCTGCACCAGCGCCGCCGCCATGATCAGCAGGTTCGCCGACTCCTCGACGGGCATGCTTTCTTCGTTGCCGTCGTTGTGCCCGGTCGCGTCCGGGTAGTGGGTGCCGAGGTCGTGCTCGGCGAACTGCATCGGCCAGCCGCCGCGCTCGGCGTAGTCGAGCAGGGGTTCCAGCAGCAGCCGCAGGTAGGCGGGCGAGAGGTAGAGGTAGGCCGGGAACGCCGGGTAGGTGACGTCCACTGTGGACATGTTGCCGTTGGAGGAGATCTCCTTGAGGAACGCCCAGGGCGCGCCGCCCCGGTCGACCAGCTCGGTCCCGCCGTAGGCCTGGCGCAGCGCGAGCGCGCAGATCCCGGCGTAGTGCTCGCCGGTGGTGCCGCCGCCCGCCGCGGCGACGGCGTCGTCGTGCAGGCGCTGGTCGAGCGCGGTCGCGGCCGACAGCGCGGCGGCGTAGTCGTTCGCGAACCACACCGCCATGTCCGGCCAGCTGCTCCAGTAGTGCGTCCACCAGGGGCGCAGCTCGGTGCCGAGGTAGCGGACCGCGGGGGTGCGGACGTGCCCGATCGCCAGGGTGAACGGGGCGGCCGTGCCGCCGGCGGGGATCGTGCCCAGGTCCCTGTTGACCGCGAGGACGGGCCAGCGGTCGTTGATCGCCCGGGGCTGGGCGCTGTCGCTGGTGTTGTTCAGGGCGCCCTGGGCCGCCGACGCACCGCGCACGACGGTGTCCTGCCCGATCTGCCAGGTGGTCCCGGACGCCGGCGCGGCGAGGACGAGGGAGCCCCAGCTCGCCTGGTCGCCGTTTTCCTGCAGCACGCCGGGGCTCGCCGGGGTGCAGCTGAGCAGCGTGTAGCCGCCTGCCTGCTGCTGCGACCAGGTGACGGGCGTGGCAGTGTCGCCGTGCACCCACTCGGCGGAGGTGTCGAAGTGCAGGTCGACGGCGTGCGCGCGGCCGTCGGCGCTGGCGGCCTGGATGGTGACGTACCCGAACGGGACGCACTGGCGCTGCAGGTTCGCCGGGTCGACCGGGGAGAAGAACGTGACGGTGAGGTTCACCCCGCCGCCGGTGAGGACGTAAGTGGACCGGGTGCCGGTGACCTGGAGGCTCACCTGCGTCATCGCGGTCGCGGCCGGGCTGCCGGGCGCGCCGGCGAAGAGGTAGGCGACGCCGTCGATCCGCGCGAGGCCGCAGAGCGCGGTGATGTGGCCGGTCCAGAAGCTCGACCAGGTGCCGGCGAGGTTGTCGGCGGGCTGCCAGGTGGACAGGTAGGGCGAGCGGACGATCAGCGGGGTGGCGGGCGGCCGAATCGGGCTGAAGGTCCCGGCGACGGCGGTCCCGGGCAGCCAGAGGGCCGCGGCGACGGCGGCGGCGGTGCCGCCGGCGAGCCGGAGCAGATCGCGGCGGGTGAGGTGATCGCGTTCTCGGGAGGACATCGGTGGCCCCTTCCAACGGCGCACGAGCCGGGCAGGGACTTTTTTACATCGTTGGTACAACGTTGTAAATCCGCCGAAGGTCGGCGTTCGGGTGGGGTGCGGACCAGTGGCGCCGCAGGTCCGGTGCGGATTCCGGGCGCGTTGTCCGGCGCTGTTCGGTGAGGCCGTCCGGCGCGGCTCGGTCGAGCCGTCCCGTGGGGTTCGGCCGAGCCGTCCGGCGCGGCTCGGTCAAGCCGTCCGGTGGGGTCCGGTCGAGCCATCCGGTGGGTTCGGTCAGGCCGTCCGGCTCGGCCGGTCCGACGGCGGCCACACGTACGGCAGGTCCGCCGGCACCCCGGGGAACCGCGCGCCGTAGTGCTCCGGGTCCTTGCGCACCAAGGCCGACTGGTGACTGCGGTGCAGGGCTTCGTCGCCCAGCCACGGCGGCACGTCGCCCGCCGCCGTGAGCTCCGCCTGGGTGCGGACCTCGGCCGTGCCGCCCGATCGGGTGAACTCCTCCCCCAGCTTGACCGCGCAGGTGTCCGCCGCGCCCAGCTCGCACCACACCCGGCAGACCTCGAGGCCGTAGCGCGTCAGCGCTTCCTCGTACCCGGTCCACATCTTGGCCGCCGGGTGGTGGCGCCAGCCGTAGCCGGGGATCACGAGCGCACGCAGCACCTGGAGCGCCTCGACGCGCTGCTTCCCCAGCCGGCGGCGGTCGAGGACGCGGGCGCTGGCGGCGAAGTCGGCACACGGCAGGAACGTCTGCATCCCGGCCGGGTACCCGGCTTTCGCCCGGCGATGCCCCCCTTCGGCGGCCCTGCCGGCCGCCGAAGGGGCGGTGGTCACCGTGGGCCGCCGCGTCCCCGGGTCGTGCCGGCCGCTTCCGGTTCGACGCTCACCCGCGGGCGCAGGGGCCGGGCTTCGAGGCCCTCGACGTCGATCACCAGGAACCAGTGGGCGTTGGCCGGGATGTGGATCTTGAACATCGGTGCGGTGGCCACCCCGCCGTGCATCCGGTAGTACTGCCGGCGCTGGTAGGCCTCGAAGTTGACCGCGGTCAGCAGCCGGATGTTGGCCATCGCGTCCAGGCGCACGGTGACCACCGCGTCTCTTCGCACCTTCCCCAGGTCGAACACGCTCGCTTCCATTTCGTCCCTCTTCCACGCGTGGTTTTCGGTTCGAGTTCGGCGGTCGCGGGCAGCGCGGATCGCGCCGCGCAGCACACGACGGGCGGAAGACCGGAACGGACTAGCCGGGCCCGGTGCCCGGTTCGCACGGCCGCCACAGCGGCACGAACTCGCCGTGCGCCCAGGGGGACGCCCGGAAGCGGTGCGGGGCGGGGCCCGCGGTCAGGAAGGCGGGCGGAAGGGTGGAGCCGACCCCGGAGGCGACATCGCAGGGCACGGGCACACCGGGACGCCGCGGGGCGGGGGTTTCCTCGGGCCGGTGGCCACCTCGCGGCGCGCGCGGGTGTTTTCCTCCGGGTGCTCGCGCGTCGGGGCGGTTGGTGACGCAGGCCGGGCCGTCCGCGACGGGGGCGGCGGTTTCCGGGGCCGGGGTGACCTGCTGGGGCGGCGACGGGCGGATCTCGGTCCAGAGCAGCGGAGCTCCGAAGGCGGCCGCGGGTGGTTCGCCGCCCGCCGGGACCGCCAGGGACCGCTCGGCTCCCTCGACTCCCTCCGCAACGGCGGGAACCGGCTCGGTCGGACGCAGAACCGGGGCAAGGGGGGTGGCAACGGGCGAGACGGCACGCGCGATCGGCTCGAGAGACCCCAGCACATCCCCCACGGGCGCCAGTACGGCGGCAGCGGTTTGGCGCACTGGCGAGAGAAGAGCTTCCGCAGCGCGCGCGACTGCCGTGACGCCCTTACGCACCGGGGAAACGACAGTTTCAGCAGTACGCGCCACCGGCTCCACCGAACCCGCCAAAGGCTCCACGACCGCCCCGGCGCCCTTGGCCACCGGCGAAACGACAGTGCGCGCCACCGGGGCCACCGAACCCGCCAAAGGGCCCATGACCGCCCCGGCGCCCTTCCGCACCGGCGAAACAACAGCTTCCGCCGTACGCGCCACCGGCTCCGCCGAACCCGCCAAAGGCTCCACGACCGCCCCGACACCCTTGCCCACCGGCGAAACGACAGTGCGCGCCACCGGGGCCACCGAACCGGTCACCGGCCTCGCTGCCGCCGCGGCGCTCTTGCTCACCGGGGCGACCGCCGCACGGACCACCTGCCCGGCCGCGAGCGCGAGGCCGTCCTCGGCCGTGGCCCGGTGCGAGACCGGCACCGGGCCCACACCGTCAGCAGGCGCAGCCACCACAACCGGATCCCCGGCCCGGGTCGCTGCGCCGGCGTGGGCGGACGTCAGCCATGACACCAGCCAGAGGCCGGCCACGGCCCCCGCCAGCACCAGCAGCCGTCGCGCGGTGACGGACGCGCCGCCCACCTTGCGAGCCCGGGTCACGTCGGCGAACCTCCACAGTGAGAGCAGGCCTGGGACTTACCCTCCAACGCCGCCCGCCACACCCCTGCAACGGGCCGCTGGGCGCTTCCACTCGTCCGGCCTAGCGTTTTCACCCTGCAAGGCCCCACTTAGGCCTCCGGTCGGGCGAGTGTGCTGGACCGGGTGTCCGCTGCCGGATACCTCCGCCGGGTTCAGGCTTCCTGGGCGCGCCGTTGGCCGGAGAGCGCGCCCAGCGCCGTGACGCCGTGCTGGAGCCCTTCGCGGAACGTCGCGCGCTGGCCCGGGCTCAGGTCCGCCAGGAGCGCGTTCTCCACCTCGGCGACCGCGGGCGCGCACCCGGCGAGCAGCGCGCGTCCGGCGTCGGTGAGGCCCGCGAGCAGGACGCGCTTGTTGCCCGCTTTCGGGGTCCGCGCGATCAGCCCGCGTTTTTCCAGCGCCAGCACCATTTCGTGCATGGTCTGCGGCCGCAGGAACGAGCGGCGGGCCAGCTGCGCCGACGAGAGCGCGCCGCTGGCTTCGAGCACGGTCAGCGCCGTGTACTGCAGCGTGGTCAGCCCGAGCGGCCGCAGGGCGTCGTCGAGCAGCGCCCTGATCACCAGCTCGAGCCGTTTGACCAGGTAGAGGGTCAACGGCGCGCCGGCGGGCTGCTCCTGGGCCGAGGTGCTCACGGCGCCCATCATGACACGCGGCCGCCGCTATGCTCCGATCATGGACCTCGGTCGGCAGACCCGCGTGCGGCAGGCGTTCGACACCTTCTTCGGGGCTCCGGAACCGCCGTCGGAAACCCGTGTCCTCGACCTCTTCCACCGCACGGCGGAGACCGTGCCGGCGTACCGGAAGTTCCTGCGGGAGCACGGGATCGAACCCGCGAGCGTCACGACGATGGCCGACTTCCGGCGGCTGCCCCCGGTCGACAAGGACGGCTACCACCGCAGGTACCCGCTGCCCGAGCTGTGCCGCGGCGGCACGTTCGCCGGGCTCGACATGATCGCCGTCTCCTCCGGCTCGAGCGGCCGGCCGACGATCTGGCCGCGGGCGCTCGAAGACGAACTGCACGTCGCCCGGCGGTTCGAGCAGGTGCTGGTGGACGCCTTCGGCGCCGATCGGCGCAGCACGCTCGCCGTCGTCTGCTTCCCGCTCGGCACCTGGGTGGGCGGCCTGTTCACCACGGCGTGCGTACGCCACCTCGCCGCCAAGGGCTGCCCGATCACCGTCGTGGCGCCGGGCAACAACAAGGCGGAGATCCTGCGGGTGCTGCCCGAGCTCGCGCCGCACTTCGAGCAGGTGGTGCTGCTGGGCTACCCGCCGTTCGTCAAGGACGTCGTCGACACCGGCCTGGCCGAGGGCGTCGACTGGCCCGCGTACGCGATCAAGCTCGTGCTGGCGGGCGAGGTCTTCAGCGAGCAGTGGCGCGAGCTGGTGGCCGGGCGCGCGGGGATCGCCGACCCCGTCCGGGACATCGCGTCGCTGTACGGCACGGCCGACGCGGGCGTGCTCGGCACCGAAACCCCGGTGTCGGCGGGCATCCGCCGGTTCCTCGCCGGCCGTCCGGACCTCGCGCGCGAGCTCTTCGGCGACGCGCGGCTGCCGACGCTGGTCCAGTACGACCCGGCGAGCCGCTTCTTCGAGGTGCACGAGGGCACGCTGCTGTTCACCGCGGACGGCGGCATCCCGCTGATCCGCTACCACATCGCCGACGACGGCGGGCTCCTGCCGCACGCCGGGCTGCTCGCCTTCTGCGCCCGGCACGGCTGCACACCGCCGCCCGGCCCGGAGCTGCCGTTCGTGTACGTGTTCGGCCGCTCGCTGTTCACGGTGTCGTTCTTCGGCGCGAACGTCTACCCGGAGAACGTGACGGTCGGCCTGGAGCAGCCCGGCATCAGCGACACGGTGACGGGCAAGTTCGTGATCGAGTCGGTGGAGGACGCCGACCGCGACCGCCGGCTGCGCATCACGGTCGAGACGGCCCCGGGCACCACCGCCGACGCTGCCCGGATCGCGGCGGCGGTGCGCGCCCAGCTGGTCCGGCTGAACAGCGAGTTCGCGCACTACGTCCCGGCGGAGCGCCAGCTGCCGGAGGTCGTCCTGCGCCCGGCGGGCGACCCGGAGTACTTCCCGGTGGGGGTGAAACACCGCTACACGCGGCCGGTCTAGGGGTGGGCCAGCTTGCGGAACCGGTCCCGCCGTTCGTCCGCCGACGAGCCGTCGGCGATGGCGTCGTCGAACCAGGAACCGAGCGCGGCCCAGAGTTCCGCGCAGCCGGCGAAGTCGTCGATCACGGACTGCTCGGCCAGCTCGGCGATGTCGGCCACCAGGTGGTCCAGGCGGCGGTCGCACAGGCGGACGTACTCGCGGACGACGATGTTCGCGTCCAGGTTCGTCTTCGCGCGCGGACCCGCCGCCCCGCGCAGCTGGGCGTGCAGGCTTTCTTCGCAGTACAGCGGGAATCCCGGGATCGAACCCGGGTAGCCGCACTCGGCCGACCACTCGCGGAACGCGCAGATCGCCTGGTACCGCGTGTACCAGTCCTGCTTGCCCGCCGCCAGGCTCGCCAGTTTCCGCCAGGCGTCGCGGTCGGCCGAGCGCCAGCGGTCGAGGGTGCGGCCGTCCGGGGCCGGCCCCTCGTCGAGCGCGTGGGCGCGCCAGAAGTGCGCCCGGCAGCCGGCCATCTCGGCGACGAGCTCGCGCACGTAGCTGACCTGTTCCCAGACGTGGGCGCGCTGCGGCCGCAGCGGGGCCGCGCGGTCCGGGGAGAACGTCACCATCTCGAAGACGCGGAACAGCTCGTGGCCGCGCAGGGCCGCCAGGTCCGGGTCCTCCCCCATCACCCAGGACCGGCGCTCCGGCAGCCGGCCGCTGTGGCTGATCGTCGCCGCGTGGTAGAGCTCGCGGACCGCCCGGCGGGCCACCTCGTCCCGGGCTTCGCCGGCCAGACGCGGGTTGCGCGCGCGGTCGCGCAGGTCGCGCTCGCCGCGCGGGCCGACTTCGAGCAGCGCGACCGCGTACACGCTCGCCGCGTTGTAGCACTCCTCCCACGACCGGCGGGGGCCCGCGGCTTCCACGGTGGCGTCGAGCGCGGCGGGGTCCGGCGGCCAGCGCCGGTCCGGGCAGACGTCGGCCAGCCGGACGCGGCTGCCCGGGTAGGCGGGCTGCGGTTCGGGCACCGCGCCGGTGACCGGCTCGACGTCCGCCATCGCGCGCCGCACCACCGACCAGACCAGGGAGAGGTCGAGCGCGCGGTTGGTCAGCTGGTGCCAGCTGGGCCGCCAGCGGCGGCCGAACCGGTGGTAGTCCGCGATGAGCCGTTCGATCTCGTACTGCGAGAGCGCGCAGAAGTACGAGCGCATCTCCGCCGCGCGCTGGTTGTACTCGGCCAGCTGCTCCGGGGTCGCCTCGCCGACCAGCAGCTCCTCCACCGGCACGCGCAGCACGCGCCGGTGCAGCTCCAGGCGCTTCTCACGCGGGATCGCGTACGGCCGCGTCCGGACGTCGAGGTCGACGTACCGGCGGAAGCGCAGCTCGATCGCCGCCCGCAGCTCGGCGCGGCGCTGGGCCCGCGCGTCGCCGGGAGCGCCCGCCGTCGTGCGCCGCACCCACCAGGCCCCGGCCACGGAGTCGCCGTGGCCCAGGACGAGGGCATGCCGGTAGCGGGCGATGAGCAGGGCGACGTCGCGGCCGCGGCCGGCGTGGCGGGGCTGCCGCGCGAAGTCCGGACCGATCCACCAGCGGGCCAGCCGCGCGTGGCCGCGGCTGCAGACGGTGATCACGTCGTCGTAGGTGGCGAGCGCGTCGAGGTGCAGGTCGAGCTGCTCCTGCAGGGCGGCGATCTCGAGTCTGATGTAGACGTTGGCCGGGTCGAGGCTGACCGCGCGGTAGTACTCGGCGAGGGCCTCGTCGTAGCGGCGGTTGGTGATGAAGTGGTTGGCGCGCTGGTAGGCGTCGAACAGCTCGCACGGGATCTTCGCCCCGCGCCAGGCGGCCCAGTGGATGTTCGTGCGGACGTACGCGCTGCGCGGGATGACCAGCGCGGCCACGGCGTTCGCCGCCCGGTGCAGCACGCGCGGCCAGTTCGCGTCCTCGATCACCAGCGGGCTCGCGGCGAACCGCGGGACCCGGACGAGTTCCAGGATGAGCTGGTGGCGGCCGGGGGTGTTGCCGGGCCGCACGGTGCCGGTCACGGTGAACGCGGCCGGCGGCTGGGCGAGCCGGATCAGCTTGGTGACGGCCTTCCACCAGCCTTCCGCGGCATCGCCGGCGTGCTCGACGATCTGCAGGAAGTCGTAGGAGCTGCCGGCGCCCGGGACCGGCGTCGGGGTGTAGAGCCGGGAGTCGTTGAGGAACCGCTTGAAGGTGGCGGTCAGCTCGACGGCGGAGTCGATCTCCCGGTCGTGGCTGCCGTCGGGCCGTTCGTCCACGAACACCCGGATGTCGATCTGGTTGGCCCGGTAGGCGGCGGCTTCCAGCCGCGCCTTGCCGACGAAGTACAGCGTCAGGACGGCCGAGACGAGCACGACCGACGTCTGCAGCACGGTCCAGGTGATCACGGTGGCGACCTTCGGGTCGCGCACGAAGGTCCAGGCCTGGAAGAACGGCAGGTACGGCACGACCGCGAAGCCGGCCGCGACGAGCCCGGCCGCCACCGCCGCCAGCCACCACCTGATCCGGTGAGCTGCGGGGAGTTCGGCTTGGTCGAAGCCGCCGAGTCGCCGCGCGTGCACCATCCCTCACCCCCTCGTGCCAGGTTACTCGCGGAGGGAGTGCGTTGCGTTACGGCGCGTTATCCGCGAGCTCGGCGATCACCTGGGCGTGACACGGTTCGGGGACGCACCAGCACCCGAGCCGGCGACCGCGCAGCCCGGGCAGCAGCGCGAGCAGGTCCGGCCGGGACAGCAGGTACTCGCGGTACTTCGCGACGACGTCGTCGCGCGTTCCGTCCGGACCCGGCCGGAACGGGCTGGCCAGCTCCGAGCCCGCCAGGTGCCAGCCCCGCGGTGCATCGGCCGCCCGACGTAGACCACGTCGGCGTACTCCGGATCGTCCCGGTGGCCCTTCAGGTTGACGACCGTCGTCGGCACGCTGACTCCTTACACCACGGGCTGTCCGTTGTCCACCGGTCCGCTCTCCATCCGGTTACGTCCGTTGGTTCGCCTAGTGCAGTTGCACTATGCTCAAGGTTCACGGTTGAGCCGCCAGCCGCTGCCGGACGTTCCGCGCCCGGGCCGGCAGGTTGCCGCCGTCCCGCACGTCCGGCCCGCCCCCGCTGCCCGACGAAAGGGTGTGCCGCGATGGTTCCTGAACCGCGATCGGCCGACCACCAGCTCACCGGCCCCGCCTGGCTGACCGCCGGCGGGTACATGGCGCTGCGGGTGCTCCGCCCCGGCGCCCGCACCCTGCTCGTCGAGGTGACCGGCGAGGTGGACCTCGGCACCGCCCGCCGCCTGGACGAAGTGCTGCGCGACCACGTCCGCGGCGACCTCGGGGAGGTCGTCGTCGACCTCGCCGGCGTCACGTTCTTCTCCGTGGCCGGGCTGAACTCGCTGCTGCGCGCCCGGCTGCTCGCCGACGCGGCCGGGGCCCGCCTCACCGTGGCCGCCGGCCGGTCCCGCGCGGTGCGGCGGCTGTTCACGCTGGTGCCGACCGACTTCGACAGCGTCGCGGACGTCCGGCCGGTCCCGTGACCGCTCACCCGGCCGCCCGGCGGCCCAGCCGCCGGACGGCTTCGACGATCTCCACGTTCGGCGCGCCCTTCACCAGGTACTCGGTGACGCCCGCCGCCGCCAGCCCGGCGATCGAGGCCCGGTCGGCGTAGGCGGAAAAGGCGAGGATGGCGGTGTCCGGGCTGCACCGGGCGATTTCGCGCGCGGCCCGCGCCCCGCCGCCGCCCGGCATCCGGACGTCGAGGACGGCGACCGCGGGCCGGTGCCGCTCGGCGAGCCGGATCGCCTCGTCGGCGTCGCCGGCGACCGCGACCACGGCGATGTCGGCCTCGGACTCCAGGACCTCCCTCAGGACCTCGCGGATCATCACGTCGTCGTCGGAGATCAGCACGCGCAGCTCGGTCACGGTTCGAGCTCCGTCGCGTCGGGCAGCAGCGGCAGCCAGAACTCGACGACGGTGCCCTCGCCGGGTGTGCTGTCCACCGAGAGCCAGCCGTGGGCCGCTTCGGCGCGTTCGTGCATCTCGACCAGCCCGAAGTGGCCCGTGCCGGCGTCGCCCCCGGCCGTGCCGACGCCGTCGTCGGCGATCCGCACGCGGGTTCCGCGGTCCACAGTGGACAGCGTGACCAGGACCCGGGTGGCGCGCGCGTGCCGGTGGACGTTGCTGAGCGCCTCCTGGCAGATCCGGTAGACGGTGATCGCCGCTTCCGGGGACGGCTCGGCGGTGAGCTCGTCCCGCACCTCGTGCGCCAGTCCCCAGCGGCCCGCGACGTCGTCGACGTAGGCCGAGACCGCCTCCACGAGGCCGTGCCGGTCGAGCTCCGGCGGCCGCAGCCGGGACACCAGGCCGCGCAGCCGGGCGATCGCGGCGGCGACCGACTCGTCGAGGCTGCCGACGGCGGCGGCGTGCGGCTCCGGCAGCCGGGAGGCCAGCAGCTGCAGGCGCATGCCGACGGCGACCATGGACTGGATCGACTCGTCGTGCACGTCCCAGGCGATCCGGCGCCGCTCCACCTCCTGGGCCTCCACGAGGTGCCCGACCAGCCGCCGGCGTTCGCGCAGGGCCTGCTCGGCGTTGCGGCGCTCGGTCATGTCCCGGGTGACCTTCCCGAACCCGTGCAGCCGCCCGTGCTCGTCGAGCAACGCCGTGATGACCACGTTCGCCCAGAACCGCGTGCCGTCCTTGCGCACCCGCCAGCCCTCGTCCTCCAGCCGCCCTTCGGCGACGGCGGTCTCGAGTTCCCGGGCGGGCTTGCCCGCCGCCACGTCTTCGGCCGGGTAGAACACCGAAAAGTGCTGCCCGATGATCTCCTCGGCGGTGTACCCCTTGATCCGCTCGGCGCCCGCGTTCCAGCTCGAAATGTGCCCCCCGGTGTCGAGCATGAAGATGCCGTAGTCCTGGACGCTCTGGACGAGCAGGCGGAACCGTTCTTCGCTTTCCCGCAGCGCCAGTTCGGCCGCGCGGCGCTCGGTGACGTCCCGGATGACCTTCCCGAACCCGTGCAGCCGCCCCTGTTCGTCGTACAACGCGGTGATCACCACGTTCGCCCAGAACCGGGTGCCGTCCTTGCGCAGCCGCCAGCCGTCGTCCTCCAGCCGTCCCTCTTCGACGGCCGTTTCCAGCTCCCGGGCGGGCTTGCCCGCCGCCACGTCCTCGGCCGGGTAGAACACCGAAAAGTGCTGCCCGATGATCTCCTCGGCGGTGTACCCCTTGATCCGCTCGGCGCCCGCGTTCCACGTCGAAACCCGGCCTTCGGTGTCGAGCATGAAGATCCCGTAGTCCAGCACGCCCTGCACCAGCAGCCGGAACCGGTCGTCGTCCATGGGGCAACTCTGCCGGATCCCGGCGCGTCCGGCGAGGCCACGGACCGGCGGCTCAGCCCGCCACCCCGGCGGCCGGGGCGGGCAGGACGCACCAGACGACCTTGCCGCGGCCGTGGCGCTCGGTCCCCCGCAGCGAGGACAGGCGGTCGACGAGGGCGAGACCCCAGCCGCCGTCGGGCCCGGCGGGGCGGCGCACCGGGGGCGCCGGGTTGTCGTCGAAGACCTCGATGCGCAGGTCCGCGGCGGCCACGCTCAGCCGCAGCACCGGGTGGCCGGCCCCGTGGCGCAACGCGTTCGCCGCCAGCTCGGTGACGACCAGCAGCGCGTCGTCGACGGCGACGCCATCGGTCCAGGCCCGCAGGACCAGCCGGGTGAACCGGCGGGCGAGGGCGAGGCCGCCCGTGGAGCCGGTCAGCACGCACTCCGCGGTGAGCGGGGCAGAAGTTTTCACCCGGCAAGCCTGCGCGACGAGCACCGGGCGGCGCGAGATGCAAACGCCCCCCTGCGGCTGGTGCAGGTGCATCAGCCGATGAGGCCCTCCCGGCGGGCCACCGCGACGGCTTCGAGCTTCGACCGGGCGCCCAGCTTCTCCAGCACCCGCTGGACGTGGTTGCGGGTCGTGTTGCGGGACACGCCCAGCCGCCGTCCGATTTCGTCGGTGGTCGCGCCCTCGGCGAGCAGGTTGAGGGTTTCGCGTTCCCGCGCGGTCAGCGCCGCGCCCGGGCTGCGGCCGGCGAGCCGGTCGAAGAGGCCGGGCAGCAGCTCCGGGTCGAAGACCACGGCGCCGGCGGCCACGTCCCGCACGGCGGCTTCCAGCACGCCGAGCTGGGCGGACTTGAGCAGCAGCCCCGCGCCGCCCGCCTTGGCCACCTGCACGGCGACCGCCGGGGTCGCGTCGCCGGTCAGCACCAGCACCCGCGCGCCACCCGCCCCGAGCTGCGCGATGACGTCGAGCGCGTCGCCGTCGGCGAGCCGCCGGTCCAGCACCACGACGTCGGGCGCGTGCCCGAGCACGTCGGCGAGGGCCTCCGCCCGGGACCGCGCCCGGCCGACCACGGTGATGCCGTCGGCGCGGTCGAGGGCCTGCTGCAGCGCCTCGGCGACCATGTCGTGGTCCTCCACGAGCAGGACACGGACGGGACGAGGTTCCTCGGCGCTGCTCACGGCGTTCCCTCACTCCGGCGGTGACTGCCCGCCCATCCTAGGCGCCCCGCCGGTCACCAGGCCGGGGAGCTCGGCCGCAGCAGTCCTTCGGGGCCGCTCGCCGGCAGCCAGTCGACCAGCTCCTCGTGGTGGCCCGCCGCGCGGAACACCGGCGGGTGGAACGAGCCGGCGGGCGGCCCGGCGACCCGCAGCGCCTCCAGGAACCGGGCGACCGCCCGCGGCTCGGGCAGGACCTGCGGGCCTCCGAGATAGCCGAGCACCCGCACCGCGCCGCCGCCCGTCGGCTCGACGACCGCCGACCAGCCGTGCACCTCGTCCCAGATGAGGGCCAGGTCGTGCCCCGGCAGGTCGGGACGCGTCCGCTCGAGCGCGACGTACCCGGAGGTGGGGACGTCGAGGTCGAGCGAACACGATTCGTACCCGACGCCGACCGCCCGGGCGACCCGGGCGAGGTAGGCACGCAGCCCCCGGGCGAAGTGGTATTCGATGTCCCTGCCGAATCCGATGAGCGTGTTCATGGTTCCGCCTCCCGCGCCCGCTACAGGCCGGAATACCCGATACGGGCGGCGATCACACTTTCGTGGTCACTCTTCGATGGCGCCGCCCACGGCCCTGAGGTGAGCTCGGAAAGTCAAGCCCGGATTCGTTTCCCGCGCCGCCAGGAATTCACCGAACCGCACCTGCCGGCGCAACGGTTCGCCGCCGCGGATCCGGTCGGTCTGCCGGCGTTCGGTGTCGCGGATTCCTTCCGCGAGGGTGAACAGTTCACCCGCCCGGTCGAGCGGGACGAAGAGGACGCCGTCGTCGTCGCCCAGCACGAGGTCCGCCGGCCCGATCCGCCAGGTCCCGACGATCGCCTCCGCCAGCCCGCCGTCGACGCGCGGCCCCAGGCTGAGCGGCCCGGTGGGCAGCGACCCGAGGCTGAACACCGGAAGCCCGATGGCGCGGATGTCCGCGGTGTCGCGGTGCAGGCCCCAGATCACCACCCCGGCGAGCCCCGCGGCGCGCGCCTCGAGGACCACGAGGTCCCCGACGCAGCTTTCGTCGAGCCGTCCGCCGTTGTCGACCACCAGGACGCCCCCTTCGGGCGCGTTCTCGAACGCTTCGAGGAAGACGTCGACGCTGCCGACGTGCCGGGCCGGGACCGCCGGGCCGAACAGCCGGCTGCCCGGCACGACCGCGCGCGTCGGCGCGGGCGCGCAGCGCACCGGCAGCCCGGCGCGGATGCAGGCGTCGGCGAGGTGGGCGGTGGTCAGCGTCGCGAAGCGCTGTTTGAGTCCTTCGTGCTCCATGCGCCGAATCTAGCCAGCGGTCTCGTCGCTCAGCCAGGCCAGGTATCCGGCGCTGCCGCCGACGATCGGCGTGGCGACGACCTCGGGCAGGTCGTAGCCGTGCAGCTGCCGGAGGCGTTCGGTGAGCGCGGGCACCCGCTCGGCGGTGGTCTTGATTTCGACCCGCCACTCCCGGTCGGCCCGCACGGCGCCGTCCCACCGGTAGACGCTGGTGATCGGCCCGACGATCTGGGCGCAGGCCCCGAGCCGGGCTTCGACCGCCTGCGTGGCCAGCTCCCGCGCCGAGGCTTCGGAGTCCGTCGTGGACGTGACGATCACGTGTTCTGCCACCATGCGGCGAGGTTACCGGCCCAGGCGGGCCGTCGCGGGCGCCCCGAAGAGCGGACCGCGCGGCCGCCCCCGTAGCCGGGGACAGGCACTCCGACCCGAGTCACCCCGCTCCCGGCTACCGGCCCAAGCGGGCCAACGCCGCCGCCCCCACCAGCGGGCCGATCGACAGCAGGGGCACCGCGGCCCGCCAGCCGACCGTGGCGGCCACGAGCGGCAGCAGCTGGATCGTGGCCGCACTCAGCAGGAACCCGGCCGTCGTCATCGCCGTGAGCGCCGTGCCGAGGTACCGGGGGTCCGTCGTCTCGGCGAGGGCGGCGGAGAACTGGCCGGAGTCGGCGATCACGGCGACGCCCCAGACCAGCAGCAGCGGCAGCAGCAGGGCGGTGCCGGACAGCGGGAACGACAGCAGCGCGCACCCCCCGCTGACGAGCATCGCCGCCATCGCCACGACCGCGCGGCCGCAGCGGTCCGAGAGCGCGCCGCCCAGTACGCAGCCCGCCGCGCCGCAGGGGCCGATGACCGCGAAGGCCGTCGGGCCGCCCGGGCCGCCGGTCGCGGCGAGGTAGGCGGGCAGCCACGCCCACAGCGCGTACAGCTCCCACATGTGCCCGAAGTACCCGAGGCACACCAGCCGCCGCCGGCGGTCGGCCGCCAGGCGCAGCAGGTACCGCGGCTGCCACGGCGGGGCGGGCGCCAGGCCGGGGCCCGGCCGGACGAGGACCGCCGAGACCACCGCGCCCGCCGCCGCCAGCCCGGCCGACCAGCGCAGGACCGCCGGCCAGCGCAGGGGTTCGAACGTCACCAGCAGGCTCGGCAGGGCCGACCCGAGGGTCAGGGCCCCGAGCAGCACGCCCAGCGCGAGCCCGCGCCGCCGCGGGAACCACGACACCACGACCTTCATCCCGACCGGGTAGACCCCGGCGAGCGCGAAGCCGGTCGCGAACCGCAACGGGACGGCGAGCCCGGCGCACCACGGCAGGACCGCTGTCGCGGCCGCCGCCAGCAGGGCGCTGCCGGCCATCAGCAACGGCGGCTGCACCCGGTCGGCGAGGTTGAGGGCGGCCGAAACGACCGCCCCGCAGGCGAAACCCAGCTGGACGGCCGCCGCCAGCAGGACCGCCGGTTCGCCCGCCAGGCCCCACTCGGCGCGCAGCGCGGGCAGGACCGCCGAGGCGGAGAACCAGACGCTCATCGCGCACACCTGCACCACGGCGAGCAGCCCGAGCTGCCGCCCGCCCGTCGCGGGCCGGAGGATGATCACCCGTCCCACTTGCGGCCACCGCGCGACCCGCGTCAACGGCGGCACCCGCGCTGTCACACCTTGGGCTGGAAAACCTCCCGCATCGCGGACGCGGATTCATCCGGAATTCGAGACAACGCAACCGGTCGGCGGCCAGGATGGGCGGCACCCGTTCCCCGACGTGAGGACCCGAGGATGCGCCGCTTGCCCGCGTTGGCCGTCTCCGCACTGGTCACCGCCGCCGTCCTGACCCCCGCCACCGCCCACGCCGCGAGCCCGCCGTTCACCGCGTCGGTGTTCCGCGCGACCCACAACAGCTATTCGGGAAACGTCGACGGCGCCAAGAACTCCCTCGCCTACCAGCTCGACCACGGCGTGCGGTTCCTGGAACTCGACGTGCACGACAACGGCTACGCCACCTCCCACGACTACGCCGTCGGGCACGACTCCCCCGGCAACCTCGTGGACCACAGCGGCGGCAACCCGGCTTCGAACGACCTGCGCGACTGGCTCGCCGTGGTCGACACGTGGTCGGCGCAGCACCCGGCCGCCGCGCCGATCGTCGTCATGCTCGACCTCAAGGACGACCTGACCGACAACCCGTCGTTCGCGGCCGGCAACCTGACCGCGCTCGACCAGGAGCTGGAGTCGGCGTTCGGCGCGCGGCTGCTGCGGGCGCAGGACTACCCGGCGGCGCCGCCGGACGTCGACGCGCTGCGCGGGCGCGTGCTGGCGCTGCTGTCCGGTGACGGCGGCTCCCGCACCGAGTACAAACGCGATGTCGGCTACCACCCGGCGGTCGCGCTCAACGGCCGCGGCCAGGTCGTCGAGGTGCACGACTCCGGGGCCGGCGCGCTCTGGTACTGGACCGGGACCTACGGCGCCGACGGGCGCGTCACCTGGCTGCGGCACGGCAAGTACGACAGCGGGCAGACGCCGGCCGTCGCGCTCGACGACAACGGCGACGTCGTCGAGGTGCACCAGTCGCCGAGCGCGGCCACGCTCTGGTACCGCGTCGGCAAGCTCGGCGCGGACGGCGAAATCACCTGGCAGGCGTCCCACCAGTACGACAACGGCGTCCTGCCGACGGTCGCCTTCACCGACGCGACGCACCTGCGGGAGATCCACCGGAGCCAGAGCAGCAGCCAGAACTGGGACTGGGACGGCGTGCTGGCGGGCACCACGGTGGCGTGGAGCGGCAACGCCAAGACGTCCGACGCGCGGTTCGCGAAGGCCACGGCGACCGACGGCGCCCAGCGGGTGAGCGTGTGGACCGGCGCGGACGGCCCGACGCCGTCGAACACGCTGCGCGTGGACACCGGCAGCGTCGCCGGGGACCGGATCCGCTACCGGCAGGTGGCCTTCGACGAGTTCCAGCAGGGCGACAGCGCCGAACTCCAGCAGGGTGCGTTGTTCTACGGCGCACCGGCGACGGAGTCGGCGTTCCTCACCTCGGCCCGGCAGGCGGGCAAGCTGGTCCGCGGCTGGGACTTCGACTCCGCGAGCCAGGCGACCACGCCCCTGGCGAACTACCCGGCGACCAACCACCCGTACGACCCGTGGTACCAGAACCTGCTGGCCCAGGCGGGCGCGATCGAGTAGCGGGTCACCGGCGACGTCCGGAACTGTCGGTGCTCTCCGGTAGCTTGGAAAACGGGGGCGCCCCGCGGCTGACGGGCGCGGTCAGCGCTTCGCCAGGGAGCGGTAAGCCGCCCTGGCGAAGCTCGGCGGCATGACCGAGCCCACCGTCCTCATCTCCGGCGCGAGCATCGCCGGCCCCGCCCTCGCCGGCCTGCTGACCCGCGCCGGCTGCACCGTCACCGTCGTCGAACGCGCTCCGGCGCTGCGGCCGGGCGGGCAGGCCGTCGACTTCAAGGGCGCCACCCACCGGACCGTGCTGGAGCGCATGGGCATCCTCGACGAAGTCCGGCGCCGCCGGACGGGCGGGCAGGACCAGACGATCGTCGACGCCGCCGGGCGTCCGCAGGCGGTGATCCCCGGCGAATTCACCGGGGGCGAGATCGAGATCCGCCGCGGCGACCTGGCGGAGATCCTGTATGACCGCTCGGGTTGCGAGTACGTCTTCGGCGACACCGTCACGTCGCTGACCGAGACGACCGGCGGCGTCGACGTCACCTTCGCCCGCGCGGCACCGCGCCGGTTCGACCTCGTCGTCGGCGCCGACGGCATCCATTCGACCATCCGGCGGCTGGCGTTCGGCCCGGAACGCGACTACGTGCGGTACCTCGGCTACCACTACGCCCTCGCCGAACTCGGCGAGGAGCTCGGCGGCGGCGAGGCGCAGATGTACAACGAGCCGGGCCGGATGGCCGCGGTCGGCGGCCCGAAGGCGTCGGCGTTCTTCGTGTTCGCCTCCCCCGAGCTCGACTACGACCGCACCGACACCGCGGAACAGCGGCAGCTGCTGATGGACGCCTACCGGGGCGCCGGCTGGCGGGTGCCGGAACTGATGGCCCGGATCCCGCGGGCCCGTGAGTTCCACCTGGATTCGCTGAGCCGCGTCACGATCGACCGGTATTCCCGCGGCCGGGTCGTGCTGCTCGGCGACGCGGCCTACGGCAACTCCCTCGGCGGCTTCGGCACCGGCCTGGCGATCGTCGGCGCGTACGTGCTCGCGGGCGAGCTCCGCGCCGCGGACGGCGACCACCGGATCGCGTTCGCCCGCTACGAGGAGCTGATGCGGGACTACGCCAAGGTCGCGCAACGCGGCAGCGCCGGGCCGTTCCTGGCGCCGCCGTCCCCGCTCCGGATCAAGCTGCGGAACCGGACGTTCAAGTCCCGCTTCCTGCTCGGCCTGCTGCTCAAGGCGACCGACAAGTTCGCCACCGGCATCGAGCTGCCGGACTACGCCTCGGGGTCGTAGGCGAGGTTCGGCCGCAGCCACTGCTCGACCTCGGCGATCTCGACACCCTTGCGGCGGGCGTAGTCCTCGACCTGGTCGCGGCCGAGCCGTCCGACGGTGAAGTAGCGGGAGTCCGGGTGGGCGAAGATGAGGCCGGACACGCTCGCCGCCGGCGTCATCGCGAACGACTCGGTCAGGTCCATGCCCAGCTCGCCCGCTTCCAGGAGCTCGAACAGCTCGCGCTTTTGGCTGTGGTCGGGGCTGGCCGGGTAGCCCAGCGCCGGGCGGATCCCGCGGAACCGCTCGGCGTGCAGGTCCGCCAGTTCCGGCTGCGCGTCCGGCTCGAACCAGTCGCGGCGGGCGCGCAGGTGGATGTGCTCGGCGAAGGCCTCGGCGAGCCGGTCGGCCAGCGCCTTGACCATGATCGCGCGGTAGTCGTCCTGCTCGGCCTCGAACCGCCTGGCCAGGTCGTCGGCGCCGTGGATGGTCACCGCGAAGCCGCCGAGGTGGTCCCCGGCCGGCGCGATGTAGTCGGCCAGGCAGCGGTTGGCGCGGTCCTCGGGCTTGGCCGTCTGCTGCCGCAGCATCGGGAACTTGACGTGCGCGAAGTCGCCGTCCAGCAGGATGTCGTCGCCTTCGCGGTGCGCCGGCCAGAACGCGTACGCGCCCTTCGCGGTGAAGCTGCCGTCGGCGATGATCTGGTCGAGGAGGGTGTTCGCGTCGTCGAACAGCTCACGGGCGACCGGCTGCTCCAGGATGGCCGGGTACTTGCCCTTGAGCTCCCAGGCCAGGAACAGGAACTGCCAGTCGATCATCTCGCGCAGTTCCGCGATGGGGGGCTCGACCACGCGGACGCCGGTGAACGCCGGGGTCGGCAGGCCGTCGAAGGACACCTTCTCGGGGTTCGCGCGGGCCTGCTCGAGGGTGAGCATCGGGCGGCGCTGCTTGCTCGCGTGCTGCTCGCGCAGCACCTCCTGGTCCGCCCGGTTCTTCTCGGTCAGCGCGATCGACCGGTCCGGGTCGAGCAGGTCGGACACGACGCCGACCACGCGCGAGGCGTCGAGGACGTGGACGGTCGCGTTGTCGTAGGCCGGGGCGATCTTCACCGCGGTGTGCTGCTTGGACGTCGTCGCGCCGCCGATGAGCAGCGGCATCTTCAGGCCGCGCCGCTGCATCTCGGTCGCCACGGCGACCATCTCGTCCAGCGACGGTGTGATCAGCCCGGACAGCCCGACGGCGTCGGCGCCTTCGGTCACCGCGGTGTCGAGGATCTTGGCCGCCGGCACCATCACGCCGAGGTCGATCACCTCGTAGTTGTTGCAGCCCAGCACGACACCGACGATGTTCTTGCCGATGTCGTGGACGTCGCCCTTGACCGTGGCCAGCACGACCTTGCCCTGCCCGCCGGTCGAAGCCAGCCGGCCCTCCTGGCGGGCCTTCTCCTTCTCCGCCTCCATGAACGGCTCGAGGTAGGCGACGGACCGCTTCATCACCCGCGCGCTCTTGACCACCTGCGGCAGGAACATCTTGCCGGAACCGAACAGGTCGCCGACGACCTTCATGCCGTCCATCAGCGGGCCCTCGATGACGTCGAGGGGCCGCGCCATCTGCTGCCGCGCCTCTTCGGTGTCGTCCTCGATGTAGTCGACGATGCCGTGGACCAGGGCGTGGGACAGGCGCTCGCCGACCGGGCCTTCGCGCCAGGAGAGGTCGACGACGCGCTTGGTGCCGCTGCCCTTGACGTTCTCGGCGAAGCTCACCAGCCGGTCGGTGGCGTCCTCACGGCGGTCGAAGAGCACGTCCTCGACCAGCTCCAGGAGGTCCTTCGGGATGTCCTCGTAGACCGCGAGCTGGCCGGCGTTGACGATGCCCATGTCCAGCCCGGCCTTCACGGCGTGGAAGAGGAACGCCGAGTGCATGGCCTCGCGCACCACGTCGTTGCCGCGGAAGGAGAACGACAGGTTCGAGATGCCGCCGCTGGTCCGGGCGCCGGGACAGCGCTCCTTGATCCGGGGCAGGGCCTCGATGAAGGCCTTCGCGTAGCCGTTGTGCTCGGCGATGCCGGTGGCGACGGCGAGGACGTTCGGGTCGAAGATGATGTCTTCGCCCGCGAAGCCCGCCTTCTGCGTCAGCAGGTCGTACGCGCGGGCGCAGATCTCCACCTTGCGGTCGGCGGTGTCGGCCTGCCCCCGCTCGTCGAAGGCCATCACGACGACGCCGGCGCCGTAGTTGCGGATCGTGCGGGCCTGGGCGAGGAACGGCTCCTCGCCCTCCTTGAGGCTGATGGAGTTGACCACGCCCTTGCCCTGCAGGCAGCGCAGGCCCGCTTCGAGCACGCTCCACTTGGAGCTGTCGACCATCACCGGGATCCGGGCCACCTCGGGCTCGGTGGCGATCAGGTTGAGGAACGTCGTCATCGCCTGCTCGGATTCGAGCAGGTCGGCGTCCATGTTGACGTCGAGCAGGTTGGCCCCGCCGCGGACCTGCTCCAGGGCGACGTCGACGGCGCCGGCCTGGTCGCCGGATTCGATGAGCCGCCGGAACCGCTTGGAGCCGGTGACGTTCGTGCGCTCGCCGATCATCACGAAGCCGGTGTCGGCGCCGATGCCGAACGGCTCTAGACCGCTGAAGCGCGTGTGCGTGCGAGGGGCCGGCACCTCCCGCGGCGTGACGGTCTTCGCGGCCGCGGCGATCTTCGCGATGTGCGCCGGGGTCGTGCCGCAGCAGCCGCCGACCAGGTTGACCAGGCCCTCGCGGGCGAACCCGCCGACCAGGCCGGCCGTCTCCTCCGGCGTTTCGTCGTAGCCGCCGAACGCGTTCGGCAGGCCGGCGTTGGGGTGGCAGGCGACGTAGGTGTCGGCGAGCCGGGCGAGTTCCTCGACGTGCGGGCGCATCTCCGCGGCGCCGAGCGAGCAGTTCACGCCGACGACCAGCGGCTTCGCGTGCTCGATCGAGCTCCAGAACGCCTCGACGGTCTGCCCCGACAGCGTCCGGCCGCTCAGGTCGACGATCGTCACCGAGATCCACAGCGGCAGGTGCGGCGCGACCTCGCGCGCGGCGGCGATCGCCGCCTTGCAGTTGAGCGTGTCGAAGATCGTCTCGATGAGCAGGAGGTCGACGCCGCCCTCGGCGAGGCTGGCGATCTGCTCGGCGTAGGCCGCCTTGACCTGCTCGAACGTCACCGCCCGGTACGCCGGGTCGTCGACCTTGGGCGACAGGCTGAGGGTGACGTTGAGCGGGCCGATCGACCCGGCGACGAACTTGCCGCCCGCTTCGTCGGCGGCCTGGCGGGCCAGCTGCGCGCCGCGGACGTTCATCTCGTGGACGCAGGCCTGCAGGCCGTAGTCGGCCTGGCCGATGCTGGTCGCGGTGAAGGTGTTGGTCGTGGTGATGTCCGCACCCGCGGCCAGGTACTGGCGGTGGACGTCGAGGATGACGTCCGGGCGGGTGAGGTTCAGCAGGTCGGGGTCGCCGGTGACGTCGTGGGTGTGGTCGCCGAAGCGGGCCCCGCGGTAGTCGGCCGGGGTCAGCCCGGCGCCCTGCAGCATGGTGCCCCAGGCGCCGTCGAGCACGGCCACCCGCTGGTCCAGCAGGGTGCGCAACCTGGCTTCGGACTCGTGCGGGGTGTTCACCGGCAGCCTCCCTCGGTCGGGAGGCGCCCTTGGGTGGTCAGTCCCGGCCGAGCGTGGCGGACCCGGTGGTCCGTTGCAGCGCCTCTCGACCTGTGGTCCACGGTATCGGATCCGGCCCCCCGCACGCCATCCCGCCCCGCGGTCGTGCCCACGGAGTGGGACACCGCCCTTGATCGTCCACAGTGGAGCGTCTGGTCCACCCTGCACCTCCGGTCGTGCCCGCGACTGCCGACCCCGAGTCTCCCAGCCCGGCATCGAACACCCCTCAAGCCCACCTCGGGTGACCACCCCCTCACCGCGAGCGACCGTCCGGCCGTCTTGAAAACTGAAACACGTTCTAATACGCTCCGCGGGTGGACTACGGAATCGTGCTGTTCACCAGCGACCGGGGAATCACCCCGGCGGCCGCGGCGCGCGCCGCGGAGGCCGCGGGGTTCTCCACCTTCTACGTCCCCGAGCACACCCACATCCCGGTGAAGCGCGAGTCACCGCACCCGCGCACCGGGGACGCGTCACTGCCCGACGACCGCTACCGCCGGACGCTCGACCCGTGGGTCGCCCTGGCGACGGCGGCCGCGGTGACCTCGCGCATCCGGCTCTCGACGGCCGTGGCCCTGCCGGTGGAGAGCGACCCGATCACCCTCGCCAAGACGATCGCCAGCCTCGACCACCTCTCCGGGGGCCGCGTCACGCTCGGCGCGGGCTTCGGCTGGAACGTCGACGAGCTGACCGACCACGGCGTGCCGGGGAACCGCCGCCGCACCGCGCTGCGCGAGTACCTCGAAGCGATGAGTGCACTGTGGACCCAGGAGGAAGCGGCCTACGACGGGGAGTTCGTCTCCTTCGGACCGAGCTGGGCGTGGCCGAAGCCGGTCCAGCCGCACATCCCGGTGCTGCTCGGCGCGGGTCCGACGGAGAAGACGTTCCGCTGGATCGCCCGCCACGCCGACGGCTGGCTCACCACCCCGGCCGACACCGGCCTCGACGGGCACGTGGCGCTGCTGAAGGAGATCTGGCGTTCCGAAGGGCGCGCAGGAGCGCCGCGGATCTGCGCACTCGGCGAACGGCCGGATCCGGAACGCCTGACGCACCTGGATTCCCTCGGGGTGACCGAGACGATCTTCGGCCTGCCCGACCGTTCGCCCGAAGAAGTCGAGGCGTGGATCGGGCGGCTGGCCGGGAAACTCGCCCTCGTCGGTGTCCCGACGTGATGACGAGTCCCGGCGCCGCCTGAATCCGCTACGAGAAGGTGGAAGTCGGCCCGGAGCCGCCCTTTTCGAACCAGGTGTTGCGGCCGCGCTTGGAGAACCCCGCCCAAAGGGCGAAGCCCACGCCCACCACCCCGAACGCCACCCAGAGCCACACCGGCATGCCCTTGACGCCCTTCACCAGCGCCAAGACGATCAACGCCACCCAGACGATCGCCACACCCACGGCTTTGGGCTTGGAGATTCCTTTTTGCCACCGAGACATCGGCATCACTCCCCAGTGTGGTGAACTTTCCCGTCTCACTGGTACCCGGGGAGTGATCCACCGAAACTGCGGCTGTCAGCTCTTGGCCGCGACGCCCTGGCGAGCCCGCAGGTCGAGCTCGATCTGCTCCAGCGAACGGCCCTTGGTCTCCGGGACCAGCCACTTGGTGAGCCCGAACAGCACCACGTTCACCCCGGCGAACAGGAACATCGAGCCGCCGATGCCGAGGGACTTCGGGTCGGAGATGATCGGGAACACCGCACTCACGATGCCCGTGGCCGCCCACAGGACCACGCTGCTGACGCCCATGCCCGTCGCCCGGTACTTCAGCGGGAAAACCTCCGACATCATCACCCACACGACCGCGCCCCAGCCGAGTTCGTACCCGACGAGGTAGAGCACCATCATCACCAGCATCAGCAGGCCGCGCGTGCCGGTGTCGTGCACGTTCAGCACCACCAGCCCGGCCGCCACCAGCGTCAGCACCATGATGACGTTGCCGATGAGCAGCAGCGGCTTGCGGCCCCAGCGGTCCACCACGAACACGACCCAGGCGGTGAACAGGAACTTCGTCACGCCCAGCAGCACGCCGGACAGCAGCGCGGCCTGCGTCGCGAAACCCAGGCCGATCAGCATCGTCGGGAAGTACGCGTTGATCGCGTTGACGCCGCTGAACTGCTGGCCGATGGCGAGCAGCAGCGCGACCACGAGCATCGGCCGCACGAACCCGGAGAACAGGTCGCGGATCCGCGGCTTCTCCTCCGTGTCGAGCCGGATGACCTCGTGGATGGTCGCGATCTCCTCGTCGAGGTCGACGGTGCTGCCGTGCGCGCTCGCCAGCACGCGCCGGGCTTCCTCCTCCCGGCCGTTCTTGACCAGCCACCGCGGGGTTTCCGGCAGGAACACCAGCCCGATCAGCAGGACCACCGCGGGCACGATCGCGCCGGCGAACATCCAGCGCCACGCCGAGATCGGCCCGAGCCCGTAGCTGACCAGGAACGCGATCAGGATGCCCAGCACGATGAAGATCTGGTTGAGCGCGCCCATCGCGCCCCGCCACTTCGCCGGGGCCAGTTCGGACAGGTAGGTCGGGACGGTCGACGACGAGAGCCCGATCCCCAGCCCGATGACCAGGCGCGAGAGCACCAGCAGCACGAACGTCGGCGAGACGCTCGCCGCGAGCGTGCCCACGATGACGATGCCCGCGGCGACCATGATGGTGCGGCGGCGGCCGAGGGCTTCGTTGGTGCGGCTGGAGAACAGCGCGCCGACGATGGCGCCGACCGACAGGCTGGCGGTGATCACGCCCTTGTCCCAGCTCGTCAGCGCCCACAGTTTCCCGATGAACGGGAGCACCCCGGAGATCACACCGAGGTCGTAGCCGAAGAGGATGCCGCCCAGTGCGCCGAAGAAGTACAACGTGGGTCGGCTGATGTGCCGCGCCGGGGCTGTCAGTGCCCTTGACGGATCGGTCATTGCCGGGTCGCCTCTTTCGTAGGTCCAGTCCAGCCAGCGGGCACCACACTCACACGCCGGAAAATGGCGGGCAAGAAGATCCGAGGTAACAATTCAGAAACCTGATCGCTGTTCAGATATGTGACTCCGGCAAACCCGGCGCAAGCCGCTCCCGCAGGGCCGCTCTTCGAGCCTCCGAATCCACTGTGGACAGTCGGGATCGCCGAAATCGTCGAATGCTTTACAACGCTCCGAACGCTGGTTTACCGTCCCTCTGGAAGCGCTCCCAGACCGTGGAGGCAGAGGTGCACACCGTCGTGCCGAGAACTCATTTCCCGTCCAGGTCCCGCTCAGCGAGACGACTGTTCGTGTCCGCGCTCGCCGTCCTGCTGCCCGCCGCCCTCGCGGTCACCGTCGGCGCACCGGCGTCCCCGGCCGCACCGGCGGCCGCCGCCACCACGTGGCGCAACGCGGAGATCGCCGGCGGCGGCTTCGTCCCCGGGATCGTCTTCAACCAGACCGAACCCGGGCTGGTCTACGCCCGCACCGACATCGGCGGGGCGTACCGGTGGAACACCACCACCGGGCGCTGGATCCCCCTGCTGGACTCGGTCGGCTGGACCGATTGGGGGCACAACGGCGTCGTCAGCCTGGCCACCGACGCGGTCGACCCGAACCGGGTCTACGTCGCGGCCGGGATGTACACCAACAGCTGGGACCCGAACACCGGCGCGGTCCTCCGGTCGGCCGACCGCGGCGCGACCTGGCAGGCGTCCGCGCTGCCGTTCAAGCTCGGCGGCAACATGCCCGGCCGCGGCATGGGCGAGCGGCTCGCGATCGACCCGAACCGCAACAGCGTCCTCTACCTCGGCGCCCCGAGCGGCAACGGGCTTTGGCGCAGCACGGATTCCGGCGTCACGTGGGCGAAGGTGACCGCTTTCCCCAACCCCGGCAACTACGCCCCCGACCCGAGCGACACGACGGGCTACCAAAGCGACAACGAGGGTGTCACCTGGGTGACGTTCGACCCGTCGACCGGCACCCGCGGCAGCACGACGCAGACGATCTACGTCGGGGTCGCGGACAAGCAGAACACCGTCTACCGCAGCACCGACGGCGGCACGACGTGGGCACGGCTGGCCGGGCAACCCACCGGGTACCTGGCGCACAAGGGCGTGGTGGACCCGGTCGGCGGCTACCTCTACCTCGCGACCAGCGACACCGGCGGCCCCTACGACGGCGCGAAGGGCGACGTCTGGAAGTACGCCACGAAGACCGGCACCTGGACGCGGATCAGCCCGATCCCCTCCGACAGCTCCGACGACTACTTCGGCTACAGCGGCCTGACGATCGACCGGCAGCACCCGAACACGCTGATGGTCGCCACGCAGGTGTCGTGGTGGCCGGACGTGATCTTCTTCCGCAGCACCGACGGCGGCGCCACCTGGACCCGGATCTGGGACTTCGCCGGCTACCCCGACCGGTCGCTGCGGTACACCCAGGACATCTCTTCGGTGCCGTGGCTGACCTTCGGGACGCAGCCCGCGCCGCCGGTGCCGTCGCCGAAGCTCGGCTGGATGACCGAGTCGGTCGAGATCGACCCCTTCGACTCCGACCACCTGCTCTACGGCACCGGCGCGACCGTCTACGGCACGTCCGACCTCACGAAGTGGGACAGCGGCGGGAAGATCACGATCAAGCCGGTCGTCGGCGGCCTCGAAGAGACCGCGGTGCTCGACCTGATCAGCCCGCCGTCGGGCGCTCCCCTGCTGTCGGGCCTCGGCGACATCGGCGGGTTCCGGCACGACAGCCTCGACGCGGTCCCGGCCACCATGTACACGCAGCCGGTGTTCACCACGACCACCAGCCTGGACTACGCCGAACTGTCCCCGGCGACGATCGTGCGCGTGGGCACGCTGGACCGGTCCGCGCGGCCGAACGACAACCGAATCGCCTTCTCCACCGACGGCGGCAAGAACTGGTTCCAGGGTGCGGAACCGGGCGGGAACGCCGCCGGCGGCACGGTGGCCGCGGGCGCCGACGGCAGCCGGTTCGTCTGGAGCCCGGACGGCGGGAACGTCAGCTACACGGCCGGGTTCGGGTCCTCGTGGACGGCGTCCACCGGCATCCCGGCCGGGGCGGTGGTCGAAGCCGACCGGGCCGACCCGAAGCGGTTCTACGGGTTCGCCGCCGGAAGGTTCTACGTCAGCACCGACGGCGGCGCGACGTTCACCGCGACCGCGGCCACCGGGCTGCCCACCGGCTCGGCGCACTTCAAGGCGCTGCCCGGCGTGGCCGGCGACATCTGGCTGGCCGGCGGTTCCGGCACGGCGTACGGCCTCTGGCACTCGACCGACTTCGGAGCCTCCTTCACGAAACTGGCGAACGTCGCCGAAGCCGACAACATCGGGTTCGGCAAGGCGGCACCCGGCCGGACGTACCCGGCCTTGTACACGATCGCCTCGATCGGCGGGGTGCGCGGGATCTTCCGTTCGGACGACGGCGGCGCGTCGTGGACGCGGATCAACGACGACCAGCACCAGTACGGCAACATCGGCGCGGCTCTGACCGGGGATCCGCGCGTCTACGGCCGGGTCTACGTGGGCACGAACGGCCGGGGCGTGATCGTGGGCGAATCCGGCGGCACCCAGCCGCCGCCCCCGACGAGCACCACCCCCACCACCCCCACCACGACCCCGACCCCGACCACCACGACGACCCCGACGACGACCACCACCCCGGTGCCGTCGGGGTCCTGCACGGCGGCCTACACGGTCACCAACCAGTGGCAGGGCGGGTTCCAGGCCGCGGTGAAGGTGGGCAACACCGGCACGGCGGCGGTGACCGGCTGGACGGTGACGTGGACGTTCGCCGACGGCCAGAAGGTGACGCAGGCGTGGAACGCGCAGGTGACCCAGAGCGGGGCGGCGGTGACGGCGGCCGACGCCGGCTGGAACCGGACCATCCCGGCCGCCGGGAGCGCGGAGTTCGGCTTCACCGGGAGTTCGGGGATGGTGAACTCCCGGCCGAGCTCGATCTCGCTCAACGGCCGGGCCTGCACGACGACCTGACCGAAACCCCGAAAGCCACCTCGAAGAGGTCGGGGTTCCTCGAGGTGGCTTCCGGAGTGCCCGACGCGCGGGCGGAAGGGGGTTTCAACCCACCCCCAGGCGGTTGAAACCCCCTCCCCGCGCCCCCAGTGCCCGGACCCGCTCGAGCATCCGCAGCCTGCTCGGGCGATGTCCTGGTGAGCTCCACTCTTCCCGTTGCCGCCGACAGCCGCCATTCCTGCCCAAAGGGGACTTTTTCGCCCCGACACACCCCCGCTGAGCTGCGCAAACCCGGACCACGGGTACCGGAAATACCCACCCGGGCGCGCAAAAGTTACCCGGCGGACAGCAGGCGCTCAGGCGCTCTCCAGGACGACCTTCCCGATGTGGGTCCCCGACTCCAGGTGCTTGAGGGCCTCGGCGACCTCGTCGAAGGCGAACCGGCGGTCGATCACCGGCTTCAGGCCGGTCCGTTCGATCGCGGTGTTCATCGCCTGGAACGTCTCGCGGGAGGCGTTGGTGAGCCCGCGCAGGGTCAGCTGCTTGACCAGCATTAGGATCGGGTCGGCGCCGCCTTCGTGGGTCAGGACGCCGGCGACGCTGACGCGGCCGCCGTACCGGGCGGCGAGCATCGACTGGCCGATCGTGCCGCCGCCGCCCACGTCGACGACGTGGTCGACGCCGCCGCCGGTCAGCTCGGCCACGGCCGCGCCCCACTCCGGGGTGGTCGTGTGGTTGAGCGTCTCGGCGGCGCCGAGCTCGCGCAGCCGCTCGAGCTTCTCGTCCGAACCGGACGTCGAGACGACGTGGGCACCGCCGAGCGCGGCGAACTGCAGCGCGAACGTGGACAGGCCGCCGCTGCCGAGCGTGAGCACCGTCTGGCCCGGCGCCAGCCCGCCTTCCTCGACGACCGCCCGCCACGCCGTCACCCCGGCGCTGGGGAGCGTGGCCGCTTCGGCGTAGTCCAGGTGCGCGGGCACCGCGACCAGGGCGTCCTCGGCGAAGACCGCGTACTCCGCGAGCACGCCGTCGAGCGTGCCGGCCAGGTCGTCCGCGGTCTTCTCGGGCGTGCCGGGGCCGGCCAGCCAGTCCGGGAAGTACGTCGCCGCCACCCGGTCGCCCGCGGCCCAGGCGCGCACCCCCTCGCCGACCGCGACGACCTCGCCGGCGCCGTCGGACAGCGGGATCACGTCCGGCTTGACCGGCTTCGGGTAGAAACCCTTGAGGATCATCAGGTCACGGGCGTTGACCGCCCACCCGCGCAGCCGGACGAGGACCTGTCCGGGCCCGGGTTCGGGCACGTCGCGCTCGCCCAGGACGAGCCCGGCGCCGGGACGGGGCAGGGAGAAGAACTTCACAGCGGCTCCAAGGGTCGGGGAACTCCTCAACGAGGCCAGTGTGTCGAAGCCGCGAGCTCCCCGTCGACGGTCGCCAGCAGTTCCGGGGTCAGTTCGGCGAGCGACGAGGCGAAGTGGCGGACGCCGAGGGCGGCCATGAAGTCCCGCTGCCGCGCGTGGGCGGGGCTCGACGGGAACCCGACGAAGCCGGCGCCGTGCGCGCGGGCGTCCTCGGCCACCCGGCTGACGTCGTCGACGAACACGATCTCGTCGAAGCCGGCGCCGAGGACGGTCCGGGTGATGTGGTCGACGCCCGGGCGGTGCTCGTTGATGCTCACGTAGGGCACCTCGGGGTCGAGGAGGTCGACGAAGCCGCCGAGGTGGTGGTCGAAGGTGTGCTCGCGGGTCCGGCCGCCGTAGCAGACGACCCGCAGCGGCAGCTTCGCCAGCGCCTCCAGGCAGTCCCGCACACCCTCGGCGACGCGGATGGGGTGCTCGGCCAGGTACTCCTGCCGAGCGGCCCACAGCTGCTTCAGCGTCTCTTCCGCCGGCTGGTCCAGCCCGCAGAGCCGGGTGACCTTCTCGGCGACGACGATGTCGCGCAGCCCGATGACGTCCCGCTCGGCCGCGGCGTCGTACACCCCGCCGTGCCCGGTGACGAACCGGGCGATCATGGCCAGGTAGGTGTCGTCGATGAGCACGCCGTCGCAGTCGAGCGCGACCACGCGCAGTTTCTCGAACCGGGTCACCGCTGCGCGAACACTTCGCGGACGGCGGCGATGGCGTTGAGCGCGGCCGGGAAGCCGCAGTAGAACGCCAGGTGCAGCACGGTTTCCACGACTTCCTGCTCGGTGCCGCCGACGTTGAGCAGCCCGTGGACGTGCACCTTCAGCTGCGGCAGCGCGGTGCCCAGCGCGACGCACGCGGCGATCGTGACGATCTCGCGGTGGCGCAGGCTCAGGTGCGGGCGGGAGTAGATCTCGCCGAAGGTGAATTCGACGATGTAGGCGGCCAGGTCCGGGGCGATGTCCCGCAGGCCGTCGGCGACCCGCTCCCCCGCCTCGCCGTCGACGGCCTTCATCGCGGCCAGGCCGCGCTCGTAGCGGTCCTCGATGCCGGCCCACGGCACTTCGCCGTCCTCGTCCTCACCGGCCGGTGAGGACTCCTCCTCGGGCAGGCCGTCGAAGGCCGCCTTGAGCGCCGTCAGGGCGTTCAGCGTGGCCGGGAACCCGGCGAACGAGCTGACGTGGATCACGGCCTCGACCAGCTGGCGGCGGGTGCAGCCGACGTTGAGCGCGGCCTTGGCG
Source organism: Amycolatopsis sp. cmx-4-61 (assembly GCF_046548775.1). Classification (NCBI taxonomy): domain Bacteria; kingdom Bacillati; phylum Actinomycetota; class Actinomycetes; order Pseudonocardiales; family Pseudonocardiaceae; genus Amycolatopsis; species Amycolatopsis sp. cmx-4-61. Next base: position 137,920 of record NZ_JAEBEI010000010.1, on the reverse strand, counting down.
TGGAACTGCAGCTGCGAGCCGGCGTAGCCCAGCGCGGTGAGCGCGGCGACGGTCGCCAGCTGCCGCTCGGGCAGCGGCAGGCCGGGCCGGTGGTAGACGTCGCCGTAGATGAACCCGACGCACTGCTGCCCGAACTCGGCCTCCCCGATGCTTTCGAACAGGTCCAGCACGGCGGGCCGGTCCGTCCCGCCGAGCTGCCGGATGAGTTTCAGGCCCTGGGCGAAGGACGCGGAGCGGTCCTGCTGCTGCAGGTCGGACATCGTGGCGTGGTTCCCTTCCGGAGTGGACTCAGCCGAGGTAGGCCTCGGTGGCCTGGTCGGCCTTGCGGCGTTCGAGGGTGTCGATGCGCCCCTGCACGATCATCGAGTACTCGATGGCCGCGGTGGCCACGGTGCGCTCCTGCTGGCGCACCGACGTCGTGGCTCGGAACTTCAGGTTGGTGTCCCGGCCGAGGTCGGCTTCGACGATCAGCGATTCGACCGTGGCCGGCAGGGGGAACAGGAAGTCCTCGAAGGACAGGTCGATCCGCTTCCACACACCGGCGTACGGGGCCGGGGCGAGGCCGGGGCGGATCGCGGTTTCGAACTGCGCGATGCAGATCTGGCGCATCGCCTCGATGATCACGATGCCCTGCACGTGCTCACCGGTGTGGTGGTCGAGGACCAGCTCGTTGTCCCGGTGGATCCGCAGCTCGGCCCGGCAGTGCCGCGGCAGGGGGCTGTGCACGCCCGCCAGCAGCACGTTCTCCGGCCGGCTCTTGTGGACGACCACGGGTCGTGCCCACGGCTGCCGGAACTTCTCCGGGTCCGCCAGGTACACCGCGCCTTCGCTCTTGTCGCAGGCGGCTTCGAGCAGGTCGCCGTCGGTCGCGTCGAGGCCCTGGCCGAGGTGGACGACCCAGTGACCGCCCGAGGCCGCCAGCCCGCCGGAATCCAGCAGGGCCAGCAGGCCCGACAGCGTGAACACCCGGTCGCCGCGGGCGAACTGCCCGAAGCGGTCGGCGACCACGACGACGTCCCGCCGCGTGTGCCCGGCGAACGCCCAGTCCTCCTCGCTCTCGGCTTGCACGTCCGGGCACGGGAAATCGTGCGGTGCCACTCCGGGCGCCTCCGTCCTCGGGTCTGGTGTCACGGCCGCGCCGACGCATGGGCGTCCAGCAGGGCTTCGGCGAGGTGGCGGGCCGTCGCGGCCGAGCGCCAGCGCGGCCCGGACAGCTCGGTGGCCAGCAGCTTCAGCATGGCGCGCACCATGTCCGGCTGTTTGCCAACGCCCGCGTCGAGCAGCGGCGCCACCTGGGCGGCGGCACCGTCGAGATCGTCGAGCCGCAGGTGCGCGCGGCCGGTGTCGATCCGGATCATCGGGTCCATGGCTTCCCAGCGGTTTTCCAGCGACAGCTTCTCGAAAGCCTCGCGGGCGGTGGTGAACTCGCGCAGCGCGGCCGAGGCCTGCCCGACCGACAGCAGCGAATTGCCCGCCATGTAGTGCCGCCGGTCCTTCGTGATGTTGAAGAAGCTGTCGTCGCCGCCCGCCCCGACGTCGGGGTCCTCGATGGTGGCCCAGCGGGCGATCGCGTCCAGCACCTGCGGCTCGGCCTGCACCGACGACCAGCCGCGCGCCTCGGCGAGGATCAGCGGCGCGTCGGTCAGCCGGCCGCCCACCTGGTAGTTGAGCCCGTCGGCGGCGAGCTTCGCGGATTCGATGCCGTTGCCCGCCCAGAACGCCACCCGGGCCTGGGACGTGCGCACCCAGCGGCGGGCGAGGAAGTCGTCGGCGTACTGGGTGTAGAGCCAGGCCGCGGAGTTGAGCTCGCGCGAGAGCCGGTACCGGCCGAGGTCGCCCGCGATCCAGGCCATCATCGCCGTCGACTTCGCCCCGACGAGCAGCAGCTCCTGGGTCTGCTTCGGGCGCTGCCTGCCCTTCAGCAGGGCCGAGGTCCGCTGCTCGATCACGGCGAGCTGGCCGAGGATCGAGTCGGGAGCGGTCCGCGTGTAGGCGCCGCCGACGAAGTCGAGGTCGGCCCAGAGGTCTTCGAGCTGGACGTCGTCGACGTTGGTCTTGGTGAGCAGGATGGCGGCGTCGAGGGCGCTGCCGCCGAGCTCCTCGTCCGTCCGGGTTCCGGTGCGCGCGACGGCCGCGGCGGGCGGCGCTTCGGGTTCGGGGGCCGGCGCCGGCTGCGCCTCGGCGTGGTACTCGGCGAGGTCCTTGGCCGGCAGCTGCTCGAGGTCACGCAGGCTCAGCAGGCACTTCCAGTCGGTGCCGTAGACCTGCGCCAGTACCCGCAGGGCGGCGAGGGTGGGCCGGACCCCGCGCTCGGGCCACTGCTCGTACTCCCAGATCCGGGTGCCGCGCATGCCCGCGCGGGGGTCTCCGGTCACGGCGTTGTACTGGTGCGCCGCGACGTCGAGCGAGAGCTCGGCCGCGAGGCGCCACGCGGTGCGCGGGGGGATCCGGCACTCGACGACCAGGTTCTTCGCCACCTGGCCCGGGATCGCCGCCTCGGGGAAGCCCAGGGCGGCCAGCCGGTCGCGCAGCTGTGCACGGTAGGGCTTACTCCCTGGTTTGGCCTGTCGACTCATCGTTCATCCAACGATTTCCGGAGTACGGGTGCACCCCGACGACAGTACCGCAGCGTGACAGCGGGGGCCCAGGCCGTCACGGGGCGGAAACCGGGCGGTTTGCGAGAGGTTGAGGACGCAACGAATGGGCCTCGATTTCCTGAGAGCGCTCCCATGTTCGCCTTCCGGCGCTCGGGCGATGATCTTGGGGCGGATTTTCGGATTCCACCCCAACGGCGGCGTCCGGGCGCGCGGAGCGGTGGCGCAGTGCGACCGCGGGATGCTTTGCCTCCCAACGGCTTCCGCCGTTCAGGAGCGTTCAGTGGCGAGCACGGGCGCCCCGGCTGCGGAAAACCGACCACCGGATCGGACCGCGTCCGGGTCGCTCTTTACAAGCACGACACAGCGGGGTTACCTTTCCGGCGGCTGGAAGCGCTCCCATGCCAGGTCGCCTCGCCAGAACGCGGCCACCACCCAGGGGCGCCGTGGTGCAGGCCACGGCGCCCCTGTCCGCGTCCCCGGGAGGAGCCCACCCCATGAACAGGTTCGCCGGCGCCCTCGCCGCGCTCTGCCTCGCCGCGGCGGGCACCACCGCGCTCGTCGTGGCCGGTCCGGCCGCCGCCGCACCCGCGTGCTCGGTCGACTACCGCGTCAACCAGTGGCAGTCCGGGTTCACCGCGGACATCACGGTGACCAACGGCCCGGCCGCCGTCTCTTCCTGGACGCTCACCTGGCACTACGCGGGGAACCAGTCGGTGACGTCCGCCTGGAACGCCACCGTCCGCCAGACCGGGACCGCCGTCACCGCGCAGAGCCTGTCCTACAACGGCGCCCTCCCCGCCGGCGGTTCGGCGTCCTTCGGGCTCCAGGGCACCTACAGCGGGACGAACGCCGCGCCCACGGACTTCGCGCTGAACGGCGTCTCGTGCGGCGACGTCGCTCCCCCGACATCGACCACCCCGACCACCCCGACGACACCCACCACACCGACGACGCCGACCACCCCCACCACCACGACTTCGGGGCCGCCGCCCGCCGGCTGCGCGAGCGCGACGATCTGCGACGACTTCGAGCAGCAGACCGGCAGCACCCCGGCCGGCCGCTGGACCGTCGGCGCGGCCAACTGCCAGGGCACCGGCACGGTCGCCGTCGACACCTCGGTCGCGCACTCGGGCACCCGCTCGGTCAAGGTGACCGGCCAGGGCGGCTACTGCAACCACGCGTTCCTCGGCACCAGCCTCACGGGTGGCTCGGGCCCGCTGTTCGGCCGGTTCTGGGTCCGCCACACGACCCCGCTGCCCACCGGGCACGTCGCGTTCATGGCCCTGCGCGACACCGCCGACGGCGGCCGCGACCTGCGCGCCGGCGGGCAGAACCGGGCCCTGCAGTGGAACCGCGAGTCCGACGACGCGACGCTGCCCGCGCAGAGCCCGGCGGGGGTGGCCCAGAGCGTCCCGCTGGCCACCGGCACGTGGTCCTGCTTCGAGTTCGAGGTCGACGGCGCCGCCGGTCAGCTGCGCACGTGGCTGAACTCCGCCGAGGTACCGGGCCTGGTGGTGGACGGGGTGCCGACACCCGACATCGACCAGCAGTGGCTGGCCCGCGCCTGGCACCCGGCACTGACGGACCTGCGCCTCGGCTGGGAGAGCTACGCGGGCGACGCCGACACGCTGTGGTTCGACGACGTGGCCCTGGGCAGCAGCCGCATCGGCTGCTGACCGGGGGCCGCCCCTGTTCACCGGCGCGACTCGGTCAGCGGCGCCCGAGCCGCGCCGGCCACCGGCCGGCCGGATCGGCGGGCCGGATCGGCGGGCCGGGCCCTCCACCGGCGCCGGTGGAGAACCGAGACCCGGCCCCCCGCCGGGCGGCTACCGGCCCAGGATCCGCTCGATGGCGGCCAGCTCGTCGTCGGCGAACTCGAGGTTCGCGGTCGCCGCCACGGTGTTCTCCAGCTGGGCCACGCTGCTCGCGCCGATCAGCGCCGACGTGATGCGGCCGCGGCGCAGGACCCACGCGATCGCCAGCTGGGCCAGCGTCTGGCCGCGGCCCTTCGCCACGTCGTTCAGCGCGCGGATGGTCGCCAGCGTGTCCTCGGTCAGCCGGTCGCGGGTGAGGAACGGGCTCGCGCCCGCCGCGCGGGAGTCGGCCGGGATGCCGTCGAGGTAGCGGTCGGTCAGCAGGCCCTGGCTCAGCGGCGAGTACGCGATCGAGCCGACACCGTGCTCGTCGAGCGTGTCGAGCAGACCGTCCTCGACCCAGCGGTCCAGCATCGAATACCGCGGCTGGTGGAGCAGCAGCGGCGTCCCGAGTTCCTTCAGCGCCGCGAGCGCCGCCTCGGTCTGCTCCGGCGAGTAGTTCGAGATGCCCGCGTACCGCGCCTTCCCCGACCGGACCGCCGTGTCGAGCGCCCCCATCGTCTCCTCGATCGGCGTCTCCGGGTCCGGGCGGTGGGAGTAGAAGACGTCGAAGTGGTCGAGCCCGGTGCGGGCCAGGCTCTGGTCGAGGCTGGCCAGGAGGTTCTTGCGGGAGCCCCACTCGCCGTACGGGCCGTCCCACATCAGGTAGCCCGCCTTGGACGACACCAGGATCTCGTCGCGGTAGGGGCGGAAGTCGGCGGCGAAGTGCCGTCCGAAGTTGGCCTCGGCCGAGCCGGGCGGCGGACCGTAGTTGTTGGCCAGGTCGAAGTGCGTCACCCCGAGGTCGAACGCCCGGCGCAGCACCGCCTGCTGGACGTCGAGGGGCTTGTCGTCCCCGAAGTTGTGCCAGAGGCCGAGCGACACGGCGGGCAGCTTCAGCCCGCTGCGCCCGGCCCGCCGGTACGGCATGTCCGCGTACCGGTCTTCCGCCGCGACGAAAGGCGACATGGTGCTCCTTGGTGAAGAGGGACGGCGAGCGCAGTCTAATCGCGCGGCAGGAGGGCGCCCGCGAACGACGCCGCGGGCGGCAGTTGCGGCAGCAGCGTCGCCTGGTAGGCGTGGTAGACGTCCGGTTTGCCCGCCCAGACCGTCGCGGCGGGGCGGTTGTCCGGGTCGAGTTCGTGGTGCCACGAACCGAGTTCCCGGTCGACGAAGCACCGTTCGGCGTGGTCGCACCATTCCCGGAACCGCGCGAGGTGGCCCGGTTCGCCGGTTTCCTGGTGCAGCGTCCACGCCGCGGCCATCGCCTCGGCGACCACCCAGTGCAGCCGGGTGCGCACCACCGGCGTCCCGGCGAAGTCGGTCGTGTAGACGAAGCCCGGCCGGCCGTCGACCGCCCAGCCGTACCGGACGCCCGCCTCGAACAGCGCGGCCGCGTCGGGCACCAGCCACGGCGGCGCGTCGGCGCCGAGGGCCCGTCCGAGGTGGACGGCCAGCCGCGCCCACTCGAAGAGGTGGCCGATCGTCGCGCCGAACGGGCGGAACGGGTGGGCCGGTTCGCCGCGGTTGAACTCCAGCCGCACCCGCCAGTCCGCGTCGTAGTGCTCCGGGAGCAGCCAGCCGTGCGCGCGGGCCTCGCCGTGGACCAGTCGCTCCACAATGGACAGCGCACGCCGTGTCCACACCGCGTCGCCGGTGACGTCCGCGGCGGCCAGGAACGCTTCGACGGTGTGCATGTTGGCGTTGGCGCCGCGGTAGTCCTCCAGGTGCGTCCACCCGCGGTCCCAGACGTCGGCGACGAGCCCGGCCCCGGGTTCCCAGAACCGGCGTTCGACGGTTTCCAGGGCTTCGGCCAGCAACGCCGGGGCGCCGTCGGCACCGGCCGCGGTGGCGCTCGCCGCGGCCAGCACGACGAACGCGTGCTCGTACGCCCGCTTCTCGTCCACGGCGGTCGAGGCGTACCAGCCGCCGTGGCGGGCGTCCCGCAGCAGGCCGGTCAGCGCCGCGACGCCGTGGGAGACCTGCTCGCCGGTGTCCGCTCCCCGCAGCGACGCGAGCGCGAAGACGTGCGTCATCCGGCAGGTGATCCAGGTTTCGACGGGCCGGTCGAGCACCGGCCGCCCGGCGTCGTCGAGCCAGGCGAACCCGCCGCCCGGGTGGGCCGCGGCGCCGGCGAAACCGAGCAGCCGGGCGGGTTCGGCGCGCACCCAGGCGGGAACCGAAGACGGACTGTCCACTCTCTGCCTTTCTCGAGGGGCGCGCCCGGTGCGACGGCCCCCGCCAAGGTAGGCCAAGGCACCCGCCCCGGCCATCGCGGGCTGTTCCGGAAGTGACCGCCACCGCGTATCCTGACCTTGGAAGCGCTCCCAGTCTTCGACGCACGCAACCCAATGAAGGGACTGACGTGACCAGGAGACGAAGTACGATCCTCGCCGCCGTCACCGTGCTGCTGGCGAGCCTGACCGCCATCCTGCTGAACACCGGCACGGCCGAGGCACACGGTGCCATGATGAAACCGGGCAGCCGGACCTTCCTGTGCTGGCAGGACGGGCTCAGTTCGACCGGCGAGATCAAGCCGCAGAACCCGGCCTGCGCGGCCGCGGTGGCCGTCAGCGGCGCCAACTCGCTGTACAACTGGTTCGGCGTGCTGCGGTCCGACGGCGCCGGGCGCACGCGCGGGTTCATCCCCGACGGCAAGCTGTGCTCGGGCGGGAACCCGAACTACGCGGGCTTCGACGGGGTCGGCGCGTGGCCGCTGACGCACCTCACCGCCGGCGCCCAGTTCGACTTCTCGTACAACGCGTGGGCGGCGCACCCGGGCTGGTTCTACACCTACGTCACCAAGGACGGCTGGAACCCGAACCAGCCGCTCACCTGGGACTCGCTGGAGGACCAGCCGTTCCTGACGGTGGACCACCCGCCGGTGACCGGCCAGGTGGGCACGGTGGACGGCCAGTACAAGTGGAGCGGCGCGCTGCCGTCGAACAAGTCCGGCCGGCACATCATCTACTCGGTGTGGAAGCGCTCGGACAGCGCCGAGACGTTCTACGGCTGCTCGGACGTCGTGTTCGACGGCGGGCACGGCGAGGTCACCGGCGTGAAGGACCCGGGCACGGGCACGACGACCACGCCCACGACCCCGACCACGCCCACCACGCCGACGACACCCACGACCCCGACCACTCCGACCACGCCCACCACGCCGACCACGCCGACGACCCCGACCACGCCGCCGGGTTCGTGCATGGCGACGTACGAGATCACCAACACCTGGAGCGGCGGCTACCAGGCGACGGTGACGGTGATGAACCACGGCACCTCGGCGTACACGAGCTGGCAGGTGCAGTGGACGCTGCCGGCGGGCCAGACGGTCGGCAGCGTCTGGAACGGCACGCTGAACCAGTCCGGCTCGGCGGTCACGGTCCGCAACGCCAACTGGAACGGCGCGGTCGCCGCCGACGGCACGACCACGTTCGGCCTGGTCGTCAACACGACGGGCGGCAACGCGGCCCCGTCGCCGACGTGCCAGGGCACCTGAGAAGTCCTGAATGGACGGTTGGGGAGGCCGCTCCGGGTACGCCCGGAGCGGCCTCCCCCCGTTCGCCGGGCCGGACCCGCGCGGGGGATCCGGCCCGCCGTGCTCACGCGTTCGCCGGGCCGGTACTGCCCCGGGTGAGCAACCGCGGCCGCGAGGTGTACACGTCGCCCGGCCGCTCCCCCGCCAGCACGTCGTGCAGCACGGCCGCCGCCAGGGTGCCCAGCTCGGCCAGCGGGCGCCGGATCGCGGTGAGGGCCGGGCGGACCAGGCGGCAGAGCGGGGTGTCGTCCCACGACACCACCGACAGGTCCTTCGGCACCGCGAGGCCCAGTTCGCGGGCGGCGACCAGCGCGGCCACCGCGAGGTCGTCGGTGTCGCACAGCAGCGCCGTGGGCCGGGGGCAGGACGTCAGCACGCGGCGGACCGCGTCGGCCGAGGGTTCCGGGTGGACCGTGCCCGGGTGCGGGAGGCCGGTCGCCGCCGTGGTGAACGCCCGGCCGCGCGCCTCGGGGTCGGCGAACACCGCCGCGCCCGCGATGCGGACCACGTGCCGGTGGCCCAGCGCCGCCAGGTAGGCCAGCGCCTCGGCGGCGCCGGCGACGTCGTCCACGAGCACCGAGGGCACGCCCGGCACCCCGCCCGGCCCGCCGAGCACCACCGCCGGCAGGCCGATCCGCACCAGTTCGGCCGCGCACCCCGGCTCGGTGAGCAGCACGCCGTCGACCTTGCGCTCGGCCCGCCAGCGGCGGTAGCTGGCCAGCGCGGCGTCGCGGCCGGGCGCGACCTGCAGCAGCAGTTCGCCCTGGAAGCCGTCGAGCAGGGCCGGGACGAACTCCTCCAGGGACCGGTCCAGCACCAGGCCGATGGCCCCGGACCGGCCGCCGGACAGCGCCCGGGCGGTACTGCTCGGGGCCCACCCGAGCTCCCGGGCGATCTCGGTGATCCGCCGCCGGGTCGCCTCCGAGACGCCGGGGCGGCCGTTGAGGGCGTAGGAGACCGCGCCTTTCGAGACGCCGGCCTCCCGCGCGATGTCGGTGATCGTCGGACGCTTCATCGCACCCCTTTCCTCGCACCACGGACCGGGCCGGAGCCCGCGGTCCGTGTCCGGGCGGACACCCGCCGTCGCACACTTGACACCCGCCGCACCGGGAAACGAGACTCCTGCCGGGAGCGCTCCCAGCCAATGGGGGCCGGGAGCGTGCCGCGAACGGGGAGTGCGCGCGCATGAGGCATATCCGCAGACAGCTGGCCTTCGCCGCGGCCGTCGTCCTGCTCATCCTGACCGGGGGGTGCGGACCGGACGAGCCGGAGCGGATCACGCTCACGGTGGCGACGTTCGGCGAGTTCGGCTACGACGACCTCATCCCCGGTTACGAGTTCACCCACCCCGGGCTCACCATCCGCCAGGTGCGGACCGAGCAGGGCGGACCGTACCACCAGGACCTGTTGAACAAGCTGCAGAGCGGCCAGGGCCTCGCCGACGTCCAAGCCGTCGAGGAAGGGCACCTCGCCGACGTGCTCGCGCAGTCGGCGAAGTTCGCGGACCTGGCCAAGGTCGGGCCCGCCGACGTGAAACCCGGCCGGTGGCTCGAGTGGAAGTACGAGGCGGGCCGCAGCAAGGACGGCAAGCTCGTCGGCTACGGCACCGACATCGGCCCGCTGGCCATGTGCTACCGCAAGGACCTGCTCGAAGCGGCCGGGCTGCCCACCGACCCGGGCTCGGTGAAGACGATGTTCGCGACCTGGGACAGCTTTTTCAAGGCCGGCGAGAAGTACGTCAAGCGCTCGCACGGCAAGCCGTGGTTCGACTCGTCGGCACAGATCTTCAACGCCATGGTGAACCAGCTGCCGGTCGGCTACCTCAACCGCGAGGACCACCCGACGCTGGAGACGAACACCGCGCTGAAGGACGCCTGGAACGAGGTCACCACCGCGGTCAAGCAGGGTCAGTCGGCCGGGCTGACCGCCTTCGCCGACGACGGCAACAACGGCCTGCGCACCGGCGCCTTCGCCACGAAGGTCTGTCCGTCGTGGATGCTCGGCGTCATCGAGCAGCAGGCCGGGATCGGCAACGCGGGCAAGTGGGCGCTCACCGACGCCTTCCCCGACGGCGGCGGCAACTGGGGCGGGTCCTACCTGACCGTGCCGGCCGCCAGCCCGCACCAGAAGGAGGCCGCCGCGCTGGCCGCCTGGCTGACCGCGCCGGAGCAGCAGCTGCACGCCTTCCGCGTCAGCGGCAACTTCCCCAGCCAGGTCGACGCCTTCACCTCCCCGGACCTGCTCAGCGAGATGAACGGCTACTTCGGCGGCGCCCTGAGCGGCCAGGTCTTCGTCGCACAGGCCCGGAAGGTCGGGAAACCGCAGTACAAGGGGCCGGGCGACGGCAAGATCCAGGAAACGGTGATCGCGCCGGGGCTCAAGGCGGTCGAGCAGGGCGCCGATCCCGCGGCCGTCTGGGACCAGGTGCTGATCGGGGTGCGCCGGCTGGTCCCCTGACCGGAAATCCGCTCGTCGGAGCCCGCCGGACCGGGCAGGGTGACGGGCATGATCAGTCCTCTGCCCGAACCCTGGCGGCACCACACGGTCCGGCACCCCGGCCCGGACGACCACCTGCCCGTGCTGGCCGTCCTCGACCGCTGGTGGGGCGGTCTCGGCGGCGAAGCGGGCTCGCGCCAGCGGGCTCTGCTGCTGCCGAAGCTGATGTTCCAGCACTTCTGGCGCAGCAGCGTCCTGGTGACGTCCGACGAGCGGATCGTCGCGTTCCTGATCGGGTTCCTCTCGCCGTCGAGGCCGGCCGAGAGCTACATCCACTTCGTCGGCGTCGAGCCCGCCGAACGCGGCCGCGGGCTGGGTGCCGCGCTGTACGAGCGCTTCTTCGCCTACAGCGCCGCCCATGGGCGCTCGGTGGTCCGGGCGATCACGTCGCCGGAAAACAAGGGTTCGCACGCGTTCCACACCCGGATGGGGTTCGTCACCGAACCAGGGCCGAAGGAGGTCGGGGGGTTGCCGGTCCAGCCCGACTACGACGGGCCGGGCCTGGACCGGCTGAGCTTCCGCAAGGATCTCGGCTGACGCGCCCTCAGGCGCGCGCCGCGGGGTCCGGCCGGGGTTCCCGTGGACCTCGGCCGGACCCCGCGGTCCCTTCCGGCCGCCTCAGGCGGCGCGGGCGGGACCGCGGCGACCGGGCCCGGCGGGACGGGCCGCGGTCGCCGTGGTGGAGTCCGGGCCGGGCGGCGGCTGCGCGGCACCGCCCGGCCCGGGGCTTTCTACTGGATCGTCGGGTAGGCGTTCTGGACCAGCTGCTCGAACTGGGCCTCGAACCACTTGCCCGACAGCGGGGCGTCCGGCAGCGCGCCGGTCAGGTTGCCGCCGTTGGCCTGCTGGGTGCCGTGGAACGTCGGGTCGCACATCTGGTCGAAACCCTTGCCTTCGTCGTTCGGGATCTGCGAGCTCGCGCCGTCGGACTCACCCGGCGGCTTGATCCAGACGTAGGCGTCGAAGTGCGCCGCCGGGGACGCGGTGGGCCGCACGCCCAGTCCCGCCCCGCTCTGGTTGCACCAGTTGCCGCGGTGCAGCCGCCGGTCGACCCGGCCCGAGTTGACGTAGGCGTCCACAGTGGACCCGGAGGCCCCGCTGGGCCGGGCCGAGCCGCCCCAGCCGTTGCGCGAGGTGTCGACCAGCATGCCGATGCCGCTGGGCAGGCCGGCCGCCACGAACGCGTTGTACATCGCGGTGGCGAAGGGAACCTCCGCGAAGTACGGGTTGTACTGGTAGAACGTCGCCGACTTCAGCGGCTGCCCGCCGACGGTCAGGTTCGGGTCCGGCAGGTTGGGCTCGGTCAGCGGCGTGTAGTTGGCCGTGTCGCTGATGAAGCCGTCGACGCTGTTCACACCGGCCGTGGTGCCCTGCAGCGTCTGCTTGATCAGGTTGACGAACGGCTGGAAGTTGCTGTCCCAGCCCAGCCACGCCGAGTGCGCGATGTCCAGGTAGTTGTAGACGTTGGAGATCGCGTGCAGCTTGTTCAGCGCGTACTGGATGCCCTGCACGTACGCCCCGCTGGACTGCGCCTCGGCGCAGGTGGACATCGAGGTGTTCGTGATCAGGTTCGGCAGCGAGTCCGGTTCGACGACGGCGACGATCCGCAGCGGCGCGTACTTCGCGTCGGAGAGGATCGAGGCGATCGGGTCGATGTACTCGCTCTTGTACCGGGCCAGGCCGTTCTGCGCGACCTTCAGCTCGCCGTTGGACGCCAGCGCCGCGCAGTCGCGGTTGGGCAGGTCGTAGACGACGATCTGGATGGTCACCGGCGTGCCGCCGGCCGCCTGGGCCAGCGCCGCGTCGAGGTGCCCGCGCAGCCCGCGCGCGCTCGACGTGCCCTCGATCGCGGCGATCCGGTCCAGCCAGACCGCCGTCGAGGCGTTGGCCACCTTGGCCATCTGGGCGCCCAGCGTGCCGCCCTTCGCCGCGGCCGCCGCGCTGACCTCCGACGACCAGTCCGGGTTCACGTACCCCTTGGCACCGGCGTACGGGTTGTCCACGTGGGTCCCCGGCTGCGGGGTCGTGGTGACCGTCGTCGGGGTCGTCGTCGTGGTCGTGGGGGTCGTGGTCGTCGGTGTCGTGGTCGGGGTCGTGGTGGTCGTCGGCGTCGTCGTGGTGCCGCCCGGCGTGCCGTCGCAGTGCGCACCGTTCAGCGAGAACGACGTCGGGATGTCGTTCGTCCCCGAATACGAGCCGTTGAAGCCGAAGCTGGCCGTGGCGTTCGTGCCCAGCGACCCGCCCCACGACGGGTTCTTGGCGCTCACGTGCTGGCCGCTCTGGCTGAACGTGGCGCTCCAGCCCTGCTGCACCTTCTGGTTGCCGCCGAAGTCCCATTCGACGTTCCAGGACGAAACGGCGTCACCCAGGTTGGTCACGGCGATGTTGGCGGTGAAGCCGGTGTCCCACTGGTTGACCGTGTAGGTGACCTTGCAGCCGGTGGCGGCGCCCGCCGGACTGCCCCCGGCCACCAGCAATCCCGCGGTGACCGCGGCTGCCGTCACCGAGGACGCCACGGCGAACCGTGACTTCCTCTTCGCGGACCAGAATTCACTCCTCATCGAGTGCGCTCCTTAGTGTTCTTCGGTGGGTGGGTCAGGTGGTGCAGGCGGTCGCGCCGACGGCGAAGCCGCTCGGCGTGCCGGTCGAAGCGCCGGACGCCTGGATGCCGATCGACACCGAGGCACCGCCGGCGAGGTCGGGCGCCCAGGTCGGCGCCTTGGCGCTCGCCTGCTGCCCGGTCTGCGTGACCGTCGCGTTCCAGCCGCTCGTGATCTGCGTCCCGGACGGCACGGTCCAGCCGAGCGTCCAGTTCTTCAGCGCCGAGCTGCCGGTGTTCTTCAGCGTCACCGAGGCGGTGAAGCCGCCCGGCCAGCTGTTGTCGACGTGGTAGGTGACCGCGCAGCTCGCCGCGGGCGGCGGATCGGTCGTGCCGCCGCCCGAACCCACCGGCGGGATCAGGTACGGCTGCAGGATCGCCTGCTTGGTCTGGTTGACCGTGGTCCAGTCGTCGTTGAGGATGCCGCCGGTGTCCCCGGAGTTCGGGTTCCACGACCAGTACGTGAAGCTCATCCCGGTGGGCCCGGTGCCCGCGTACTTCATCAGTTCCTGCAGCCAGACCTTGTCGCGCGGGTCGGCGAGCGTGGAGCCGAACTCGCCGAGCAGCACCGGCGCGATGTTCTGCTTCTGCAGGTAGCCGAAGAAGTGGTCCCACAACGCCGGCAGGTTCGCCGGGAACGCCGGGTCGGAGAACCACGTCTGGGCGAACACCGAAGTCGCGTACTCGTGCGCCGAGTACACCAGCTTCTCCGGCTTGGACAGCCGCACCGGGAACTGCTTGGCCCCGGAGAGGTTGCCGCCCCACCAGCCGCATTGCGGGTCGCCGGTGCCGCTCACGCAGTCGACGCCCTCGACGATGATCAGCCAGTCCGGGTTGGCCGCGAGCACGGCGTTGCCGCCGCGTTCGGCGGCCAGGCGCCAGTCGGTCGCGGTGTCGCCGCAGCCCCAGCACGCTCCCCCGCCACCCTGGATCGAGTGGGGCTCGTTGTGCAGGTCGGCGCCGATCACCGTCGGGTTGCCCTTGTAGTGCTGGGCCAGCATCGTCCAGTCGGACAGCCACCGGCTTTCCGGGTAGGCGCTGGTGTACCAGAGCGGGGACTGCGCGCCGGAGTCCGGCCGGTGCTGGTCGAGGATCACGCGCATGCCCTTGACGCCGGCGTAGGCGATGATCTTGTCCAGCACCTGCAGGCCGGACAGGCCCTGCAGGTCCGGGTTCTGGACGGCGTCGATGCTGGTGGGTTTGACGCCGGGGTCGAACAGCTGGTTGGAGTACGGCAGCCGCAGCGTGTTGTAGCCGAGGCTCGCCATCTGGTCGAGCATGTCCTTGTAGTTGCGGCTCCACAGGCCGTGCGGCGAGTAGTTGCCGGTTTCGGCGCCGAACCAGTTGACGCCGGTCATCCGGACCGGTGCGCCGGTCGAGTCGACCAGCTGGGAACCGACGGCGTGCCAGAAGCCGGTGCCGGTTCCCGAAGCAGCGGGGGCCGCGGCGGCCGGGGACGCCGTGAGAACGGCGCCCCCGACCAGTGCGGCGACCACCAGTGAGAGCAGTCGCTTCATCGAGTGCCTTTCAGCCGAACAGGGCGACGTGCGCGGCGAACGCCGTGGCGATCTCCGACTGGGCCCAGAACCGGTGGTAGGTGAACGTCGGCGCGGCGCCGCCGTCCAGGTAGGCCTGGACCTTCGGCCACTGCGGGTCGCTCTTGTAGAAGGACCGGATCGACAGGAACGTGGAGTTCGCGTTGATCGGGTCGCCGTTGGGCATCGTGCCCGTCCAGCCCGGGGGCACGTACAGCCCCTGGTCCGTGGTGGCGTTGTAGGTGTCGTCGAACCGGTTGTAGTCCGTCCGGGTCTCCGGCACCGCGATGCCCTTGCTGTCCGCGTTCGCCGACAGCGCGTTGAGCAGCTGCTCCCCGACCGACTGGGCCTGGGCGTTGCTCGCCCCGGACGCGTAGTAGAGCAGCGTCTTGGCGAGCGAAGCCGCGACCCCGACGTCCTGGCTGTAGTTCTTCACCGAGACGTGCAGGCCGGTGTTGGCCCCCGGGCTGGTGGCGTTCCAGGTGTCCGGCGCGCCGCTCCAGGTCAGGTCGGACGGGATCTGGAAGCTTCCGCCGGCGCCGACCGTGGTGTTGGCGATGGCCCACGGAACCCACTTGTCGAGGATCTTCTTCGCCCGGGCGTCGCCGGTCGCCTGGTAGTACTCGGCGATCCGCTCCATGCCCCAGGTCTGGAAGCCGAACCACTGGTTGCTCGGCGGGTCGTGCCAGACCGGCTGGTAGTCGTAGTACATGCCGTAGAAGGTCGGCGTGCCCGCGGGCGGGGTGCCGTACTGGCCGTCCCAGCTGTTGGTCGCGCCGCCGGCGAGACCGCCTTCGGAGGACTGCAGCCACTGCAGGAACTCCATCTGGCGGCCGAGGCTGGTCGCCCAGTCGGTCGCACCGGTCGCCGAGGTGACCTTCAGGCCCGGGTCGGCCGACAACGCGTACGCGGCCAGGGGGTTCTGGTAACCCTGGTGCGCCGCACCGTCACCGATCCGCCACGCCCAGGCGCTGGACGAGTCCATCGAACCGCCCCAGGCGTAGTACCACGAGATGAGGTAGTGCTCGCTGTCCTTGCCGGTCCCGGCCGGGCAGCTCGACGCGCCGACGCAGTTGCCGATCTTCTTGAAGTACTTGTCGAACAGCGAGTACCGCAGGTAGTCGCCCATCTTCGACGCCTTCTTCAGCACGCCCGCGACATCGGCGCTCTTGCCCTGCGCCTGCGCCCACTTCTCGGCCTGGAAGGCCACCTGCACGACGCGGGCGTCCGCGTCGGGCGCGTCGGTGTACTTCCACTGCTTGGCGTAGGAGGAGTCACCGGTGAACAGGTCGAGGTACCCGTTCTTGCCGCCGAACTTCAGCACGTCGCAGCTCGGCTGGGTGATCGTCTCCCAGACCGATTCCTGCGAGCCGCGCTGGAAGGTGTTGATGAACGCCGGCGCGGTGTTGGTGCCGTCCTCGCAGTGGCCGAACTTGTAGATGTTGTCCACGTCGAGCAGCCAGTGCATGCCGTAGACGTCCGGCGAGCCGTAGGCCGCCTTCAGCTCGGCCGCGATCGGGTCGCTGCCGACGGGCACGCCGCTCTGCAGCGGCGACGGGTAGGACTTCGGGGTCGGGTACTCCGCGGCGTACGTCGCCGGCTTGCTGGCGTTGTAGCCGGAGTTGCCCGGCTGGTCCGCCGCCGACGGGATCGCGTACGTCTCGATCGAGGTCCACGCCTGGTTGAACGGGGCCCAGTCACCGGTCACCCGGCCGTAGGACGCCTCCAGCCAGAGGTAGTAGCTGAACGCCTCCGACGTCGTCTCGTGGCCGTAGTCCGGCGCCTCGACGATCAGCGTCTCGATCGAGTGGTAGGGCACCAGGATGTTGCCGAACTTGCGGAAGTAGCCGTTGTTCGGGTCCTTGATCTTGTTGTACTGCGTGAGGAACGCGAGCTGGTAGTCCGAAGTGGACGACGAGATCTCGTTGACCGTCACCGTGGCCGCGGTGTACCCGCTGCTGCCGGCGCTGAAGGTCGCGCTGCCCAGCGCTCCCCCGTTGTCGGCGCTGGTGACCGTGACGTTCTGCGGCACGTTCCAGTTCGCCGTGGTGAAGGTCAGGCTCGCCGGGCTCGCGGTCAGGTCCGTGCTGCCGGCCGTCCGCGCGACGGCGACGGTGACCGGCGCCGACGGGGCACCGGCGAGGGAGACGGCGAACGTCGTCGTCCCGCCCTGCTTCACCTGCGCGGTCGCCGGGCTCGCCACGATCGTCGGCCCGGAGAGGACCTTCACGCTCACCGGGCTGGACGTCGTCGACGCGCCCTTGTTGTCGTAGGCCTTCGCCGTGATCGAGTAGGTGCCGGCCGGGACGTTGCCCCAGTTGCCTTCGAACGGCGCGGCCGTGTCGGTGGCCAGCAGCGTGTCGCCGGCGTAGAACTCGACCTTGCTCACCGTGCCGTCGCTGTCGGCGGCGGTCGCGGCCAGCGGGATCGTCGCCGGGGCGTAGTACGTGCCGGTCGAGGACGGCGCGGTGAGGCTGACCGTGGGCGCCTTGTTCGCGCCGGTGCACGAGGTGCCGTTCACCGAGAAGTCGGTGGGCGGCCGGTTGGCCGAGCCCTTCGAGCCGTTGAACCCGAAGGACGTGCTCGCCCCGGTGTCGAGGTGGCCGTTGTAGGACAGGTTCGTCGCGGTGACCGCGGCGCCGGACTGGGCGAACGTGGCGCTCCAGCCCTGCTGGACCTTCTGGCCGTCGAGGAACGTCCAGCCGACCTTCCAGCTGTCGAGCGGAGCTCCGTCGTTGCGCAACGAGACGTTGGCGGTGAACCCGGTGTCCCAGTCGTTGGTGGTGTAGGTGACCGAACAGGCGATGTCGGCGCCGAGCGCCGGTGGTGGGGCGACCACCGCGCCCGTGACCGCCAGCACGGCCGAAGCCAGTGCCAGCGCACGGACGCGCTTTCGGGGAGAGGAACGCATGGCTGCGGAACTCCTTTGTCCGTAGGGAGCCAGCGATCTGGGAGCGCTTCCAGGCGCAGACGGTAGCCAGCCGGAAACCTGGATGTAAAGAATCGAGTCAGAAGGACACCGGCGGCGCGGATGTCACATCTGCGCTTCCGGCGAGCACCGGCGCACTGAACGCTCCTGAACAGCCGTAGCCGTTGGTCGGCCCGTCACTCGTTCGGCGCAGCGAAACGGTGACTCACCGTTTCGTGAAACGTTATTTAGCGCCAAACGTGTACACCTCAGGCGGGAGACTCCCCACTGACCGGGCAACACCGGCGGGCCGAGCACACGCGGAGTTCACCGAGGGGGCACCCCGGGACGCACCCGGGTGGCCGCCACGCGTGCGGCGGATCGACGGCACGCGTGTTCGGCCGGACACGACCGGTCAGCTCGAGGCGCGGACCGCCAGGGAGACCGGGAGGATGTGCTGGCGCGGCTTGAGGTTCTGGTCGTCGAGCAGCTGCATCAGCGTCTCGACCATGGCGTGGACCTGCTCGCGCGGGTCCTGGTGCACCGACGTCAGCGGCGGGTCCATGGCCGGGGCGAGGGTGACGTTGTCGTCGAAGCTGACCACCGCGACGTCCTCCGGGACGCGGCGGCCCGCGCCGCCGAGGGTGCGCAGCGCGCCCACCGCCATCATGTCGCTGGCGACGAACACCGCGTCGAGGTCCGGGTGCCGGGCCAGCAGCGCCGACATCGCGTTCGCGCCGCCCGAAAGGGTGAAGTCGCCCTCTTCGACCAGGTCGGCCGGGTCGAGCCCGGCGTCGAGGAGGGTCTTGCGCCAGCCGGCCAGGCGGTCGATCGGGGCACTCTGGTCCTGCGGGCCGGCGATCGTGGCGATCCGCCGCCGACCGGCCGCGACCAGGTGCTCGACCGCCAGCCGGGCGCCGCCTTCGTTGTCGAAGTCGACGACGTGCACGCCGCGGCGGATGCCGGCCGCCTGGCCGCCGAACACCACCGGGATGCGCAGCAGCCGCAGGGCCTTGGGCAGCGGGTCGGCCCGGTGCGGGGCGAACACGAGCGCGCCGTCGACGTGCCCGCCCTCGAGGAACCGGACCGTCCGGCTCAGGTCCTCGCGGATGTCGCTGAAGATGAGGACCATCTGGCGGCCGACGTCGGCGAGCTCCCGGTAGCCGGCCCGCATGACGGCGGCGCGGTACGGGTCGTCGAGCAGCCGGGACTCCGGCTCCGACAGCACCACCGCGATCGCGCCGGTGCGGCGCGTGACCAGCGAGCGCGCCGCCTGGTTGGGCGAATAGCCCAGGTCACGGGCCGCGGCGAGGACCTTCTCCCGCGCCGCCGCACTGACGTACGCGTCGTCGTTCAACGCGCGCGACGCCGTCGACCGCGACACGCCGGCGAACGCCGCGACGTCCTCCAGTGTCGGCCGTTCTTCATCGCCTGCTCGAGGCCCCACGGCACCGCCCTCGCTCACCCTCTGCAACTCTGACGGACTCAGCTTAACGTTCACGCCTTTGCGCGTCCGGGAGCGCTCCTCGCAGGAAACACTCCGGTTACGACCTCTTGACACCGGTGAACACCCCCAGCAGACTCTGCCACACC
Source organism: Amycolatopsis sp. cmx-4-61 (assembly GCF_046548775.1). Lineage (NCBI taxonomy): Bacteria > Bacillati > Actinomycetota > Actinomycetes > Pseudonocardiales > Pseudonocardiaceae > Amycolatopsis > Amycolatopsis sp. cmx-4-61. The sequence goes on along the minus strand of NZ_JAEBEI010000010.1, from coordinate 118,801 downwards.
TGGGAGCGCTCCCAGATCGGCTCCCAGCAGTGAGAGCGCTCATTCCCGTCAACAAGGTGGTTGGACACGTGAGAACGATCCGGAACAGCCTGGTCCTGGCACTGGGCATCACGATGACGGCGCTCGGCGCCACGGCCTGCAACGGAGGAGGTGGCGACCAGCAGACCCCGGCCGCGGCGGCTCCGAACGAGCACGTCGACCTGACGCTGGCGACCTTCACCGAGTTCGGCTACGAGGCCCTCATCCCGGAGTACGAGCGACTGCACCCGAACATCAAGATCACCCACCGCAAGACCGGCCAGGGCGGGCCCTACCACCAGGAGCTCACGACCAAGCTGGCCGCCGGTTCGGGTCTCGCCGACGTGACGGCGCTGGAAGAGGGCCACCTGTCCGACTTCCTCGACAAGGGTTCGAAGTTCAACGACCTGAGCAAGATCGGGCCGGCCGACGCCTCCCCCGACCGCTGGCTGCCGTGGAAGTACGACGCCGCCAAGACCAAGGACGGCAAGGTCATCGGCTACGGCACCGACATCGGTCCGCTCGCCATGTGCTACCGCAAGGACCTGTTCAAGGCCGCCGGCCTGCCGGATGACCCCGAGGCCGTCAAGCCGCTGTTCGCCACCTGGGACAGCTACTTCCAGGCCGGCGCGGACTACGTGAAGAAGACCGGCGGCAAGGCCTGGTTCGACTCGGCCGCGCAGAACTTCAACGCCATGGTCAACCAGCTGCCCGAGGGCTACATCAACACCGACGACAAGCTCGCCGTCGACACCAACCAGGGCATCAAGGACGCCTGGACCAAGGTCACCGACGCGGTCGCCAAGGGCGAGTCCGCCAAGCTGACGGCGTTCAGCCCCGAGTGGAACACCGGCTTCAAGCAGGGCGCGTTCGCCACGAAGGTGTGCCCGTCCTGGATGCTCGGCGTGATCAAGGAGCAGGCGGGCCCGGACAACGCGAACAAGTGGGCCGTCACCGCGGCCTTCCCCGGCGGCGGCGGCAACTGGGGCGGCTCGTACCTCACCGTGCCGACGCAGTCCAAGCACCCGAAGGAAGCCGCCGAGCTGGCCGCGTGGCTGACCGCGCCGGAGCAGCAGATCAAGGCGTTCCAGGCCAAGGGCAACTTCCCCAGCCAGGTGAAGGCGCTGTCCGACCCCGCCCTGCTGAGCCAGACCGACGCCTACTTCGGCAACGCCAAGATCGGTGAGCTGTTCGCCGAGCAGGCCAAGAAGGTGCAGAAGCCGCAGTACAAGGGCCCCGGCGACGGCCAGATCCAGGAGAACGCGTCGAGCCCGGCCCTGCAGGCGGTCGAGCAGGGCAAGTCGGCCGCGGACGGCTGGAACCAGATGGTCGAAGCCGCGAAGAAGATCACGCGCTGAACCGATGACCGTCCTCGACAAGGTCGCGCCAGAAGGGAGTAAGGCCGGGGAGCGGGTGTCTCCCCGGCCCACCTTCCGTCACCGGTTGAGCCGGTGGGACGTCAAGGTGTCGCCCTACCTGTACGTCGCGCCGTTCTTCATCGTGTTCGGGATCGTCGGCCTGTTCCCGCTGCTCTACACCGCCTACGTTTCGCTGTTCAAGTGGAAGGCCGGGGGCGACGACCCGGACTTCATCGGCCTGGACAACTACAAGGACCTGTTCGCCGACAGCCAGTTCTGGAACGCGCTGGTCAACACGATCAGCATCTTCCTGCTCTCCAGCATCCCGCAGCTCGTCATCGCGGTGCTGCTGGCCGCCCTGCTCGGCGCCCGCCTGCGCGGGGCGACCGGCTGGCGCGTCGGCATCCTGCTCCCGTACGCGGCCAGCCTGGTCTCGATCGGGATCATCTTCGCCAACCTGTTCGGCTCCAAGTACGGGCTGATCAACGGCGTGCTGCAGACGCTCGGGCTGGACCCGATCGACTGGCAGGCCAACCGGTTCGCCAGCCACGTCGCGATCGCGATCATGGTGAACTGGCGCTGGACCGGCTACAACGCCCTGATCGTGCTGGCGGCCATGCAGGCCATCCCGAAGGAACTGCACGAGGCGGCGCTGATCGACGGCGCGGGCCTGTGGCGCCGGTTCTTCAACGTCACGCTGCCCCTGCTGAAGCCGACGCTGGTCTTCGTCACCATCACCTCGACGATCGGCGGCCTGCAGATCTTCACCGAGCCCAAGCTGTTCGACGCCATGCCGGGGTCGAACAACGGCGGCTCGACCAACCAGTTCCAGACCGTGACGCTGTACCTGTACCAGATGGCGTTCGAGAACTCGAGCCTCGGGTACGCCTCGGCGATCGCCTGGGTGCTGTTCCTGGTCATCGTGCTCATCGCGCTGGTGAACTTCTTCCTCACCGGCCGGCTCGCCCGTACCCCGGCGGTGAAGAAGAAATGACAACACTCCAGACCGGGCTGCGCAAGAGCGTCGCCACCCTCGGCAGGCCGCGCAAGGCGACCTACGTCGTGCTGGCGATCTTCGTGCTCGGCTCGCTGTTCCCGTTCTACTGGTCGTTCCTCGTGGCCAGCCGCGACAACGGGATGCTCACCGAGCGCGTCCCGCCGTTCCTGCCCGGCGGGAACTTCTTCGCGAACGCCTCCCGGGTGTTCGACAGCGTGCCGTTCTGGAAGGCGCTGGCCAACAGCGTCATCGTGTCCGGGACGGTCACGCTGACCACGGTGCTGTTCTCGTCGCTGGCCGGCTTCGCCTTCGCCAAGCTGCGGTTCCGCGGGCGGAACGGGTTGTTCGTGTTCATCGTCGTCACGCTGGCCGTGCCGACCCAGCTCGGCATCATCCCGCTGTTCATCGCGATGTCCGAGCTGGGCTGGGCGGGGCACCTGCAGGCGGTGATCGTGCCCAACCTGGTCACCGCCTTCGGCGTGTTCTGGATGCGCCAGTACACAGTGGACGCTCTGCCGTACGAGCTCATCGAGGCCGCGCGCGTCGACGGCTGCAGCATGATCCGGATCTTCTGGAACGTCTGCATGCCCGCGGTGCGCCCGGCCGCGGCGATCCTCGCGATGTTCACGTTCATGATGTCGTGGAACGACTTCCTGTGGCCGCTCGTCGTGCTGGACGCCGGCAACCCCACCGTCCAGGTGGCCCTGGAGAAGCTGCAGAGCGGCTACTACGTCGACTATTCGCTCGTCCTGGCCGGCACGACCCTGGCCACCATTCCCATCCTCATCGTCTTCGTCCTCCTCGGCCGCCAGATCGTGGCCGGGATCATGCAAGGTGCCGTGAAAGGGTGAACATGTCCGTACATCCCGACAGTGTTCGGGCCGAGAACGTCCGGGCGGAGACCGCGTTGATGTTCCCGCCCGGCTTCGTCTGGGGGGCCGCCACCGCGGCCTTCCAGGTGGAAGGGGCCACGACGGCCGACGGACGCACCGACTCGGTCTGGGACGTCTTCGCCCGCCGCCCGGGGGCGGTCCGGGGCGGCGACAACGGCGAGCCGGCGGCCGACCACTACCGGCGGTACTCCGAAGACGTCGGGCTGATGCGCCGGCTCGGCCTCGGTGCCTACCGCTTCTCGCTGGCCTGGCCGCGAGTGCGGCCGGACGGCGGCGAAGCGAACACCGCGGGGCTCGCCTTCTACGACCGGCTGGTCGACTGCCTGCTCGAGTCCGGGATCCAGCCGTGGGCGACGCTGTACCACTGGGACCTGCCGCAGGCCCTGGAGGAGAAGGGCGGCTGGACGAACCGGGACACCGCCTACCGCTTCGCCGAGTACGCCGAAAGCGTGCTGGAGCGGCTGGGCGACCGCGTCGCGAGCTGGTCGACGCTCAACGAGCCGTGGTGCGCCGCGATGCTCGGCTACGCGGGCGGCATCCACGCGCCCGGCCGGACCGACCACCCGGCCGCCGTCGCCGCCACGCACCACCTGCTGCTGGGCCACGGCCTGGCGATGGACGTCATCCGGCGGCACGCCGGGGACACCCCGGCCGGCATCACGCTGAACCTGTACCCGGTCGCCCCGCACGACCCGGCGAACGTCGCCGACGTCGCCGCGGCCCGGCGGATCGACGGCCTGCAGAACCGGTTGTTCCTCGACCCGGTGCTGCGCGGCGGGTACCCCGACGACCTGGTCGCGGACCTCGAGCCGTTCGGGCTCGGCGACGTGGTCCGCGACGAGGACGCCGCGGTCATCGCCGCGCACGTCGACTGGCTGGGCGTGAACTACTACCGCGACTACCGGGTCGCGGGCCGCCCGGTGCCGGGCAGCGAGCCGGCGGGCCCGGAGTGGGTCGGCGCGGCCGACGTGCACTTCGTCCCGGACCCGGCGGCCCCCCGGACCGACTCGGGCTGGGAGGTCCAGCCGGCCGGGCTCACCGAGTCCCTGCTGCAGGTGCACCGCGGCTACCGGCCGGTGCCGCTGTACATCACGGAGAACGGCGCGGCCTACCCGGACGTCGTCAGCGACGGCGGTGACATCGTCGACACCGACCGCGTGGCGTTCCTCGACTCCCACCTGCGGGCGTGCCACGACGCCCTCCAGGCGGGCGTCGACCTGCGCGGGTACTTCTACTGGTCGCTGCTGGACAACTTCGAGTGGGCCGAGGGGTACGCGAAGCGGTTCGGCCTGGTCCACGTCGACTACGCGACCCAGCGGCGCACGCCCAAGCAGAGTGCGCACTGGTACTCCCGGGTGATCGGCCTCAACGGCCTCGGCTGAGGGGGAGGGTTCGTGGCGGGCACCGGCGCGGGTGCCCGCCACGAACGACCCGAGCGCCCCAAGGCGGCCTTGGGTGCGTCCCACGCACCGAAGGCCGCCTTGGGTGCGTCTCGCGCACCGAAGGCCACATTGGGGCGCTCGAGCCGGGGCGTGCATTCCCGGCAGCGCGTTGTCAGACTGGCCGGTATGGGACTGCGCAGCGAAGCTTGGTTCGACAACCCCGCCGACCCCGGGATGACCGCGCTCTACCTCGAGCGGTACCTGAACTGGGGCCTGACCCGGGAAGAGCTCCAGTCCGGCAAACCGGTCATCGGCATCGCGCAGACCGGCTCCGACCTCACCCCCTGCAACCGCCACCACCTGCAGCTGGCCGACCGGACGCGGGAGGGTATCCGCGAGGCGGGCGGGATCGCCATCGAGTTCCCGGTCCACCCGATCCAGGAGACCGGCAAGCGCCCGACCGCGGCGCTGGACCGCAACCTCGCCTACCTCGGCCTGGTGGAGACGCTCTACGGCTACCCGATCGACGGCGTCGTGCTCACCACCGGCTGCGACAAGACCACCCCGGCGTGCCTGATGGCCGCCGCGACCGTCGACATCCCCGCCATCGTGCTTTCGGGCGGCCCGATGCTCAACGGCTGGTTCAACGGCGAGCGCACCGGGTCCGGCACCATCGTCTGGAAGGCGCGGGAGCTGCTCGCCGCCGGCGAGATCGACGCCGCCGGGTTCATGGAGCTCGTCGCCTCCTCCGCGCCGTCGCCCGGGCACTGCAACACGATGGGCACGGCGTCCACCATGAACGCGCTCGCCGAGGCCCTCGGGATGAGCCTGCCCGGCTGCGCGGCCATCCCGGCACCGCACCGCGACCGCGCCCGGATGGCCTACCGGACCGGGCTGCGGATCGTCGAGATGGTCCGCGAGGACCTCAAGCCCTCGGACATCCTGACGCGGGAAGCGTTCGAGAACGCCATCGTGGTGAGCTCCGCGATCGGCGGCTCGACCAACGCCCCCATCCACCTCGGCGCGATCGCCCGGCACATCGGCGTCGACCTGCCCCTGGACGACTGGCAGCGGCTCGGTCACGGCGTCCCGCTCCTGGTCGACCTGCAGCCCGCGGGCAAGTACCTCGGCGAGGAGTTCCACCGCGCCGGCGGCGTCCCGGCCGTGGTGCACGAGCTGATGCGGCACGGGCTGATCCACGAGGACGCGCCCACGGTCAACGGCCGCACCCTGGGCGACAACTGCCGCGACGCCGAGGCGGGCGACCGGGACGTCATCCGCACCTTCGACACGGCCCTCACCCCCGATGCCGGGTTCCTGGTGCTCAAGGGCAACCTCTTCGACGCCGCCATCATGAAGTCGAGCGTGATCTCGCCGGAGTTCCGGCGGCGGTACCTGGCCGGGGGCGTCTACGAAGGCACCGCGGTCGTGTTCGACGGCCCGGAGGACTACCACGCCCGCATCGACGACCCGGCCCTCGGCGTCGACGAGCACTCGCTGCTGGTGATGCGCGGCACCGGCCCGCTCGGCTACCCGGGTTCGGCGGAGGTGGTCAACATGCGCCCGCCCGCGGAGCTGATCAAGCGGGGCGTGCACGAGCTGCCCTGCCTCGGCGACGGCCGCCAGTCGGGCACCTCCGGCTCGCCGTCGATCCTGAACGCCTCCCCCGAGGCCGCGGCGGGCGGTGGCCTCGCCGTGCTGCGCACCGGGGACCGGGTCCGGATCGACCTGGGGGCCGGCACCGCGGACGTGCTCGTCTCCGACGACGAACTCGCGCGGCGCCACCGGGAACTGGCCGACGCCGGCGGGTACCCGGTCCCCGAGTCGCAGACGCCGTGGCAGGAGATCCAGCGGTCGCTGACCGACCAGCTGTGCGACGGCATGGTGCTGCGCCCGGCCGTGGCGTACCAGCGGATCGCCGCGACCAAGGGGATCCCCCGCGACAACCACTGAGTTTCTCGCTTCGGAAGCCGGGAAAACGGGTATCCAGTCCGATAGCCGAGGCGAGGAGGCCCCCCATGCTCCCGGATCGTGAACGCCACGCCCTGCGCGAAATCGAGGCGGAGCTGCAAGCGAGCGATCCCGCGTTCGCCGCCGCCTTCAGCGGCCGCAGGCTGCGTGCGCCCAGGCGGTGGAACCTGCTGCTGGTGCTCTGCGACATCACCGCGGTGGTGATGCTGGTCGTCGGGCTGTTCGCCCGTGACGCCGCGCTGGTGCTCTGGGGCACCGTCAGCGCGGGCGCGCTGGTGGCCTGGCACATCGCCCGCGCCGAGTCCCTCCACGAATCCACTGAGGACGGTGCCACCCCCGCCGGCTCGCGCTGAACCCCCTCCGACGCACCACGGCCGCTCCCGGAACTCGCGCCGGGAGCGGCCGTGGTCGGTCGAGGGTCACTCAGTCGTAGGAGAGCGCCTCGACCAGCTCGCCGGCGGTCGGGTTCGACAGCGCCCGGGCCACGTCGGCCTGGGCGACGATCCCGACGAGGTCGTGTCCGTCGATCACCGGCAGCCGGCGGACGCGGTGCTCGGACATCGTGCGCAGGATCTCCTGGGCGTCGTCGTCGGCGCCGATGGTCACGACCTCGCCCTGGGCGAGCTCGCCGACGTGGACCGCGCGCGCGTCCTTGCCTTCGGCCAGCACCTTCACCACGATGTCGCGGTCGGTGAGCATGCCCTTCAGCCGGTTGTCCTCGCCGCAGATCGGCAGGGCGCCGACACCCTTCTGCGCCATCGTGACCGCGGCGTCGTGCACGGTGTCCGACTCGCGGGCGCAGGTCGCGTCCGACGTCATGATGTCGCGTGCGGTGGTCATCGTGAACTCCTTTCTCCGGTCCCTTGTCTTCCGGCTACCCGGGTGCGGCGGGTTTACCCGCGGCCCGGCCGGGGAATTTCGGCGCACATGCCGGATCCCCGCGGTGCCGAGCCACCGGACACCACCGACCTGGAACGCCTGCGGTCGGCGGCGTCGGGCTGCCACGGATGTCACCTGTACCAGGACGCCACGCAGACCGTCTTCGGCGAAGGCGCGGCCGGGGCGAAGGTCCTCGTCGTCGGCGAGCAGCCGGGTGACAAGGAGGACCTCGCCGGCGAACCGTTCGTCGGGCCCGCCGGCAAGCTGCTGGACCGCGCCTTCACCGAGGCCGGCTTCGACCGGCGGTCGATGTACGTGACCAACGCCGTCAAGCACTTCAAGTTCAAGCGCGACGAACGCGGCAAGCGCCGGATCCACCAGAAGCCGGGCCGCACCGAGGTGGTCGCGTGCCGCCCGTGGCTGCTGGCCGAGCTGCGCGCGGTCCGCCCGGACCTGGTGCTGCTGCTGGGCGCGACGGCCGCGCAGTCGTTGCTGGGCCCGAAGTTCCGGCTGACCGCCCACCGCGGGGAGCCGGTGGAGGCGCCGGCGGACGTGGCCGAACTGGTGCCCTCGGCGGTGGCCACCGTCCACCCGTCGGCCGTGCTGCGGGCACCCGACCGCGACGAAGCCTACGCGGCTTTCGTCGCCGATCTGAAGGCCGCGGGCAAGCTCCTCAGGTGAGCCGCTTCAAAGCCGCTTCCGCCGAAGCGGCGTGCTCGTCCAGGTTCCGCCAGGGGTCTTCCTTGCGCGCCAGCCGCCGCTTCTCCTTCGCCAGTGACCAGCCGTCCGGATCGGCGCCGCCCAGCTCCCGCCAGTCCAGCGGGGTGGCCGCCGCCGCACCCGGGCGGGCGCGCAGCGAGTAGGGGGCGACGAACGTCTGCGCGTACCCGTTGCGGTTGGCGTCCAGGAAGATGCGGTCGCCGCGCTTGTCCTTGCGCTGGGCCGTGGTCAGCCGATCGGGGTCGTCCGCCGCGACGCGGTCGGCGAGCACGCGGGACAGCTCCAGCACGGTCTCGGTGTCCGACTTCGCGTCCAGTGGCGCGAGCACGTGGAAGCCGCGGCCGCCGGTCGCCTGGACGAACGCCGTCAGGCCGGCGTCCTCGCAGTGGGCGCGGATGCGGCGGGCCACCGCGCGCAGCCGGCCCACCGGGGTGCCGTCCGGGGGGTCGAGGTCGAGCACCAGCCGGTCCGGGCGCTCCGGCGCGTCCACAGTGGACAGCCAGACGTGGAACTCCACGGTCCCCTGGTTCGCCAGGTACTCCAGGGTTTCGGCGTCCTCGCACACCGCGTACTCGTCCGTGCCGCCGCCGCGCCGGGGCACGCGCTCGACGCGGATCGAGTCCGGGAAGTGCTCCCCCGGGTGCTTCTGGAACCAGCCCGGCTTCCCGATGCCGTCGGGGTACCGCCGCAGGGTCAGCGGGCGGCCGCGCAGGTGCGGCAGCATGACGTCGGCGACGGCGCGGTAGTACTCGACGACGTCGCCCTTGGTCAGCCCGTCCTCGGGGTAGAACACCTTGTCCGGGTGGGAAGTCTTCACGCGTGCTCCCGTACGACGTCCGCGGCCTGCTTGTCCTCGCGCAGCCCGGCGAACCGCGGGTGCCGCAGCCGCCTGTCCCGCGTCCACTCGGAGAAGCCGATCTGCGCCACCAGTTCGGGGCGCACCCAGTGCGCCCCGGGTTCCTTGACCGGCCCCTCGAACGGCGACCGCTCCGTCTCCCGCTCCCGCAGCTGCGCGTGCAGGGACGTCAGCAGCCCCTCGTCGAAGCCCGTGCCGACCTTGCCGGCGTACCGGAAGGCGCCGTCTTCGTGGTAGCCGAGCAGCAGCGCGCCGAAGCCGTGGCGCGCGCCCTGGGGGTCGGTGAAGCCGCCGATGACGAACTCCTGGCCCTGCGCGCACTTGAACTTCAGCCAGTCGGGTGACCGGCCGTGGTGGTAGGGCGCGTCCGCCCGTTTCGCGATGATGCCTTCCCAGCCGCGCCGGCAGGCCTCCGCGTAGAACTTCTCGCCCTCGGTGTTGCGGTGCGCCGACAACCGCAGTGGGTCCGCGAAGTCGAACGCGTCCCGCAGCAGCGCCTTCCGCTGCCGCAGCGGCAGCCCGGTCGTGTCCTGGTCGTCGAAGTAGAGCAGGTCGAACAGGTAGTAGTAGACGCGCACACCGGTCGCCCGGGCGCGCTCCGGGTCGCTGACGTGGATCCGCGGCTGCAGGGCGGCAAAGCTGGTGTTCGCCCCGTCGAACGCGACGATCTCGCCGTCGGCGACGAACCGCTCGCCGCCCCGGTCGGCGAGCGCCTCGACGATCTCCGGGTAGGCGTTGTCCATCACCTTGTGGTTGCGCGAGTAGAGCGTCGGCGTCCCGGAATCGCGCACGCAGAGCGCGCGGACGCCGTCCAGCTTCCGTTCGAAGAGCCAGCCCGCGTCGGAGAACCGGCGGTCGGTGAGCGTCGCCAGGGTCGGCTCGCGCCAGCCGGGGCCGGTCACGACGCCTTCAGCGCCTTCTCCAGCTGGGCACGCGTCATCTTCGACCGGCCCTTCACGCCCTGTTCGCGGGCCAGCTTGTCGAGGTCGGCCTTGGTCAGCTCGCCCAGGTCGGCCTGCTGCTTCTTCGGCTTCTTCCCCTTCACCGGCTTCTTCGCCGGCTCTTTGCCGCCGCCGCTCTTGCGGTTCTTCACGCTGCGCGACAGCGCCTCGAACAGGTCGACGACGTCGGCCGAGGGCTCGGGCTCCTCCTCGTGGGTGATCTCCTTGCCGGCTTCCTTGGCCTTGATCAGCTCTTCGACGCGCTCGGCGTATTCGTCGCGGTAGTCCTCGGGTTTCCACGGCGCGGTCATCTCGTCGACCAGCGCGAGCGCCATGTCGAGCTCCTTCGGCCGCGGCTTCGGCAGCTGCGGGAGCTTGCCCATGACGTCCTTCGGCTTCCGCAGGTCGGCGACGAAGTGCAGCGTGTTGAGCACCATGACGTCTTCCCCGGCGCGGACGGCGGCGAGGTACTCCTTGCCGCGCAGCACGAACTTCGCGACCCCGGCCTTTTCGCTGCGGTCCATCGCCTGCAGCAGCAGGCCGTAGGCCTTCGCGAAGTCCTCCTTCGCCGGCTTGAGCCAGTACGTCTTGTCGAAGAACCACGGATCGATCTCGTCGAGCTCGACGAACTGCTCGATGTCGATCCGGCGGGACCGCTCGGGCGCGATCTCGTCCAGTTCGTCCGGTTCGACGAGCACGTGGTCACCGCCGCCGACGTCGTAGCCCTTGACGATCTCGTCCTGGGTGACCTCCTCGCCGGTCCGCTCGTTGACGCGGCGGTTGCGGATCCGGTCCGACGTCCCCCGCTCGAACTGGTGGAAGTGGATCGTGTGGTCCGCCACCGCCGGGTACAGCTCCACCGGCACGGTGACCAGCCCCAGGCTCAGCGCGCCGCTCCACACCGGTCGGGCCATGTCGTCCTCCCCGTCTCAGGCGACGTCGCTGCTGCGGAGCCCGCTCCGGTGCAGCCCCAGCATGTCGAGCAGCCGGGCGCAGTCTTCGGGGTCCTTGGCCCGCGCGGCCACGGCCAACGCGGCCTTGCGCCGCGTGCGCTCCTGGTCCGGCGAATTCCCGCCGTCGGCGAGGAGGTCCGCCACCGGTCGCAGGTCGTTCCGCTTGTCTCGCATGTTCGCTCCCCTCCGGCAATCCGTTCGCGGGCGGGTTACCCAGGATCACCGCAGGCGACACAGGTGTCACCGAAGGAAGCACAGAAGGCGAGGCCGACTAGGCCGAACGAGTGAATTCGTCCGGCTCGGACGCCGAACACGGCAAGGTGGTGAGACCCACGTCACACAGGAGGCCGGATGGGCACCCAGCTCCGCATCAGCCGCGAGGACGGCTCCCTGCCCTGCGAGGTCTGCGGCTTCCCGACGATGCACGTGGCCCAGGTCGTCGCCGACGACGGCACCGTGCTCGGCCGCACCCTGGTCTGCACGACGTGCCAGCGCGGCAAGCAGCGCCCGGATCCGGCGCCGGTGGCGTCCGAGGCACCCCCGGACGAGGTCCCGGCGGGCTAGAGGCTCCGGCGCGGGGGCCGGCTCACGCGGTCGTCGTCGCGACCGCCGCCACGAACTCGGCCGCCACCTCGTGGAGTTTCCGGTTGCCGTCCTGGGAGCGCTTCACCAGCCGCTGGAACGCCTCTTCCGCGGTGATCCGGTGCGCGGCCATCAGGATGCCCTTGGCCTGGTCGATCACCGCCCGGGTCTCCAGGGCGCGGTTGAGCTGGTCGACCAGTTCGCGCGCCGCGAAGTACCGCCGCGCGCTGCGCAGCCCGATCACCACGGTCGCGGTGTACAGCTCGAGGATCTTGGTGCCCAGCTCGCTGAACCCGTGTTGGCCGAACCCGAAGAGGTTGACCGCACCGGACATGTCGTCGTCCACGGTCAGCGGCGCGGCGAGGAAGCTGGCCACGCCCAGCTGTTCGGCCGCCGTGACGAACTGGGGCCACAGGTCCCCGACCGCGCCGACGCCGACGCGGACCGGCTGGCCCGTCTCGGCGGCACGCAGGCACGGCCCGTCCCCGATCCGGTACTGCTCGCGGTCGAAGTTCACGGCCCGCTGGTCGGTGCTGGCCACGGTCTCCGGCACCCCGTCGCGCACCAGGGTGATGCTGGCCATGTCGGCCCCGGGTACGACCTGCACGACGTGGTCGCACACCGCCTGGAGCATCTGGCCCAGGTCGAGCTCGCCGTCCAGCATCGCGGTCAGCGACTCCATCGCGAGCGTGACTTCGTCCAGCCGCGCGGTGAGCTGCTCGTGGCCGCCCGTCATCCTGGTGACGCCCCTCTTTCTTCAACAGGGCGCTCTGAACCAGGGAGGACCCGGGCGCGCGCCACTAGTGGGCCGCTAGCGCTTTAACGGGTCCAGCGCGAGATTACTGCATCCCCGTCCGCCCGGGCACGAGCGGTCACCACCGCGGCGTGCCGCACGCCCGTTCGGAGCAACGGCGGTTGCGGGCCGCGGGCGCAGGGTTAGTGTCGGTGGCACGGTTCAACCAGCAGCCGCTCCACTCCCCCGAGCGCGGCGCCGCGGCCGCGCCGCACCAGGACGGTGGCGAACCGGCATGAACCTTCCCCGAGCCCGGCACCCCAACCTCCGGCTGCGCACGGCGTGGCCCGCTCCGCACGCGGTCGTGGTGACCGTGCGCGGCGAGCTCGACAGCGCGACGGCGGGCGACCTCGCCGCGCTGCTGTCCGACCGGCTGTGGGCGAGGCCGGAGCAACTGGCCGTCGACCTTTCCGAAGTGGACTTCCTCGGCGTGGCCGGGATCCGGGCGCTGCTGCACGCGGCGCTGCAGGCGGGGCCGGGTGGCACCTCGTTCCTCGTGGTCACCGGGTCCAACCCGGTGGTCCGGCGGGCCCTGCGGGTGACGGGGGCGGACCAGCGGCTGGCGCTGGCCGATCGCCGCCCCGCCCCCGCACCGGCGTGACCGCGCTAGCCGCGCAGCGCCGGGAGCAGTTCCTTCTCGGCGAAGTCGAGGAACCCGTCCTGCTGGTCACCGCCGATCTGGACCAGCGCGACGTCGGTGAACCCCGCCTTCTCGAACTCCTGCACCGCCTCGGCGATCGGCTCGACGTCGGGCCCGCACGGGATCGAGCCGGCGACGTCGTCCTCGCGGACGAACTGGGTCGCCCCGGCGAACCCGGCCGGCCCCGGCAGCTCGGCGTTGACCTTCCAGCCGCCGGCGAACCACCGGAACTGCTCGTGCGCGCGCTGCACCGCGGCGTCCCGGTCGGTGCCCCACGACACCGGCAGCTGCCCGACCTTGCGGCTCGGCGCGCCGCCGAGCTTCGTCGCGTCCCATTCCTGGGAAAGCTCCGCCTTCGGCTCGACGGCGATCATCACGTCGGCGACCGGCGCGAACCGCCGGACCGACTGCGAACCGGACACCGCGACGCCGATCGGCACCCGCCTCTCCGGCAGGTCCCACAGCTTCGCCGAGTCGACGCGGAAGTGCTTGCCGTCGTAGTCGAAGTAGCCGCCGTCGAAGAGGCCGCCGATGATCTGCACGGCCTCGGCGAGCATCTCGTGCCGGACGTTGGCCGGCGGCCAGCCGCGGCCGATGACGTGCTCGTTGAGGTTTTCGCCCGCCCCGAGGCCGAGGGTGAACCGGCCTCCGGAGAGCGCCTGCACGGTCGCGGCCTTCTGGGCCACCACCGCCGGGTGGTACCGCATGGTCGGGCAGGTCACGTAGGTCATCAGCTCCGCCCGCTCGGTCACCTGCGTGACCGCGCCGAGCACGGCCCAGGCGTAGGGCGCGTGCCCCTGTTCGTCCAGCCAGGGCGAGTAGTGGTCGCTCATGACCTCGAAGTCGAAGCCGGCCCGTTCCGCACCGGCGGCGAACCGGACCAGGTCGCCCGGGCCCGCCTGCTCGGTCATCAGGGTGTAGCCGATTCGCATCGGCGCCTCCTCTCGGTCGACTCTCCGCTTACCCTCGCGCGGCGGCGGGTAACCACCACGACCGGGATGTTTGCGCCGTGATCAAGCGGGTACCCGACCCGTGATACGAAGGGAGCGGCATGCCTCAGTCGTGGAGCGGCAAGCGCGAACGCCAGTACGAGCACGTCAAGGACTCGGCCGAGGACCGCGGAGCGAGCACGAAACGGGCCAAGGAGATCGCGGCCCGCACGGTGAACAAGAACCGCGCGCAGTCGGGTGAGTCCCGGCAGGCGAGCAAGACGTCGCTGAAGGACAAGTCGCCGCAGCAGCGCGGCGGCGAGCGGTCGGGCAACCGCAAGGGCCCGGGCGGCCCGACGAAGGAGCAGCTGTACAACGAAGCGAAGAAGAAGAACATCGACGGGCGTTCCAAGATGACCAAGAAGGAACTCGAACGGGCGCTGGGCCGTTGACCGTTCCCGAAACCCCCGACCACGAAGTGTCCGTGTCAGCATTACACTGGATGGGTAGTACCTCCCGCATGGAAGAAACTCGAAGCGACAGCTCGTTCGGCGCCAAGCCGACCGTCGACGAGCTGCTCGACGAACTCGTCGAGCTGCGGCTCCCCGCGATGGCGGAGCAGATCCCGCTGGTCCGGATGCTCACGCACGGCGTGGTCTCGCGCGCCGACTTCGGCTTGGACGCGATCGCCGACGCCAAGATGGCGGTCGACGAGGCGTGCGCGCAGCTCGTCCAGCTGGCCGAGCTCGGCTCGCAGCTGCAGTGCCGCTTCCGCCTGGCCCCCGACGGCCTGCACGTCATCGTTTCGACCCGGTCGACCGACCCCCGGCCGCCGAGCGACCGCACGTTCGGCTGGCACGTCCTGACCACCCTGAGCCGCTCGGTGACGGCCCACTGCGACACGCTGCCCGGCGGGGGTGCGGGCATCGTCACGATCGAGCTGGTGCTCAACCCGGGAACGAGCGCGTGAGCAGCGAGCGCAAAACCCTCCTCCACCGCCCGGACGAATATGCCCACTGCGAACCGCTGTTCGCGGAACTGGGCGAGCTCGAGCCCGGCAACCCGCGGCGCGACGTCGTCCGGAGCAAACTGGTCACGGAGCTGCTCCCCCTGGCCGAGCACATCGCCACCCGCTTCTCCGGCCGCGGCGAGCCCCGCGAGGACCTGGTCCAGGTCGCGCGCATCGGCTTGATCAACGCGGTCGACCGCTTCGACCCGGCCCGCGGCCACGACTTCCTGTCCTTCGCGGTGCCGACGATCATGGGCGAGGTCCGCCGCCACTTCCGCGACACCGGCTGGTCCGTGCGGGTCCCCCGCCGCCTCAAGGAGCTCCACCTGTCGCTCAGCCAGGGTTCGGCGGTGCTGTCCCAGAGGCTGGGCCGAGCCCCGACGCCGACGGAGCTGGCGGAGCACCTGAGCCTGGACGTCGACGAGGTCCGCGAGGGCCTGCTGGCGGGCAACGCGTACCAGGCCCTTTCGGTCGACAAGCCGGTCCACGACGACGCGGAGGCGTTGTCACTGGCGGACACCATGGGGGAACCGGACCACGAGATGGCCATGGTGGAGAACCACGAGGCCCTCCAGCCCCTGCTGCAGGAACTGCCCAAGCGAGAGCGCGCAATCCTGGTGATGCGCTTCTTCGGCGGCTTGACCCAGACCCAGATCGCCGACCGGGTCGGCATCTCCCAGATGCACGTATCCCGCCTGCTGTCCCAGACACTGGAGCAGCTGCGCGGAAAGCTCACAGGCGAAGGCTGAGCGACCCCACAAGCGCCCCAATGCGGCCTTGGTTGCGTCTGACGCACCGAAGGCCGCCTTGGGCCGCTCGCCGCGAGCAATCTCGCCAAGGCGAGTTCGACCGCGACATTTCGCCAAGGCGAGTTCGACCGCAACATTTCGAGAACGCGAGCTCGACCGCGAGATTCCGAAAACGCGAGCTCGACCGCGACATTTTGAGAACGCGAGCTCGACCGCGAGATTCCGAAAACGCGAGCTCGACCGCGACATTTTGAGAACGCGAGTTCGACCGCGAGATTCCGAAAACGCGGGTAAGCAACCCACCTCAAGACCCCACCCACGCCTCGGCCGCACCCCCCTGCCGACCCGATACGCAGCCGCATCAGCGGCCGACAGGCTGTGTCAAGGCACGCTTTCCCGCCTTGACACAGCCTGTCGGCCGTTGAACAATCCGGCGTTCGGGCCGGCGGGAAGCCCCCGGCAGAGCCAAATCCGGCAGAGCTGAACCGTCAGAACCAAACCCCGGCAGAGCTAAATCCGGCAGAGCTAAAGTCCGCCAGGGCAAAACCGACCCAAGCTCACCCAAGGAACCCAGGCCGACCCCCCTTCCGCAACCTACCCCACTCCTTCCGGAACCGCCCCCGCAATTCCCCGGCCCGCGCACTCTCCCGCCCGTACAACAACCCGAACGAAAAAGTGTTCTGCCCCTCCCCGTGCCCGGCAATGGCCAGGTGACGCAGCACCTCCCGCCCGACAACGGTGTCCTGATGCTCCCCCAGCGTCTCCTGCACGACCTTGACGTTCTCCCGCCATTGACGCAGTTTTTTGCCGTACACCGGCTTCACCGTGTCAGCCGCATACCGAGCCTGCTTCGCCTTCTTGCGGACCCCGTGCAGAGCCGTCTCCAGCTGATCCCCCGCGAGCCCCCGGCTCGCCGCCTCGGCCCGGCCCAGTTTCCGCGCCACCTTCCGCAGCGGCTTCCGCAGCCCCGCCTTCGCGGGCTTCCGCGCCTGAGCCGTCAGCGGCGGGTCCTCCAGCAGCGTGTCCAGCCCGCGCAGCAGTTCGAGGTACCGCTTCCCGGTCAACGTCGCGAGCACCCGGGTCCGCCCCTCCTCGGCCTCCCGGGCGAACTGCCGGGTGAGGAACTGCCGCAGCGGCCCGAACACGAGCTCCGACGGCACGTCGTCGAGCTGCTCCCGCAGCCGCTCCTCGGTGACCTCGGTGTCCCTGGCCGGCGACAGCTGACGGCCGAGCCACTGCAGTTCGGCGAGCAGAGGCGCGGTCTCCTTCTTGTCGACGATGGACCCGAAGGTGCGAAGCGTGCTCCGCAGCTTGCGAATCGCGACCCGCATCTGGTGCACCGAATCGTCGACGTCCAGCCGCACCCCGACGTCCGCCCCGCGCAACCGGCCGTAGTGCTCGTGCAAGGCCGTCAGCACGACGTCCCCCGCCGACGGCTTCTTGGCCGCTCGCGGCGGTGCCGGGACCCGGTCGCCGATCAGGCGGCGCAGCTTCGACGGCCACGGGGACGCCGACGCACCGGCCTCGGTCAACGCCCGGTCGAACTTCGGAAGCAGCTTGGGGTCGGCCGAGGGATCCAGCTCGAGTTCCAGCTCCCGCCACTCGTCGAGCCGCGCGGTCTCGCCGCCGGCCTCCCCGGTCACGTGGTCGTCCGTCAGCACCGCGATGGTGCGGCCGCCGGCGTCGGCCAGCCGGTGGGCGAAGCGGTCGGTGCGCAGGTGCGCGATCGGGACCAGCTTCTCCCCCAGCGTGTACGCCCGCACCAGGCGCCGGAGCCGGCCGGGCACCTTGTGGGCGTCCCCGCCCAGCGGCCACTGCAGCTCCTGCCGCTCGTCGGCCGACACCGGCAGCTTCAGGTGCCAGCCGGCGTCGGGCCCGCCGACGCGCCGCCGCAGAGTGATGCCGCTGCGGGCCAGCCGGAACGTTTCGGTGTCGTAGTAGGACGCGTCGAGGACGTGCTCCACCGGGTCGTCCTGCGTCTCGACGCCGCCGATGCCGACCAGCCGGGGTACGCCGCTGCCCGCGACGATCTCGTACTTGCGTTCGCGCTCGGTCACCGAAGTCGGCGCTGCCATGATTCGTCCTCCCTGGGGCCGGGTTCGCCGGATGAGTACCCGCCCGGCGCGCGGCCGACACGGGATTCGGCGCCGGAGCAGCGGGTATCCCCTTCTGCGAACCCGAGCCCGGACCAGGAGAGTGCATGAACGGCAACCAGCCCGCAACCGACCTGACGACCGTCCTCACCGGCGACCACCGTGAACTCGACCGGCTCTGCACCGAACTCGAGCTCGGCCAGGGCAGCCCGGAAAACCGCAAGGACCTCGCCGATCACCTGATCGCGGCGCTGATCCGGCACGCCGTCGCCGAAGAGCCCTACCTCGACGGCGAGGGCGACCTCGCCGAGGCGGACGGCCTGATGCGGCAGCTCGAAGGCACCGGGCCGCAGGAGACGCGGTTCGAGCGCCTGCTGGGCGGGCTGATCCGCGCCGTCCGCCGGCACGTCCGCGAGGAGGGGCCCGCCGCCGTGCGCGAGATCCGGCGCAGCTGCTCCCCGGAGCAGCAGGCCGCACTGGGCAAGGAGGTGCTCGAGGCCCGGGAGGCCGCGCCGACGCTGCCCCACCCGGACCTCGCCGACCGGGTGCCCCAGGCCGATCAGCTGTGGCCGGGTCCGGGGTTCGTCGACCGGGCCCGTGCCGCCCTGCGCACCCCGGCATCGGGTTGAATGGAGGGTCCGCACCACGAACCCGGAGACAGCGAGGACCCATGAGCGCCGGCGGCGAAGAGGAGTGGGCCCGCGAACGGGCCCGGTTCGGGCAGGACGGTGCTCCCGGACCGGGCCCGCTGGCCCGGCAGTTCGCCGATCTCACGCGGACGCTGCTCGACGTGGCGCCCACCGTCGGCGGGGTGCTCAAGCTGGTCGTCGGGGCCGCGACCGCGCTCGTCCCCGACGCCGACCTGGTCAGCGTCACGCTGCGGGACGCCGACGGCACCTTCCACACCCCGGTCGAAACGGACCCGGTCGCCGAACGGCTCGACCAGGTCCAGTACGACCACGGCGAAGGCCCCTGCGTGGAGTCGGCCCGCCCGGACGGCCCGGCCGTCGGCTGGTCGCAGGACCTCGGGCGGGATCCGCGCTGGCCGGCGTTCGGCCCGGCCGCCGCCCGCCACGGCTTCCACTCCGTGCTGGCCACGGCCCTGCTCCCGGACGCCCGCCCGCCGAGGCTGTCCGGTGCGCTCAACATCTACTCGCGCCGGCCGGGCGCGTTCGACGCCCGGGCGATCGACGTCGCCCTGCTGCTGGCCACGCACGCGTCGCTGGCGCTGGCCCACACCCAGGCCGTGGCCGCGGCCGAGCTGGAGACGGCGCACCTGCGCCGGGCAGTCGACAGCCGTGACGTCATCGGCCAGGCGAAGGGCATCCTGATGCAGCGGCGGGGCATCACCGCCGACGAGGCCTTCGACGTGCTCCGCCGGGCGTCCCAGGACCTCAACGTCAAGCTCGCGGACCTGGCGAAGGCCCTCGCCTCGCGGCACGCCGACGTGGACCTCCCGGACTCCCCGCCCACCCCACCCGTGCGAAAGAGCGGCACTCTCACCTGAAAGTGCCGCTCTCCCGTGGGTGCTGAAAGCCGTTACGGCGTGGTGTACGGGGACCGGTTCTCCAGCGACGGGCCGGCCGTGGGGTACCGGACGTCCTGACCCGGCGCCGGGGTGACCGGGGTGACCGTGGTGCCCTGCTGCTCCGCCTCCACCCGCGGCCGGGGACCGCGGTGGACGACCGCCTCGACCTCCTGCTCACCGCGGATGCGGGCCAGGACGCCGAGGGTGATCGCGTGGGCCAGGGCGAGGATCAGCAGCAGCACGCCGATCCGCCCGACCACGCCGGGCAGGTCGCTGTCGCCCAGGTTGACGGTCGAGATCAGGGCCAGCACCCCCAGCGTCGCGAGGTGGAACAGCACCGTGACCAGGCGCGTCATCGAAGCGCCCGCCGCCGGGTCGCCGTAGGAGTTCTCCAGGTACCGGCGGCCGCTGCGGTAGATGATCTGCCCGTCTATCAGGACCAGCGCGATGCCGATCGCGAGGAACGACAGGTATGCGTTCGTGGTCATGCCGGACGCTCCTTCCAGGGGGACCTTGCCGGAGGGATACCCGGCAGGTCGCGCAGGGAAACGCCGCGGTCACCCGGTGAAGGTGTCCGGGTCCGGTCCGGTCCGGCGGCCCTCGTCGAGCCGGCCGAGTTCGGCCATGTCCTCGTCGTCGAGTTCGAAGCCGAACACGTCGATGTTCTGCCGCATCCGCTCGGGCGACGACGACTTCGGGAACACGATGTTGCCCAGCTGCACGTGCCAGCGCAGCACGACCTGCGCGGCGGTGCGGCCGTGCTTGTCCGCGAGGCCGGTCAGGACGGGGTCGTCGAGCAGCTCGGCCCGCGCCAGCGGGCTCCACGCCTCGGTGGCGATGCCGTGCGTGCGGTGGTATTCACGCAGGTCGGTTTGCTGCAGCGCCGGGTGCAGCTCGATCTGGTTGACCGCGGGCACCAGCGACGTCTCCTCGGCGAGCCGGTCGAGGTGGGCGGGCTGGAAGTTCGAGACGCCGATGGCCCGGGCCTTGCCCGCGCGGAGGATGTCCTCGAAACCCAGCCACGTCCGGACGTAGTTGTCCTTGGCGGGCAGGGGCCAGTGGATCAGGTAGAGGTCGACGTAGTCGAAGCCGAAGCGGCGCAGGCTGCCTTCCAGCGCGGTGATCGCGTTGTCGTGCCCGTGAGCGTCGTTCGCCAGCTTCGTCGTGACGAACACCTCATCGCGGGCGACGCCGGAGTCCGCGATCCCGGCGGCGACGCCGGCCTCGTTGCGGTACGTCTGCGCGGTGTCGATGTGGCGGTAGCCCGTTTCCAGTGCCGTCCGCACGGCGGCGGCGGTTTCGCCGGGTTCGATGTCGTAAACGCCGAGCCCGAACTGCGGGATCCGCACGCCGTTGTTCAGTTCCAGTGCGGGAACGCCGGCCGTGGTGGTGATCATGCGTACCGCCTACCCGGCGTGCCGGGCACGCGAAACGCGGCGGGGCGGGTGATCCCGCCCCGCCGCGGCAACTCACCCTGATCGGGTGATCGCGGGGGCTACTGGCCCGGGCGGTCCACGTCACCGCGCCAGCTGCCGGTCTCCCGGCCGCGCTGCTCGATGAACTCCTTGAACCGCTTGAGATCGCCCTTCACCCGGCGGTCGAGCAGGCCGAGCTTGTCGGCGACGTTCTCGGCGAAGCCCTCCGGGTCGATGTCCATCTGGGCGGTCACCCGGGTGCGCGAGTCGTCCAGCCGGTGGAAGGTGATGACGCCGGCGTGGTCAGGCCCGGAGTCCGAGGTCCAGGCGACCCGCTCGTCGGGGTGCTGCTCGGTGATCGTCGCGTCGAATTCGCGCGTCACGCCACCGAACCGCGTGACCCAGTGGGTGTGGGTGGCGTCCACCTGGCGGATTTCTTCGACACCCTCCATGAACTTCGGGAATTCCTCGAACTGCGTCCACTGGTTGTACGCGGTCGAAACGGGGACTTCCACGTCCACGATTTCGGTGATCGTGCTCATGCACTCCTCCTCGTCGGTGGTCGGTGTCATTCGGCTACCCGGTGCACTCGCGGCCAAACCCGGCGCGATTGACCCCCGGCGCCGCCGGGTACCCGGCGGCCAGGCAAAGGAGGTGTTCGGTGATCGAAGAGGCAAACAAGACACCGGCGGCCGACCGCTCGGTCGGCGAACTGGTGACGGACCTGACCGACGAGGTCAAGCGGCTCGTCCGGGACGAGATGCGGCTCGCGGTCTTCGAACTGCAGCGCAAGGGCAAGAAGCTCGGCCTGGGCGCCGGGTTGTTCGGTGCGGCGGGCCTGTTCGCGTTCCTCGGGGCCGGCACGCTGGTCGCGGCCGCCGTGCTGGCGCTGGCCCTGGCCGTGCCGGGCTGGCTGGCGGCGGTGATCGTCGCGGTCGCGCTGTTCGTCGTGGCCGGGATCGCGGCGCTGGTCGGGAAGAAGGAAGTCACCCAAGGGGTGCCCCCGGTGCCCGAAGAAGCGATCAGCGGCGTCCGCGAAGACGTGGACACCGTGAAGCAGGGAGTGCGGGCATGAGCGGGGACTTCCCCAAGAACGCCGAAGAGGCGCGGCTCGACCGGGACACCACCCGGGAGGAACTCACCGAGACGCTGACGGCGCTCGGCCAGAAACTCGACGTGAAGGCCCGCGTCAAGGAAAGCGTCGACGAGAAGCTCGACCAGGCGACCGCGAAGGTCGCCGACGTCACGAACGAGCCGACCGCGGCCAAGTTCCGCCAGGGTGCCGACACCGTCCGCGCCCACCCGCTGCCGGTCTTCGCCGGCGTGCTGGGCCTGCTCATCCTGATCCGCCTGATCCTGCGCCGGAGGGACTCGTGAACAAAGCGCTCTACAAGCCGCTCAGCTGGGTGGTGGGTGCCCTGGGCGGCATCCTGGCCGGTCAGGTGTTCAAGCAGGTCTGGAGCCGCGTGGCGGGCGAAGAAGACGCCCCCGACGCCACCGACCGCGACTACACCTGGCGGCAGGTGGTCATCGCGGCGGCGGTGCAGGGGGCGATCTTCGGCGCGGTCAAGGCGGCCACCGAACGGGCCGGGGCCGTCGGTTACCGCAAGGCGACCGGCGACTGGCCCGGCGACGACTGACCGGACACAGTGGACGGTGGGAGGTGTGCCCGCGCGGCGGTCACGCCTCCCGGCCGGGCTCGGGTCCCATCCCCACGAGCGCGGCGCCGACCCCGGGGTGGATCTTCAGCACCACGTCGGCGCCGGTGGCTTCGAG
Organism: Amycolatopsis sp. cmx-4-61; assembly: GCF_046548775.1. Lineage (NCBI taxonomy): Bacteria > Bacillati > Actinomycetota > Actinomycetes > Pseudonocardiales > Pseudonocardiaceae > Amycolatopsis > Amycolatopsis sp. cmx-4-61. The sequence goes on along the minus strand of NZ_JAEBEI010000010.1, from coordinate 96,319 downwards.
CGAGCGGGTGACCGCGTGGCCGCCGAGGACGACGGCCAGTTCGGTGCGGGCGTCCGCCTGCAGCAGCGACCGGACGCCGGCGCAGCTCAGGAAGGCGACCCGGCTCAGGTCGACGACCAGCCGCCCCACGGTGGCGAGGGCGTCTTCGAGCGTGCCGACCGTGGCGGCGTCGATGTCGCCGACCAGGGTGAGCACGGTGATCCCGCCCGGTCGTTCGGTCGTGGTGACGGTGAGGCCGGCGGGTTCGTGGATCGTGCGGAAACAGTCGTACATGGCGCTCCCTTTCTCAGCGGTGCCGGGGGCGCTGACCGGAGCACGTGTCTGAACAACAGCCAACCCCCTGACCGTACGCCCCTGGGCTGGGAGGTCAACCCCGCGGGTTTCCCGGCACTGACCTCGGGTAATCCGTTCGGGACGGAATCAGGCGCGGAAGGAGATCCATGCGAGTCGTGATCGTCGGCGGCGGTTTCGCCGGTTACCACGCGGCGAAGAGCCTGCGGAAGGAAGCCGGGGCCGACGTCGAGGTCGTCGTGCTGAACCCGACGGATTACTTCCTCTACCTGCCGTTGCTGCCGGAAGTGGCGGCCGGGATCCTCGACCCGCGGCGGGTCACCGTTTCGATTCCCGAAACGCTGCGCGGGGTCCGCCTGGTGCTCGGCGCGGCCACCGCGGTCGATTTCGATTCGCGTCAGGTCACCTACACCGATCCCGAGGACAACGAACACCGGATCGGGTACGACCGGCTGGTGCTGGCCGCGGGCAGCGTCAACAAGCTGTTGCCGATTCCCGGCGTCCCGGAATACGCCCACGGTTTCCGTGGCGTGCCGGAAGCGCTCTACCTGCGCGACCACATCACGCGGCAGATCGAGCTGGCCGCGACGGCCGAAGACCCGGCCGAACGCGACGCCCGCTGCACGTTCGTGGTGGTCGGCGCCGGTTACACCGGCACCGAGGTCGCCGCGCAGGGTCCCGCGTTCACCGCGGCGCTCGCCGCGCGCCACCCCGAGCTGGCCGGGCAGAAGGTCCGCTGGCTGCTGCTCGACGTCGCCGAGCGGGTGCTGCCCGAACTCCAGGGGCGCCTGGGCCGGACCGCCGACGAGGTGCTGCGCTCGCGCGGGGTCGAAGTGCTCATGAAGACCTCGGTCGACCACGCCGACGCCAAGGGCGTCACGCTGACCAACGGGGACACGGTGCCGACGCGCACCCTCGTGTGGTGCGTGGGCGTGCGGCCGGACCCGCTGGTGGCCGGGCTCGGGCTCGAAACCGCGAAGGGCAGGCTCGTGGTCACCGAGCAGCTGAACGTCCCGGGCCGCGACGACGTGTTCGCCTGCGGCGACGCGGCCGCGGTGCCCGACCTGACCCGCCCGGGCCAGTACACCGCGATGACCGCCCAGCACGCCGAGCGCCAGGGCAAGCTCGCCGGGCGCAACGTGGCGGCGTCGCTCGGGTACGGCCGCCGCGGCACCTACCGCCACCACGACCTCGGCTTCGTCGTCGACCTCGGGGCCGGCGCCGCCGCGGCGAACCCGCTGCACATCCCGCTGTCCGGGCGGCCGGCGAAGGCGGTGACGCGCGGTTACCACCTCATGGCGATGCCGGGCAACCGCGTCCGCACGGCCGCCGACTGGCTGCTGGAAACCCTGACCGGCCGCCAGACCGTCCAACTGGGGCTCGTCCGCTCCGGTGCCGTGCCGCTCGACACGGACACCCCGGAACTCCCCCGCCGCTGAAAGGACCGCGCATGCCCACCGAACCCGAACCCGTCCGCTCCGAAGGCCCGTCCGTCGTGACCGCCGGGGACCTGTCGGGCCCCAAGGTGGTCGTCCTCGACCCGGCGGGCGCCGGGAAGCACGACGAACTGCCCGCGACCTGGCGGCCGCTGGCCGAACAGCGGGCCGTGGTCTGGTGCCGGGTCCCCGCCGGCGGCGCCCTGACCGAAGCCGACGACCTCCTCGGCGACGCGGGACCCGGCGATCCCGAGATCGCCGTGGTGGCGAGCGGCCCCTTCGCGGCCGAGGCGCTGCAGCTGGTCGAGCGCCACCCGGGCGCGGCGGCGCACCTGCTGCTGGTCGACCCGGCCTCGGACGCGTTCCTCGGTTCCGGCGACGCCGCCCAGGCCAACGAGGCCTGGCTGACCGAGCACGACGACGTCGTCACCAAGCTGCGCGAGGCGGGCACCGAAGTGCGGATCGCGGCGTCGAGCACCGACGACCTGGACGACCGGGTGCCGCCGCCGCTGCCCCTCGGCCACCCGAACGTGGTCACGGCGGTGCGCGCGGCTCTCGGGCTGGATTAGGTTTCCGCGCGGGCGGGTCCGGAGCGCCTGCGCTCGGCGCTCCGGACCCGACGGCGGCACCCGAGCCCCGACCGGGACCGGCTGCTCGGCGGATCCACGAAAGTCCGCAAGAGCGGAGAAGCCGGAAGCAGGTCCGCCGGCCGCCCCAGCGCCCGGTATTCCCGAACCGTCGACCGGGACTAGCTCCCGGCAGCGAGCGCCACGAACGCCCGCACCACCGGTGACACCGGCCCGGCCCGCCAAGCCAGGCCCAGGTCGATCCTCGGGGCCGGGTCGGCCAGCCGGCGCAGCACCACCCCGCGCCGCCGGAGGGCCCGCGCGCGGTGCTCCGGGACCGCGGCGAGGCCCGCGCCCTCGGCCACCGCCCGCATCAGCTGCTCGTCCTCCGGTTCCTCCCGGACGATCGGCGGGAGGCCGGCCGGCCAGACCTGGCCGCTGATCGCGTCGTACTGGCCGGGGCCGTTCTCCCTCGGCCAGAACACCACCGGCTCGGCGGCGATCGCGGCCCGGCTCACGCGGCCGCGGCGGCGGGCGAGCGCGTGACCCGACGGCAGGGCGAGCAGGACCTCCTCCGAGCCGACCACGGCGACCTCGATCCCCGGGGCGGTGACCGGCGGCCGCACGAAGCCGAGGTCGATCTCGCCCGCCGCCAGCCGGGCCAGGTTCAAGCTCGTCCAGCCCGTTTCCAGGGCCAGTTCGACGTCCGGGTACCGCTCGCGGTACGCCGCGACCAGGTCGCCGGCCGGCGGGCCGGGCGCCGACCGCGTGTAGGCGATCCGCAGGCGGCCGGCGTCGCCCCGGCCGGCCGCGGTGATCGCGCCCCGGGCCCGGTCGAGCCGCTCGAGCAGGTCGCGGGCCTCGGCGGCGGCCACGCGCCCGGCCTCGGTCAACGCGAACCGCGGACCCGTGCGGTCGAGCAGCGCCACCCCGAGATCCGCTTCGAAGGCGCGGATCTGCTGGCTCAGCGACGGCTGGGACACGAACAGGCGGGCGGCCGCCTTCGTGAAGTGCATCTCTTCGGCGAGCACGGCGAAGTAGTGCCATCGGCGCAGGTCCACGCAGCGATTATAGGTCTGCCCTATGATTTGATCGGGACGAAGTCTTGGACGGCCCGCCACACCCGCTGCTGTCCTGGGTCCGTGACCACGACCCGCGCGCCGCTGACCCGCGCCGACCGCAAGCACCTGGCCCTCGCCGCCGCGGCGGACCGGCGGCTGATCGGCCCGATGGCCGGGTTCGTCGACCTCGCCGCCGTCCGGGAAGCCGTCGAAGACCTCAAGAAGGCGTTCGCGCCGCTCGGCCGCGTCCAGCACACCGTCGCCGCCAAGGCGTGCGGCCTGGCCCCGCTCCTGCGGTTCCTGGGCGAGCTCGGGATCGACGCCGAGGTCGCGAGCCCGGGCGAGACGGCGGTCGCGGAAGCCGCCGGCCTGCGCGGCCCGCGGCTCGTGCTCGACTCCCCCGCCAAGACGACCGCCGAGCTCGCGCACGCCCTCGCCGAGGGCACGGCGGTCAACGCCGACAACTTCCAGGAACTCGCCCGGCTCGACTGGCTGGCCGGGGCGGCACCGCCCCGGTCGGTGCTCGGCCTGCGGATCAACCCGCAGGTCGGAGCGGGCCGGATCGGCGGCACGAGCACCGCTACCGCGGTGTCGAAGTTCGGCATTCCCCTGCGGGACAACGGAAATCGCGCGCTGCTGCGCGAGGCGTTCGCCCGGCGGCCGTGGCTGACGCGGCTGCACGTCCACGTCGGCTCGCAGGGCTGCCCACCGGAGCTGATGGCCGACGGCGTGGCCGCGGTGCACGAACTCGCCGAGGAGATCAACGCCGAGGCGGGGTACCGCCAGGTGACCAGCCTCGACATCGGCGGCGGGCTCCCGGTGGACTTCACCTCCGACGAGCCGGGCCCGGGCTACGCGGATTACGTCGCGACACTGCTGGCGCGGGTTCCGGCGCTGGCCGGCGGGCACTACGCGTTCGTCACCGAGTTCGGCCGGTCGCTGCTGGCGAAGAGCGGTTTCCTCGTCAGCACGGTGGAGTACACGAAGGTCGCCGGCGGACGGCACATCGCGGTGACGCACGCGGGCGCCCAGGTGGCGGCGCGCACGGTGCTGCAGCCGGAGCACTGGCCGCTGCGGCTCGGCGCGTTCGACGCCACCGGCGTCCCGAAGACCGGATCCGAGGTGCCGCAGGACATCGCCGGCCCCCTGTGTTTCGCCGGCGACCTCCTCGCCCGGGAGCGGCCGCTGCCGCTGCTGGAGCCGGGTGACCTCGTCGTCGCCCACGACACGGGCGCGTACTACTTCGGGGCGCACTACGCGTACAACACGCTGCCGCGCCCGGCCGTGCACGGGTTCACCGTCTCCGGCGGCCACGTCGAGTTCACGCCGATCCGCCGTGCCCAGACCCTGGCCGAACTGGTCGCCGACGCCGGCGGCGAGTTCCTCGGAGCGCTCCCGGAAGGGTGATCGACCGCGTACGATGCCCGGCCATGGGGGATGATCGAGAGCTGCCGCGGTTCGCCGCGCTGCCGGTCGGAATCGTCGTCGCCGTCCAGGCGGTCGTGCTGACCGCGCTGTCCGGACGCTACGGCTTCCACCGCGACGAGCTGTACTTCGTCGCCGCCGGCCGCCGCCCGGACTGGGGGTACGTCGACAACCCGCCGATCACCCCGTGGCTCGCGCGGGCGTCGACGGCGGTGTTCGGCGAGACGCCGTCGGGCCTGCGCGTGGTGGCGACCCTGCTGGGCATGGCGACGGTCGTGGTCGTCGCGCTGATCGCGCGCGAGTTCGGCGGCGGCCGCGGAGTCCAGCTGGGCACCGCGATCGCGACGGCGTTGTCGTCGTACGTGCTGGTCGTGTCCCACACGCTGGCGACCAACTCGGCGGACGTGCTGCTGTGGTCGGTGCTGACCCTGTGCGGCCTGCGGCTGCTGCGCACCGGCGACGGCCGGTGGTGGCTCGCCGTCGGTGCCGCCGCCGGGCTCGGCCTGGCGAACAAGTGGCTCGTGCTGCTCCTGCTGTCGGGGCTCGGCATCGGCGTGGCCGTGGCCGGCCCGCGCGGGGTGCTGCGCACGTGGTGGCTCGCGGCCGGCGCCGGGATCGCCGTCGTCCTGGCCGCGCCGGTGGTGCTCTGGCAGGCGGCGCACGGCTGGCCGATGCTCACCGTGGCCGGCGGGATCAGCGCGGACGACGGGCCCGGGAACCGGCTCCTGTTCGTGCCCATGCAGCTGGTGCTGCTCTCACCGGTCCTGGTCCCGGTGTGGGTGACCGGGCTCGTGCGCCCGTGGCGCGAACCCGGCCTGCGCTGGGCCCGGGCACTGGCGATCGCCTACCCCGTCGTCTGTGCCGAGCTCCTGGCCGTGGGCGGGAAGCCGTACTACTCGGTGCCGTTGCTGCTGCCGCTGGTGGCGCTGGGCGCGGAACCGGCCGTGCGGTGGTTCGGCCGCGGCGGCCCGGCGCGGCGGGCGCTCACCGGCGTGGCCGTCGCGGTGTGCGCGGCGGTGTCCGTCCTCATCGGACTCCCGGTGGTGCCGGCCTCGGCGCTGAACGGACCCCTGCTGGCGATGAACAAGGAACCGGGCGAGCAGGTCGGCTGGCCGGACTTCGCCGGCACGGTGGCGGACGCGTGGGCCCGCATCCCGGCCACCGAGCGCGACACGGCGGTCATCCTCACCGGCAACTACGGCGAGGCCGGGGCGCTGGAGCGCTACGGCCCCGAGCGCGGGCTGCCGCAGGCGTACTCGCCACACATGTCGTACGCCGACTGGGGCCCGCCACCGGACCGGCTGGTCGGCCCGGTGCTGCTGGTCGGGCGGATCCGGCCGGGCACGCCCGCGGCCCGCCTGCTCACCGGCTGCCGGGCGGTCGCCAAGCACCACAACGCCGACGGCGTGCACAACGACGAGGACGGGGTCGTGGTGTCCCTGTGCACGCTGACGCGGCCCTGGTCCGAGGCGTGGCCCCAGCTGCGGCGGTACTACTGACCGATTGTCGCGCTGTCGGGGACACCGCGGCCGAGAAACCGTTTGCGGCGCTGCCGCCAGCGGAGCTGGTTCAGCCGACGAATGGCCCTGCTCGCCGGCTGGGGCCGTGTCAAGGGGCCAATCGGCGCGATCGACCTGAACCGCGCTCGTGTTCGCCGCGTGTCCCCAGGTGGCGAGCCGCCGCGGCTCGCCCCGAACCAGCCGCACCGAAAGGCCGGACCGATGTCCACCCACCCGAACGCACCGAGCCGCCGCGCGATCGCCATGCTCAAGGCGGTCGCCGCGGGCCGGGCCGAGCTCCGCTGCAGCTGCGAACCCGACCTCCGCGTCGACGGCTTGCCCTGCTGCGACCAGTCCGCCGCCCACGAACTCGCCCACGCCGGGCTGGTCAGAGCCACCCGGCCCGTCTCCCCCGGCCAGTGGGCGCCCGCCGAACTGACCGACGCGGGCCACCGCGCCCTGGCCGGCTTTCCCGCCGCCGCAGCCTGAGCTCGACGGCGCCCCTGGACCGGCGGGGTGAGAAAACCCGTCGCTGGGCGACGACCCCGACCTGGTCGACGCCGAGGCGATCGGCGACCTGGCCGGCAGCTGGAGACGCTGCTGACGGCGACGCCCGCGGCCCCGGAAGCCCGACCGGCGGCCCTGCGCCTGCTCGCGGCGCGGGAGCGGCCGCGGTCGCCCGGTGCCGCGACGTGCCCGCGGGAACCCCGGACGCCGACCGCCTGCACCGAAGACGAACGGCACCGCGAAAGTGCACTGAACCGGGGCGGGCCGGCGGACGTGCTTGGGGGTGAGGGCGTCTCGCACACGCCCTCCGGGGTCGCCACGACGCAACGATCCGGGCCAGCCTCCGCCCGATCGGGACCGGGTACCCCGGCGAGCGGCCGTCGCGGCAACGGCCACCTCGCGCGGGCCCGTCCGGCATCCCCAGAATCCCGGACGGGCCCGCCCCTTTTCCCGCGCAGACCCCCTTCCCGGAGCCGCTTCCCGGAGGTCCTGTCCCGGGTCTTGTCCGGCGCCCTCACCTGAACAGCGGTCGCTGACCCCGTGCACCGCGCGCGACGGTGGGGACATGCGACGTTTCGTGGCCGTGAGCGCGGCCGTCCTGGCGGGTCTCGGCCTCCTCACCACGGCCGGCAGCGCGAATCCGGAAAGCGCTCTCCCGGCGCCGCCGCAGCACGCGGTGGGTGGCTGGGTCGGCACCTGGGCGGCGGCGCCCGCGGCCGCCGTGCCGAACACGCCGGACGGCTACCCCGGCTACTCGATCCGCAACGTCGTGCACACCAGCGCCGGCGGCGGGCGCGCCCGCGTCCACCTGTCGAACGCCTTCGGCGCCGCTCCCCTGACCTTCGGGCACGTCACGGTCGCGGTGCAGGCGACCGGGCCGGACGCCGTGCCGGGCACCCTGCGGTCGCTGACCTTCGGCGGCACCCCGAGCGTCGTCGTGCCCGCCGGTGCCGAGGCGCTGAGCGATCCGGTGGGCCTGCGGGTGCCCGCCGACGCGAACCTGCTGGTCACGACCTACGTGCCGGCGAAGTCCGGGCCGGTGACCTATCACCCGGCCGCGGCGCAGACGTCGTACTTCACGCGCACCGGCGACTTCGCCGCCAGCGAGTCCGGCGCCCCCTACACCGAGCAGACGTCCGTGTGGCACTACGTCTCCGGCGTCGACGTCCAGGGCGGCGCGGAAGCTTCCATCGTGGCCCTCGGCGACTCCATCACCGACGGCGTCGGCTCGGCCACCGGCGCCGACCACCGCTGGCCGGACTACCTCGCCGACCGGCTGCACGGCCGGTTCGGCGTGCTCAACGCGGGCATCAGCGCCAACCGGCTGCTGCTGGACGTCCCCGGGTCCGGTGCCGGCCAGAACGCGCTCGCCCGCTTCGACCGCGACGTCCTGAGCGTCGGCGGCGTGCGGACGCTCATCGTGCTCGAAGGCATCAACGACATCCAGCAGGACCCGCACCAGACCGACCCGGCCGCGATCACCTCGGCCTACCGCCAGCTGGTCGCGCAGGCGCACGCGCGCGGCATCCGGGTCCTCGGCGGCACGCTGACGCCGTTCAAGGGCTGGCGCGTCTACGACGACACCCTCGAAGCGACCCGCACGGCGGTGAACGCGTTCATCCGCACCGGCGGGGTCTTCGACGGCGTCGTCGACTTCGACGCGGCGGTCCGCGATCCGGCCGACCCGCTCCGGATGCGGCCGGCCTACGACTCCGGCGACCACCTCCACCCCGGCGACGCCGGCTACGAGCGGATGGCCGCCGCCGTCCGGCTCGACCGGCTCTGACCCGTCGGGATGAACAGCACCGCGACGAGGCTCAGCACCGCCACCGCGACCAGGTAGAGCGACACCGAGAGCGAAGTGCCCGTGGACGTCTGCAACGCCGTCGCGATCAACGGCGCGAAGCCCCCGCCCAGCACCGCGCCCACGGCGTAGGAAAAGGAAGCCCCGCTGTAGCGGTAGCGCGGCTCGAACAGTTCCGCGAACAACGCCGACTGCGGCCCGTAGGTGGCGCCGAGGCCGATGTTGAGCACGATCACCGCCACGATCAGCCACGCCGTCGCCTTCGTGTCGACGAGCAGGAAGAACGGGATCGGCCAGAGCACCAGGAGCACCGAACCGGCCAGGTACACCGGTTTGCGGCCCACGCGGTCGGACCACGCCGCCGTGACGAGGATGCTCACCAGCCACGTCACGCTGCCGATGATCACGACGACCAGCAGCGTGGTGCGGTTGATCTTGAGCACCGAAGTGCCGTAGGACAGCAGGTAGGCCAGGAAGATGTAGCCGATCGCGGTGTTGGCGACGAAACTGCCGGACGCCACCAGCAGCGCCCGCGGCCGCTCGCGCAGCACGTCGACCATCGGCCGGCTGCTGCGTTCTTCCGCGTCCCGCAGCTGTGCGAACACCGGGCTCTCTTCGATCCGCAGCCGGATCACCAGGCCGACGGCGACGAGCACGATGCTCGCCAGGAACGGCACCCGCCACCCCCAGGACGCGAACTGCGCGTCGGTCAGCGCCCGGCCGAGGACGAAGAACATCAGCTGCGCCAGGATGAGTCCCGCCGGGACGCCGATCTGCGAGAACGCGCCGTACCGGCCGCGGCGCCCTTCGGGGGCGTGTTCGACGGCCATCAGCGCGGCCCCGCCCCACTCGCCGCCCGCGCTCAGCCCCTGCAGGAGCCGCAGCACCAGCAGCAGGATCGGCGCCCAGACGCCGATCGCGGAGTACGTCGGCAGCAGCCCGACGCCGACGGTGGCCAGGCCCATCAGCAGCAGCGACAGCACCAGCATCGCCTTGCGGCCGACGCGGTCGCCGAAGTGGCCCCAGAGGATCCCGCCGACCGGACGGGCCAGGAACCCGACCCCGAGCGTCGCGAAGGCGGCGAGGGTGCCGGAAGCGGGCGACAGCGTCGTGAAGAACAGCTTGCCGAACACCAGCGCCGTCGCCGTGCTGTAGATGAAGTAGTCGTACCACTCGATGGTGGTCCCCACCGCGCTCGCCACGGCGACCCGCCGCAAGGGCCGGGCCGCGACCGCGGGGCCCGTCACGAGCCGGCTAGTACGGGGTCGGAGGAAGCGACCAGGTCGTCCACGAGCAGGTCCATCAGCAGCCCGTCGTGCCAGCTGCCGTCGGGACCGCGCTCGTAGGACCGCATCGTGCCGACCGGGCGGAAGCCGAGCGAGCGGTAGAGCCGGATCGCCGTCTCGTTGCCGGCCGCGGGGTCGATCACCAGCCGGTGGTGTCCCCGCACGGTGAACAGGTACTCGGCCAGCGTGCGGATGGCGTCCGAACCGAGGCCGCGGCCCTGGAAGTCCGGGTGCACCGCGATGTCGATCCCGGCGTGGCGGTACTGCGGATCGGCTTCCTCGAAGGCGAGTTCGATGCCGACGACAGTGCCTGTCTCGTCGTCGCCCGTCACGTCGTCGAGTTCGATGGCGTAGGTCGTGGTGCCCTCGTCCGGGTCCAGCAGGTAGGACACCTGGGCGGCCACCGGCTCCTCGGCGTCGGCCCACCAGCGGGCGACTTCGGGGTGCGACAGGATCTCCTCGAACCGGGCGGCGTCCGGGGCGGCGGCTGGCCGCAGCCGGACACGGCTTCCGGTGATCAGGCCGGTCATCGGCCCAGTGTCGCCCGCACGGGCGCCCGCTGTCGAGACCCCGAAAGGACCGCTCGGGCGTGGACCGCGACGGCGCCCGGCCCGGTCTCGGCGGCCTTGCGCAGGGCCACCGAGCCCGAACCGGTCAGTTCACCACGGGTTGTTGTCGTCGTCGTCGGCCGGGGCGGGCCGCCGCGGCGGCTGCGGAGCGCCGGGAGCGGGCGGGGCCGCGGCGCCCCCGGAGGGCGGGGACGGCGGAACCGGCTCCGGCGGCGCGGGCGGCTGCTCGTCCGGTTCGTCGGGGTTCGGGAAGCGGCCGCGCAGGTTGTCCAGCAGTGCGCCGCGGGTTTCGCGGTCCTCGTCGCCGAGCTGCTCGGCCATCACCCCGGCGACGCGGTCGGCGATGCCGGACTGCGCCCGCCGCATCGTCGTCAGGATCTGCCGCGACAGCTCCTCCAGCGGGAACGACTTGACCTTGTTCGAGAACGTCAGGTCGGTGACCGTGCCGTCCGCGCCGACGGTGACGCTGACCGCGCCGTCGGCGCTGGTCGCGGTCAGGCGCAGCCGTTCGGTCTGCTCCTGCGCGGCCTGGTAGCGCTGCGCCTTCGCGGCGAACCCGGCGGCCCAGTCGTCCATCCGGCGGATCGTCTCGTCGGGGTCCCGCATCAGGTTCCCCAGCCCGTTCGGACCCGTCATGCGTTCGTCCTCGCTTCCGCTGCGCGCGGCGAGGCCGCGAGCTGGCGTTCGAACGGCTGCGCGTTGGCGTCTTCGCCTTCGCGGTAGGACTGCGCGGCCGTCCGGACGTTGTCCGCCAGCCCGCGCACGCCTTCGCCCGACGCCGTCAGGGCTTCCTTCGCCTGCTCGTTCGTCGGCCGGATGATCGGCGGGAGGAACGCGCACAGCAGCCCGTAGGCGTGGTCCGACATCGCCGTGTCCGCCGCCGAGCTCGCCGTGGTGAGCCGGTCCACCAGGCTCTCGACGTGACTCGCGTGCGCGACCAGGTCATCCGGTTCGACCTCGAAGCCGGGGGCCGTCATGGCCGTCACTTCCAATCCTGGTTCTTCCAGTCGCCGATCACCGGAGGCGCGACCGCCTGCTCACCCGCGAAGAAGTTCGGGTCGTCGCTCTCGAGGTAGTCGGCCGACTTGTGTTCCTTGTCGTCTTCCTTCTTGCCGCCCCGGCCGGCGCCCATGCCGCCCATGCCCGGGGAGCCCGCGGCACCGGCCGCACCGCGGCCCGACATCGCGTTGCGCGCCGCCGCGGCTTCGGCTTCCGCGGCCGCACCGGACGCGGCACCGCCGCCGAGGTTGCCCGCGCCCGTGCCGCGCACGCCGCCACCGCCACCGGCCCCGCCGGCACCGCCGCCGATCCCCCCGGCACCGCCGCCGATCCCGCCGAGGGAGCCGCCCCCGGCGCCGCCGCCACCGATGCCGCCGAGCCGGCTCGCGATGCTCTCACCGTTGATCCCGCCGCCGCGGCCGATGGTCGGCAGCTTGGCGCCGCCCGTGCCCCCGCCGGGGATGCCGCCGGGGCCGGTGCCGGTGGGCAGGCCGGTGATCGGGTCGATGCCGGGCGGGGTGAAGCCCGGGATCGGCGAGCCGCCGCGGACCGCGCCGCCCCCGCCGGAGACGTCCGGGATGTTCGGGATCGACGGCGGCGTGAAGCCGCTGCCGCCGCTCCCGCCGCCGGCCGGGATGCCGGACGGCGTGAAGCCGGACGAGGTCGTCGAGTCGTCGAAGTGCGGCAGCGACGAGCCGGGGATCCCCGCACCGCTGAAGTTGCCGCCGCCGGGGCCGCTCGGGGCGTCGAAGTTCGGCGGCGTGAAGCCGGCGCCGCCGCCGCTGCCGCCACCGGGGATGCCGCTGCCGGAGAAGCCGCTTCCCGAAGAGCCACTGCCGAAGCCGTCCGATCCCGGGATGCCGCTGCCGGAAAAGCCACTCCCCGAGGAGCCGCTCCCCGAAGAGCCGCTGCCGGAGCCGTCCGATCCCGGGATGCCGCCGGAGAAGTCGCTGCCTCCGGCGCCCGGGATGCCGCTGCCGGAGAACCCGGAGCCGCCGCTGCCCGAGCCGCCGCCGGGGATGCCCGGCACCCCCGCGCCGCCGGCACCGGAGCCGCCCGCGCCGGCACCGCCGAAGGCCGCGGCGTTCGCGTCGACCGGGGTCTGCGGGGTCACGCCGTCCATCGCGGTCCGCGCCATCAGCGGGTGCTGCGCGCTGCCCGCCCCGGAGCCGCCCGAGGCCGGGGTGCCGGAGGAGTACGCCGTCGCGGTGGCGGTCGGCAGTTTCGGCGGCGCCGGGAACCGCGGGGTGGCAACGGCGGCGCCGATGGTCTCGTCGTACTGGGTCATGATCTGCGCGGCGTGCTCCCGGGCGGCCTGCTGCGCCCGGTAGGTCTGCATGGCCTCGCCCGCGGCCGCGGCGTACTGCACCGGGTCGGTCATCGACATCAGGCGCTGGTTGGTCGCCTGGAGGTCGAACTGCACCGGCGGGTTGGCGGCCATCTGCCGCTGGGTCTCGTTGAGGGCCTGGGAGTGGATCTCCTGCTGCCGCCCGGCCAGCGTCGCGCCCTGCGCGGTGGCGCCGAGCCACTTGCCGACGCCGGCGAGGTGCTCGCGGACGGCGTCACCGGCGCCGCCCTGCCAGTTGCTGGTGCTGGCGTTGATCGCGTCGGCGAGGGTCTTCTGGTGGGTGCCGAGGTCGTTGCCGACGCGCACCCACTCCTCCGAAGTTTCCGCGACGGTCGCCGGGTTGGCGTCCTGCGTGATGGCTTCGTTCATCTGTTCGTGGCTGGCGTTGTTCCACAGCGTGCGCGGCGCTCCGCCGGTCTCGCGCATGGCGAGGCCCTCGTCGAGGCCGTGCTTGGCGTCGTCGAGGTGCTGCTGGTAGAGCTCCTGGATCTTCCGGTCGCGCAGCACGGGGTCGACGACCGGGCCGAGCCAGCCGCGCCGGATCTCGTCGTCGACCTGCCGGGTCGCCATCTCGCGGATCTGATCGCCCGAGGGCGAGTTGTCCGTGGTCAGCGGCCCGACGTAGTACTTCGACGACGGATCGGCGGTCACGTCGTAGAGCGGACTGCGCGGGTTGTAGTCCGGGGACGACGGGTCCGAGACGGACTCGGCGGTGGGTGCCACGGTCTCCCTCAGCTCTGGTCGGCGGTCGGGAGCGAGGTCAACGTCTGCTGCGTCGTCTCTTCCCGGGACTTGTAGTTCTGCTTCGCCAGCTTGATGGCTTCGATGTAGGTCGGGAACTCCTGCCGCGCGGCCTGCAGCTGGGTGACCAGGCCGTGCTCGTCGGCGGCGGTGCTGACCATGTGCGCGGACACCCACTGCCCGGTGGCGGTCCGGCTCATCGCCGGGGCGTCGTGCAGCCGCTGCAGCGCGGCCCACCGCGCCTCGAGGGACTCCAGCACGCCTTCGAGCGCCTCGATCAGCTGGTTGCCGGTGGTGTCGTCGATGGCGAAGCCGCCGCTTTGGGCGAGCCGCTTCAGCTGCGCCCCGGCGAGGCCGACCCGCAACGCGGCCACGGCCTTCGTCTCGGGGGACGTGGCCGCCTGCAGCTGCATGGTGGCCTGGACAGCCTGGACCGTGGCCGCGGTCTCTTCCGTCGTCATCTGGTCCTCCCCGATCAGTAGACAGCCGCGATCGCGTCGCGGATGGCGCGCGCGAGGTCGGCCCGCCCGGCGGGCACGTATTCGGCGGTCAGTTCCCCGGCGTCCCCGGTCCGCGTGTGCACCAGGTACCGCCCGTCGGCGGTGTCGAGCCAGCTCAGCGGTTCGCCGGCGAGCCGTTCGCCCCGCCGTCCCTGCGCGCTGACGGCGATGTGCCCGCCGCCGAGCCGCGGTTCGGCCAGCACCCGTTCGAGCACGGCGACGTCGGACGGCTTCGGCGCCGCCGGACGGCGCCCGGGCCGCACGACCGCCTTGACCTCGATCATCCCGAAGGCGTCGGTTTCTTCTTCGTCGAATTCGGCCTCGGCGATCCGCTTCGCGGTCATCGCGGAGACTTCCCGCCCGGCCGCCCGGTGCACGACGTGCTTCCCGGTGGTGGCGGCGGGTGCCGGCGGCAGCACCCCGGTGACGACCTCGACGAGGTCTTCGTCGGCGAACAGCGAGAACAGCAGTTCGTCGGTGTCCGGCGCCTGGGTGATCCCGAGGGCCTGGGCCCCGTCGCTGACGACGAGGACGGCGACATCGGCCCCGAGCCCGTCGATCCCGCTCACCGCGACCGAGATCCGCGGGTCGGCGAGCAGTTCGAAGGCGGTCCGGACGCCGGGGTGCAGCTCGCCGGAGACCGACAGCCGCCGCTGTTCGAGGGCGTCGTACACCTGCCGGGCCAGTCCCACGAACCGCACCGGATCGGCGGGCAGGTTCCCGGCCCGGAGCGGGTACCGCCGCACCTCGCCCCCGGTGGCCCGCCCGACGACGAGCGCTTCGAAGACCTCGAGGACGAACTCGAACCGCTCCGCCATTTCCCCTCGCCGGATCCTTTTCATCAAACCTTCAAGCAAGTTCCCTGACGACACTAGCAGTGCGCCGGGGAGGGGCGTCGGCGCCGCCACCCGGATGCCCGAAAGACCACGATCCCCTGGACCGGCCGGGCAAAGCCCGGGGTTTCCCTCGATCGGGTGGCGGCGCCGGCTGTGGCGGACCGACGTGCGGAGATGAATCGGGGCGGCGGGCCCGGCCGGGCGGTCAGACCCGCTGCCCGACCTCCGGAGCACCGGGAACCCGCCGGGCCGGTCGATGTCCGGACCACGGTAGAGCCGCTCCGGGATCCGGGCCAGCGTCGACGGGTGCACCTGCGTCCCGAGCCCGTAGAACTTCTGGAAACTCATGATGAGCGGCCGCCAGCGGTCCGGGTCGATCCGGTCCTCGGTCCCCGCCAGCCGGATCTCCTCGTGCACCCACACCCGCTGCACCCGCGCCTCGAAGGCGAGCACGCCCCCGCCGTCCCCCACCGGGTGCGCCGCCTCGACGACGACCTCCATGGCCACCGGGCACTCGCCGACCCGCGGCGGACCCACGGTCGACGACGGCACCGGCGTCAGCCCGGCGCGCGCGAACTTGTTCGCCACGTGGAAGTAGCCGCGCTCCTGCTTGCCGGCCGGGACCGGGTCCGACCCCGTCGTCAGGGCCAGCCGGTCGACCGCCGGGGCGAGCGCCTCCGACGGCAGGTTCAGCACGCCTTCGCGGGTGCGCAGCAGGTTCTGCGCGGTCTTCGACCGGGCGCCCAGCCCGAGCATCGCCCGCCAGCCGAGCCAGAACGCCGAGGACATCGGGGCCAGGTTGGCGGATCCGTCTTCGTTGGTCGTGGAGATCAGCACCACCGGGGTGCCGAAATACAGGATGCCGGGCTCGATGGCCGTGTGCGCAAGGGTTTTCACCCGGCCGATCCTGCCGTCCACACGGGACACCCGCTGGCGGGAATCGGCCATGGCGATTTCCCGGGGCGGCACCGCGGAAGCGCCGCCCCGGGGATCGGTCAGCTGCGCGACGCCGCCTGCGTCAGCGCCCGCCGCGTCAGCACCCGCGCCAGGTGACGCCGGTACTCCGCGGTCGCGTGGGGCTCGTCCGGCGGGTTCGTCCCCGACGCCGCCAGCGCTGCCGCCTCTTCGATCGAAGCGCCCGCCGCCAGCGCCTGCTCCGTGGCCGTGGCGCGCAGGGGTACGCCCCCCATGTTCACCAGGCCGACGCGGCCGCCCGCGACCGCCACCCCGACCAGCGCCCAGTCGATCGCGCGGCGGGTGAACTTCTCGAAGCCCCAGCCCTGCCCCGTCTGGGCCGGCAGGCGGATCTCCGTCAGCAGCTCCGTGGGCTCGAGCGGTGTGGTGAACGGGCCGAGGAAGAACTCCGCCGCCGGGATCCGGCGCTCCCCCGCCGGGCCGCGGGCCACCAGGACCGCGTCCGACGCCAGCACCGCCGCGGGCAGGTCCGCCGCCGCGTCGGCGTGGACCAGGGAGCCGCCGATCGTGCCGCGGTGGCGGACCTGGCGGTCGCCCACCTCGCCGGACACGTGCGCCAGCAGCGGCGCGTGCTCCCGCAGGACCGGGTCCTGCACCAGCGAGCTGTACCGCGACAGCGCGCCGATGACGACCTCGTCGCCGTCCAGGCGGACGTACCGCAGCTCGTCGAGCGGGCCGATGTCCACCAGGTGCTCCGGCGTGGCCAGCCGCAGCTTCATCAGCGGCAGCAGGGAATGCCCGCCCGCCAGCACCTTCGCGTCGTCGCCGTGCGAGGCGAGCAGGGCCAGCGCTTCGTCCACTGTGGACGCCCGGGTGTACTGGAACGCAGCGGGGATCACCGGTCCACCTCCTGCCCCGAAGCGTCGATCACGGCGCTGACGATGTTGTGGTAACCCGTGCAGCGGCAGAGGTTGCCCTCGAGCCCGGCGCGGACTTCGTCGCGCGTCGGCTTCGGGTTGTCGGCCAGCAGCGAAACCGACGCCATGATCATCCCCGGCGTGCAGAACCCGCACTGCAGGCCGTGCTGCTCCCGGAACGCCCGCTGCACCGGGTGCAGCGAACCGTCCGGAGAGGACAGTCCCTCGACGGTGGTGACGGCGTGGCCGTCGGCCTGCGCGGCCAGCACCGTGCAGGACTTGACCGACTCGCCGTCGAGCAGCACCGTGCAGGCGCCGCACGACGTCGTGTCGCAGCCGACGTTCGTGGCGGTGAGCCCGGCGGTGTCGCGCAGGAAGTGCACCAGCAGCGTCCGGTCCGGCACCTCCTCGGTCACCGGCCGCCCGTTGACCTCGATCGAGACCTTCACTGCGCGCTCTCCTTCCGAGCTTCCTCCAGCGCGGCCCAGACCCGGATCGGGGTCGTGGGCATGTCCAGGTGCTTGACACCGCGGGCCGACAGCGCGTCGACCACGGCGTTGTGCACCGCCGGCGTCGACCCGATCGTCGCGGCCTCGCCGATCCCCTTGACGCCGAGCAGGTTCCGGTCGGTCGGGGTCGCCATGTCGACCAGCTCGAAGTCCGGCAGCTCGGCGGCGGTGACGAACGAGTAGTCGGCCAGCGTCGCGGTCGTCGGGTTGCCGTCGTCGTCGTAGGTCACGACCTCCATCAGCGCCTGGGCCGCGCCCTGCCCCAGCCCGCCGTGGCGCTGCCCGCGGAAGGTGAGCGGGTTGACGACCGGGCCGGCGTCGTCGACGGCGACGATCCGGCGCAGCCACACCTTGCCGGTCTCGGTGTCCACCTCGACCACCGCCAGGTGCGCGCCGAAGGGGAAGGTCGGCTTGCCGTCGCCGAACCAGACGTCGGCGGTGAGCTTGCCGCCGTCGGCGCGCCCGGCGACCTGCGCCCAGCTGAGCACGGTGCTCGACGGCGCCCCCCGGACCTGCCAGACCCCGCGTCCGGCGTCCAGTTCGAGGTCCTCCGGCGCCGCTTCGAGCAGCTCCGCGGCCAGTTCGCGGGCCCGCGAGATCACCTCGTCGGCCGCCTGCCGGATCGCCGAGCCGCCCAGCTGCAGCGACCGGGAGCCGAACGTGCCGACCGCCTTCGGCACCTCGTCGGTGTCGCCGTGGCGGACGGTGATCTCGTCCAGCGGCACGCCGAGCCGGTCCGACAGCAGCATGGCCAGGGTCGTGCCGAGCCCCTGCCCGTGCGGCGAACTGCCGGTCCACGCGACGACCGAGCCGTCGGGGTGGATGTCCACGCGGCCGCTCTCGCCACCGCCGTCGCCGCCGGTGATCTCGACGTAGGCCGCGATGCCCAGGCCGAGCTCGACGGGGTCGCCCGCCTCCCGGCGACGCCGCTGCTCGGCCCGCAGCTCCGCGTATCCGGCGGCCGCCAGGACCTTGTCCAGCGCCGCCGCGTACTCGCCCGTGTCGTAGGACGCCCCGGTCGGCGACTGGTACGGGAACTCGTCGGGCCGGATGAAGTTGACCCGGCGGACCTCGGCCGGGTCCCGCCCGATCTCCGCGGCGAACAAGTCCATCGCGCGCTCGACCGCGGCCGTCGCCTCCGGGCGACCGGCGCCGCGGTAGGCCCCGACCGGCGTGGTGGTGGTGACGACCGCACGGCTGCGCGTCTCGACCCGGGGGAACCGGTAGACGCCAATCGCCATCAGCTCGGTCAGCGTCGGCAGCAGCAGCATCCGCGGGTACGCACCGGAGTCCTGGACGACGTCGAGGCGGTAGGCCAGCACCGTGCCGTCGCGCTTCCCGCCGATGGTCACGGTGTTCTGCTGCGCGCGGCCGTGGGTCATCGCCGTGAGGTTCTCGCTGCGCGTCTCCACCCAGCGCACGCCCCGCCCGAGCCGCTTGGCCGCCCAGCCCAGCACGGTCGCCTCGGGGTCCGCCCCGATCTTCGCGCCGAACCCGCCACCGACGTCCGGCGCGATCACCCGCACCGACTCTTCGCCGACGCCGAGGGTCGCGGCCAGCTGGCTGCGGGCCATCTGCGCGTTCTGCGTGGACAGCCAGGCCGTCAGCCTGCCGTCCTCGCCCCACACGCAGGAAGCGCCGCGCACTTCGAGCGGCGCGGGCGCGACGCGCTGGTTGAGGATGGTCTCGGTGACGACCACTTCGCAGTCTTCGAAGAGGGCGTCGTCGAACTCCGTGACTCCCTTGGCCTGCACGATGTTGCTGCCGTGCTCCGGGAACAGCAGCGTCTCGCCGGCCAGGGCCGCGTCGATGCCCGCCACGGCTTCGAGCGGTTCGTAGTCGACGTCGACCAGCTCGGCCGCGTCCGCCAGCTGGTAGCGCTCTTCGGTGACGACGAGCGCGACCGGTTCGCCGACGTACCGCACCACCTCACCGGCCAGCCACGGTTCCCGTAGTGGCCCCGCCGGGCGCGGGGCCAGCCCGAGGTCCGCGGCGGTGAAGACGCCGAGCACACCCGGTGCCTCCTTCGCCGCGCTCACGTCGATGCCGCCGATCCGCGCGTGCGCGATCGGGCTCCGCACGAAAACCGCGTGCGCGGCACCGGAAAGCGCTTCCTCCCGCAGGTCGTCCACGTACGTGCCGCCCGCGGTGATCAGATTCCGGTCTTCCCGGCGGACCACCCTGGTCCCGACAATGCTCATCCGACCTCCTGCTCGCCGATATCCGCCGATCATGCCCGCAGGCCGAGGACGACCGCCAGGCCCAGTCCGCAGAGAGCGATCCCGATCCGCAACGGCGTCGCCGGCAGCCGCCGCACGAGCGCCGAGCCCAGCCAGGAGCCGCCGAGCGAGCCGAGGCAGACCGCGAGCGCGGCCGGCCAGACCACCTTGCCGGTGACCGAGAAGACGATCGCCGCGAGGAGGTTCGCCGAGCCGGTGACCAGGTTCTTCGCCGCGTTGGTCCGGGCGAGTGGCTGGGTCCAGACGGTGACGAGCAGCGCGAGCATGAGCACGCCCGCGGCGGCCCCGAAGTAGCCGCCGTAGCCGCCGATCAGGAACGCGAGCACGCCGGTGACCGGGCTGAGGCCGTGGTGCTCGGCGCCTTCGGCCAGCCGGCGCAGCCACGGGCCCGCCAGCAGCACCAGCGACGCCCCGCCGATCAGCCACGGCACGATGACGGTGAACGCGCTCGACGGCGTCAGCAGCAGCACGAGCCCGCCGCACGCGCCGCCGACGGTGGTGATGGCGCAGAGCGGGACGAGCCGCCGCCGCTGCCCGGCCAGTTCGGGCCGCGCCCCGGCGGCGGCACCCACGGTGGTGCCCAGCATGGCGACGGTGTTGGTGACGTTGGCCGTCACCGGCGGCAGCCCGGCGGCGAGCAGTGCCGGGTAGGACACCAGCGAAGCGAGCCCGGCGGTCGCCCCGGTCAGGCCGGCGCCGACGCCGGCCAGCACGAGCAGGAGCAGCACCCACGGGTCGGTGATCACGTTCTCATGAGAGCACGGCCATCCGAGCACGCCGCAGTGGCTGTCGATCCGGGCCGCCGCCGTTCGTATCGGACGTGACAACCGTCCCGGCCGGAAGGACACCGATGCGTTCGATCACCGTCACCACCAGCGTCAGCCTCGACGGCGTCGTGCAGGGCCCCGGCCGTCCCGACGAGGACCCCCCGCGGCGGGTTCGCCCACGGCGGCTGGGGCACGCGCTACCAGGACGACGTCATGGCCCGGGCGATGGGCGAGGGGATGAGCCGGCCCGGCGACATGCTGTTCGGCCGCCGCACCTGGGCGGACGTCACCACCGCCTGGAGCGGGCGCGACGACGGCAACCCGTTCACCACCCACCTGAACGCCGCCACCAAGTACCTCGCCTCGACCACCCTCGCCGACGCCGGCGCGTGGGAGAACCCGATACTGCTGCGAGGCCGGCTTTGAGTTCCGCCACGCGGACGGTGGCCGAACTCAAAGTCCGGCCAGGCCGTGACCTGTCGGTGATCGGCAGCGCCGCGCTGGTGCGGGCCCTGCACGCCGCCGGCCTGGTCGACCGGTACACCCTGCTCATCCACCCGCTGACCCTCGGCTCCGGCGCCCGCCTCTTCGGCGCCGGGCCGCTCACCGAGTTCACCCTCACCGGCTGCGTCACCACGACCAAAGGGGTCGTGATCGCGCACTACGACCGCGGCGTGTAGGCCGTTATACGGATGTCCGAAACCGGACGGGTTCCGCCGCCGGGGTTGCCCGGGGTGACGGCGGCGTCCCAGAATCCGCGCTGACAAGGTTGTCAGCGACGGGAGACCCGGGCATGGAGCTGGACCGGCGGCAGGCACTGCGCCTGCTGGGCGCGGGTGGCGCGGCGGCGGCACTGGCTTCGGGCCTGCTCCCCGGCCGGGCGCGGGCGGCGGCACCCGGCGGGCCGCCCGATCCGGTCGCCGCGACCTACCTGCGCGTGCTGCTGCGGCACACCCGCTGGGCCGAGCAGCAGTTCGACCCGGCCGCCGGCACCTACCCGGCCCGGGACTTCACCTTCGCCGTCGTGCTCGGCAACGCCGTGCTGCTGACGCGCGACGGCTACGACCCGGCCGTCGCCGGGGTCGACCGGGACACCCTCCGCACCCACACCCTCGCCACGATCCGGCGCTTCGCCGCGTCGAACCGGCTCGCCGGCGGGACCGAGTGGGGCCGCAAGCTGTTCTTCGACACCACCTTCCAGTCGTACTTCGTGCTCGCCGCCCGCCTCCTGTGGACGGAACTCGACGACCCGGCCCGGGCCGCCGTCGAGCGCATCACCGCCGGGCAGGCCGCCTACACGACCGCGCTCGGCACCGGGGACGACCCGGACTCCGGCGCCTGGACCCCGAACGGCCTGCGCGGCGGCCACGTCGGGGACACCAAGCTGGAAGAGATGGGCGTCTACGCCCAGTCGCTGGCCCCCGCGCTCGCGTGGGCGCCCGGCGACCCGCGGGCGGGTGACTGGCGGGCGGCCTTCGGCGCCTGGAGCCGCAACGAAGCCGGGCTGCCCGCCGCCGACCTGGCCAACCCGCGGCTCGTCGACGGCCGTCCGATCAGCGAGAACACCGCCACGAACCTCTACGACACCTTCCTCGTCGAGAACCACGGCTCGTTCGGGCCGCACTACCAGGAAGAGCTCTGGCGCACCTCCGGCCGCAACGCGATGCACTTCCTCGCCGCCGGCACGCCGCTGCCGGAGGTGCTCACCGCGCAGCCGAACGGCGAGCTGCTGTGGCGCACGATGCTACTGATGACCAGCGACGCCGGTGAGCCGCTGATGCCGATGGTCGCCGACCGCGAGCACCTCTACGGCCGGGACGTCATCCCGCTGGCCTTCCGCGCCCAGGTGCTCGGCGACCGCTACGCCGCCTACGCCGAGGCGCAGCTGGCCGCGCGGCTCGAGCCGTACCAGGCCTACGCGCCGGCCGACCGGATCACGAAGTTCTCGGGCGAGCCGAAGTACGAGCCGGAGGCCCGGGCCGAAGTGGCCATCAGCTACCTGCTGCACGAGTGGCGGGCCGCGCACGGCGGCCCGGTCGTCCCGGTGAGCGGGCGCGAGTTCGACACCCACGCCGCCGGCGTCGCGGACTTCGGCGCCGGGCCGGGCCTGCTCGCCCACCGCTCCCCCAGCGCATGGGCCGCCACCGTCAGCAAGCCCGGCTTCGTCAAGTTCGCCTGGCAGCCGCACCACGACGACTGGCTGTTCGTGCTCGGCGGCGCCAACCCGATGCTGCTGCCGTCGGCGAACTTCGCGGTGCGGGAACGGCACGCGACGGCCTACGCGAAGGTCCGCGACGGCTTCGACGGCACCGTCGGCGTCCTGCGCTTCGACACCGGGTACGCCGCCTTCGCCACCCTCCCCACCGGCACCGCCGTCTACGCCAGCACCGGTGTCGCCGAGAGCGAAGGCGTCCTGAACGTCCACAACCTCACCATGCCGGGTGTCCCGGGCCTCGACGGCGACCGCACCTACACCGCCGTCGAAGGCGCGGTGACGATCGAGGCGGCGGCCGCACCCACCGGCGCCCGGACCGACGACCTGACGTTCGCCCCGGTCACCGCGCGGCACGTCCGTATGCGCGGCGTCGAGCCGGACCCGCAGTACGGCTACTCGCTCTGGGCGTTCGAGGTCCGCGACGGCGACGGCCCCGACCTCGCGCGAACCGGCACCGCCTCGGCCTCGTCGGCGTCGCCGGGCAAGGAAGCCGGGTACGTCAACGACGGCAACGCGGCAACGCGGTGGGCGGTGTCCACATCGGACCGGCCGCGGGCGGACAGCTGGCTCGCCGTCGACCTCGGGAGCCCGCGGGCGATCGACCGCGTGCGGCTGAGCTGGGAATCCGCCGCCGGGCGGAAGTACCGCATCGAAACCTCGGCCGACGGCGTGACCTGGACGACCGCCGCGACCTACCCGGTGCCCGCGCTGCGCAGCACCGGCGGGCGGCTGGACATCGACGGCCGCGCCGGGATCACGGTCGCGGGCCCGCACCCGATCACCGTCGCCGGCGACCGCGTCACGCTCTCCGACGGGCCGCCCGCCCGGTTCGCCGCCGAGCTGCGGCCCGGGCCGCCGCAGGCGAGCGGCCGCGTCCCGGCCGGCGCCGACGCGGTCGAAGCGACCGTCACCGACGGCTTCCTCGTGCTGCTCAACCTCTCCGGCGCCGCGGTGCGCGGCACGGCGGTCCTCCCCGGGGAAACCCGGCTGTACCGCGGCGAGCAGACCGTCACCCGGACGGGCACGGAATTCTCCTACGAGCTCGCTCCGGCGGAAGGCCGCATCGAGCCTCCGCGGTTCACCGTACGTGGCCCGGCTGGGCTGAAAGCGGTCGTCCGCGACGCGAGCCGGGTCGAGCTCACCGCGCCGGCCGGGCTGCTGCCCGTGCTCGTCACCGTGACGCCGGACGGCGGACGCGCGCGAGCGGTGCTGCTGCCGCCGCGGCGGACCGTGCCGGTCGTCTTCGGCGAACTGCGCCCCTACCCGCTGCCCGACCGCGCCCTCGGCCGGACCACCTTCCCCGCCGACCCCCTGCCGCCGGGCATGTCCGGCCCGGCCGCGGCCGTCGACGACGACCCGGCGACGGCGTGGCGGCCGGGCCCCGACGGCCGGATGGTCGTCGATCTCGGGACGGTGACGGAGGTTTCCGCGGTCGAGCTGGCCTGGACGCGCGGCCGCGTGCCCGGCGCGGCCGTCGAAACCAGCGTCGACGGCGTCACCTACGCGGCGGCGGACACCGGGCCGGCCCGGTACGTCGCGGTCCGGACGCGCTGGCGGCCCGGCGACGCGAGCCTCACGCGGTTGTCCGTCCGCACTTGATCGATCTCGCACCCCCCGCGGCGGGCCCGCGGGCGAGTACCTTGGCACCACAGAGCTTGGCACCCCAGAGCTTGGGAACACGGAGCTTTCCACCGCCCGATCGGGAGGACGGATGCGCGTCACGATCGCCGAGGTCGCCCGCCGCGCTCGGGTGAGCAAGACGACCGTGTCGCGGGTGCTCAACAACAAGGCCGACGTGGACGCCGCGACGGCGATCCGGGTGCGCGAAGTGATCGCCGCGACCGGGTACATCCCCAGCGCCGGCGCGGTCGGGCTGGCCCGCGGGGTGACCCGCACGGTGGGGATGCTGGTGCCGGGCCTGACCTGGCCGTGGATGGGCGAGGTGCTCCAGGGCGTCGCCGACGTCGTGGAGTCGAAGGGGTACGGCCTGCTGCTGTCCACGGCCAACCGCGGCGCCGACTCCCTCGGCGAGTTCTCCCGCCAGGTCTCGGCGAAGGCGTTCGACGGCCTCCTGCTGGTGGAACCGCCGGACGCGGTGCGGCACCTGCGGGTGCTGCACGACTCCGGGCTGCCGGTGGTGGTGATCGACGACCGCGGCCGCCGTCCCGCGTTCCCCTCGGTGGGCACGGACAACCGGCAGGGCGGCGCGGCCGCGGCCCGCCACCTGCTGGAGACCGGCCGCACCCGGTTCGCCACGGTCACCGGGCCGCACGACTTCGGCTGCACCGCCGACCGGCTGAACGGCTTCAACGAGGTCGTCCTCGACGCGGGGCTGACCCTCGACCCGCGGCTGATCATCGAAGGCGACTTCACGAGCGAAAGCGGTGAGGCGGCGATCCGGCAGCTGCTCGCCACCGGCCCGGAGTTCGACGCGGTCTTCGCGCACAACGACCTGACCGCGGCGGGCGTGCTGGCCGGGCTGCGCAAGTCCGGCCGCGCGGTGCCGGGGGACGTCGCCGTGGTCGGCTTCGACGACATCCCCCTGGCCGCGCACACCCAGCCGCCGCTCACCACGATCCGCCAGCCGCTGCGGCAGATGGGCGAGACGGCGGCCGGCCTGCTGCTGGACCGCCTGGCCGGCGCGCCGTCCCCGGACACCCCGCTGATCGTCCCGACCGCGCTCGTGGTGCGCGAGTCGACTCAGGAGACCGTCAGCGTCCCCGACAGCGGGACGTTGCGCGACGAGTCACCCAGGTAGACGCGGTACTGGCCCGCGTTGGTCGTCCACGAGCCGGTCCAGTGCGCGAGGTCCCGCGGGGTCAGCGGGAAGGACACCTGAGCGCTCTGGCCGGGGTTCAGCGCCACCTTCTTGAACCCCTTCAGCTGCTTCGGCGGCTCGCCGTTCCCGGCGGGCTGGCCGACGTAGAGCTGGACGACGTCCGCGCCCGCCCGGGTGCCGGTGTTGGTCACCGTCGCCGTCACGGTCGCCGTGCCGTTCGTCCCCTGCGGCGTCACGACGAGGTTCGAGAACCCGAACGTCGTGTACGACAGCCCGAAGCCGAACGGGAACAGCGGCTCGAGGTTGCGGCTGTCGTACCAGCGGTAGCCGACGTTGAGCCCCTCCGAATACTCGATCCGGTCGTTGGCGCCCGGGAACTGCTGGACGTTCGCCGTCGGCAGGTCGGCGAGCTGCTTCGGGAAGCTGACCGGCAGCTTGCCCGACGGGTTGACGTCGCCGTAGAGCAGCGACGCGAGCGCGTTGCCGTTCTCCTGGCCCGGGTACCAGCCCTCGAGCACCGCGGCGACCTTGCCCAGCCACGGCATGGTCACCGCCGAGCCCGTGTTGAGCACCACGACCGTGCGCGGGTTGGCCGAGGCGACCGCGTCGATCAGGTCGTTCTGCTGGTGCTGCAGGTCGATGCTGTCGAGGTCCTGTGTCTCGGACTCGCCGTAGCTGGCGAACACGATCGCGACGTCGGCCGCCTTGGCCGCCGCCACCGCACCCGGGATGTTCGGCGTCTGCACGTGCTCCCCCGCGCCGTCCACATAGGACACGGTGACGCCGGATCCCGCCCGTGCCTTGATGCCGTTGATCGGGTTCACCGACGCCGGCGACGGGTTGACCTTCGCACTGCCGCCGCCGATGTTCTGCGGGTCGATGCCGTCGCCGCCGGACAGCGCGATCGACTTGACCGACGGGCCCAGCGGCAGGACGCCGGTGTTCTTGAGCAGCACCGACCCGGCCGCGGCGACGTCCCGCGCGGTGGCCACGTTCGCCGCGTTCGTCACGACGGACTGGGGTGTCCCCCGCCGCGCCCGGTCGAAGAGGCCGAACCGGAACATCTGGGTCAGCACCCGCCGGACCATGTCGTCGACGCGGGCCTGCGTGACCTCGCCGCGGGAGACGGCGTCGAGCAGGCCCTGGCCGAAGAACGCGCCGCCGGGCATCTCCATGTCGAGCCCGCCGTTGGCCAGCTGCCGGGCCCCGCCGGTGGCCGAACCCCAGTCCGAGCCGACGAACCCGCCCCACCCGGCGTCCTGCTTGATCGCCGTGGTGAGCACGCCGCTGTTCTGGCAGGCCGGGACGCCGTTGATCTGGTTGTAGGCGCACATCATGGACGCGACCTGGCCCTGGCTCGCCACCTGCTGGAAGGCGGGCAGGTACAGCTCGTGCAGGGTCCGGTCGTCGATGATGACGTTGTCCGACGGCGTCCCGCGCGACGCCCCGGCCTCGACGTTGTAGGCGGCCGCGTGTTTCGCCTGCGCCATCACGCCCTGGCTCTGGATGCCCTGGATCGTCGCGGTCCCGGCCGCACCCGCGAGGTACGGGTCTTCCGCGTAGGTCTCGAAGTTGCGGCCCCAGCGCGGGTCGCGGACCAGGTTGATCGTCGGGCCGAGGGCGATGTCGACGCCCTTGCCCGCGAACTCCGCCCCCATCGCGCTGCCGTACCGGTTCAGCAGGCCGGTGTCCCAGGTCGCGGCGGCCGAGACCGGCGCCGGGAACTGGGTGACGCCGTCGAGGCCGTCGCCGACCCCGGCCGGGCCGTCCTGCAGGCCGAGCGCCGGGATGCACAGCTCGGGCACGGCGTCGGTGTTGCCGATGTAGGGACCCGTGGCGCCGTTGCCGTGCAGCACCTTCACCTTCTGCTGGGGTGTCATGACGGCCAGCAGCTGGTTCACCCGGTCGGCGACCGGCGCCGTGGACCCCACCCACGGGCAGCCACCCGGGTTGGTCGGGGTGGTCGTCGGCGTGGTCGTCGGCGTGGTCGTCGGCGTGGCACTGTCGGACGTGTGGACCGCGAACTCCCACAGCGAGACGCCCCACTGGGTGGCCCGGACGGTCGCGGTCAGCCGGACGTACCGCGCGGTCCCGGACACCGCGGGGTGCTCGGTCCCGTCGGCCCCCGCCACGGTGGCCGCCGTGGTCCACGACGAGCCGTCGGTGGACAGCTGGATCGTGTACGCGCTCGCATACGCCGCCTCCCACGTCAGGTCGACGCCGCAGACCCGACGCGGGCTGCCCAGGTCGACCTGGATCGACTGGGGGTCCGCGGCCAGGCTCGACCACCGCGTCCCGAGGTCGCCGTCGAACGCGGCGCTCGCCGGGAAGGCGTCGGACTGGACGCTGGACGCCGTCGCCGGCTGCCGCAGGGCCGCGTTCGCACTCCCGCACGCCTGGGCGGAACCGTCGCCGAACACCTGGAACTCCCACAGCGACACGCCCCACTGGGTGGCGCGTTTCGTCGTGGTCAAGCGGACGTACCGGCCGCTGCCGGCCACCGGCAGCGTCTGCGTGCCGCCGGTGCCGGTGGTCGTCGAGTACACCGTGGCCCACTGGCTGCCGTCCGCGGACGCCTGGACGGTGAACGCCGTCGCGTAGGCCGCCTCCCACTGGAGCACGACCTGGCTCAGCGTGTGCACCGAGCCGAGGTCGACCTGCAGCGTCTGCGGGTCCGCCGCCTGGCTCGACCAGCGGGTGCCGGGGTCGCCGTCGACGGCCGCGGTCGCGGGGAACGCGGCGTTTTCGGTGGAGGACGCCGTCACGGCGTGCCCCTGCGAGAGCAGCGCGGGCGCCGCCTGGGCGGTGAACAGCGGGGCGGTGAGCAGCCCGGCGGCCACCACCGCCCCGCTGACCAGTGCTAGACGTCGTCTCACTGGTAGACTCGCACGTAGTCGATCACCATGTCCTGCGGGAGCACGGTCCCCGCGCCCGGCGGACCGGGGAAGTCGCCGCCGATGGCGTTGTTGAGGATGAGGAAGAACGGGTGGTCGTACACCCACGGCCCGCGCGTCGACTCGACGGTGTCGCGGTTGATCGTCTCGAAGGCGTTGCCGTCGACGGAGAAGGTCATGTGGTTCGCGTCCCAGTCGAGACCGAACCTGTGGAACCCGGCCGAGACGTCCTGACCCAGGTCGTAGGGCTGGCCGATGCCGCCGGCGCCGTTGTAGGCCGGGGCGTGGATGGTCGAGTAGGCCAGGTTCGGCGACTTCCCGACGTGCTCCATGATGTCGATCTCGCCGCAGTTCGGCCACGGCGTGCCGCTGAAGAAGTTCGCGCCGAGCAGCCAGAACGCGGGCCACAGCCCCTGCGTGCCGGACACCTTGATGTTGGCCTCGACGTGCCCGTAGGTGAAGCTGAACTTGCCCGCGGTGTTGATCCGGCCGGAGGTGTACTGGCAGGTGCCGCTGCCGCTGATCGGGTCGACCGGGCAGGCGCTGCCCGGGGTGGCTTCCCGGCGGACCTGGATGACG
This sequence comes from Amycolatopsis sp. cmx-4-61, assembly GCF_046548775.1. NCBI lineage: Bacteria > Bacillati > Actinomycetota > Actinomycetes > Pseudonocardiales > Pseudonocardiaceae > Amycolatopsis > Amycolatopsis sp. cmx-4-61. Next base: position 67,636 of record NZ_JAEBEI010000010.1, on the reverse strand, counting down.
AGGTTGCCGCGGCCGTCCTGCTTGGCGTTGTTGTTGTTCGTGTAGTACTCGAGCTCGTTGTTGACGCCGGGGCCGGTCTCGGCGGTCCACTTGCTCGGGTCCGGGGTCGCGCCGGCGGCGCCGTTGAACTCGTCGCTCCAGACCAGGGTGCCCGGGAAGTGCGGGGCGGGCGGCGCGGGCGGCGGCTGCGTCGGGTTGCCGCCGGTGCCGTAGACGTCGAAGCCCCACAGCGAGTAGCCGTAGCCGTTGGACCGGGCGGTGCCGTACATCCGCACGTACCGGCCGGAACCGTTGACGGTCAGCGTCTCCTTGAAGCCCTTGCCCGTCGTGGTCGAGTAGATCGAGGTCCAGTTGGCGTTGTCGTTGGACACCTGGATCTGGTACGCGACCGCGTAGGCCGGGTCCCACTGCAGGACGACCTGGTGGATCGCCGCGGGCGCGCCGAGGTCGACGGTGATCCAGCCGGGGTCGACCCAGCCGGTGGTCGCGCTCGTCGCCCAGCGCGTGGCCGGGTCGTGGTCGAACGCCTTCGCCGGGAGGCAGCCCGGGCAGTTGCCGTCGTCCTGGGACGAGGACGCCGTGCCGGGCTTGCCGTAGGACAGCAGGACGTCACCGGGCTGGGTCGTGCCGCCCCCGCCGTAGACCTGGAACTCCCACAGCGAGTAGCCGTACTGGGTGGCCCGCTGGGTGCCGGTCAGCCGGACGTACCGCCCGCTGCCGGTGACGTTCAGCGTCTGCGTGCCGCCGGCGCCGGTGCTGGTCGAGTAGAGGGACGTCCAGGTGGCGCCGTCGGCGGACGCCTGGACCGTGAACGCCTTGGCGTAGGCGGCTTCCCAGTTCAGCACGACCTGGGACAGCTGCTGCGTGGACCCGAGGTCGACCTGCAGGTACTGCGGGTCGCTGAAACCGCTGGACCAGCGGGTGCCGGGGTCGCCGTCGACGGCGGCCGAGGCGGGGAAGGCGGCGGATTCGGTCGAGGACGCCGTCACCGGACGGCCTTGGGACAGCAGGACGGGCGCGGCCTGCGCCACCGGCGCGGTGAGCAGGGCGGCCAGGGTCAGGGCGAGGACGGCGAGAACCCGGATCCTCGGCATGCGGCGTTGCATGGGCACCTCCACGGCGAACCGGCACCGGGGCGGCCTTGCCCCGGCGCGGATCGGCTCACGTGGTCCTCGGCGCGGGTGTGGGTCCCGCCCGTCGGCACGCTCTTAGTTCAGGATATAAATAAAGAGCCGTAAAATGTCAACGGTGCTGCGCCGGACGGTCGCGGACCGCGTCGCTTGCTGGTCCGGGAGAACGAATCCGCCGCGGAGCCTTGACGCCGGTGAACTTCGCGCTGTTAACTGCGAGCTCACCGACGGAACCGGTTCCGTGACCGCCACCGGGACGGCTCCGCCGCAACGAGCACCTTTCGGGCTGACCGGTTCGCGCTCACCCCTGCTCCGGCACCGCTCTTCCGGCTCACGGTTCCGGGCGGGGTGACCGGGCGCGGACCCGCCGCACCACCCGACGCCGGCGCGAGCTGTGGGGCTCGCACCGGCCCGCCGCTTCACCCTCCCGTTTTCCCGATTCTCCAGGCAGGGTCATGAGATCAACGACGTTCTCCCCGGTACACCGTCTCTTCGTCCTCGCGACCGCCGTGGCCACCGCGCTCACGACCGCGGTGGTGACCGGGGCCGCGCCCGCCCACGCCGCCGCGTGCGGCACGGCCAACCTCGCGCAGGGGCATCCCGCCACCGCGTCGTCCACCGAGAACGGCGGGACGCCCGCGTCCGCCGCGGTCGACGGCAACTCCGGCACGCGCTGGTCGAGCGCGTTCAGCGACCCGCAGTGGCTGCAGGTCGACCTCGGTTCCGCGCAGCAGCTCTGCGACGTGACGCTGAGCTGGGAAGCCGCCTACGCGAAAGCGTTCTCCGTCCAGCTCTCTTCGGACGCGAACAGCTGGACCACGGCGTACTCGACGACCACCGGTACCGGCGGCACGCAGACGGTGCCGCTGTCCGGCACCGCGCGGTACCTCCGGATCACCGGCACCCAGCGGGCCACGCAGTACGGCTACTCGCTGTGGGAGGTCGCCGCGCACGGCACCGGCGACACCACGACCATCCCGCCGACCGACCCGCGCAACCCGGACCTCGGGCCCAACGTGTCGGTGTTCGACCCCTCGACCCCGGCCGCGACCATCCAGAACCGGCTGACCCAGATCGCGGACCAGCAGCACACCAACCAGTTCGGCAACGAGCGCTACGCCGTGCTGTTCAAGCCGGGCACCTACAACGCCGACGTCAACCTCGGCTTCTACGAACAGGTCGCCGGGCTCGGCCTCTCCCCCGACGACGTCAACCTCAACGGCCACGTCCGCGTCGAGGCGGACTGGCTGCAGCAGGGTGACAACCCGGCCAACAAGGGCAACGCGACGCAGAACTTCTGGCGGTCCGCCGAGAACCTCTCGGTGACGCTGCCCGCCGGCCAGGTCGAGCGCTGGGCCGTCGCGCAGGCCGCACCCTACCGCCGGATGCACCTGCGCGGCAGCCAGATCCAGCTGTGGAACGGCGGCGACGGCTGGGCCAGCGGCGGCCTGATCGCCGACAGCAAGATCGACGGCGTCGCGGTTTCCGGTTCGCAGCAGCAGTTCTTCACCCGCAACAGCGAGCTCGGCGGCTGGCAGGGTGGCGTGTGGAACATGGTGTTCGTCGGCTCGACCGGCACCCCGCCGGCGTCCTTCCCGAACCCGCCGGAAACGGTCGTCGGCCAGACCCCGGTGATCCGCGAGAAGCCGTTCCTCTACGTCGACGGCTCCGGCAGCTACAACGTGTTCGTCCCGGCGGTGCGGCAGAACTCGTCCGGGACGAGCTGGGGCCACGGCGCCCCGGCCGGGCAGTCGATCTCGCTGAGCGAGTTCTACGTCGCGCACCCGTCGGACTCGGCGGCGACGATCAACGCGGCACTGGCGGCGGGCAAGAACCTGCTCGTCACCCCGGGTGTCTACCACCTCGACCAGGCGCTGAACGTCACCCGGCCGGACACCGTGGTGCTCGGGCTGGGCCTGGCGACGCTGATGCCCACCAACGGGACCGCGGCCATCACGACGTCCGACGTGGACGGTGTGAAGATCGCCGGGCTGCTGATCGACGCCGGTGCGGTGAACTCGCCGGTGCTGGTGCAGATCGGCCAGCCGGGGTCGGCCGCGAACCACGCGGGTGACCCGACGTCGCTGCACGACGTGTTCTTCCGGATCGGCGGTGCGGCCGTCGGGAAGGCCACGCAGACGCTGGTGGTGAACTCGAACAACGTCATCGGCGACCACATGTGGCTGTGGCGCGGCGACCACTCCAACGGCGTCGGCTGGAACGTCAACACCGCGGCCAACGGCCTGGTCGTCAACGGCGCGAACGTGACCATGTACGGCCTGTTCGTCGAGCACTACCAGCAGTACGAGGTGCTCTGGAACGGCAACGGCGGCCGGACGTACTTCTTCCAGAACGAGATGCCGTACGACCCGCCGGACCAGGCTTCGTGGTCCAGCGGCGGCGGCCGGCAGGGCTGGGCGGCGTACAAGGTGGCCGACTCGGTGACCAGCCACGAAGGGTGGGGTCTCGGCAGCTACTGCTTCTTCAACACGAACCCGGCCATCGTGGCCAGTCACTCGTTCGAGGTGCCGAACAACAGCGGGGTCCGGTTCCACAACCTCGTGTCGGTGTCACTCGGCGGCGTGGGCACGATCGCCCACGTCATCAACGATGCGGGTGACGCCGCGAACACCGGGCACCAGGTGAGCCCGCTGGTCTCCTACCCGTAACACCGCGGCGACGTACGCGTCCGGGCGGACCAGCCAGGCTTCGCCCGGGCGCGCGTCCAGCGCCCCGCCCAGCGGGATCCCCACCGACCGCAGTCCCTCGGCTCGCACCCCCGGGGTCGTCAGGGCGAGGAACCCCTGCCGGGCCAGGTCCCGCAACCGTCCACTCGCGACGGTGACGTCCGGGAGCAGCACCCCCGGTCCCGGCGCCGGCAGCGCACCCCGCGGCGGCCGTCCCGCGAACGGCCGTCCGGGATCGGGGGTGGTCAGCGGCGAGCCGGTGTACCAGAACGGTTCCGCCAGCCGCCCCGAGTCGACCTGCGCGCAGGCGGCCGGGTCGTGCGCCGCCCGCGTGAGGACGTCGAGCCGGCGACGGCGCTGCTCGTCGTCCCGCGGCACCAGGAAATCCATCGTTGCGGTGGTGACGGCCGCGTTCTCCACCGCCGCCGCGTGCCGCTCGGCGTGGTAGCTCTCCAGCAGTTCCTCCCCCGCGTCGCCGCGCAGGACGGCGGCCAGCTTCCAGGCCGCGTTCTCCGCGTCGGCCACGCCGGAGTTGAGCCCGCGCGCCCCGAACGGCGCGACGAGGTGTGCGCAGTCCCCGGCGAGCAGCACCCGGCCGACGCGCATCCGCGGGACCAGCCGGGTGTGGAAGCGGTACACCGAGCGCCAGACGACCTCGTAGGGCCGGTTGCCCAGGATCGCGCGGATCCGGCGGTCCAGCGCCCCGCCCGACTCCTCGGCCGCGAGGTCGTAGTCCCCGGGCACCTGCCAGTCGACGCGGAACTGCGAGCCCGGGCACGGGTGGATGAGCACCTGACGGCCCGGGTTCCAGGGCGGGTCGAAGTAGAACCGCCGTTCGGCCGCCCAGCCCGGCAGGTCGGCGCGGATGTCGCAGATCAGGAACAGGTCCGGGAACGACACGCCCTCGAGGTGCTGCCCGAGCGTCCGGCGCACGGTGTCCCCGCGTGCGCCGGCGCAGGCGATCGCGTAGTCGGCCTCGATGCGGCGCGGCCCGTCCTTCGTCTCGCAGCGGAGTTCGACGCAGCCCGGCTGGGCCACGCCGGTGACGCGGTGGCCGCGGCGGACGTCGATCAGCGGCTGCCGGGCGATCAGCTCGTCGAGGACCTCCTCGACGCGGGCCTGGGAAAGGTTGACGAACGGCGGCAACGCGGATCCGGCGTCCGGCAGCTTCAGCGAGAACAGCTCGGCGTCCCGGTGGAACGTCCGCGCGGTCGTCCAGGTCAGGCCTTCCTCGGCGAGGCGGCCCGCGCCGAGCCAGCCCCAGACGTCCAGGGTGTCACGCTGCTGGCAGATCGCCTTCGACCCCACGGGATCGCGCCGCTCGTGCTCGTCGACGAGCACCACCGGCACCCCCCGGCGCGCGAGCAGCAGCGCGGCCGTCTGGCCGACCGGCCCGCTGCCGAGGACCGCGACCGTCATCCCTGGAGCTGGTCCCAGACTTCGCGGTCGCGCTCGGCGGTCCAGATCACCGGCCGCTCGACACCGCCGAGTTCGTCCCACAGCCGCGAGACGTCGAAGGGCAGGCAGTGCTCGAAGATCGGCCAGTGGCCGTACTGGCCGTGCAGCGCCGCGTGGGTGCGTTCGAAGGCTTCTTTGAGCGAGCCGCCGGCCTCCCGGACCGCGCCGACCTCGCGGATCATCGTGTCGAGGAAGTGCCGGGTCTGCGCGATGGCGGCGTCGGCCGCGGCGCGCCCGCGGCTGACCCCGCCGCGGCCGCCGATCAGGGTCTCGGCCCCGAGGGCGGCCACCTGGTCCAATGTGGACGAAGCCCAGTCGCGGTGGAACGCGTCCCCGGTGTACAGCGCGGCCTCGGCTTCCACGAGGTCGCCGGCGTAGAGGATCCGCGGCCGCGGCAGCCAGGCGACGATGTCGCCCTCGGTGTGGCCGCGCCCGCAGTACTGCAGGACGAGGTCGCCGCGGTCGCCGCCGAGGTCGATCGTGAGCCGGTCGGAGAAGGTCAGCGTCGGCCACGTCAGCCCCGGGACCGATTCGGCACCCTTCGCCAGCCGCGGCATGCGGCCGAACTCGCTTGCCCAGTCCTCCTTGCCGCGCTCGGCGACCAGGGCGCGGGTGTTCTCGTGCGCGACGATCACCTCGGCGTCGAACGCGGAGGCGCCCAGCACGCGCACGGCGTGGTAGTGGCTCAGCACCAGGTACCGCACCGGCTTGTCGGTGTGCTCCCGCAGTTTCGCGAGCCACTCGGCCGCCGCGACCGGGGTGGCCAGCGCTTCGAAGCAGACGAGGAAGTCCTCGCCCTCGATCGCGCCGATGTTCGGGTCACCTTCGGCGGTCAGCGCGTACACGCCGTCGGCGAGGACTTCCAGGGTCTGCGCTTTCTCCGCCAAGTCGGCCGAAGAGGCGAAGGCTTTCTTCGTCACGGCGAGCGCTCCTTGATCGTCAAAGGCTTGACTATCGGCCCAGGCTAGCCCGATCGACCGCCCGCGGGGAACCCGTCGTCCCCTAACCTGGGCCGCATGACCGACCGACCGGCCGACCTCGACTACCTCTCGTTCGTCGACTACGCGATCGGGAAGACGCAGGCCGAGCTGCCCGCGACCGACCCGGTGGCGATGCGCCTCGGCCTGACGCTGCACCGGCTGGCCGGCGCGCTGGTCTACGACTGGGAGTCGACGGTCCACCGCCCCCGCGGCTGGAGCTGGGGCGGCTTCCGGGTGCTGTTCGTGCTGTGGCTGGCGGGCCCGCTGGAGTCCCGCCACGTGGCCCGGCTGGCCGGGATGAGCCGCGCGGCGGTGTCGGCGCTGGTCAAGACGCTGGCGCGGGACGGCCTGGTGACCCGCACCCCGGTCGCCCACGACCGCCGCGCGGTCGAGCTGGCGCTCACGGGAGCGGGTCACACGGCGGTCGCCGACGCCTACCAGGAGCACAACACGCGCGAACGGGCCTGGGTCGCGGCCCTGACCCCGGCGGAGCAGGCCGTGTTGGTCGGCCTGCTGGAGAAGCTGACCACGAGCCCGGCCGCGGCGGCCGCCCAGCGCCTCGCCTGACCCGCCGGATCCGCGGGCCGACGCTCGGGATCAGCTGGCCAGGCCCGGCAGGGTCAGCGTGTGCCCGGTCTGCTCGGCCTTGGCCCGCAGGTACCGGACGTTGTTCTCGGTCGCGAACACCCCGGTCGGAACCCGGTCGCGCACCGCGATCCCGGACGCCTGCAGCTGCGCCGCCTTGTCCGGGTTGTTCGACAGCAGGTCGACGCGGGCCACGCCCAGCGCACCGAGCATCTGCGCGGCGACGGTGTAGTCGCGGGCGTCCTCCGGCAGGCCGAGCGCGGCGTTCGCGGCGTAGGTGTCGAGGCCGCCGTCCTGCAGGGCGTACGCGTCGAGCTTGTTGTACAGCCCGATCCCGCGGCCCTCCTGGCGCAGGTACAGCAGGTACCCGCCGGCCTCGGAGATCCGCCCGACGGCTTCGGCCAGCTGCGGTCCGCAGTCGCAGCGCGCCGACCCGAAGACGTCGCCGGTCAGGCATTCCGAGTGCGGGCGCACCAGCGGCACCTCGCCGGGCGTGCCGAGGACGAACGCCAGGTGCTCCCCACCGTCGGCCAAGCCCCGGAAAGTGACGGCTTCGGCGTCGACCGCGATCCCGCCGTCGAGCCGCAGCGGGATCCGCACCCGCGTCCGCACCTCGGCCGTCATGCCCTCGCCCCTGGAGTCACCCACAAGATCGACCCTACACCAGTTCAAATTCGAACATCCCCACCACCACGACGTGCTCCAAGAGCCGACACCCGTGATCAGAAAGCCGACACGCGTGATCAGAAAGCCGACACGCGTGATCAGGAAGCCGACACGCGTGATCAGGAAGCCGACACGCGTGATTGACGAGTCGACACGGCACGCCCTCGCCGTGTCGACCCTTCAATCACGCGTGTCGACCCTCCAATCACGCGTGTCGACTCTTCCATCACGCGTGTCGACCCTTCCTGTCCATCGGAAAGCGGGGGCGGTCGTATCCTCGGGCCATGCTTCCCGGTGCCACCGCCGCCTCGTTCCTGCTGGTCGTCGTGCTCGGGGCGATGTCGCCCGGGCCCGACTTCGTCGTCGTGACGCGCTCGGCGCTCACCGGGGGACGGCGGGCCGGGATCGCCGCCGGCACCGGGATCGCGCTCGGCGTGTTCGCCTGGGTCGTCGCGATCGCCCTGGGTGTCGCCGCCGTGCTGACCGCGTCGGCGGTCGCCTTCACCGTCGTCAAGCTGGCCGGGGCGGCCTACCTGGTCGTCCTCGGCGGCAAGGCGTGGCTGGCCGTGCGCCGCGGCGAGTACCGGGACCTCGGGGAGAGCACCGGCGCCCGGCAGCTCACGGCGGGCGCCGCCTTCCGCCAGGGCCTGACGACCAACCTGCTCAACCCCAAGGTCGCCGTCTACTTCCTGGCGCTGCTCCCCCAGTTCCTGCCCGCCGACGGCGCCACCCTGCAGACCCTCGAACTCGCCGCGATCGCCACGGCCGGCACGGTCCTCTGGTTCATCACCCTCGCGGTCGTGGTCGGGGCGCTGAAGCGGTTCCTCGGCGCCGGCCGCGTCCGGCGGGGCCTCGACGCCGTCCTGGGCACGGTGCTCGTCGCCCTCGGGCTCAAGGTCGCCGCCGAAACCGCCTGACCCGGCCGGCGAAGCTCAGCCCAGCGCCTCGGCAGCCAGGCGCGTGCCCTCCACGCGCGCCGCGATCTTCGCGAACGCGATGTCGCGCGAGGTCGAGGTGTCGTCGGCGAACGGCGAGAACCCGCAGTCGTCGCAGGTGCCGAGCCGCTCGGCCGGGACGTACTTCGCCGCGGTGAGCACCCGGTCCCGGACCTCTTCCGGGGTTTCCACGCGCGGGTCGATCGGGTCGGTGACGCCGACGAAGACCCGTTGATCGGCCTTCAGGTGTTCGGCGATCACCCGCAGCGCGCGCTCCGGTTCGGCTTCGCTGGCCAGCTGGACGAAGAACCGGCCCGCCTTCAGGTCGAACAACGCCGGCAGCAGGCCCGCGTAGTCGACGTCGAGGCTGTGTACGGAGTCCTGGTCGCCGCCCGGGCACGTGTGGACGCCGATCTTCGCCCGTTCCTCGGCGGTGAACCGGTCGAGCACGGCGTTGTTGAGCTCGACGAACTGCCGCAGCAGGCCGCCGGACGGGTCGAGCTTCAGGGAGAGGCGGCCTTCGGTGAAGTCGATCTGCACGCTGTCCGCGCCCGCCTCGAGGCTGCCGCGGATGTCCGCTTCGGCCTCGTTCACCAGGTCGGCGACGAACTGCTCCTGCGAGTACCCCGCGATGCCGTCGCCGGGGTAGATCAGCGACAGCGCGGACGCGGCGATCACCGCCTGCTTGACCGGCCGGCCGGTCAGCGTCTTCGCTCGCGTCAAGTACGAGTCCGCGTGGGTCGCGTAGCGGAACGGGCCCGCGGTGAGCCGCGGCAGCTGCCGGGTGTGCCCGTCGGCGAACGGGATGACGACGCCGTCCGGCGCCAGCGCTTCCAGCCCGGCCAGCGGGTACGTCGCGAAGCTCGGCTTGCCCTGTTCCCCGTCGGTCAGCACCGGTGAGCCGGTCTCCTCGAACCGGCGGATCGTGTCCGCCAGCGCCCGGCTCTCGAGCTCGGCCAGCGCGGCGGCGTCGATCCGGCCGGCGGCGAACTCGCCGAGTCCTTCGACGAGGTAGGCGGGGCGCGGGATGCTGCCGATCGGTTCGGTGGGCAGGGTCATCGAGTCCTCCGCTTGGTTGCTGGGCCTGACCGGCCACCGGCACGAAGGCAGGACGTGGCCACCGGCCGCCCCCACCGCCGTCCGGTCCACGACCGGCCACGTTCGGACAGCAACATAACGTGGCCGAAGCCGGTCACGGAGCGCGGATCACCCGGTCGGACCAGAGAAAAGCACGAAATCGGAAGACGTTCGGCGGTTCGCGAGGAGGACGATGGGGTATTCGCTACGGCGACACGGCGGGTTCGGCGCCGAAGGAGGCCCGATGCTCAGTCACCACGACCGCACGGAGCTCGAGAAGATCGAGCGCACCCTGGAGCTCAGCGACCCCGATCTGGCCGCCGCCCTGCGCGACGGCCGGCGCCCGAAGTCCCGCGCGCTCCGCGGGGTCTTCCTGGTCTTCTTCGACATCGCCGCTGTGACGCTGCTGGTACTGGGGCTCGTGCTGCCCGACCCCGGCGTGACGCTGTGCGGGATCCTCGCCCTCACCGGCACCGTCTGGACCCACGTGGCGCGGCACCGGATCTGAGGCAGACTGGGCGGGTGAAGTGGGTCCTGCACGTCGACCTCGACCAGTTCATCGCCGCGGTCGAGATCGCCCGGCACCCGGAGCTGCGCGGCCGGCCCGTCGTGGTCGGCGGCAACGGCGACCCCGCCGAACGCGCCGTGGTCGCGACGGCGTCGTACGAGGCCCGCGAGTTCGGCGTGCAGTCCGGCATGCCGCTGCGGATCGCCGCCCGGCGCTGCCCGGACGCCGTCTTCCTGCCCAGTGACCCGGACGCCTACCTCGAGGTGTCGGCGCGGGTGATGGCGGCGGTGCGGGAGCTGCCCGTGGTGGTCGAGGTGCTGGGCTGGGACGAGGCCTTCGTCGGGGCGGAAACGACCGACCCCGAGGCCCTGGCGGCGTCGATCAAGGAGCGGATCGCCCGCGAAACGGGATTGTCGTGCGCGGTCGGGATCGGCGACAACAAGCTGCGGGCCAAGCTCGCCACCGGGTTCGGCAAGCCGGGCGGGATCTACCGGCTGACGCAGGAGAACTGGTGGGAGGTGATGGCGGCCCGCCCGACCGACGCGCTGTGGGGCATCGGCGGCAAGACGGCGAAGAAGCTCGCCTCGCTGGGCATCCACACGGTGCTGGACCTCGCGGGCGCGGACGCGGCGGAGCTCGCGGCGCGCTTCGGCCCGAAGACCGGCCCGTGGCTGCGCCTGCTCGGCGGCGGCATCAGCGACGCCGAGGTGAGCGCGACGCCGTGGGTGGCCCGCTCCCGCAGCCGCGAGACGACGTTCCAGCGCGACCTGACGGACCCGGCGGAAGTGGCGGCGGAGATCTCGGCGCTGGCCAAGCGCGTCGCCCAGGACGTCCTCGAGGAGGGCCGCCCGGCGGCGCGGGTGGCGGTCAAGGTGCGGTTCGTCCCGTTCCTGACCCACACGCACAGCATCACGCTCCCGGAGCCGACCTCGGACGCGGAGGAACTCGACCGGGCGGCACACGAGGTGCTGGGGATGTTCGAGCTGACCCGCGCGGTGCGGCTCCTGGGCGTGCGGGCCGAGTTCCCGCGTGAGGACCAGGACGCGTCCGCTTAGGGCGGCAGCCGGGTCGGGCCGCACCCCGCAATCCCGGTCCGGCTCCAGGCGCGCGAACCCGCCGGGCGAAGGCTAAAGCCCCTCCGGCAGCGGCAGCGGCCGGTCCGGGTCCAGTTCCACCCCGCCCGCGCGGAGCGTGTGGTCCAGCATCGCCCAGATCGTGCCCGTGAGCTGGGCCGTCAGCTGGGGCCGGGTCAGCGTGCCCGGGTGGTCGAGCCAGCGGGTCGTCGCCGATTCGACGTAGCCGACCAGGCCGAACGCCAGCGTGTCGGCCGGGGCCGGGTCCAGGCCGAACGCCGTCAGGTAGCCGGTGAACAGCGAGCCGAGGTGGCGGGCGATGGCCCCGCGGACGTCGGGGCCGTCCGGGATGCCGCGGGCCAGGTAGCGGTGCAGGTGGGCGTGTTCGGTCAGCCAGCGCAGGTGCGTCGAGATCACCGTGGAGATCATCTCGTTCGGCGAGCCCTCGGGGTGCCACAGCGGCGCCAGGTCGGCCGTCACCAGCTCGGCCGCCCGCCGCGCGATCGCGCGGCGGAGGTCGGCCGCGCCGTCGAAGTGCTTGTACAGGCGCGTGCGGGCGACGCCGGCGCGCTCGGCGATCTGCTCGGTCGAGACGTCCGGGCCGTGCTCGGCGATGGCGGCCAGTGCGGCGTCGACGAACTCCGCGCGCCGCCGTTCCTGCTGGCCCGCCCAGCGCGTCGCCCGTCCGTCGGCCTTGGTCACGGCGAAAGCCTACTCACCGGCCGCCGGGCGGTGTACGCTCCCGAAGTAGCTAGTACACCGCGTACCCCATACTTTTTTCGGAGGCCGCCATGGGCGTCGAGGCCCAGGACCGGGACGTCACCGCGGCTCGCCTGCTCAAGAGCTCCGCGAAGAACTCCTACGACCCGTACGTCGACATCGACTGGGACGCACCGCTCGCCGAGGGCAAGGCGTACATGCCGCTCGAGCGCGTCTCCCTGTACGGCACCGACCTCTGGGCGAAACTGACCCCGGAGCAGCGGATCGAGCTGTCCAAGCACGAGATCGCCAGCATCATGAGCGTCGGCCTGTGGTTCGAGATCGTCCTGATGCAGCTGCTCGCCCGGTACGTCTTCGACCTCGACGCGCGCACCGAGCACGCGCAGTACGCCATGACCGAGATCGGCGACGAGACGCGGCACTCGGTGATGTTCGCCCGCACCGCCGAGCGGCTCGGCGTCCCGCGCTACGGCGTCCCGAAGGTGGTCCACCGCGCCGCGAAGGTGTTCGGCGCCACCGCCGCCGGGCCGTCGATGTTCGCCAGCGTGCTGGTCGCGGAGGAGACCACCGACCGGCTCCAGCGGTCGATGATGGACGACGACGGCATCCAGCCGCTGATCCGCTCGGTCAACCGCATCCACGTGGTCGAGGAGGCCCGGCACGTCCGGTTCGCCAAGGAGGAGGTGCTGCGGGAGACGCCGAAGCTGTCGAAGGCGGGCCTCCAGCGGCACCGGCTGCGCACCGCGCTGGTGGCGTTCGGCGTCGTCGACGCCATGGTCGACCCGCGGATCTACCGCAGCGTCGGGATCGACCCGCGCGAAGGCCGCGCCGCGGCGCTGGCGAACCCGCACTTCCACGAGACGCGCCGCTGGATGGCCGAGAAGATCGTGCCCTTCCTGCGGGACGCGGGCCTGGTCGGCGGCCGCTCGGAGGGCATCTGGCGGCGCGCGCACCTGGTGTAAATCCCTCGCGCCCGGCGGCGGGTTCCGCCAGGCTGCCCGCGTGCTCACCACCAGGACCGCCCGCGCCGAGGACGACGGCGTCCTCGCGAAGCTCGACGAACGCACGTGGACCCCCGACGTCTCGCCCGCCCCCGCTCCCCCGCCCGGGACACCCTTCTTCGACGAGGGCACGCGCCCCGAGGACGTCCTGGTCGCCGAGGACGACGGCGTCATTGCCGGGTACGTGCGCCTCGGCGAGGGGTTCGGCATCCCCGCCCACCGGCACGTGGTGGTGATCGGCGGGCTGGCCGTCGACCCGGACCGGCGACGGCTCGGCATCGCGCGGCAGCTCGTCGAGGCCGCCGTCGCCGAGGCGCGCCGCCGGGGCGCCCGCAAGGTGACGCTGCGCGTGCTCGGGCCGAACGCCGGCGCCCGGCGGGTGTACGAGCGGTGCGGGTTCGTCGTGGAAGGCGTGCTGCGCGGCGAATTCCGCATCGACGGCACCGACATCGACGACGTTCTGATGGCCCGATCGCTCGCTTGACAGCCTCGCCGCGGCTTTGCCATCCTGGATCCGGGCCGAGAGGCGCTGCGACGGAAACTCCTTCCGCCACGCTCGGCCCGACACACGACTCCAAGGGCGCCTCCCGCGAGGGAGGCGCCTTTTCTTTGTCCGCACGGATTTTCGTGCTGCCTCCCGAGCGCATCCACGACGAACTCCGGAGTGCACCGAAGCATGAGTGACAAACTGCAGACCCGAAACGGCCTCGACTTCGCCGTGGCCGACCTCACCCTGGCCGACGCCGGTCGCACCCAGCTGCGGCTGGCCGAGCACGAGATGCCCGGCCTGATGGCGATCCGCCGCGAGTACGCCGCCGCGCAGCCGCTGAAGGGCGCCCGCATCGCCGGGTCGCTGCACATGACCGTGCAGACCGCCGTGCTCATCGAGACCCTGGTCGCCCTCGGCGCGCAGGTGCGCTGGGTGTCCTGCAACATCTTCTCGACCCAGGACGAGGCCGCGGCCGCGGTCGTCGTCGGCCCCGAGGGCACCGTCGAGGCCCCGGCGGGCACCTCGGTGTTCGCGTGGAAGGGCGAAACGCTCGAAGAGTACTGGTGGTGCACCGACCGGCTCTTCGCCTTCCCCGGCGGCCAGGCCCCGAACATGATCCTCGACGACGGCGGCGACGCCACCCTGCTCGTCCACAAGGGAGTCGAGTTCGAGGCGGCCGGCGCCGTCCCGCAACCGTCCGAAGAGGACCCGGAGGAGTACCGGATCGTCCTCGACACCCTCCGCGCGAGCCTCGCCGCCGACGGCGACCGCTTCACCCGCATGGCCAAGGAGATCCGCGGGGTCACCGAGGAGACCACCAACGGCGTCAAGCGGCTCTACAAGCTGGCCAAGGACGGCGAGCTGCTCTTCCCCGCGATGAACGTCAACGACTCGGTGACGAAGTCCAAGTTCGACAACAAGTACGGCATCCGGCACTCACTGGTGGACGGCCTCAACCGGGCCACCGACGTGATGATCGGCGGCAAGCGCGTCCTCGTCTGCGGCTACGGCGACGTCGGCAAGGGCGCGGTCGAGGCGCTGCGCGGCCAGGGCGCCCGGGTGTCGGTCACCGAGATCGACCCGATCTGCGCGCTGCAGGCGGCGATGGACGGGCTGGACGTCGTCGAGCTCGACGACGTCGTGGCCGACGCGGACATCTTCATCACGACCACCGGCAACTTCGGCATCATCTCGGCGGAGCAGATGGGCCGGATGAAGCACAACGCGATCGTCGCCAACGTCGGGCACTTCGACAACGAGATCGACATGGCGGGGCTGGCGAAGCTGCCCGGCGTGGTCAAGAAGGAGATCAAGCCGCAGGTGCACGAGTGGACGTTCCCCGACGGCCACGCGATCATCGTGCTGTCCGAGGGGCGGCTGATGAACCTCGGCAACGCGACCGGTCACCCGTCCTTCGTCATGTCGAACTCCTTCACCAACCAGGCGATCGCCCAGATCGAGCTGTTCACCAAGCCCGGCGAGTACGCCACCGACGTGCACCGGCTGCCGAAGCACCTCGACGAGAAGGTGGCCCGCCTGCACCTCGACGCACTCGGTGTGAAACTCACCAAGCTGACGAAGGCGCAGGCGGAATACATCGGCGTCGACGTCCAAGGTCCGTACAAGCTCGATCACTATCGGTACTGATCCAAGATTGCTCCATTCGCCGTAGTTTGGTTTATCGCGAAAATGGCCATCCTCCCCGCGAGAGCGCATCCGCCCGGACGGCACGGAGCCGGGCCGGGTCTCATGCGAAGGAGTGTGTCAAGTGATCATTCTCGGTGTGATTCTCCTTGTCATCGGGTTCATCGTGGGCATCCCGGTGCTGTACACCATCGGTATCATTCTCGCGGTGGCCGGCGTGGCACTGGCCATCCTGGGCGGCACGGGCCGCCGGATCGGTGGCCGCGCACACTGGTACTGATCCCGGGACTCCGCCACGGCCTGGCGCGCGCCGGCAGCAATGCCGGTGCGTGCCAGGCCGTTCGGCCGTCCGGGGCCGGTCCGGAAAAGGTAAACGCAAAGCAAATTCGCCCGAAGAATCCGCCGGCGTTTCCACCCGGCGGATTTCGGCACCCTCCACAGCGGACCCGCGGCCCGACGAAAAGGGTCCTCCGGCTCCGAGGGGGAGGGAGAGCCGAAGGACCCCGTTAGTGTTAGCACATCGCCCAGCGCGTGTACACAGCTGCATACACGATCGGGTTACGCCCTTGACGGCCCCCGAAGGGCCGCGCGAGCCTCCCCGGCGGGCGCGGGAGCCCGGCCGGGAAGGCCCACCCGGATCCTGGCGGGAGGCTCAGGAAGCTCGGTGCAGCAACGATCCCCGAGGCGAGGCGGCACAGCCACACCCGCTGCCGACACCCCGGCAGTCGACGATCAGCGCGTGCCGCACGCGGTCACCGTCCCCGCAGGCCGGTTCCGTGCACTCGGCGAATCCGCCTTCCGGGTGCACCACCAGCGTGCCGTGGCAGTGGTCGATCCCCGCGGCACACGAAGCACACTCCATGACCGGCCGCCTTTCCGCTCGTGCCCGACGTCCCCCCAACGTAGGACCGGGAAGCGACCGGGTACGGCACTCCGGCGGCGTGTCGGCACAACCACCCGTCCGGGGCTGCCTCAGGCGGGCTTCGGCGCCCGCTTGCGCGCGGCCGGCTTCTTCTTCGCCGCCGGCTTGGGGTCCTCTTCGGACCCCTCCGAAGAGGACTGGCGCGACTTCTTCGCGGCGTCCACACTGGCCTGCAGGGCCGCCATCAGGTCGACGACGTCGGCCTTGGCGGTGACCGAGGCGGGCTTGGTCGTCTCGTCGCCGGCGACCTTGGCCTCGATCATCTCTTCCAGGGCCTCGCGGTAGTGGTCGTGGTACTTCTCCGGCTCGAACACCGGCTCGGCGAGCGAGTCGATCAGCGAGCCGGCCATGGTCAGCTCCTGCGGGCGGATCTGCGGCGGGTCGTCGCGCAGGAACGGGAAGTCCGGCTCGCGGACCTCGTCCGGCCACAGCATGGTCGTCATCACCAGCACGTCGGCGTGCACCCGCAGCACCGCCATGCTCTCCCGCTGCCGGACCGCGACCTTCGCGATGGCCACCTGGCTCGACTTGTGCAGCGCGTCCCGCAGCACCACGTACGGCTTCACCGCGTTCTTCTGCGGCTCCAGGTAGTAGGTCCGGTCGTACTGGATCGGGTCGATCGACTCGAGCGGCACGAACTCCAGCACGTCGATCGTGCGCTGGGTGGTGAGCGGCAGCTCGGCCATCTCGGCGTCGGTGATCACGACCATCTCGCCGTCGGGCAGCTCGTAGCCCTTGGCGATCTCGGCGTACGGTACTTCCTGGCCGTCGATGGTGCAGAACCGCTTGTACTGGATGCGGCCGCCGTCGGCCTCGTGCACCTGCCGGAGGGACACGTTCTTGTTCTCGGTGGCCGCGTACATCTGGATCGGGATGCTGACCAGCCCGAACGACACCGAGCCCTTCCACATCGCCCGCATGCCACGCACCTCCGATAGACCACCCGGCCGACTTCACGCTCGGTAACTACCGTAGCCCGAATCGTCCCGCGGCGACAGTCGGATCTAGACCTCCGCCAGGTACTTCTTCCAGAGTGCGGGGTCCATGAACCAGTGCCGGAAGTCGGCGGGGTTGGTGAAACCGTTGGCGAACCGCCGCGCGACGGCCGGGTTCTGGCCCGCCACCCCGAGGATTTCGAGCACGTGCGGAGGCGGCGGCAGGAGCAGCGCGTTCGTCCATTCGGTGACGTGCCGGGCGTACTCCCAGTAGCGCTCGAACGTCGCCACCATCCACGCGGCATCGAACGGCTGGTCACCGTGGGCCACGATGGCGTCGAGGTAGGTCGCGGCGCAGTGGCTGGCGTTGTTCGAGCCCTGCCCGGTGATCGGGTCGTTCGCCACCACGACGTCGGCCATGCCCAGCACCACGGCCCCGCCGGGCAGGGTGCCGACGGGGTGGCGCACCACGGGCGTGTACCCGCCGGCCAGGGTCGCCTTCGCGTCGGTCAGCTCCGCGTCGCGGCAGCGGTCGTACTCCCACGGCACGAACTGCCGCATCAGGTCCAGCACGCGCTTGAAGTGCTCGTCCGGGCTCGGGTGGTCGCCGAAGCAGTCCAGCGGCCCGCCGGGCACGCCTTCGAAGAAGAGGATGTCGCAGTTGCCGCTCAGCGTGTAGGCCGGGATCATGAACAGCTCGCCGACACCGGGGACGATGTTGAACCGCACCCCGACCTTGTCCGGGTGCTCCGGACGGCGGCCCACCCCGTGGGCGTAGACCAGCGACAGCGCGCGCATCGGCCGGGTGTACGGCGACCGCTCGGGCACCCGGTCGAACAGCTGGACCAGCTCCCCCTTGCCCGCCGAAATGACCACGAGGTCGTACAGCCGGGCCAGCGCGTCCAGTTCGGACGTCATCACGCCGTGGATGACGAGCTTGCCGCCGCGGTCTTCGAACCGCTCCAGCCAGCCGGCCATCTTCACCCGCTGGTCGACCGACTGCGCCGGCTGGTCGAGTTCGGCGAACCAGTCGAGCGCGCGCCCGCCGTCCGGCGCGGCCACCGAGACGCCGAGCCCTTCGACGTCGACCGTGTCCGCCTCCCACAGGTTGATCCCGAGGTCCCGCTCGTGCTGCAGGGCGTCGTGGAACATGCACTGCGTCGACATCACCCGCCCGCTCCGGATCTCCTCCGGCGTCCGCGCGGACATCACGGTGACGTCGTAGTCCTTCGCCTGCAGCCCGAGGGCCAGCTGCAGGCCGGACTGCCCGGCGCCCACGACCAGGACCTTGCGCATGGAGCTCTTCACCTTCCGGGGGTTCAGGCGTGCGGGGTGCTGCCGGCGAGCTCGCGGCCCGCCGGGCCGGAGAGCACCGCCAGCGACAGCGTGTGGCCGACCAGTTCGGTCAGGGTGGCGATCGTCGACGCGCGGTCGCGGGCGTCGCAGGTGACCAGCGGGACGCTCGGGTCGAGCGCGAGGGCGTCCCGCACCTCTTCGAGGTCGTGCACCGGCATGCCTTCGAACTGGTTGACCGCGACGATGAACGGCAGCTCCGAGTCGTTCTCGAAGTAGTTGATCGCCGCGAAGGACTCGTCGATTCGGCTGGTGTCCACGAGCACGACCGCGCCGAGCGCGCCGCGGCTCAGGTCGTCCCAGAGGAACCAGAACCGCGCCTGCCCCGGCGTGCCGAACAGGTACAGCAGCAGGTCCGGGCGCAGCGTGATCCGCCCGAAGTCCATGGCCACGGTCGTGGTCGACTTGCCCCCCGGCGGGATGTCGTCGATGCCTTCCCCGGCCTCGGTCATCCACGCCTCGTTGCTCATCGGCGGCACTTCCGACACCGCGCCGACGAAGGTGGTCTTGCCGACACCGAAGCCCCCGGCGACGACGATCTTCGCGGAGATCGTCAGCAGATCGCCCTCAGGCGGGGAGCCGCTTGAGCCCATCAAGGATCCTCTCGAGCACGTTGGTGTCGTGGTGGTAGGCGTGCGCGGTCGGGTGGACGAACACCGCGCCCTGGGAGGCGAGGTCGCCGAGCAGCACCCGCACCACGCCCAGGGGCAGGTCCAGCCCGACCGACAGCTCGGCGACCGAGCACCGCACCCGCGCGCGTTCGTAGAGCGAGCGCGACTCGGGCATGAGCGTGTCGCTCAGCGCGGGGTCGTACTGCGGCACCGAAATCAGCGTCTCCACCAGCAGCTGGAACCGCGTGCCGGTGCGGCCGCCGGTGAGGGCGTACGCGCGGATCCGGCGGCTCCGGCGCGGCAGTGGGGATTTCACCGGGGATTTCACCGGGGAGTCCCCTGGGGTGTCCGGTGTGGACACGGGCATCACATCCTCGTGCGGCACGGGCGTCATCACATCCGGGGCCGGCGTGCGGTCAGCACCTGCCGCAGCTCCGCGCGCACCTCGGGGGTGAGCGCGTGGCCGGCGTTGGTGATGAACTGGGTCATCTCGTAGGCGACCACCTTCATGTCCGCCTCGCTCGAGGTCAGCACGGCGAGCCCGGCACCGGACCCGATGCCCATGAACAGGAAGTAGCCGTGGGTGAGCCGGATGATGATCTGCTCGCAGGCGCCCTTCCCGAACAGGGCCGCGCTGTTGCCCGCCAGCGAGAGCAGGCCGCTGGCGATCGCGGCGAGCTGTTCGGCCTCGGCCTCGCCGACCGAGTCCGACGCGGTGAGCGGGAAGCCGTCCACGCTCATGATCAGCGCGTGGCTCACACCGTGGACCTTGCGCACGAAGTCGTCGAGCAGCCAGGCGAAGTTCGCCGTGGCCGGGTGGGGTGCGCTCACCGGGCGGTTCCTCCGGGCGTCTCGTCCTGGCGGGTGCGGTTCTCCGCCAGCGCGGCCTGCTCGCCGTCGGCGAACGCCCCGAGGTCGGCCAGCAGCTGTTCGTGCCCGGCCGTGGCGGTGTCCGCGGCCGGCGCGGGTGGCGGCGGGGGTGGTTCCGGCGCGGCGCCGCGGATGCTGCCGGGCACGCGGCGGGGCAGGCCGTTCGCCGTGGTGCCGCCGGTGGCCCGCTCGACCGGCCGCGGCCGGGGGCTGGGTTTGGTGCGGGGCGCGGCGTCCGGGTCCTCCCGCGGGAACGCGGCCGCCCGGCGGCGCGGCAACCCGCCGACCACGGCGGGTTCGCGCCCGGGCGTGACCGGCTCGATGGTGACCGTCTTCGTGCCCGACCACGCGTGTTCGGCCAGCTCGGTGACGACCCCGGTGGGCAGCAGCACGGTGGCGACCGTGCCGTGCGGGCTGCGCCGGTCGAGCCGCACGGTCACGCCGTGCCGCGCGGCCAGGCGGGCGACCACGGCGAGGCCCATGTGCCGTGCCGCGGCGTCGTCGAGGTCGCCGCCGGCCTCCAGCCGCGCGTTGAGGTCCCCGATGCGGTCGGCGGGGATGCCGATGCCCTCGTCCTCGATCCGGACGAGCACGCTGCCCTGTTCGGTCAGGTGCGCGCTGACGTGCACCGGCGAACTCGGCGAGGACTGGTTGGCGGCGTTGTCGAACAGCTCCGCCAGCACCCGCCCCAGGTCCTCCGCGGCGAACCCGACGACGCCGAGGTTGACCACGCGGCCGATGGTGATCCGGGCGTAGTGGTTGATCGAGGACATCGCCTCGCGCATGAGGTCGAGCAGCGATGTCGCGCGGGCGGCGTCGTCGGCGGTGTCCTGCCCGGCGAGCACGCGCAGGTTCTCGGCGTTGCGCCGCAGTCGCGTGGCGAGGTGGTCGAGCTGGTAGAGCTCGGCGAGGCGGTGGTGGTCCTCCTCCCCCGCCTCGAGCTCCTCCAGCCGCGCCAGCAGCTGGTCGAGGAGGTTGAGGTCACGCAGGGCGACGCTGGCGCAGATCTCGGCCAGGACGCCTTCGCCGGACGGCGCGGCCACCGGCTCCGGTCGCGTCAGCTCCACGAACGCCGGTCCGGCCGCGGGTGCGTACCCGGGGTGCTTCGGAGGCGCGGTGAGGAACTGCGCGGCGGCGACGCGCGAGCGGTCCAGGAGGACGCGTGATCGATCCAGGAGTTCCCGGGCCCGGCTCGCCATGTGGTCCCACTTCTTCCTTGCTCAGGTTCGGAAACGACTGCGGAAACGGCTTTGCTGCGCCGACCCCCGGCGGCGATGCGGGACATGCAAGCAGAAACGTTCGTGGGATGTCCACAGCCGGTTCCCGCGCGATCGCCCTGTGTGATCATGAATTCGGAGCGTCGCTGCTGGTGAGCGCAGCGGATTAGGCCATTCGGTTCAATTTTGCAAATTGCGGGTCGCAACCCTGCGCACACGGCCGTCGAACGCGCAGCTGAAGCAGGCCCTGCCCGCGAATCCGCAGGTCGTGCCCGATTCGTCCCAAACTTGCGTGCCGCGCAATTTTTTGCGTGGCACGCAAGTTTTTCGCTACACTCTGCACATGCCGCCGGACGAACCCCCGAAGCTGACCCTGCGCGAGCGGAAGAAGCGCGAGGCCCGCCGGGCCCTCGCCCAGGCCGCGCTCCGGCTCACGCTGGAGCGGGGGCTGGAGAACGTCCGGGTGGAGGACATCGCCACCGAGGTGGGGGTCTCGCCCCGCACGTTCAACAACTACTTCTCCAGCAAGGAGCAGGCGGTCTGCGCGGTCGTCGCGGACCGGCACGAGGGGATGCGCGATGCCCTGCTCGCCCGGCCCGAGGGCGAGCCGCTCTGGGAGTCCGTCAAGCACGCGGTCCTGGAGCAATATTCGCGTGAAGGCGAGCCCGATCGCGCGTATGTTGCGCGTATCCGGGAGCTGATGGGCCAGCTCGTGCTGCGTGGCGAATTCCTCAACGCCCACGCGGCGGTCGAGCGGGTCCTCGCCGAAACGATCGCGAAACGGGTGGGCGGTGTGGACCACCTGCTGTGCCGGCTCATGGCCTCCTCGGTGGAAAGTGCCGTCCGCGTCGCCTTCGTCAACTGGTTCACCGAAGGCGAACCGCTCCTGCCGACGCTGGAGCGGCTGCTGGACGAACTGGCCGCCGGGATGCCGACCCTGACCGGCGGCGGCACCGAAGGAAAACCCGACCCGAACACCACCACTCCACTGGGGGAATCGTTGTGCTAGTCAAGCTCCTGCGCAGTCACCTGCGCCCGTACCGGGGCACCTTGTGGGTGATCGTCGCGCTCCAGCTGGTGCAGACGATCGCCATGCTCTACCTGCCGACGCTGAACGCCGACATCGTCGACAACGGCCTGATCAAGGGCGACATGCCCTACATCCTGCGGGTCGGCGCGGTGATGCTCGCCGTCACGCTGGCCCAGATCGCCGGCTCGATCGGCGCGGTCTACTTCGGCGCCCGCACGGCGATGGCGATCGGGCGGGACATCCGCGCCGGGGTCTTCCACCGGGTGCAGGACTTCTCGGCCCGCGAAGTCGGCCAGTTCGGCACGCCGTCGCTCATCACCCGCACCACCAACGACGTCCAGCAGGTCCAGATGCTGGTCCTGATGACGCTGACGCTGATGGTGTCCGCGCCGATCATGTGCGTGGGCGGGATCATCCTGGCGCTGAACCTCGACGTGCCGCTGTCGTCGCTGCTGCTGGTCATCGTGCCGGTCCTGGCGGTCGCGGTCGGGACGGTCATCGCCAAGATGCGCCCCGCGTTCCGGCTGATGCAGGTGCGGATCGACCGGATCAATCAGATCCTGCGCGAGCAGATCATGGGCGTCCGGGTGATCCGCGCGTTCGTGCGGGACACCCGGGAGCGCAAGCGGTTCGACGTCGCCAACGACGAACTGCTCACCGTGTCGCTGCGGGTCGGGCGACTGATGGCGCTGATGTTCCCGATCGTGATGCTGGTGATGAACACCTCCAGCGTCGCGGTGCTGTGGTTCGGCGGGCAGCGGATCGACTCCGGCAGCATGCAGATCGGGGCGATGACGGCGTTCCTGTCCTACCTGCTGCAGATCCTGATGGCCGTCATGATGGCCACGTTCATGTTCATGATGGTGCCCCGCGCGGAGGTCAGCGCCGAGCGGATCAGCGAGGTGCTCGACACGGAGTCGAGCGTCCGGCCGCCGGTGTCGCCGATCCGCCCCGGCGCGGTGCACGGGCACCTCGAGCTGTCCGGGGTGGAGTTCCGCTACCCCGGCGCGGAAAAGCCGGTGCTGTGCGACATCTCGCTGGTCGGGCGGCCGGGTGAGACCACCGCCGTCATCGGGTCCACCGGCACCGGCAAGACCACGCTGCTCAACCTCATCCCGCGGCTGATGGACGCCACCGCCGGCACGGTGAAGGTCGACGGCGTCGACGTCCGCGACCTCGATCCGGCGGTGCTCGCCCGCGCGGTCGGGCTGGTGCCGCAGAAGCCGTACCTGTTCGCCGGCACGGTGGCGAGCAACCTGCGTTACGGCAACCCGGACGCCACCGACGAAGAACTGTGGCACGCCCTGGAAGTGGCGCAGGGCAAGGACTTCGTCGCGGCGATGGCCGAGGGCCTCGACGCGCCGATCGCCCAGGGCGGCACGAACGTCTCGGGTGGCCAGCGGCAGCGGCTCGCGATCGCCCGGATGCTGGTGCACAAACCGGAGATCTACCTGTTCGACGACTCGTTCTCGGCGCTCGACTACGCGACCGACGCGGCCCTGCGCCGTGCGCTGGTGTCGGAGACGAAGGACGCGACGGTGGTCATCGTCGCGCAGCGGGTCAGCACCATCCGGAACGCCGACCGGATCCTCGTCCTCGACGAGGGCCGCGTCGTCGGCACCGGCACCCACCACGAACTCATGGACACCAACGAAACCTACCGGGAGATCGTGCTGTCCCAGCTGACCGAGCAGGAGGCGGCGTGAGTACCACGGAATCGTCCGAGGCCACCGTCACCGAGGCCGGCGAACGACCGACCGCCCAGCGGCACCGGAACACCGGTGCCGCGGCCGGCGGACCGGCGGCCCGCTGGATGAGCGGCGGCGCGCCGGCGGAGAAGGCCCTGGACTTCACCGGCTCCTTGAAACGGCTGCTGCAGCTGCTCAGGCCGCAGCGGGTGGCCCTGATCGGCGTCTTCGTGCTCGGCGCGGCCAGCGTCACGTTGACCGTGATCGGGCCGAAGATCCTCGGGCAGGCCACCGACGCCATCCTGGCCGGCGTGCTCGGCAAGCAGGTTCCGCCGGGGGTGACCAAGGAGCAGATCGTCGCCGGCCTGCGGGCCCGCGGTGACGGCACGCTCGCCGACATCTACAGCCGCGTCGACCTCGTGCCGGGGGTCGGCATCGACTTCGACCGGGTCGGGCAGATCCTGCTGACCGTGCTGGCGCTGTTCGTCGTTTCGTCGTTCTTCGGGCTGATCCAGGCCCGGCTGACGACGACGCTGGTGCAGCACGCGGTGTACCGGCTGCGCCAGGAGGTCGAGGAGAAGTTCGCGCGGCTGCCCCTGAAGTACTTCGACCGCCAGCCGCGCGGTGAGGTGCTGTCCCGCGTCACCAACGACATCGACAACCTGGCGATGTCGCTGCAGCAGACGCTGTCGCAGATCGTCTCGTCGCTGCTGACGGTCATCGGCGTGCTGATCATGATGTTCCTGATCTCCCCGCTGCTGGCGCTGATCGCGCTGCTCACCGTGCCGCTGTCGGCGGTGGTGGCCGCGAAGGTCGGCAAGCGGGCGCAGCCGAACTTCATCAAGCAGTGGTCGACGACGGGCAAGCTCAACGCGCACGTCGAGGAGATGTACACCGGGCACTCGCTGGTCAAGGTGTTCGGCCGCCGCGAGGAGTCCGCGGCGATCTTCGACAAGCAGAACGAAACGCTGTACCAGGCGAGCTTCCGGGCGCAGTTCATCTCCGGGATGATCCAGCCGGCGATGATGTTCATCGGCAACCTCAGCTACGTGCTGGTGGCGGTGATCGGCGCGCTGCGCGTCGCGTCGGGCAGCCTGACGCTCGGCGAGGTGCAGGCGTTCATCCAGTACTCGCGCCAGTTCAGCCAGCCGGTCACGCAGATCGCCAGCATGGCGAACCTGCTGCAGTCCGGCGTCGCCTCGGCCGAGCGAGTGTTCGCGCTGCTCGACGCCGAGGAGCAGGCGCCGGAACCGGAGCACCCGGAGCGGCCCGCGGTGATCCGCGGGCGGGTCGAGTTCCAGGACGTCTCGTTCCGCTACCTGCCGGACAAGCCGCTGATCGACGACCTGTCCCTCACCGTCGAACCCGGCCAGACGGTGGCGATCGTCGGCCCGACGGGCGCCGGGAAGACGACCCTGGTCAACCTGCTCATGCGGTTCTACGAGCTGGACGGCGGCCGGATCACGCTCGACGGCGTCGACATCGCGAAGATGAACCGCGAGGAACTGCGCGACCAGACCGGCATGGTGCTGCAGGACGCGTGGCTGTTCGGCGGCACGATCGCGGAGAACATCGCCTACGGCGCGGACGACCCGAGCCGCGAGCAGATCGTCGAGGCGGCCCAGGCGACGTACGTGGACCGCTTCGTGCGGACGCTGCCGGAGGGCTACGACACGGTGCTCGACGACGAGGGCGGCACGGTCAGCGCGGGTGAGAAGCAGCTGATCACGGTCGCGCGGGCGTTCCTGGCCAAGCCGGTGATCCTCATCCTCGACGAGGCGACCAGCTCGGTCGACACCCGCACCGAGGTGCTCATCCAGCGGGCGATGAACTCGCTGCGCAGCGGCCGCACGAGCTTCGTCATCGCGCACCGCCTTTCGACGATCCGCGACGCGGACGTGATCCTGGTGATGGAAAACGGCCGCATCGTCGAGCAGGGCGACCACGAAACGCTGCTGCACAGCGGGGGTGCGTACGCGCGGCTGTACGCGGCGCAGTTCGCCGAAGCAATGGCGGAGACCGACTGACGCCGGCGCCCCGGTACCCTGGACGCTCCGGAAGCGGAAGGGGTACTGGGGCGCCCATGGCGGACAAACTCGAGGAATACCGCGGCAAACGGGCGCGCGACCGCACCTCGGAGCCGTGGCCGGACGGCCCGCCCGTCCCCGGCGGCAACGACCTGTTCGTCATCCAGGAACACCACGCCACCCGGCTGCACTGGGACTTCCGCCTGGAGCGCGACGGCGTGCTCGTGTCGTGGGCGGTGCCGAAGGGCCTGCCGCTCTCCCCCGGCGTGCCCCGGCTCGCCGTGCACACCGAAGACCACCCCATGGAGTACCTCACGTTCTCCGGCGAGATCCCCGCCGGCGAGTACGGCGGCGGCCGGATGACCGTGTGGGACACCGGGAAGTACGAAACGCTGCACTGGAACGACCACAAGGTCGAGGTGGTCTTCCACGGCGAACGCGCGCGCGGCAAGTACCTGTTCACCAACCGGCACGACGAAGACGGCCGGGACTGGACGCTGCGGCGCCTCGACCCGGCCGAACCGGGCCACGAAGACGCGCCGGAGTTCCTCGAGCCGATGGCCGCGGTCCCGGGCGAGCTGCCGCCGCCGGCCGAGGACGACGGCTGGGCCTACGAATTCGACTGGGGCGGCGCCCGCACCATGCTCTGCGTGTCCGGCGGCCGCATCGCGGCGCACGACAACACCGGCGCCGACGTCATCGGACGCTGGCCGGAGCTGCACAAACTCGGCGAAACCCTCGGCTCGACCGAGGTGCTGCTCGACGGCGAGATGGTCGTGGTCTGCGACGGCCGTCCGGATCCGGCCGGCCTCGTCCGGCGCGGCCGGGCCGACGGCACCGAGGCCAAGCGGATGGCCAAGCACTGCCCGGCGTTCTTCTTCGCCTACGACCTGCTGCACCACGAGGGCCGGGCGACGCTGGACCTGCCGTACGTGCGGCGGCGGGACATGCTGGCCGGCCTCGGCCTGTCCGGCGGCAACTGGCAGGTCCCGCAGTACTTCCGCGGCAACGGCGAAGCGGTGCTGGCGGCGGCCCGGGAACACGGCCTCGGCGGGATCTACGCGAAACGCACCGACGGCGGGTACCACCCGGGCGAAGCCGACGGCGACTGGCTCCGGATCCGGGCGTGAAAGCGGCCTCCCCGGCCGGAAACCGGGGAGGCCGCCGTCTTCGGACGGAGCTCAGTGCGCCGACGGCGTCCGCTGCTCCGGGACCACCTGCAGCTGCCCGCCGCCGTGCTTGCGCAGCAGCGCCACGGACAGCACCAGGCCGACCGCCGCGAAGATCACGCACGCCCAGAAGCCCTGGGTGAAGCCGGCCATGATCGCGGCCGGGTTGGTGGCCGCCTGCGCCATGTGCGTCGCGATCACGGTCGAGACGACCGCCACGCCGATCGCGCCGCCGACCTGGAACGCGGCCGAGTTGAAGCCGGACGCGATGCCCGCGTCGCGCTTGGCGATGCCGTTCAGCGCGGCCGCCGCGAGGGCGACCGGGCCGCCGCCGAGGCCGAGCCCGAACAGCACCAGGCCCGGAAAGACGTCGGCCCAGTAGCTGCCGGTCGGCGAAATCCCGGTCAGCAGGAAGCAGCCGGCCCCCAGCAGCACCACGCCGGTGACCGCGACGACCCGGATGCCGATGCGGTTCAGCACGGCCTGGGCGAGGTACGCGCCGGCCACCGCGGCGATCGGCATCGCGGACTGGCTGAGCCCGAACTCCAGTGCGGTGTACTGCCGCACCCCCAGCGAGAACTGGGAGATCGCGACCGACATGCCGAACGCGAGTGCCGCCACGATCCCGGTCACGAGGTTGCCGCCGAGCAGCGCGCGCGAGCGGAACAGCCGCAGCGGCACCAGCGGCGCGGCCGAGCGCTTCTCGATCACCAGCGTCAGCGCGACCAGCACGAGGAACACCACGCCGAGGCCGAGGGTGTGGAAGCTGACCCAGCCCTTCCCGGGCGCCTCGACCAGGATGTAGACCAGCAGGCCGAGCGCGGCCGTGCTGACGATCGCCCCGGCGAGGTCGAACGTCCGCTGCTTGCCCGCGTCCTTGCTCTCCCGCAGCAGCACCGGGCTCAGCACCAGCATGACCACCGCGACCGGGACGTTGACGAAGAAGATCGACTGCCAGCCCAGCCAGTCGATGAGCGTCCCGCCCAGCAGCAGGCCGACGGTGGCGCCGATCGACGCGATCCCGGACCAGGCGGCGAACGCCTTGTTGCGCTCCCGGCCTTCCGGGAAGGTGTTGGTCAGGATGGACAACGCGGTCGGCGCCATCAGCGCGGCCGAGACTCCGTGCAGCGCGCGGGCCACCAGCAGGACCTCGGCGTTCCAGGCCAGCCCGGACAGCAGGGAAACCAGCAGGAACAGCGCGGTGCCGGCGATGAACACCTTGCGCCTGCCGAGCAGGTCGGCCGCCCGCCCGCCGAGCAGGAGCAACCCGCCGAAGGTCAGCAGGTTGGCCGAGAGGGCCCACTGCGCCGCCACGGGCGACAGCTTGAGGTCCGCCGAGATCGAGGGCAGGCCCATGATGACGATCTGCGCGTCGAGGATCACCATGAAGTTGGCCGTGCAGAGGAGGATGAGGGCTTTCCAGCGGCGCGGGTCGAGACCCGTGGCCACCGATGCGGGTGCTGCCTGGGCGACGTTCACTGCTCTCTCCTTCGAGCGGAGACGGCGTTTCTCCGCGGTCCGTAGGTCTGCGTCGACCGTACGGAGGGAACGGCGCGGTCTCCTTCCTCCGGATTGCACAGCGGCTTCTTCCCGCGTGCCGTCCGCGCCGGATCCGGAACCGGCGGCGCTGTCCGGGTACGCGCAGTCCGGCGGCGGACACAGCGCGTTCCCGTCACAGCTTCTTCAGCAGCTCCATCGCGCGCGCCGGAGACGCCGCGTGGTCGGCCAGACCGGCCCACGGGTCGGCCTTCCGCGCCAGGCGGTCCTTCATCCGCTTCGGCGTCCAGCCGTCCGGCTCCGCCTTGCCCAGCTCGTGCCAGTCCAGCGGCGTGGCGACCCCGGCGGACGGCCGCGCGCGCAGCGAGTAGGGCGCCACGAACGTCGACGTGTAGCCGTTGCGCTGGACGTCGAGGTACACCCGGTCACCGCGCTGGTTCTTCCGCACCGCCGTGGTCAGCCGGTCCGGGTCGTGCCGGACCAGCACCTCGGCCGCGGTCTTGGCCAGGTCCCGGACCTGGTCGTAGGTCTGGCTGGGCTCCAAGGGCGCGACGACGTGGAACCCGCGCCCGCCGGTCGCCTGCACGTACGGCACCAGCCCGGCGGCGGTGTAGACGTCTCGCACCAGCCGCGCGATCTCCCGCAGCTCGCCGGCCGGCACGTGGCCGGGCGGATCGATGTCGATCAGCACCATGTCGGGGTGTTCCAGGTCGTCCACCGTCGAGGACCAGATGTGGTACTCGATCGCCGCCTGGTTGGCCAGGTACACCAGGGTCGCGGCGTCGTCGCAGATCACGTGCCGCACGTCGCTCGTGGTCCGCTGCGGGATCGTCTCGACGCGGATCCACGACGGCAGCTTGCCGCCGGCCTCCTTCTGGTACCACGTCTGGCCGTCGATACCGCGGGGGAAGCGGCGGAGGGTGAGCGGCCGGCCGCGCAGGTGCGGCACCATCACTTCGGCAACGGTCCGGTAGTGCCCGACGACGTCGCCCTTGGTCAGCCCGGCCGCGGGGTAGTAGATCCGGTCGGGGTTCGAGGTCGTGATCTCGGCCGGGTCCACGAGGCCCCCCAGTCGGTGGTCGGCGGCGGGCCGGTCCGCACGCACTCCTGACCGGAGCCTGCCGGTCCGCGGGCGCGCGCGTCCACTCGGAGCGTGCTCAGCCGCCGCCACCACGTTGCCGGCCGTCACGGCGATCGCCGTGAAGGGTGACGGGACGAGCGGCAGCCGCTATGCTCACCCGGTCCCGAACATGTCTCGGTCGGGACGACTGGGGTGAGACGATGACTGGCCGTACCGCGGAAACCGACGTGCCCGGAACCGATTCCGCTCCACTCGGCCGCCGCTGGCCGAGTGACGACACGTCGCGAATACCGAACTGGGTGTACACCGACGAAGACGTGTTCCGGCTGGAACAGCAACGCATCTTCGGCGGTCCCTTTTGGAACTACGTGGCGCTGGCCGCGGAAGTGCCCGAGCCCGGTGATTTCGTGCGCTCCTGGGTGGGCGATCACCCGGTGGTCGTGGTGCGCACCCGGCGCGGCACGATCAACGTCGTGTCCAACCGGTGCGCGCACCGCGGGCTGGCGTTCTGCATGCAGCAGCACGGAAAAGCCAAGACGTTCGTCTGTCCGTACCACCAGTGGTCGTTCGACCTGGACGGCAACCTGACCGGGTTGCCGTTCAAGCGGGGAGTACGCGGAAACGGCGGGATGCCCGCCGATTTCGACTTCGCCGCGCACGGCCTGAACACCCTGGCGGTGGCCGAACGCGGCGGGGTGGTGTTCGCCAGCCTGGCCGCGGATCCGCCCACTCTGCAGGACTCCTTCGGCGCGCCCATGCTGCGCTACTTCGACCGCGTCTTCGACGGCCGGGAACTCCGCGTGCTGGGCTACCAGCGGCAGCGGATCCCGGCCAACTGGAAACTGGTCTTCGAGAACATCAAGGACCCGTACCACGCCAGCCTGCTGCACGTGTTCCTGGTCAGCCTCGGCCTCTTCCGGGCCGACCAGCCGTCCAAGGTGGTCATGGACGCGACCGGGCAGCACGCGGCGCTGCTGTCCCGGCGCGGCGGCCAGAGCGCCAACGACGTCACCGCCGAGATCCGGCAGTTCGACGACCGGCTGGAACTGCACGACAAGAACATGCTGCGGCCGGCCAAGGAGTTCCCGGACGACCACACCGTGGTGATGCACACGCTGTGGCCGAACCTGATGGTGCAGGCGCAGACCAACACGCTGGCCATGCGGGCGATGGCGCCGCGCTCGGCCGGCGTCACCGATCTGCACTGGACCTACTTCGGGTACGCCGACGACGACGAGGAGATGACGCTGCGCCGGTTGCGGCAGGCCAACCTCCAGGGACCGGCCGGGATGATCGGCATCGACGACTGGGAAGTGCTGGCCTACAACCAGACCGGCCTGCTCAGCGACCCGGGAGGAGCGGGCGTGGTCGAGATGGGCGGCCTGGGCGTCACCGACGAAGACCACATGGTGACCGAAGCGGCGATCCGGGCGATGTACGTGTACTACCGCGAGGTGATGGGCTGGTGACCGAGGTCGTCACCGCGGCGGACGCGGACCTGACCACGTGGTTCGCGGCGTACCGGTTGTACACCGGCTACGCCGGGCTGCTCGACGAGCAGCGGCTGGACGACTGGCTGGAACTGTTCACCGAGGACTGCCTGTTCCGGGTGGTCTCCCGGGAAAACGAGCAGCGCGGCCTGGCGCTGGCGCTGATGCGCTGCGAGGGCGTGGCCGGGCTGCGCGACCGGGTGCACGCCATCCGGGAGGTGTCGGTGTACGCGCCGCGCACGATGCGGCACCTGGTCAGCGGGCTGCAGGTGACGGCGGGGCCGCAGCCGGGCACGTACCGGGCCACGGCGTCGTTCGCGGTGCTGCAGTCGCTGGAGAGCGAGCACACCACGCTGTTCGCCGCCGGCAGCTACACCGACGTGCTGGTGCGGCAAGGCGAGGCGCTGCGGTTCGCCGAGAAGACCGCGGTCTACGACGGTTCACTGGTGGTCAACTCGATGGTGTTCCCGCTGTGACGGAGGACTTCCCGCGCGCACGGGGCACCGCGGCCGACGTGGACCTCCTGCGCCGCGGCTGGGCGCACTGGGCCGAGATCGGCGCCTCGCTGACCGAGGCCGAACGGCAGCAGGCGACCCGGTTGCCGGGCTGGCCGGTCGGCACGCTGTACGCGCACGTGGCCCGCTCGGTCGACGTGCTGGCCGCCGCGCTGGACACGGCGAAGTCCGATGTGGACACCGCGTGCCCGGACGCGAGCGCGTACTTCCGGTCGTTCCACGGGGCCCGCGAGCAGGCGGCGCGAACCGTCGACCAGGTCGCGCGGCAGGCCGCCGGGAGCCCGCCGGCCGTCTGGGCGGCGAAGCTCGCCGAGCACGGCCCGCCGCTGCTGGACCGGGCGGCGGCCGCGACCGGTGCCGTCGACTCCCCCGCCGGACGGATCGCCGTGCCGGACTACCTGCTGACCCGGCTGGTCGAGGTCACCGTGCACCTGCTCGACCTGCGGGCCGCCGTGCCCGGTCCCGGCCCCGAACCCGAGGCGCTGCACCGGGTTTCGGACGTGCTGGTCGGGGTGGCCGGCCCGACGGCGTTCGTCGAGGCGGCCACCGGCCGGACACCGTTTCCGGTGTTCCCCCTGCTGGCCTGAAGATCAAAGCCACGCACCGATCGAGAACAGCGCGAAGTTCGCGATCATCACCAGGTACAGGCGGCTCCACGAGATCATCGTGTCGCCCAGCCGGTCCGCCCGGGCCACCCCCCACACGGTGCTCGCCGCCCACGGCAGCGTCACCAGCGGCAGCAGGTACCAAGGCGCGTTCAGCAGCACCGCGACCAGGGCCACCACCACGTAGAACCCGGTGACCAGCATCGCGTACAGCACCTTGGTCGGACCCAGGCCGATCAGGTGCGGCAGCGTGGTCTTGCCGGCCCGCGCGTCCTTGTCGACGTCGCGGGCGTTGTTGTGCAGCATCAACGCGCTGAACAGGCAAGCCGGGCCGAGTGCGCCGATCACCGCGACCGCGTCCAGCCGGCCGGCGTTGGCCAGCACCACCAGCAGGGTCACCGCGGCCCCGGTGACGAGGAAGTCGATCAGCTCGCCGAGCCCGTGGTGCCCCAGGGGTTTCGGGCCGCCGGCGTAGGCGAAGTAGGCGGCGTAGCAGATCACCACCAGCACCAGGATCCACGGCGTGCTGGTCACCGACAGGTAGAGCGCCAGCACCCAGGCCAGCCCGAAGCACGTCATGCCGACCAGCCGCACCTGCCGCATGTCCAGCCGCAGCGCCAGTGAGCTGTCCGGCCGCACGCTGTCCGGCCGGTCGAGGCCGCGCCGGTGGTCTTCGTAGTCGTTGATCAGCCGGCGGCCGACCGCGTCCAGCAGGAACAACGCCAGGGTGAGCCCGACCCGCAGGCCCGGCAACGGTCCGATGTGGTGCGCCAGCGACAGGCCGTAACACGCCTGCAGCACGATCACCAGGATCAGCGGCGGCCCGGCCGCCTTCACCCAGTCGGCCAGGGTCGGCTTCAGCGGCCGGGCGGCCGAGCCGGTGCTCACGCCGTCACCGCCTCGGCCGGCGCGGGCTGCTTGGTGCCGACGGCCTGGTACAGCACGCTGGTGCTGCGCACCGGCCGCATCCGGACGTCCCTGCGCGCCTTGGGGAACCACAACATGAAGTCGAGGATGCTGGGGAACAGACCGCGCAGCTTCATCGGCACGCCCGCGGCCGCGCAGGCCAGGGCCAGCCGGTCCGGGTTGACGAACAGCTTGTGGTCGTGACAGCCCTTGGGGGCCATGCCGGGCAGCGGCAGGCTCTCCCCGATGGTGATGATCATCAGCCGGGCCAGCCGGGTGTCGGCGATGGTGTCCAGCACGAACGTGCCGCCCGGCTTGAGGATCCGGCAGCACTCGGCGGCCACCGCGTACGGGTCGGGCACGTGTTCCAGGCACTGTCCGGCCACGACCACGTCGGCACAGCCGTCGGCCAGCGGGATGCGGTTGATGTCACCGCGCACGGTGAAGTCCACGCCGTGCTCGCGGGCCACTCTCGGCCCCTGTTCGGACAGGTCGACGCCGACGTGCCGGTACCCCTTGCCCTCGAGGTGCGGGTGCAGCAGCCCGCCCCCGCAGGCCACGTCGACGAGGATCGCGTCCGGCCGGGTGGCGGCCGGGATCAGCTCGGCCCGGGCCTTGGCGATCCAGCTGAGCGAAACGAAGTGCCCCCGCGGATCCCACCACTGGTCGGCCAGTTCGTCGTACTGCTTGGGGTCGTTGCGCACGAGCACCTCCGGAAACCGCTGCTGCACATCGGAAAACTCTGGACACCCGGCCGATCCGGTATACGGTCGGGAGGAAGACCCGGGAGGCGGACCGTGACTGCTGATGAGACCGTTCCGGACCGGGCCCGCGCGCACGCGCGCCCGGTGGCCGGCCGCAAGCTGCCCGGTGGCCGGGTCGCCGACCGGCTCAGCCGCCGGTCCGCGGACCTGGTCGGACTGCTGGACGCGCAGCCGCCGGGCAGCGCGGTCGACCCGCGCACGGTGCGCAGCCACGAACTGCTGCTCGTCACTTTCCGGCGCAACGGCGACCGGGTGGCGACTCCGGTGTGGGCGGCCACCGCGGACGGCGTGGTGTACGTGCGCACGCAGCGCGCGTCCGGCAAGGTGAAACGGCTGCGGCGCAACGGGAACGTGTTGCTCGCGCCGTGCGGTCCGCGGGGCGTGCCGCGGTGCGCGCCGGTGGCCGGCCGGGCCCGGTTGCTGCCGGCCGCCGAGGAGCCGGTGGCCGAACGCGCGCTGCGCGCCCGGTACGGTCCGGTACGCGCGCTCTGCGCGAGGATCCAGGACCTGCTGCGCGTCGACATGTGCTACCTCGCCGTCACGGTCGAGCCGGGCGAACCGAGGTAGCGCCCGAGCGCCATGACCGGCCAGATCTTGCGGTACATCGGGTAGCCCATGTAGAAGTCGCCGGGGAACCCGGTTCCGGTGAACACGTCTTCGGCCCAGCTGCCGTCCGGCCGCTGGGCGTCCGCCAGCCAGCGCAGCCCGCGAGCCACCGCGGGATGGCCGGCCGGGGTCCCGGCCGCGTGCCAGGCCAGCAGCGCCCACGCCGTCTGCGACGGGGTGGACTCGCCGCGGCCGATCCAGCGCTCGTCGTGGTAGGAGCGCAGGTCCTCGCCCCAGCCGCCGTCCGCGTTCTGGTGGTGCACCAGCCAGTCCAGCGCGCGCCGGATCGCCGGGCTGTGCGCGGGCACCCCCGCGGCGAGCAGTGCCGGGACGGCCGCCCCGAGACCGTAGACGTGGTTGGCGCCCCAGCGGCCGAACCACGAGCCGTCGTCCTCCTGGTGGCGCAGCAGCCAGATCGCGCCGCGCCGGACGGCCGGGTGCTCCCCCGGGAGTTCCGCGGCCAGCGCCTCGACCACGTGCGCGGTGACGTCCGCCGACGGCGGGTCGGTGGCCTCGCCGAAGTCGCAGAAGGGAAGTTTGGCGGCGATCGCGGAGTCGTTGTCACCGTCGTAGGAGGCCCAGCCGCCGTCCTTCGACTGCATCCCGGTCAGCCAGCCGGTCGCGCGCCCGCAGGCGCCCTCCAGCGCGGCCTGCTCGGCGGCGTCCGCGCCCCGCACCCGGCGCAGCGCCAGCAGCACCGAGGAGGTGTCGTCGCAGTCCGGGAACAGGTCGTTGTCGAACGAGAACGACCAGCCGCCACCGGCCGGCAGCGCGGGGCGGCGCAACGTCCAGTCGCCGCGGACGCCCACTTCCTCGGCCAGCAGCCAGCGCGCGGCCGAGCGCAGCGCCGGGTGCGCCGGGTCGATCCCCGCATCGGCCAGCGCGACGACCGACAGGCTGGTGTCCCACACCGGTCCGGTCACGCACTCCATCCGGCGGCTCGGCCCGGCGTCGGTGTCCTCCCACACCTCGAACCGGCGCAGCCCCTCGAACGCCTTGCGCACCACCGGGTGGTGCACCGGGTAGCCGGCGACGTGCAGGCCCAGCAGGCAGAACACCGACAGCAGGTGCACACCCAGCCAGGTGCCGTCGGCCTCCTGGTGGTCGACGATCCAGTTCTCGGCCAGCCGCAGCGACCGGGCCCGCACCGCCCGCAGCGGCCGCCGCTCGTAGCGCGTCAGCAGCCGGTTCAGCCGGACGAACGCGTTTTCCACGCTCAGCGCCGGGTGGTGCGGCTCCGGCCGCGGCACCCCCGAGCGCAGCTCGTCCAGGCCGAACGGCAACGGGTGCACCGGGCGCAGCGCGCGGGCGATGGCCAGCGGGATCAACGCGATCCGGGACCACCCGGAGAACGACGGCACGGCCAGTTCGGCCTTGTCCGGCACGAGCATGATCTCCGGCGGCAGCACCGGCAGGTCGTCCCACGGCCACAGCCCGAACACGGCCAGCCAGATCCGGGTGGCCATCCGGGTGTTCTCGATGCCGCCGTTGTCCCGGCAGAACGCCGCCGCCTTGGCCAGGTGCGGGGCGTCCGGCTCTTCACCGGCCAGCCGCAGCGCGAAGTAGCCCTCGACGGTGGTCGACAGCTCGCCCGGGCCGCCGGGGAAGGTGGCCCAGCTGCCGTCGGCGCGCTGCTGGTCCCGGATCCAGGTGGCCGCGGCCGCGGTGACCTCGGGGGTGCGCACGCCGTACAGCTCGCGCAGCAGCAGGTCCTCCGCGTCCAGGGTCGTGTTGGTGTACATGCGACCCCACCAGTAGCCGTCCGGGTGCTGCGCGGCCAGCAACCCGGCGACGGCCTTGTCCAGCGTCTCCCGCAGCTCGCTCACGGGGTGTTTCCCTTCCCCATCACCGCGGCCAGCAGCTGGTTCACTTCCGGCATCAGGTCACGGGCCACGCCGACCAGCCGGGGCAGGAAGCGTTCGGCCAGCTCCCCCAGTTCGCCGACGGACGACAGGGCCGCGGTGATGTGCGTGCGCGCCTGGGCCAGGCAGAGCTCCCGGACGCCGGCCTCGTCCAGCAGCGCCGAGACGCGCGCGCACCGCTCGTCGGACAGCGGGCCGCCGTCCAGCAGTTCGGCGAGCTCCGGCCGTTGCGCCAGGCCGTAGATCACCGGCAGGGTGTAGACGCCGTTGCGCAGGTCCACGAAGCGCGGCTTGCCGGTGTCGTGCGCGGACCACACGTCCAGCAGGTCGTCCCAGATCTGGAAGGCGATGCCGAGGTGGTGGCCGTAGCCGGCCATGATCTTCTGCTCCTGCGCGGTGGCGCCGGCCTGCATGGCGCCGAACGCGGCACTGCTGGACATCAGCTTCGCGGTCTTGCCCGCGATCGACTCGAAGTAGGCGGCTTCGCTGCGTCCCAGGTCGCCCAGGTCGACGGTTTCCAGGAACTGGCCCCGGCACAGGTCCCGCAGCGTCTCGCCGAACAGCAGCATCGCGTCGGCGCCCAGATCGGACAGCAACTGGGTGCAGACGGCCAGCAGGTAGTCGCCGCACAGCAGCGCGACGGTGTTGCCGTACTGGGCGTTCACCGTGGGCTCGCCGCGCCGCGCGGTCGCCTCGTCGCACACGTCGTCGTGGTAGAGCGTGGCCACGTGCAGCAGCTCCACGACGGCGGCGGCCCGGATCACCCCCTCCGGGGCCGGTCCGTCCGGAGCGAACGGGTAGGCCGAGGTGAGCGCGAGCGTCGGCCGGAACAGCCGGCCGTTGTTGCGGATCAGCCGCCCGCACGGCTCGTGGATGCGGTCGTCGCCGGCGGCGATCCGGCCGCCGATCAGCGCCCGCACCCGTTCCAGGTCGGCCGCCAGGTGCGGGAAGCCCAGGTCCGTCCCGGCTTCGCTGCTGGTGTCCGTGCCGGTTGCTTTCACAGCCATCGCGGTGCCCCGTCCGTCGTGTCCGTTCATGCTTTGTGCCGCCGGCGGGAGCCGGTCGTCCGCGCCGGTCAGCGCGGTCCGCAGCACCCGGAACTTCGCCTCCGCCTCGGCCGCCTCCACGTCCGGATCGGAGGCGGCGACCACGCCGCAGCCGGCGTACAACCGCAGCCGCCGGCCGGTCAGCTGCGCGCAGCGCAGCGCGATGCCGAACTCACCGTCGCCGCCGGCGTCGAGCCAGCCGACCGGGCCGGCGTAGCGGCCGCGGTCCATCGGTTCCAGCGCGGCGATCTCGCGCAGCGCCGCCGCCTGCGGGGTCCCGCCGACCGCAGCCGTCGGGTGGAGTTCGGCGACCAGGTCCAGCAGGTCCGGTGCCCCCGGCCGGAGGGTGCCGCGCACGTCGGTGGCCAGGTGCGCCAGCGCGTTCAGCCGCAGCAGCACCGGCTCCCCGGGCGCGTCCAGTTCGACGGTGTGCGGCGCCAGGCGGTCCAGCACCGAGCGGACCGCGTACCGGTGCTCGGCCCGGTCCTTGGCCGAGCCGGACAGCCCGGCCCGCGATCCGTCGCCGGTCCAGGCGCGGCCGGGGAAGCTGGTGCCGGCCAGCACGCGGGATTCGACGGTGCCGTCCCGGCGGCGCAGCAGCAGTTCCGGCGTCGCACCGACGAGCCCGCCGACGCAGTACGTCCAGGACGCGGGGTTGGCGCCGGCCAGCCGGTGCAGCAGGTACCGCGGGTCGACGTCGTGTTCGGCCTCGGCGTACTGGTCGCGGGCCAGGACGATCTTCTCCGCGTGCCCGGCCCGGATCCGCGCCACTCCGGCGGCCACCAGGGCCCGGTACTTCTCGGGGGGCACCGCGGCGCCGGTGAACGTCACCACGCCCGGGTCGCGCACCGGTTCCGCTTCCGGCTCGCCGGCCGGTTCGGCGCCGTCCGGCGTGATCGTGGTCCGCCAGCAGCGATCGCCCGACCGGCCCAGCACCACGGCCGGCACGGTCAGCCGGGAGTCGCCGGGTTCGTCGGCGAACGCGAAGGCGGCGAACGCGATCAGCCCCGAACCGGGCACCCGCACCTCGTCGTCGATCTCGGCGCGCACGCACAGCTGCCGCCACCAGTGCCGGGCCTGGCCGAACCGGTCCGGTCCGGACGGTGCGGCACCGGCGCTTTCGCCCCAGCCGACGATCCCGTCCGCGCCGCGCACCCAGGCGGCCACGCCGTGCGCACTGGGCAGCGCACCGATCAGCCCGGGCAGGGCGCCGGTGAACCGGGTGCGCACGCGCAGCCGCACCGGCTCACCGGGTCCGGGTGGGACGGTTTTCCCGGCCGCGCCGCTCACCGGTGGCTGCCGTTCGGTTCCGCGACCGCCGCGGTCTCCGGTAGTGTCGTTGGCAGACAACAAGATCGGCGGTGATCCCGATGGGCGCGCACCCGGCTTCCCACTCTTTCTCCTTGCCCTTCCTCGACGGCCGCATCCGCGTCGGTCCACAGGACACGAACAGCGCGTTCGCCCTGCTGGAGATGACCATGAAGCCGTGGTCCGGACCGCAGGCCCACGTGCACCGGGACGAGGAGGAGTTCTTCTACGTGCTCGCCGGTTCCTACGACTTCGTGTGCGGCGAC
The DNA here is from genome assembly GCF_046548775.1 of Amycolatopsis sp. cmx-4-61. Taxonomy (NCBI): domain Bacteria; kingdom Bacillati; phylum Actinomycetota; class Actinomycetes; order Pseudonocardiales; family Pseudonocardiaceae; genus Amycolatopsis; species Amycolatopsis sp. cmx-4-61. Next base: position 28,914 of record NZ_JAEBEI010000010.1, on the reverse strand, counting down.
GAGGAGTTCACCTGCGGCCCGGGCGAACTGGTGATGGTGCCCCGCGGGGTGCCGCACCGGCTCAGTGCCCGCGAGGCGGGTGGCCGGCACCTGACCCTGTTCCAGCCGGCCGGCCCCGAGGGCTGGTTCGTGGAGGCGGACAGCCTGGCGCGCAACGGTATCCTCACCCCGGAGACGGCGGCGCCGCTGTTCGAGAAGTACGGGATGACCACGGTGCCCGATCCGGAGTCCGTTGTGGACTGACCGGGGCGGGCCGGCGGGCGCCGGTCGCGGGTTCACGGGACGCTCAGCACAACCCGGCCGAAACCGGCGTCGGACTCCACGTGCCGGTGCGCCGCGGCCGCCCCGGCCAGGGTGAACGGCCGCGGGTCGAGCGGAACCCGGAACCCGGCCGCGACCTCCTTCCACAGCGCCACCGCGTCGGCCGGCCGGGCGGTGCGCACCGCCCGGATCGACTGGCTGCGCAGGTACATCCGGCGCAGGTCCAGCTGGACCCGGGCGGGCCCGAGCGCGCCGGAGCACACCACCGTGCCACCCGGCGCCAGCACGTCCGCGACGGCCGGCCACATCGCCGGATCGGCCACGTTGTCGATGATCGCGCGCACCCCGCGGCCGCCGGTCGCTTCGGCCAGCCGGGCCGGCGTGCCGGGATCGGCCGGGTCGAGCACCAGATCGGCGCCGATCTGCTGCAGCCGGCGGTGTTTCGCCGCATGCCGGGTGCCCGCGGCGATCCGGATCCCCCGGCGCCGGGCCAGCGTGACCACGGCCGAGCCGAGCGCGCCGGCCGCGGCCGGCACGAGCACCCAGTCGCCCGGCCGCAGCGCCGCCTCGGCGAGCTGGCGCACCGCGACCGCGCCGTTCAGCGCGAGCGCGGCGGCCTGCTCGTCGGACACGTCGTCCGGGACGGGGTACAGGTTCTCCTCCGGCACCACGCAGAACTGCGCGTACGCGCCGGGACGGTGCACCCCCAGCAGTTCCAGCCGGGCACAGGTTTCCGGCCGGCCGTCCTCACACCCGTCGCAGTCACCGCAGACCAGCACCGGGAACGCCGCCACGCGGGTGCCGGGTGGCGGCCCGGCGCCGCCCGGGCCGAGTGCGGCGACGGTACCGGCGTGGTCCGCGCCGAGCACGTGCGGCAGCGAAACCAGGCGGGAGAACGGCAGCCCGCCGGCCCGGGTCGCGACGTCCAGCGTGCGGCCGACGGAGACCGCGCCGACGCGCACCAGCACCTCGCCGGGACCCGGTCGCGGGACCGGCAGTTCCGTCATGCGCAACACGTCCGGATCGCCGAACTCCGGCAACGGCACGGCCGTCATCCTCGTCGGGACCATCATCAGCCGCCGGCTACCAGGTGACCGGCAGCGACTGCAGCGTGTGCAGGGACAGCGTCGGCTGCAGCCGCAGGTCGTCCCGGTCGCACGCCAGCGCCAGCTTCGGGAAGCGGCGGAACAACGAGCCCAGCACGATCTTCAGCTCGGCGCGGGCCAGCGGTGCACCCAGGCAGGAGTGCGCCCCCAGCCCGAACGCCAGGTGGTCGCGGTTTTCCCGCTCCGGCTTGAACGCCGCCGGGTCCTCGTAGCGGCGGCTGTCCCGGTTGGCCGCGCCGACCGGCACCAGCACCGCCTCGCCCGCCTTGATCACGGTGCCGCTCACTTCGACGTCCTCGGTGACGATGGCCAGCGGGCCGCCGTCGCCGATCGGGTTGACCCGCAACAGTTCCTCGACGTACGCGTCGGCGACCGACTCGTCGGTGCGGAAGATCTCCAGGTGCTCGGGGTTGTCCAGCAGGGTGAGCACCGCGCCGTTGATCATGCTCACGGTGGTCTCGTGCCCGGCGATGGCCAGGAACATGATGAGCATGACCAGCTCGCCGCTGTCCAGTTTGCCCTCGTCCATGGCCTGCACGAGGTTGGCCAGCAGGTCGTCGCCGGGTTCCTTGCGCTTGAGCTCGGCCAGTTCCAGCGTGTACGCGGCCATTTTCATCTGGTGCGCGATGAGCTCGTCCGGCTCGTCCGCGGTGATGGTGATCAGCGAGTTGCACCAGTCGTGCACCAGTTCCTCACCATCGGGTGGCACGCCGAGCAACTGGCAGATCATCGCGATCGGCACCGGCAGGGACAGCGCCCGGACCAGGTCGACCGGCGGGGTGCGTGCCTCCATCGCGTCCAGCAGGCCGTCGGTGACCGCCTGCATCCGCGGGGTCATGATCTTGATGCGCTTGCCGCCGAAGTAGCCGGCGACCAGCCGGCGCAGCCGCATGTTCTCCGGCGGGTCGGTGGTGGTCAGCATCCCGGGTGGCGGGCGCAGCGTGGAGAACCAGGGCGCGCCCGGCTCGCACAACCGGGCCCGGCTGTAGATGTTCTCCCGGTCCAGCAGGATGTTCCGGGCGTCCTCGAACCGGGTGATCAGCTTGACCCGGTCGCCGGTCGGCAACGTCACCGTCGCCACCGGTTCGTGGTCCTGGAGCGTGTAGTACAGCTCAGGATGTTCTACGGACCTGCGGTCGAAGGGAAACGCCGGACACGTCCCCGCCTGATGTGGAATGTCCACCCAAGACTCCGATCCCCCGTGGCCGGCTGCGGGGAATCGGCGACGACCGATCTTCCCGGCACGGAAATCCGGGCAGCAGACGACCACGTCTGCCCTGCTGCCACTCCCCAGTGTGCGATCCGAGTGCCGGCGGTGGCCGGTCGGACCGGTGCGTCAACTGTGCACGCATCCCGGCCGGTTCCGCAACCCTCCTCGTGGGCCGGGAAAGGGGAAACCGCGAATACCACTCGGCGCGTTGGTCCGGATCGGGCAACCGCGAACGCCGGTCTTGACTTTCCCAGGTGGTCCCGGTAGGACTCGCAGTCCGAGGAAAAAATCTTCTGCGGCGCGCTGGGGGCGTGGTGAGCAGAACCGATCGACCTCCGCGAAACGGGCCGCTGCAACAGTTCCGTACGCTCGCGGAACTGACATTCACGCCACACCGGGCACTGCTCAACCAGTACCGCCGGTACGGGCCGGTGTCGGTGCTGCGCAACGGCCGCAGCCGCTACGTCTTCCTGCTCGGGCCGGACGCGAACGACTTCGTACTGAGCAATTCGGACCTGTTCAGCTGGCACGAATCGTTCGAGTCGCTGATCGTGATCAACGGTGCGACCGCGTTGCTGGTCAGCGACGGCGCCGACCACCGCAGGCGGCGGCAGGTGCTGGTGCCGAAATTCACGCAGCGCATCGTCGACGGTTACACCGAATCGATCCGCGCCGCCGCCGACACCGTGATCGACGGCTGGCGGCGCGGGCAACGGCTGGACCTTTCCCGGGAGCTGCGCAGCATGGTGCGGCGCAGCACCATCGCGGTGTTGTTCGGTCCGCGGCTGGCCGCCGAGGAAGCCCGGCTGGGCGCGCTGGTCGACGAGGTGCTGGTCGTGGTGGACCGGGCGGAGCCGCTGCAGTCCCTGCAACGCAAGGGCTTGCCGTCGTGGCGGCGGGCGGTGCGGTCGCGGGCCGCGGTGGCGCGGCGGGTCGCGGAGGAGGTCGCACACCGGCTGCGGACGGGTGCCCCCGACGACGGGGACGACGTGCTCAGCCTGTTGCTGGCGCACCGCACGCCGGCCGGGGCCGCGCTCACCGACACCGAGATCGTCGACCAGGTGATCAGCGTGACCGCGGCCAGCTACGTGACCAGCAGCGCGGCCATGACCTGGACCGCGCTGGCTCTGCTGGCCACGCCCGAGGAGTGGCGACGCTGCCGGGACAGCATCCCCGGCCCCGGCTGGCGTTACCTGGACGGCACGGTGTCCGAGGCGCTGCGGCTGCACCCGCCGGTGGCGTTGCTGCCCCGTGCGGTGGTGTCCGGGTTCGAGTACGGCGGCCTGCGGGTGCACGCCGGCGACGAGGTGCTGATCAGCCCGTTCGTCACGCACCGGATCGGCGAGGTGTTCCCGGACCCGGAGCGGTTCGACCCGCAGCGCTGGGACCCGCACCGGCCGGACCACCGGAAACCGGGCCGGCACGAGTACTTCCCGTTCGGCGGCGGGCCGCACCGCTGTCTCGGCGCGGGTTTCGCACTGGCCGAACTGACCGTGCTGGCCGAACAGTTGCTGCGGCGCACCACGTTGCGGCTGGACGAAGTGGACGCCACCCCGGTCGGCTTGGCCGACATGCAGCCGAGATCCGGGCCGCACGTGACCGTGCTGTCCGTCGACTGAACCGCAAACCCCGCCCCTTACGGAGGAATCGTGTCCGTGCCGAGCAGCACCGGTGACCAGACCGCGCTCGACTACCCGTTCGCCAACCCTTCCGCGCTGGAGCCGTCACCGGAGTGGGCCCGGCTGCGCGGCGAGTGCCCGGTCGCCCGGATCCGGCTGGCCAGCGGGGACGAGGCGGTGCTGCTGACCCGGCACGAGGACGTCCGCCGGGTGATCTACGACCCGCGGTTCGCGCGGCAGCTGGACGCGGAGGGCGCGGCCAAGATCAGCGACGACGAAGACGGCGGCCTGTTCGGCGCGGCCAACTCGATCGCCTCCGGGGCCGGGCACCAGCGCTGGCGGCGGCTGGTCGGCCGGTACTTCACCGCCCGCCGGATGCTGGCCATCCGGCCGCGCATCGAGGAGATGGCCGCGCAGTTGCTGGACCGGATGATCGAGAACGGTTCGCCGGCGGATCTGGCCGAGGCGTACGGGTTTCCGTTGCCCGTGTGGGTGATCGGGATGCTGCTGGGCGTCCCGGAGGAGGACCGGCACCGCTTCCGGCACTGGTCGGACACCATGCTGAACGTCTCCCGGTTCACCCAGGACGAGATCAACGCCGCCCAGGCCGACTACTTCGGCTACCTGACCGCGCACGTGGCCGCGCTCCGCGAGAACCCGGGCGATGACCTGCTGAGCACCCTGGTGACCGCGCCGGAGAACGGCGAGCGGTTGTCCGAGGCGGAAGTGGTGCTGACCGCGCAGGGCCTGCTGATCGCCGGGCACGAAGCCACGTCCAACATGATCGGCAAGCTGTTCGCGATGCTGCTGTCCGAGCGGGACCGCTGGGAACAGCTGCTGGTCGACCCGGCGAAGCGCCGCACCGCGATCGAGGAGGCGCTGCGGTTCGACGTGAACCCGGGCATCGGGATCCCGCGCTACGTCAGCGAAGACGTGCAGCTGACCGACCGGGTGCTGCCGGCGGGCACGACGGTGATCTGCAGCATGGGCGCGGCCAACCGCGACGAGGACGTGTTCCCCGGGGCCGACGTGATGGACCTGGGCCGCAGCCCCAACCCTCACGTGGCGTTCGGCGGCGGGCAGTACTCGTGCCTGGGCCAGTCGCTCGCCCGGATCGAGATGGAGATCTCCCTGGAGCTGTTCCTGAGCCGGCTGCCGCAGCTGGAACTCGCCGTTCCGGCCGCGGAACTCAAGGCCCACGAGGGTCTGCTGGTCGGCGGCCTCGAGTCGGTGTGGATCCGGTGGTGACCGGCCGCGAGCGGAACACCTTCCGCCGGCTCGATCGTCGAAAGCCGTGACGGCGCACGAGAGTACGCTCCCAACCCAGTTCGACGGCCGGCACGTCAACGGCTTTCCGCCTGAGCCGGGCCACCACGACGCACTGGCCGTCCGCCACACCCTCGCCGTCGCCCACCGGGACGCGGGTGACCTGGGGCGGGCGGTCCCGTTGCTGGAGGCCGTCGTCACTGATTACGCGCGGGTCCTGGGCGCCGACCACCCCGACACCGTGAACTGCCGGAGAAACCTCGCCGCCACCTACAAAGCAGCGGGCGACCCGGCGCGGGCGCTGCCCCTGTTCGAGGCCGTGCTGGCCCACCGGGTGCGGGCGCTCGACGCCGACCACCCCAGCGCCCTGGTCTCCCGGAGCAACCTCGCCGCCGCCTACCGCGACGCGGGTGATCCGTGGCGGGCGGTCCGGCTGCTCGAGGCCGCACTCGCCGGCGCCGAACGAACATCCGGCGGGCACACCGCACCTCCGAGGTCGGCCTCAGTTGCGCGGGTGCGGCAAGCCCGGCACTAGGGGTCGGGTCGGAACAACAGCAACGGGCCGCCGGCGAGATGGCCGGCGACGTTCGTCCTCACGCGTGCGCGAGCAGTTTCGCCAGCAGGTCCGGGTGCTCGGCCAGCCCGGCGCGCAAGGTGTGTTCGCGCAACGGCTTCAGGTCGCCGTACGGCTGGTTCGCCCAGTCCAGGGGACCCTGCGGCGGCTCCGGGTCGTACTCGATGGCGAACTGGATGTTCGTCGCGACCTGGCGGCCGGCCAGCCGCTCGGCCAGGTGCAGCGCCAGGTCGATGCCCGCCGAGACGCCCGCCGCGGTGATCACCGGGCCGTCCTCGACCCACCGCCGGGCGACGGGGGTCGCGCCGAGGCCCGGCAGCAGGTCGCGGAACAGCCAGTGCGTCGTCGCCTCCCGGCCCTCCAGCAGCCCGGCCGCGCCGAGGACGAGCGAGCCGGTGCACACGGACGTCACCAGCTCGGCGCGGCCGGCCGCGGTGCGCAGCCAGGCGAGGAGGCGTTCGTCCGCCATCGCGTGCAGGGTCGGCACGGTGCCGCCGGGCACGAGCACCGCGAAGGGGGACGGCACCTCGTCGAACGTATGGCTCGGGGCGATCCGCAGCGGGGTGTCGGTGCCGACGGCGTCCTTCGTGGCACCGACCACGACGGTCCGGTAGCGCGGGTCCATCTGGGCGAGTGCGCTGAGCACCTGCAGCGGGCCGACGAGATCCAGCGGCGTCAGGCCGGGGTACACGACGAAGGCGATGGTCTTCGGGTCATCGGTCATGCCGTTCACCGTGGCGTCCGCGCGGGACGTGGGCGACGTCGATGTCCGGATTCCTGCGAACCACGTCCGAGCGCCGGTTCCGGCTGCTAGCGTTCGATCATGCCAGGCTCACCCAGACGGGTCGCGATCGTCGGTTACGCCGACGCCGAGCTGCTGGACATCGCCTGTCCCGCCGATGTGTTCGACGCCGCGAACCGGCTCGGCGCGCGGCCGCCGTACGAGCTGCAGCTGGCCTCGGTCGACGGCCACGGCATCCGCACCGGCTCCGGCCTGACGCTGCAGCCGCACCTGCGGCTCGACCAGGTCGCGGGTGACCTGGACACGCTGGTGGTCGCGGGCGGCTGGGGCAGCACGGCCGCGGCGGCCGACGAACGCGTCCTGGCCCACGTCCGGCGGCTGGCCCGCACGAGCCGCCGCGTCGCGTCGGTGTGCACGGGCGCGGAGGTCCTCGCGGCGGCCGGGCTGCTCAACGGCCGCCGCGCGACGACGCACTGGCGGTACGCGGCCCGTTTGGCCCGGGACTACCCGTCGGTGACGGTGGACCCGGTCCCGCTGTACGTGCGTCACGGCAACGTCTACACCGCGGCGGGCGTCACGAGCGGGCTCGACCTGACGCTGTCGCTGGTGGAGGCCGACCACGGCCCGTCGCTGGCCCGTGAAGCGGCCCGCGCGCTGGTGACGTACCTGCAGCGGCCGGGCAACCAGGCCCAGGTCAGCCTGTTCCTGGCCGGGCCGCCGCCGGAGCACCGCGAGGTCCGCGACCTCACGGCGTACATCGCCGAGCACCTCGACGCCGACCTCGGCACGCCGGCCCTGGCGGCCCGGGCCGGCATCAGCACGCGCCAGCTGACCCGGCTGTTCGACGCCCACCTGGGCACCACCCCGAGCCGGTACGTCCGCACGATCCGCACCGAGCACGCGGCCCGCCTGCTGTCCGGCACGGACCTCCCGCTGGCGACGATCGCCCGCCGCTGTGGCTTCGGCTCGACCGAAACCCTGCGCCAGGCATTCCTCGACCACTTCGACACCCCGCCGTCGGCCTACCGCCGGGTCCACGTCCGCCAGTCCTACGGCTGAGCTCCGTGTCGTCCCTTCAATCACGCGAGATGACCCTCCAATCACGCGTGATGGCCCTCCAATCACGCCAGTTGCGCCTCTGATCACGCGAGTTCGGGTTTGCCCGGGCGGGGTTCGGCGTGCCGGAAGGGTCGACACGCGTGATCGTGAGGCCGACACGCGTGATTGCGGGGACGACACGGCGCATCGGGACGAACCGGGCCGTCGGCGGCCCCTCGCGCGGGGTGGCGAAACCCGCTGTCAGGATGTGCGGGTGGACCGCCCTGACCTCGACGACGACGAAACCGGCCCGATCCGCCGGATCACGGACGAGGTGTCCCTTTCGCCGGACCGCGCGACGTCCGGAACGCCGGGTACGTCCGGCAAACCCGCCCGCCGCACCCCACCGGAGGCCGCCCGCCGCGCGGCCGACCCCACCCGCCGCCGAGCCGACACCGGACCCCAGCGCACGGCGCACACCGGCTCACTGCGGCTCCCGGCCGAGAACGGGCACGCCGAGACCCCGCGGAAGCGCCGCGGCGACACCGGACCCCAGCCCGTCGCCGGGAGCGACCAAGCCGCCGCACCCCGCCGCCGCGGGGACACCGGGCCGCAGCGAGCCGCCGAGACCGCCACCGCCGCGCCGCGCACCCGCCGCGGGGACACCGGACCACAGCCCGCCCCAACCGAAGACCGTCCCGCTCCCCGCCGCGGGGACACCGGGCCGCAGGCCGTCCCCGCCGAAGACCGCTCCGCCTCCCGCCGTGGGGACACCGGGCCGCAGCCAGCCACCGGTGTCCGGCCCCGGCGCAAACCCGCCGCCGACACCCCGGAACCGCACGCCGGGCACGGGCACGGGCACGGGCACGGCCACGGACCGGCCGCCCCCGCGTCCCGGCGCGTGAAAATCCTCCTGATCTGGCTGCTCGCCCCGCTCGCGCTCGCCACCGTCGTCGGCATGGTCGTCCTCTACCCCTGGGGCAAGGCCGCCCCCACCAGCGTCGTCCCCCAGGGCACCCCCGTGCACGCCGACATCCGCACCACCGCCACCGGCCCCTGCCTCGCCCAGGGCCAGGTCCAGGTCGGCGACCAGAGCGACCCGAACGCGAAACCCTGCCTGACCGTCGAACTCGCCATGACCGACGGCCCGGCCGAAGGAAAACCGCTGCGGCTGACCGTCCCCATCGAGCCCAGCACTCCCCGCTTCGCGGCCGGAGACGCCGTCGTCCTCGCCTACAACAACGGCAACCCGAACGATCCGGCCAGCTTCCAGCTCGTCGACTTCCAGCGCGGTACCCCGCTGCTCGTGCTGGCCGCGCTCTTCGCCGTCGCCGTGCTCGTGCTGGGGCGGTGGCAGGGCGTCGCGGCGCTCGTCGCGCTCGGGTTGTCCTTCGTCGTCATCGCGCTGTTCATCCTCCCCGCCATCCTCGCCGGGGAAAATCCCCTGGTCGTGGCCATCGCCGGGGCCGGTGCGATCATGTTCATCGCGCTCTACCTGACCCACGGGCTCTCCGCGCGGACGTCCGCGGCCGTGCTCGGCACACTCGTCAGCCTCGCCCTCATCGGCGTGCTGTCCGCGATCTTCTCCGCCGCGGCCTCGCTGACCGGCCTCGACGACAGCACCTCGACGCTCATCGGCTCGCTCGGCCACGGCATCGACGCGCGCGGGCTGCTGCTCGCCGGCGTCGTGATCGGCGCCCTCGGCGTGCTCGACGACGTCACCGTCACGCAGACGAGCGCCGTGTGGGAACTCCGGCGCGCCAACCCGGACCTGACGTGGCGCGAGCTCTACCGCTCGGGCCTGCGGATCGGGCGCGACCACGTCGGTTCGGCGGTCAACACGCTCGTCATGGCCTACGCCGGGGCCGCGCTGCCGGTGCTGCTGTACTCGTCGATCTCCGGCGTCGGGCTCGGCGCGCTGCTCAGCAGCGAGGAGATCGCGCAGGAGATCATCCGCACGCTCGCGGGCAGCGTCGGCATCGTCGCGGCCGTCCCGGTGACCACCGTCCTGGCCGCCCTGATCGCCGCACGCGAGCCCGCCGGGCACCTCAGTCCAGCGTTGCCACGAACCGGCTGACCGCCTCCATCGTGAACCGCTGGACGTACTTGCCCGACGGCGCCACCGACGCCAGGCGGTAGAGCGGGCGCTCGGCGACACCGGAGCCGCGCGCCTCCGCCTTCAGTTCGGCGACGAGCAGCTCACCGAACACGAGGCCGTTCGCCTCGGTGTTGTTCATCAGGGCGTTCGCGAGCTTCCGCAGCTGCAGGATGCCCAGCTCGCGCCCGCCCGTCCCGGAGAACACGGCGAGGTCCACCTTCGCCACCTTGCCCCGCTGGCCCGCGTTGACCAGCAGGCTCACCGTGCGGCTGCCCCGGACGTCGCCGACGACGAGGTCGAGGCGGGTCGCTGTCGACAGGTCGACCCGGCGCAGCCCCCACGTGCGCACGAGCAGCGTCGAACCCTCGATCCAGACGCGCCGCCGGATGCTGACCGCCATCACGTACAGCAGCGGCAGCGCGATCACCAGCGCGACGACCAGGCCGGTCACCGTGCCGCCGATCAGGCCGGCGATCCCGCCGAACGCCGCGGCGACGATCACCACCCCGATCAGGCCGGACACGCCGCGGCGACGGCGGCCGCGCGGGTCCTCCTCGAACAGCGCGGTCCGCTCGGACGTCTCCCCGGCCATGCTCACGCCCCCGTCCCGGCCAGGAACGGGTTGCCCGCGCGTTCCCGGCCGATCGTCGTCGCCGGGCCGTGGCCCGGCAGCACCACCGTGTCGTCCGGGAACGCCGCCAGCAGGTCCCGCAGCGCCTGCGCCACGTCGCCGCGGCCGATCGACCCGGCGAAGAGCGTGTCGCCGGTCAGCGCGAGCCGGCCGCCCTCGGGCGTCGCCAGGCCCAGCACCACCGATCCCGGGGTGTGGCCGGGCACGTGCCGCACGTCGACGTCCAGGCCCGCGAACACGCCCGGCTCGAGCGGCACGCTGGCGCCGTCGTACAGCGGCGCGTCGGCGGGGTGCAGGTGCAGCGGGACGCCGTGTTCGGCCGACAGCTCGGCCGCCGAAGCGACGTGGTCGGGGTGGCCGTGGGTGGCCAGCAGCGCCGCCGGGACCAGCTCGTGTTCGCCCAGCGCGGCGGTCAGCGGCCCGGCCACCTCCTGCCCCGGATCGACGACCACGCACGGCCCGCCGGCGGCCGCCGCCAGCAGGTAGCAGTTGGCCTGCAGCGGGCCGCTGCCGAACCCGACGACGAGCACCGAACGCCTCCCCGGACATCCGCGCCGGATGGCGCCGATCACGATCGGGTTGAGACTAGCGGGCCCTGTACATGGTCCTCACAGGCTGTGCCCATACACTCCCCCTACCTCAGAAGTGTGACGAGCGGAAACCTGGAGGGTACGGGGTGGCGACCAACCAGCAGCGCCGCGAAGCTGCGAAGCGCAAGCTCGAGCGGCAGCTCGAGCGCCGATTGGAGCAGCAGAAGCGACGCCGGATGATCGGGGCTGGAGTGGTCGGCGTGGCCGTCCTCGTCGTCGCCGGTGTCGTGGTGTGGATCGTGAGCGCGAACAGCGGCGACAGCACCGACACCGCCGCGTCGTCCTCGGCCGCCCCGCCGTCGACCGAGGTCCAGATCCCGACGCAGCGCACTGCGCTGCCGAAGCGGGCGACGCCGCTGCCGAATCCGACGACGTGCGACTTCAAGGCCGACGCGACGGGCAAGGCACCGAAGAAGGTGAACCTGCCCGACGGCAAGAACGTCCCGTCGACCGGCACGGTGAACGTGACGCTCAAGAGCACCGCGGGCGACATCCCGCTGACGCTCGACCGGGCGCTCGCCCCCTGCGCGGTGCAGAGCTTCGTCAGCCTGGCCAAGCAGAACTTCTACAACGGCACCATGTGCCACCGGCTCGGCACCGAGGGCCTGCAGATGCTGCAGTGCGGTGACCCGTCGGCCACCGGCGACCCGACCCAGGACGGTCAGGGCGGCCCGGGCTACACGATGCCGGACGAGGCGTTCCCGGAGATCAAGTACGGCCGCGGCATCCTCGCCATGGCGAAGACGCAGGCCCCGAACTCCGGCGGCAGCCAGTTCTTCATGGTCTACGGCAACGCCGACGGCCTCCCGGCGGACTACTCGGTGTTCGGCAGCATCAGCGACGAGGGCCTGAAGGTGCTCGACGCGGTGGCGAAGGCGGGTATCGCGAACCCGAACCCGCAGGACGGCACCGGTGCGCCGACCAAGCAGGTGAAGTTCACGGGCGTCACCGTCTCGTAGCCCCAGCCCCGCGAAACCGCCCGTTCCGGACGTCCGGAACGGGCGGTTTCGCGCGTTCTCCCGGGACAAGATCTGAACCCCGGCCGCACCCGCCCCGTGTAGAGGGCAACACCGCCAGACCCAACGGGGTCGCCGGGGAGAGGTGCCGACGATGGTCGAAAACCGGGTTCGCGCGGTCCGCCGCGTCCTCGGGCGGGCCGGCCAGGCCGGCTGCGCCGGTGTCCTCTTCGCCGTGCTCGCCGGGGCTCCCGCGCTCGCGCAGGCCGATCCCCCGCCGCCGCCGGTGAAGTACTTCATCGTGCCGCACGCCGACAACCCCGACGACATCACGCTGTTCAAGATCGCCGAACGCGCGCTCGGCGACGGGCGGCGCTTCCCGGAGATCTTCGACCTCAACCGGGGCCGGCCGCGGCCGGACGGCACGCCGTTCACCGATCCGACGTCGATCGAGCCCGGTCAGGTGCTCCAGCTGCCCGAGGACGCCGCGCCGCAGCCGGGCGTGCAGTTCGGCCCGCTGCCGGCGACCCCGCCCGTCACCCCGGCCGCCCGGCCCGCTCCGGCCGCCGAGCCGTCCGGGCTCGGTGCCGGGCTGGCGTCGGCCGTCAGCGGCACCGGTGGCCTGCTGACCGGCCTGCTCGCCGGGCTCTGGTGGCGCCGGCGCCCGCAGCTGCTCCCGCCGGCGCCGTTCGAACCGCCCGCGCGCGAGGACGAGGACTTCGGCTCCGGCTCGGTCAGCGGCACCCTGCCGCTGCCGATCGTGGTCCCCGAACCGCGGCCGGACGTCGTGTTCCGGCCGGAGCCGATCACCACCGAGCTGGCGATCATCGTGCTCGACACGGCCGAGACCCAGGTGATCGCCGCGGTCGGGCCGGGCTCGCGCTTCCACTTCCGGATCGGCGGCCGGCCCGAGTTCGCGGACAGCTCCACCGTGCTCGTCGTCGACGGCGAAGGCGAGCAGTCCTGACCCCGCGGCGTGCGCGCCGGGTCACAGTGCGCTGAACGGATCAACCGGCGCCGGAACACTGGCCAGCGGACCGCCGGGCCCGCGATAGTCGTCTCATGACCTGGGATCCGTTCGGCACCCTCCGGAAGGCGCTGTGGATCGGCGGCGCGGCGTGGACCGGGAAGTCCACCGTCGCGCGGCTGCTGGCCGAGCGGCACGGCCTGACGACCTACCACCACGACGACCGGGCGCGGCCCGGCAACCCGCTGCCGGACGACCTCCCGGCGGAGGACCAGCTGACCGCGCTGATGGCCGAATTCGACACCCGCTTCCGCTGCGCCGTCGACGACCTCCGCGCGCTGACCTCACCCCGGCCGATCGTCGCCGAAGGCCGCGGGCTGCGGCCGGAACTGGTCGCGCCGCTGGTGGACTCCCCCGATCGCATGGTGGTGCTCGTGCCGACCGAGCTGTTCCGCCAGCACCAGCTCCGGCACCGGCCGGACGCACCCGCGATCCCGGTGCAGCGCACCCGGTTGACGCGCGACCGGATGCTCGCCGCCCACGCCGTGCGGGCGGCGCGGGAGCTCGGCATCCGCGTCATCGAGATCGACGGCAAGCTCGACCCGGCCGGCGTCACCGACGTCGTCGCCGAGCACTTCCACGCCTACCTGGACGGCTGAGGTCAGCGGAAGGTGAACCGCGGCGGGCGCCGCTCGAGGAACGCGGCGACGCCTTCGGCGTAGTCCTCGCCGTGCAAGGCTTCCGAGCGGATCTGCTCGACCTCGGCGTCCGGGGCTTCCTGCCCGGCGACGATCTTTTCGATGATCCGGTTCATCCCGCGGATCGACGCCTGGGAGCGCGAGCACAGCGTCCGCGCGAACGCCAGCGTCGAAGCCTCGAGGTCATCGGCCGGGAAGACGTCGTTGAGCAGGCCGATTTCCCGGGCGCGGGCGGCGCTGATCAGCTCGCCGGAGAGCAGGAAGTACTTGGCGTGCGCCGGACCGACGAGCGAGACGAGCTGGCGCGTCGAGTCGAAGTGGTAGACGATGCCGAGCTTCGCCGGGGTGATGCCGAACCGCGCGCCCTCGGCGGCGAACCGGAAGTCGCAGGCGACCGAAACCTGGCAGCCGCCGCCGATGCAGTTGCCCCGGATCATCGCGACCGACGGCTTCCGCAGCGCGGTGAGGGCGGCGACCGCGCCTTCGACGGCCTTGTCGTAGCTCGCCGCGCCTTCCGCGGTGGTGCGCAGTTCCCCGAACTCGCTGATGTCGGCGCCCGCGGAGAAGTGCCGGCCCGCACCGGCGACGACCAGGACCTTCAGCGCCGGATCGGCCTCCACTTCGGCGACGACGTCCGGGATCGCCGCCCACATGCCGTAGGTGATGGCGTTCATCTTCTCCGGCCGGGTCAGCGTCAGGCGCGCGACTTCGCCGTCGCGGGTCAGGTCGAATCCGTCGGTCATGAACGGCACTTTAACGCTCGCCCTCAGCGAAACCCGCGGTGTGTGACGCGGTCGGGTGGCTAGCTTGGGACCATGGCGGCGATCGAAGTGGACGGGACGGCGTTCGGCTACGACGAAGCGGGAGAGGGGCCCGCGGTCGTGCTGCTGCACGCCGCGCTCGGCGACCGCCGGATGTGGGACGCGCAGTTCACCGAGCTCGCCGCCGGCCACCGGGTGATCCGCTACGACCGCCGCGGTTTCGGGGAGACCCGCGGCGAAACCGGCGAACACGCGCACTACGAGGACCTGCTGGCCCTGCTCGACGCCCGGGGGATCGAGCAGGCCGCCCTCGTCGGGGCGTCGATGGGCGGGGCGTGCGCGCTGGACGCCGCCCTCGCCGCGCCGGAGCGGATCACCCGGCTGGTCCTGCTCGGTTCGGGTCTCACCGGACACGCCTGGCCGGACCACATGCAGGCGGACATCGCGAAGCTGACGGCGGAGATCCTGCCGGCGGACCGCCTCGCCCGCTACCAGGCCCGCGAAGGCGACGTCGATCCGGCGGACGTGCGGGCCATGGCGGAGGCAAACATCCGGTACCTGGTCGCCGGCCGCGGACGCGACGTTTCCGTGCTGCCGGCCGAAATGGTCGCGCTGGTCCGGGAAATGTGCGAGCAGGTGTACCGGCACGACTGGACGGCTCCACAGTGGACGGAGCGCGTCCCGGACACCCGGCACCGGCTCGCCGAGATCACCACACCGGCCCTGGTGGTGATCGGGGCGTCGGACGCACGGGGGCTGGTGGAGCTCTCGGAGCACCTGGCGGAGTCGTTGCCGCGGGCCGAACTCGTGGAGCTGGCCGACACCGGGCACCTGCCGTCGATGGAACGGCCGGAGGAGGTCAACGCCCTGCTGCGGGAGTTCCTGTAGCCCGGGTTTCCCCCTGACAGGCCTGAACACCGGGAAAGGGTCAGGAAAGCAGCCGCGCGGTCAGTTCCCCACGGCTGCGGACACCCACCTTGCCGAACACCGACTTGAGGTGGTCCTGCACCGTGTGCGCGGAGATCGCCAGCCGGGCCGCGATGTCCGTTGTGGACAGTCCGGCCAGCACCTCGCGGCAGACGTCGCGCTCCCGGGCGGTCAGGCCGTAGGCGGCGAGCAGCACGCCCAGCAGTTCGGCACCCGAGGCGCGGTCGACGGTCACGACCGTTTCGCCGTCGCCCTCCCCCGCCACCAGCCGGCTCGCGTGCAGCACGATCCACCCGCCGTGGGCGTCGCGGACGCGGGCGCGGAACGTCCCCGTCGCGGCCGCGCGGGCGCCGGTCACAACCGCGCGCAGCAGCACGGCGAACCGGCCCGGGGCGATTTCGTCGAGTTCGGCGCGCCAGGCTTCGGCCGCCGCGGTGGCCGCGCGCTGCCTGCCGTCCGGGCCGACCACGACGATCGCCGGTTCCGCCCGCTGCCCCGTCCCGCGGGTGCGTGCCGCCACCCGGGTCGCCGTCGCCAGCGCCGGGGCGACCGACGTCAGGAACTCGACCTCGCGGTCGCTGAACTCGCCGCGCCGCACCAGGCCGGCCGCGCCCCACGACGTGCCGTCGACCCGGAACACCACGCGCAGTTCGTGGCCCAGGCCCAGCGGCCGCCAGACCTCGTTGAGCCGGCCGCTGCGCTCGGCGACCCGGTGGGGCAGGTCGGTCAGGCGCGCCGCCGGCACCGGCCGCCGCGCCAGCTCGGCGAAGGTGCAGGGCTGGGCGCCGTCGTACTCGTAGGCCGCCAGCAGCGGCTCGTACTCGCCCGGGATGCGGGCCCGGCCGCTGGTCATCGAGCTGATCACCGCGGTGTCCGGATCGAGCGACGCCCAGCAGGTCAGCTCCGCCGGCACCACGCGGTCGACCAGCTCGATGGCGGCGGCGTGCAGCTCGGCGACGCCGAGGCCCGCCGTGGCGAGCGCGGCGACGTCCCGCCGCACCGCCTGCGCCCGGCCGTCCCACATGGACGCAGTATGCGCCGCCCGAGCCCGGAGCGGGTATCCCACATTTCCGGGATGGCCCGCTGCCGGCCGCGTTCCTAGCGTCGTCGGCATGACTCACTTCACCGCTCCGGGCGAAGGCCCGGAACTCGACACGCACGACGCGCGGATCACCGTCAAGGTCGGCGCGGAACACACCGGCGGCGCCTACGAGGTCTTCGAAGTCGACGCGCCCCGCGGGCCGTCCGTCCCGCCGCACACCGAACCGTGGGCGAAGACCTTCTACGTGCTGCACGGCCGCCTCACCGTCTACGTCGACGGCGAACTCCACGACCTCGGCCCGGGGGCGTCGATCAGCATCCCGGCGGGCGCGGTCAACACGTTCACCGTGCACACGCCGTCGGCGCAGTTCCTCGCGCTGTGCCTGACCGACGGGATGGGCCGGTTCTTCCGCGCCGTCGACGAGGCACCGCCGGAGCGGATCCCGGAGCTCGCCGGGCGCCACGGGATCGAGCTCGTGCCGTGAACGCCGTCGCGCAGTTCTTCGCCGGGCTGGCGGTGCTGGTGCACCTGCTGGCGTTCGCCTGGGAAGTGCTGCTCTTCGAACGGCGGGGCGTGCACGAGGGCATCTTCCGGATCCCGTCGGCGAACCTCCCGGCCACCCGGCTGTGGTCGTTCAACGTCGGTTTCTACAACCTGTTCCTCGCCGCCGGCCCGGTGCTCGGGCTGGTCCTGCTGCACACCGGGCACGTCGAGGCCGGCCGCGCGCTGGTGCTCTACTGCTGCGGGTTCATGCTGCTGGCCGGGGTGGCCCTCGGCGTGTCGGACGTGCTCGCGCTCAGCCGCCCGCGCGGCGCGGGCCGCAGCGGCGCACTGGCTCAGGCCCTGCCGTCGCTGGGCGCGCTGGTCGCCGCCCTCTTCTAGGCCGGTTCGACCCGCTCGGCCAGCTCCTCGCTCCACGACCGGATGGCCGCGGCCTGCTCCGGGGTCAGCCGGTCGAGGACGAGCCGGCGGACATTGGCACCGTGCGCCCGGGTCGCGCTCGCGGCGAGCCGGCGGCCTTCGGCGGTCAGCTCCACGCCGGTGCGCCGGCCGCTCGCCCCGTCCTCGGTGCGGGCCACCAGGCCGCGCTTCTCCATGCGCGTCAGCTGGTGGGCGACCCGGCTCTTCTCCCAGCCGAGGGCGTCGGCGAGCTCGCCGACGCGCATCGGCTGCCGCAGCGCCACCAGCACGCTGAACTCGGCCTTCGAGATGCCGCAGTCGCGTTGCAGGGCCCGGTCGAGCTCGCGGAAGAGCAGGCGCTGCGCGCGCATCCAGGTGTCCCAGAACGCCCAGTCCTCGGGGCTCATCTCCGCCATGACGCTAGTCTAAGCTAGAGTTGACGCATCAACTCTCGGGAGGACACCGTGAACACACTCCTGCGCGGCGGCATCGTGGTCAGCATGGATCCCGCCGTCGGCACGCTCCCCCGCGCCGACGTCCTGATCGAGCACGGCCGGATCGCCGCGATCGGCCCGGACCTCGACGTGGCCGGGGCCGAGGTCGTCGACGCCGCGGGCAGGATCGTCCTGCCCGGCTTCGTGGACACCCACCGGCACACCTGGCAGACGGCGTTGCGCGGCCTCGGCGCGGACTGGACGTTCGGCCAGTACCGCGCCGCCGTGCACGGCACGCTCGGCCCGCACTACCGCCCGGAGGACGTCTACCTCGGCAACCTGCTGGGCCGGATCGAGGCACTGAACTCCGGCGTCACGACCATGCTCGACTGGTTCCACCGCGCCGACCGCCCGGAGAACGCCGATGCCGCGATCCAGGCCCTGCGCGACGCGCCCGGCCGCTCGATCTTCTGCTACGGCGCCGCGGGCCCGGACATCGCGCCGGAGATCCGGCGGGTGCGGGCCCTGCTGCCCGGCGACGAGCTGGCGCTGGGCCTGCGCGGCCCGGTGATGTCCACACTGGACGAAACCGCCGCGGATGTCGCGCTGGCGCGGGAACTCGGGTTGCGCACCAGCATGCACGTCCACGGCACCGGCGGCTGGCCGCACGGCGACCGGCCGATCGCGGCGATGCACGAACGCGGCCTGCTCGACGAACGCACCACCGTCGTGCACGGCAACGGCCTCTCCGACGACCAGCTGGCGATGCTCGCCGACGCGGGCGGTTCGGTGTCGGTCAGCCCCGACGTCGAGCTGAAGATGGGCTTCGCACCCCTCGTCACCAGCCGGGCGCTGGCCGCCGGGATCCGGCCCTCGCTGTCGGTCGACGACTGCCCGTCCGCCGGCGGGGACATGTTCGGGGCCATGCGCACGGTCCTGGCCGCCGAACGCGGCGCCCTCACCACCCGGGACGTCCTCGCCTTCGCCACCGTGGACGGGGCCCGGGCCTGCGGCCTCGGCGCCCGGACCGGCAGCATCACCGTCGGCAAGGACGCCGACCTGGTCCTGCTCGACGCCGAGGACCCGGCGGTCTTCCCGGTGGGCGACGCCGTCGGCACCGTCGTCAGCGCCGGTCACCCCGGCCTGGTCGACAGCGTCTTCGTCGCCGGAACGGCGGTCAAGCGCCACGGCCGGCTGCTCGGCCTCGACCTGCCGGCCCTGCGCGCCCGGCTGCTCGCGTCCCGCGACCGGATCGCCGCGGCCGCGGGCGTCGCCCTCGACGGGTCGTGGCAGCCTCAGGAAGCCGAGGTCACGCGGTAGACGTCGTAGACGCCTTCCACGCCGCGGACCACCTTGAGGACGTGGCCGAGGTGCTTCGGGTCGCCCATCTCGAACGAGAAGCGGCTGACCGCGACCCGGTCCCGGGACGTGGTCACCGACGCCGAGAGGATGTTGACCTTCTCGTCGGCCAGCACCTTGGTCACGTCCGACAGGAGCCGGTGCCGGTCCAGCGCCTCGACCTGGATGGCCACCAGGAACACCGACGACGCCGAGGGCGCCCACTCGACCTCGACCAGCCGCTCGGGCTGGGACTGCAGGTCACCGGCGTTCGTGCAGTCGGTGCGGTGCACCGAAACGCCACCGCCACGCGTGACGAAGCCGAGGATTTCGTCCCCCGGCACCGGGGTGCAGCAGCGGGCGAGCTTCGCCCAGACGTCGCTGGCGCCCTTGACCACCACGCCGACGTCGTTGGAGCCGCGCCGGCGGGTCACCGTGGACGGCGTCGCGCGCTCGGCGAGCTCCTCCTCCGCCGCGTCGACCCCGCCGATCAGCGCGACCAGCCGCTGGACGACGTGCTTCGCGCTCGTGTGGCCCTCGCCGACCGCCGCGTACAGCGACGAGATGTCGGCGTGGCGCAGCTCGGTGGCCACCGCGCCCATGGATTCGGCGGAGACCAGCCGCTGGATCGGCAGGCCGACCTTGCGGATCTCCTTGGTGATGGCTTCCTTGCCGCCTTCGATCGCCTCGTCGCGGCGTTCCTTGGCGAACCACTGCCGGATCTTGGCGCGGGCCTTCGGCGAGCCGGCGAACTGCAGCCAGTCGCGCGACGGGCCGGCGTTCTCCGCCTTCGACGTGAAGATCTCGACGACTTCGCCGTTCTCCAGCTTGCGCTCGAGCGCGACCAGGCGGCCGTTGACGCGGGCGCCGATGCAGCGGTGCCCGACCTCGGTGTGCACGGCGTAGGCGAAGTCCACCGGCGTCGAGTCGACCGGCAGCGTGATGACGTCACCCTTGGGCGTGAACACGAAGATCTCGCGCGCGGCCAGCTCGTAGCGCAGCGACTCGAGGAAGTCGCCCGGGTCCGCCGCTTCCCGCTGCCAGTCGAGGAGCTGGCGCATCCACGCCATTTCGTCGACGTCCACGGCGTTGCCGGTGTGCGTGCCCTTGGTTTCCTTGTAGCGCCAGTGCGCGGCGATGCCGTACTCGGCGGTGCGGTGCATCTCGTAGGTGCGGATCTGCACCTCGAGGGG
This sequence comes from Amycolatopsis sp. cmx-4-61, assembly GCF_046548775.1. Lineage (NCBI taxonomy): Bacteria > Bacillati > Actinomycetota > Actinomycetes > Pseudonocardiales > Pseudonocardiaceae > Amycolatopsis > Amycolatopsis sp. cmx-4-61. The sequence continues at coordinate 8,563 of NZ_JAEBEI010000010.1, read as the reverse complement.
CTTGCCGTCCGGGCCGATCACCGTCGTGTGCAGCGACTGGTAGACGCCGAACCGGGGCTGGGCGATGTAGTCCTTGAACCGGCCGGGCACCGGCTGCCACAGCGCGTGCACGACACCCATCGCCGCGTAGCAGTCGCGGACGTCCTCGACCAGGATCCGCACGCCGACCAGGTCGTGGATGTCGTCCAGGTCGCGGCCGCGGACGATCATCTTCTGGTGGATCGAGTAGTAGTGCTTCGGCCGGCCCTCGACCTTCGCGGTGATCCGCGAGGAGACGAGGTTGCTGGTCAGGTCGGTGATGACCGAGCGCAGGTAGATGTCGCGCGAGGGCGCGCGGTCGGCGACCAGGCGCACTATCTCGTCGTACTTCTTGGGCTGCAGGATGGCGAACGCGAGGTCCTCGAGCTCCCACTTGACCGTGGCCATGCCGAGCCGGTGGGCCAGCGGGGCGAGGACTTCGAGGGTCTCGCGGGCCTTGCGGGCCTGCTTCTCCGGCGGCAGGAAGCGCATGGTGCGCATGTTGTGCAGCCGGTCGGCGAGCTTGATGACCAGCACCCGGGGGTCCTTGGCCATCGCGATGACCATCTTGCGGATGGTCTCGGCCTCGGCGGACGAGCCGAGCTGCACCTTGTCCAGCTTCGTGACGCCGTCGACGAGCTCGGCGACCTTGTCGCCGAAGTCGGCCTTCAGGCTCTCGACGGCGTAGCCGGTGTCCTCGACCGTGTCGTGCAGCAGGGCCGCGACCAGCGTGGTCGTGTCCATGCCCAGCTCGGCGAGGATGGTGGCGACGGCGAGGGGGTGGGTGATGTACGGGTCGCCGGACTTGCGCCGCTGGTTGCGGTGCAGCTCCTCGGCGACGTCGTAGGCGCGCTGGAGCAGGCCGAGGTCGGCGTTGGGGTGGAGCTCGCGGTGGATGACGGCCAGTGGCTCGAGGACCTGCTTGACCGGGGCGGCGCGCTGCGCGGTGATCCGCCGGGCCAGGCGCGCCCGGACCCGCCGGGTCGCGGACGGGTTCGGCGCCGCACCGTTCGGCTTCGGCGGCGCGGGCTGTGCCGCCGCCTGCCCGTTCTGCTGGGCGCCCTGCTTCGCGGGCACCGCGGCGTCGAGCTCCTGGCTCACCCGCACCTCCTGCTGCTCGTGCGGCCTTCGGACCACCAGGGTAGCCGTTGCGCCTCGCAGCCCTGTCGGGTGCGCCCGTTCAGGGGGATGTGGCCCCCGCCACCAGCGGCTCCACCGGCGAGTGGGCCCACCACCCCGAAGCCGGATCGTGACGACGGATCGGGGTGGCGGGAGGGCCGGGTGGGGTGCGGGAGGGCGGGCCGCCGCGGCGGACCTGTCAGCAGGTCTGGAGGGCGTGGATCCTGCGGTCGCCGAGGACCTGACGGCCGCCGAGGGCGGCCAGTTCGAGGACCACGGACACGCTGTCGACCACCGCGCCCGCGTCCTCGAGGAGCTTGCCGGTGGCCGCGACCGTGCCGCCGGTGGCCAGGACGTCGTCGAGGATCGCGATCCGCTGGCCCGGCCGGACCACGCCGGCCGGGAGCTCCACCGTCGCCGTGCCGTACTCCAGGGCGTAGTCGACCCGGCCCGCCACGGCCGGCAGCTTGCCCGGCTTGCGGATCAGCACCACGCCGAGGCCGCGGGCGTACCCGACGGCCGCGGCGAGCAGGAACCCGCGGGCCTCCACGCCGGCGAGCGCCTCGACCCCGGGGTCGAGGGTGCCCGCCAGCGCGTCGGTCACCGCTTTGAACGCACCCGCGTCCGCGAAGAGCGGGCTCAGGTCGCGGAACAGCACGCCGGGCTCCGGGAAGTCCGGCACCTCGGCGATCAGGCCGAGGGCGTCGTCGAGCTGCACGTCAGCGCTTCCGCTTCCCGGCCGGGCGCTGCTTCTGGATCCGGGCGGGGACGCTGGCGGCGGCCGCGTACGCCTTCTCCTTGCGCAGTTCCTTCGCCAGGGCGTCGTCGTCCGAGGCGTCGAAGTCCTCGCCCGCCGCCGCCCTGCGTTCCTGGCCCGCGCGACGCTGGCGGACGCGCTCGGCCTGCTGCTTGTACTTCGGGTCGCGCATCTTGAAGTCGACCAGCAGCGGCGTCGCCAGTGCGACCGACGACAGGACGCCGACGAGGGTACCGGTGAGCTGGACCAGCGCCAGGTCCTGCAGCGTGCCCGAGCCGAGCAGCACGTACCCGACGATCAGCAGGCCGAGGATCGGCAGCAGCGCGATGAACGCCGTGTTGAACGACCGCATCAGGGTCTGGTTCAGCGCGAGGTTCGCCGCTTCGCCGTAGGTGCGGCGGGTCAGGCCGAGCAGGCCGCGCGTGTTCTCGCGGACCTTGTCGAACACCACCACCGTGTCGTACAGCGAGAACCCGAGGATGGTCAGCAGGCCGATCACGGTCGCCGGGGTGACCTCGAAGCCGACCAGCGAGTACACACCCGCGGTGACCAGGATGTCGTGCAGCAGCGAGATCAGCGCGGCCGTGGCCATCCGCAGGTCGAAGTAGATCGCCAGGAAGATGACCACCGCGACGAGGAACACCGCGAGAGCGATCAGCGCCTTCTGGGAAATCTCCCCGCCCCACGACGCGCTCACCGCGCTGTCGCTGATGGCCTGGACGCTGGGCTGGCCGTTGGTGCCCTTCGGGCCCAGGTCCTGGAACAGGCCCTGCTTCAGCTTCGCGACGTCGGCCGCGTTCAGCGTGTCGGTGCGGATCTGGATGGTCGCCGCGTTGCCCGTGCCGACCTTCTGCGCCTCGGCCGCCGGGCGGCCCAGCGCCTTCTCGAAGGAGTCCTTCGCCTGCTGCTCGGTGATCACGCCGTGGACGCCGTCGGCGGGCATCTGGATCTGCGTGCCGCCCTCGAACTCGATGCCGAGGTTGAAGCCGCGGAAGATCATCGAGGCGAGGCACACCAGCACCAGCGCCGCGAAGAAGATGTACCAGCGCCTGCGCTTGCCGACGACGTCGAACGCGCCCGTGCCCACGTAGAGCCGGTGGAAGACGCTTTCCCGCTTGCCGGGCTTCGCCGCCACCTTGGCGTTGCCCTCCGCGTCCGTGCCCAGTTCTTCGACCCCCATGTCAGGCCTCCTTCACGTTCGCGCGGCCGACCGCGGTCGACTTCTTACGCTGCGAACCCACTTGCTGCACGGCGCCGAGGCCGAGGTGCCTCGGATTGGACAGGAACGCGTTCTTGGACGTGGACACGATGGCCACCAGCGGGTGCGTCACCAGGTACACGACCACCAGGTCGAGCACCGTGGACATGCCGAGGGTGAACGCGAAGCCCTGGACGTCGCCGACCGCGATGACGTACAGGATCGCCGCGGCCAGGAAGCTCACCGCGTCCGAGGCCAGGATGGTGCGCCGGGCGCGGACCCAGCCGCGCGGCACCGCGGACCGGAACGTCCGGCCCTCCCGGATCTCGTCCTTGAGCCGTTCGAAGTAGATGACGAACGAGTCCGCCGTGATCCCGATGGCGATGATCAGGCCGGCGATGCCCGCGAGGTCCAGCGTGTAGCCGATCCAGCGGCCGAGCAGCACCAGCACCGCGAACACCAGCGCGCCGGACAGGGCCAGCGACAGGATGGTGAGCACGCCGAGCAGCCGGTAGTAGAACAGGCAGTAGACGAAGACCACCAGCAGGCCGATGCCGCCGGCGATCAGGCCGGCCTGCAGCGAGGCGAGGCCGAGCGTGGCCGACACCGTGGTCGCGTCCGAAGAGGAGAACGACAGCGGCAGCGAGCCGTACTTGAGGATGTCCGAGAGGTCCTTCGCCTCGGCCTGGGTGAACTTGCCGGTGATCTGGGTGTTGCCGTCGAGGATGGCCACCTGGATGTTCGGCGCGGACACGACCTGCGTGTCGAGCACGAACGCGGCCTGCTGGTTGACGTTCTTCGACGTGAAGTCGGCCCAGATCTTGGTGCCCTCGCTCTTGAAGCTGAGGTTCACCACCCACTGGCCGTTCTGCGTGTTGTAGGTCGAGTTCGCGTCGGCGATCTCGGTGCCCGGCAGGAACTCCGGCTCCAGCAGGTACTTGTACGTGTTGTGGTCACCGCAGGCGACCAGCGGCAGCTTCGGGTCGTCGTTGCCTTCGAGGGCGTCCTTGGCGTTCGGCGCGCAGGTCAGCGTCGCCATCGCCTTCGCGACGAGCTCCTGGTTCGGCTGGCCGTCGGCGCCGATCAGCTGCGGGTTCTGGCGGACCGCCTTGGCGGCCTGGATCTGCTGCGCGGTCTGCGCGTCGACCGACCCGTCCGAGGGGGCCGGCGCCGGGGTGGCCGCGGGCGGGGGCGGGGTGCTGCTGCTCGGCGCGGCCGGCGTGGTGCTCTGCTGCTGCGCGGGCGCGGCGCCCGGCGCGCCACCGCCACCGGACTTGGTGGTCGGGGCAGCGGAGGTGGCCGACGGCGCGCCGGCCGACGGCGAGGTCGAGCTCTTCGGCGCGCCCGAGCTCGGGGCGCCCGTCGCCGGCGCGTTCGTGGCGGGCGGCGCGGTCTGCGGCGGCGCCACCGGCTGGGTGGCGCTGGAGACCACCTTCCGGAAGCCCAGCTTCGCGGTCTTGCCCAGGTTCTTCGCCTGGTCGCCCTGCTCGCCGGGAACCGTGATGACGACGTTGTTGCCGTCGAGGAGGACTTCGGTGCCGCTGACGCCGATCCCGTTGACGCGCCGTTCGATGATCTGGCGCGCCTGGTTCAGGGACTCCCGCGTCGGCTGGCCGCCGTCGGGGGTGCGGGCGGTGAGCGTGACCCGGGTGCCGCCCTGCAGGTCGATGCCCAGCTTCGGGGCCGGCTTGTGGTTGCCGGTGAGGAACACCAGCGCGTACAGGACGACCACGATCAGGGCGAACAGGGCGAGATAACGTCCCGGGCGGAGATGCCCGGCTGAAGCTGCCACGGTGCTTCGGTCTCCTCGGACGGGGTGGACCCCAACGTTGCGGTGCCCGCCCGGAGGGTTACCGGGAGGGACTGTGTGCGATTCACTCCCGGGCGCGGGTATGACGGCGGACACGCACGCAGCACCGAGACACTACTCGGTGCTGCGTGAGCCCGGCGTGCGAGGCCGTACCGACTTTCGTCGGGATTCCCGCCCGGCCCAGGAGTGCCGCGAAAGTTACTTCTTGCCGTGCTCCAGCGGCGGCGCCACCTGCGCGGTGGTCGGCGGCTCCTCGGTCTTGACCGCGGCGGAGGACTCGATGACGGCCGGCTCCTCGACGGGGGTCTCGTCGACCTCGACGGCGGAGTCTTCCTCGGTCTCGACGACCGGCTCGACCTTCTCGCGGACGGCCAGGCGCAGCCAGGTGGTGACGACACCGGGCGCGATCTCGATGTCGATCGTGTTGTCGCCGGAAGCGTCGGCGACGGTGCCGTAGAGACCCGAGGTGGTCATCACGCGGTCACCGGGCGCCAGGCTGCTCTGCAGTTCCTGCTGCGCCGCCTGCTGCTTCTTCTGCTTGCGCGTGCTCATCACCAGCGGCACGGCGAGGACGAGCACCAGCAGCAGGGGCAGCAATAGACTTTGCATGATTCTCCGTTCGACGGACACCGGGCCCAGCCGAAATGTCCGGTTCTTGGGTATGTGCTCCGGTCAAGTGTGCCAGGTACCAGCGCGGACGCCGACACCCACCCGCCCGTTCGGGCCGCTCAGTCCTGCTCGAACAGCGAGGGCCCGCCCTGGTCCGGGCGCCCCGGGAGGTCCGCGGGCGGCACCAAGCCGAGGTGTGCCCACGCGGTCGCGGTCGCGACGCGGCCCCGCGGGGTGCGGGCGAGCATACCGGCGCGGACGAGGTAGGGCTCGCACACCTCTTCCACGGTGGTCGCCTCCTCCCCCACGGCCACCGCGAGCGTCGAAATGCCCACCGGTCCGCCCCCGAACGACTTGGTCAGCGCGGTGAGGACGGCCCGGTCGAGGCGGTCGAGCCCCAGCTCGTCGACGTCGTAGACGGCCAACGCGGCGCGGGCGATGTCGCGGGTCACCTTGCCGTCCGCGCGGACCTCGGCGTAGTCGCGGACGCGCCGCAGCAGCCGGTTCGCGATCCGGGGCGTGCCCCGCGAGCGGCCGGCGATCTCGGCGCAGCCGTCGCGGTCGATCGGGATGTCGAGGATCGTCGCGGCCCGGCGGACGACCAGTTCCAGCTCGGTGTCGGTGTAGAACTCCATCTGCCCGGTGAAGCCGAACCGGTCGCGCAGCGGGCCGGTCAGCGAGCCGGACCGGGTGGTCGCGCCGACCAGCGTGAACGGCGCGATCTCCAGCGGGATGCTGGTGGCGCCCGGGCCCTTGCCGACGACGACGTCGACCCGGAAGTCCTCCATCGCCAGGTAGAGCATCTCCTCGGCGGGGCGGGCGATCCGGTGGATCTCGTCGATGAACAGCACGTCGCCGGGTGCCAGGTTGGACAGCATCGCGGCGAGGTCGCCGGCCCGTTCGAGCGCCGGGCCGGAGGTGATGCGGATGGCCGCGCCCAGCTCGGCGGCGACGATCATCGCCATCGACGTCTTGCCCAGCCCGGGCGGCCCGGACAGCAGGACGTGGTCGGGCGGCACGCCGCGGCGGCGCGCGCTCTCCAGCACCAGTTCCAGCTGCTCGCGCACGCGCGGCTGGCCGACGAACTCGTCGAGCTTGCGGGGCCGCAGGGTGCCCTCGACGTCGCGGTCGCCGGTCTGGGCCCACGCCGAAAGGGCGTCGTCCTCTTCCACGGCTTCATACTCCACGGCCGGTCTACCGCTTCCGGCCGAGGGTGGTCAGTGCGGCGCGCAGGACGCCGGCGGTCGTGTGGCCGTCACCGTCGGCGAGCACCTTGTCGACGGCCTGCTCGGCCTGCTTGGCCGGGAAGCCGAGCCCGGCCAGCGCCTCGACGACCTCGGCGCGAAGGGCGCCGGGAGCGGTGACGGCGGGCGCGTCGCCCGTGCCACCGAGCGCGGTGACCTTGTCGCGCAGCTCGAGCGTGAGCCGTTCGGCGCCCTTGCGGCCGATGCCGGGGACCGTGGTGAGCACGGTGATGTTGCCTTCGACCAGCGCGGCCCGCAGCTTGTCGGGGTCCAGCACGGCGAGGGTGGCCAGCGCCAGCCGCGGCCCGATGCCGGACACCGTCTGCAGCAGCCCGAACAGCTCGCGCGCGTCGGCGTCGGCGAAGCCGAACAGCGTCAGCGAGTCCTCGCGCACGATCAGCGCCGTGTGCAGGCGGACCTCTTCACCGCGGCGCAGGGTCGCCAGCGTCGCCGGGGTGGCCTGCACGGCGAAGCCGACCCCGCCGACCTCGACCACCACGTGGTCGAGGCCGACCGACAGGACTTCTCCGCGTACCGACGAGATCATCGTGCTGCTCCCGGGTTCTTCGCTTGTTTGGCGGCCGCGGCCAGGCGGGCCTTGTGCGTGCGGGCCATTTCGGCCGCGCGGGCTTCGGCTTCGGCGAGCCGGGCCCGCATCGGCTCCCGCCAGAGGTGGCAGATGGCCAGCGCGAGGGCGTCCGCGGCGTCGGCCGGGTGGGGGGCGACCTCGAGGTTGAGCAGGCGCATCACCATGGCGGTGACCTGGGCCTTGTCGGCCCGGCCCGATCCGCTGACGGCGGCCTTGACCTCGCTCGGGGTGTGGAACACGACGGGCAGGCCCCGGCGGGCGGCGGCGAGCGCGACCACGCCGCCGGCCTGCGCGGTCCCCATCGCGGTCCGGACGTTGTGCTGGGCGAAGACCCGTTCGACGGCGACGGCCTGCGGTTTGTACCGGTCCAGCCACCGCTCGACCTCGTCGGAGATGCCGAGCAGGCGGTGCGCCAGGTCGGCGTCCGCCGGCGTCCGCACGACGTCGACGGCGACGCAGCGGACGGCCCGGCCCTTGCCGCCGTCGACCACCCCCAGGCCGCACCTGGTCAGACCGGGGTCGACCCCGAGCACGCGCACCCGCATTCCTTCCCGCCGCGAACACCAGTTCGAGCTTGCAGGCTACTGGGCCTGCCTGCGGCAGGATGGAGGACATGCCGCAGCCGTCGGATTTCGTCACCCACCTGGGACTTCAGCCGTTGCCCGTGGAAGGCGGGCAGTGGGCGCAGAGCTGGCGCGCGGCCGACGGGTCCGCGATCTACTACCTGCTCGTCGCGCCCGAACGCTCCGCGCCGCACCGCCTGGACCGGGTCGAGGTCTACGCCCACCACGCCGGCGCGCCCGCCGCCATGCTGCTGCTGCACCCGGACGGCTCGGTCGAGCGGCCGGTCCTCGGGACCGACGTCGCCGCCGGGGAACGCCCGCAGGTCGTGGTGCCCGCCGGGACGTGGCAGGCCACGGTCACGCTCGGGGCGTGGAGCCTGCTGGGGACGGTCGTCGTGCCGCCCTACACCGACGACTGCGTGGAGTTCGCGGCCGCCGCGGACCTCGCGCTGCGGTATCCGGAAGCGGCCGCCGACCTGCGGAAGTTCTAGGGGCCAGTGCTGGGGGCCGGTGCTGGGGGCCAGTACTAGTGCCGCATCAAGCAACGTTGGGTAGGTAATCCGGTCGGCGGATCTTGGAGTTGACGGCGAAGTGGCGTTTGGGGTGGCTGTGGCGGTTGCGCCAGCGCAGGTAGCCGGCGATGGCGGCCTCCTGGG